>CAZQDD010000073.1:0-10722 GCA_964591805.1 uncultured Acidobacteriaceae bacterium | reverse complement strand
GTCAACAACATCTACGTCAGCTCGATCAATCACGAGTTCGATCCCGCGGAGTACGTGGACTACATCCCGGCCGAGCGCGTGGCGCAGATGCACATTGCGGGACACTCGCGCTACGAACGCTTTGTTCTCGATACTCACGATCACCCGGTGATCGATCCGGTGTGGAAGCTCTACGAGCGCGCCCTGAAACGCACCGGACCGACGGCCACGCTGCTCGAGTGGGACGACCGCATTCCTCCCTTTGAAGAAGTTCACAACGAGGCGTTGAAGGCCAGGAAGTATCTGGACGCGGTCATCCGCGAGGCCAGCGCAGCGGGTGAGCGTCAACTGGTTGGAGTGCAATCATGACCGCGCTGCTGGAGTTCCAGCGCACCATGGCGCGGGCCGTGATGCGGCCCCTGAGCTGGCGCGACAACATGAAGCGCGGCTCCGAAGACGGCATCGCGCTGGTGAAGCCGAATTCACGGCTCAGCAGTTTTGAGCGCCTTGAGATCTATAACCGCTCCTACTGGTCTCGCGTGCTGGAAGCATTCAGCGAGGATTTTCCCGGAGTGCGCGCGCTGCTGGGCGCCAGGCAGTTCGACCGCCTGCGCCGCCGCTATCTGGAGGATTGCCCGTCCGAGTCCTTCACCATGCGCGATCTGGGCAGGAATCTTGCCAGTTGGATGGAGCGCAATCCGGCGCTGGCCGGGCCGCATTTCCGCATTGCGCTGGACATGGCAAAGCTGGAGTGGGCGGAGATCGAGTCGTTTGACGCCGCCGGGTATGAATCCCTGAGCCCCGCCGGTGTTGCCGCCCTCGGGCCCGACAGCACGATGCAGCTACAGCCCCATTTGCGGCTGGTTGAAAGCAGGCACGAAATCGATACCCTGCTGCCGGAGGTGCGCGCAGCCGCCAAACGGACGGGCGGTGTGCCGCGGTCGCTTGCCTCCCGGAGGATACGGCGGGCGGCGTCGGCGACCCCGCTGTACCTGGCGATTCATCGCTTTGAGCTGGTGGTGCATTACAAGAGAATCGACGCCGAAATGTTCCGGCTGTTGAACGCGGTCGCCCAGGGAGCATCGATCGCCGGCGCGATCGATGCCGCCTACGCGGAATCAACCCTTACCCCGGAACAATGCCAGCAACATATCCACGATAGTTTCGCGCTCTTTGCCGCCCTCGGCTGGTTCTGCAACCCAGGGCAAATGCAAAGCGAGGCGCCATTATGAGTCCGAAGACCATCACGGGCAGGCTTGCCGGCGCGTGCGGCTGGTTCACCTCGCTCACTTCCCTGGCGCAGTCACCGTTTCTTCTCCTGGTGCGGCTATACTGGGGCTGGCAGTTCATGCAGACGGGATGGGGAAAACTGCACCACCTGGCGCAGATGACGCAGTTCTTTACAAACTTGGGGATCCCGGCGCCGGGGCCGACTGCATTGTTTGTCGGCTTGGTTGAGTTTTGCGGCGGATTGCTGCTGATCCTGGGGCTGGGGTCGCGCCTGACGGGACTGGTGCTCACCGTGAACATGATGGTCGCCTATTTTACGGCGGACCGGGAAGCGCTGCAGTCCGTGATCAGCAATCCCGGAAAATTCTACGGCGCCGATCCATACACGTTCCTCTTTGCCGCCGTGCTGGTGCTGATCTTTGGACCGGGATGGTTCGCCCTGGACACCTGGATCGCGCGCGTCTGTCCGGCGCCAGCAGCAGGGAGGGGCCGCTCACTGCATGGGAGGTAATCCGGCCCAGGCTGCGGCGCAAAGCAGAAGAGAAGCGGAGCAATCACGATGAACGAAATGCGAACGGAACGCGACAGCATGGGAGAAATCCAGGTTCCCGCCGACAAGCTTTGGGGAGCCCAGACACAGCGCTCGATCGAGTACTTCAGCATCGGCAGGGATCTGATTCCGAGCGAGATGATCCCGGCTTACGCCGTGCTGAAAAAAGCTTGCGCCAACGCCAACCATGCCGGCGGGCGCTTGAGCGACGAGGCGCACGGATTGATCGGACGGGTTTGCGATGAGATTCTGGCGGGGCAGCACCGGGAGATGTTTCCGCTGCACGTCTGGATGACCGGCAGCGGCACCCAGTTCAACATGAACGTCAACGAGGTCATCTCCAACCGCTGTTCGCAATTGGCCGGGACGGCGCTGGGCAGCAAGGTTCCGGTTCATCCCAACGATCAGGTCAACATGTCACAGTCGTCCAATGACACGTTTCCCTCGGTCATGTACATTGCCTCGGCCTTGCAGGTGAAACAAAAGCTGATCCCGGCGCTAGGGGCGCTGCACGATGCGATTGCGGCAAAGTCCGAAGCGTGGAAGGACATTATCAAGATCGGGCGTACCCACATGCAGGATGCAACACCGCTCACCCTCGGACAGGAGTGGTCCGGGTATGCGACCCTGCTGGCCGACGACCTGGAACGCATCGGCGATGCGCTGAAGGGGGTGTACCAACTCTCGCTGGGCGGCACGGCGGTGGGCACCGGGATCAACGCCGCGGAGGGTTTTGCCGAGGCTGCCGCAGCCGAGATTGCGCGCATGACGGGACTGCCCTTTGTCACCGCGCCGAACAAGTTCGCCGTGCAGGGCTCGCACGATGCGCTGGTGCAACTTTCCGGCACGTTGCGCACGGCGGCGGTTTCACTGTACAAGATTGCCAACGACATTCGCCTGATGTCTTGCGGGCCGCGGGCTGGTTTTGCGGAGTTGATGATTCCGGAGAACGAGCCTGGCTCCTCGATCATGCCGGGAAAGGTGAACCCGACCCAGGTGGAGGCGCTCACCATGATCGCCGTGCAGGTGATGGCGAACGACGTTGCCGTGGGTTTTGGCGGCGCCGGCGGCTACCTGGAGATGAACGTCTATAAGCCGCTGATGATTTACAACCTCATCCACTCGATCACGCTCCTGGCGGATGGGTGCACGAACTTCCGCAGGTTCCTGGTGGAAGGAACGAAGCCGAACCTGCGCAAGCTGAAGGAGAGCGTCGAGCGTTCCCTGATGCTGGTGACCGCGCTGGCGCCGGTGATCGGCTACGACAAGGCTTCCCAGATCGCTCACCATGCGATGGAGAAGGATCTGACGCTGAAGGCGGCAGCGCTGGAGTTGGGCTACGTGAGCGAAGCAGAGTTCGACCGCGTGGTTGATCCCGCGAAGATGGTGCGGCCCGGCCCCGCGAAACGGCTGTAAGTGACGCTTTGCGGGCTGCCGGAGAGGAACTAAATTGTCTCGCCGGGCTGCCAAAGGTATGATGGCGGGTGATGACAAGCCCCGTTACAGGCAAGATTCTGGACGCGCTTTCGGAGAATTGGCAGGCCGAGATGCGCGGCTTCCACACCTACAACGCATTCTCCGAGCGCGATTCGGACCCAATCCGCAGGCGTATCCTGCGCAACCTGGCTGACGCCGAAGCCCGGCATGCTGCGCTGTGGGCCAAGCGTATCCAGGAATTGGGTGGCAGCGTGCCGCTTTATGACGGCCGGGCCGCGGGCGACGCCGACAGCCTGGCAAACCGCGTGGGCGGCCCAGGCATGGCTCTGCGCCGCCTGGAGATCGACGAGAGCCGGGACATTGCGCGCTACGGAAAACAACTGATCGAACTCGGTGACCAGCCCAGCATCGACATCCTGCACCAGGTCATCCAGGACGAGCAGGTGCACTATCATGAGCTCGGCGACCTGATCCGCAATCACTACCCGGCGGCAGCCTTCGCCCAGGTAAAGGCCGATCCGAAATTAGTCATTGCTGAACTGCTCGCCAAGCGATCCGACACCGGCAAGCAGGCCGCCGGCTGGATTGGCGACGCGATCTACGGAGTCAACGACGGGCTTGGCGCAATCTTTGGAATTGTCTCCGGAGTTTCCGGCGCAACCCTGGGCAACTCGCATTATGTGCTTCTGGCGGGAATTGCCGGCATGATTGCGAGCGCCCTGTCCATGGGCTCCGGAGCCTACCTTGCAGCCAAGAGCGAAGCAGAAATCTACGAGGCCGAGGTGGCGCGCGAACGCGAGGCGCTGCAGATGAATAATCTCGAAGCTCGCGAGTTGCTCTCACTTTATTACCAGGTCAAGGGATTGCCACAGGAAGATGCCGACCGGGTTGTGGAGCACATCGCGAGGAATCCCGAGCAGATGCTGCGCGCGCTGTCTGCGGAACGCCTGAACGTAACCGCAGAAGCGTTGAGCAATCCCGTGACCTCGGCTTGTTCCGGCGCACTCTCCACCGCAGTCGGCGCCTTTGTGCCCATCATTCCTTTTTTCTTTTTGAGTGGATATCCGGCGGTAATTTCTTCGGCCGTCATATCGTTGGCGGCGCACTTTGCAGTGGGCGCGGCAAAGTCGCTGATCACGATCCGTTCCTGGTGGGGCAGCGGTTTTGAGATGACCGCGGTGGGTGCCGTAGAGGGAATCGTGACCTATGTCATAGGAGTCGGATTGGGCAAGATCGGCGGCTGAGGATCGCCGACCTGCGGGACAGAAACCCGGAAGAATGAAGTCCGGAAGTATGCCGAGTCCGTCACCGTCTTGCCGGCTGGCAGAACCGCGTAGGGGTTGCACTCCCGCAGGCTCTGCAGGGCAACCAATCGCGCCGGTTGTAGATGATCCTGGAGGGCAAGCCGCGCCGAACCCCGCGCAAGCGGCTCGGAAGCGCGCTGCTGCAACCTGGGCGGGGACGCGTGGCTGGGAGAATAGCCTGGCGCTCACCTCCCGGTGAAAACAAAATATCGTTCCACCCTCGCGTTGGCGGAGCAACAATCTCCCTGAGGAGAAATGCACAACCTGCCTTTTGGCGCGACCTTGCTGCTCTGTTATAATCCGTTCAACGCGATGAGAATCGCGCTTTTCCAATCGTCGGGGAGTGGCTCAGCCTGGTAGAGCACCTGGTTCGGGACCAGGGGGTCGGAGGTTCAAATCCTCTCTCCCCGACCATTTAATCCCATAGAATCATTGAATTACAAGAGTCAACGGTTCCGGCCATGCCGGAACTTGGGTCCGTTTGGGTCCAATCAAGTCTTCCACCTTCTGGACCGCGCTTTTTGCGTCCGCCGGAACCGCGTGCAAGTACACCTCGCGAGTGATCTCCGCTGAGGCGTGCCCCAGCAAAGCTTGCACCGTTCCGAGTGGTGCTCCCACGGCATCGAGCAAGGTGGCGTTGGCGTGCCGCAGCCAGTGCCAAGTTGCGCCCTTAAGTCCGAGTCTCTCGCTCGTCGGCTTCAGTTGCCGATTGAGGAGATTCCGGCGGCTCAGGGGCGTTTCGTGGCTGCTGGCGAATACCAATGCCTCGGGACTCGGTTCTCCCTGCTGTTCGGTATCGCTGCACTCAATCTCACCGCGCAGTGACCTCATCCACAGCCCGTAGCCCGTTGAGGGTGCGAGGATACCCGATGAATGGCAGCAGCTGGGTCAAGACATCGATGAGTCGCGCGCGATTGTTGCCGACGTTGAGGTTTGCCGCGACATGGCCTTTGACCTGCGGGTCGCATCCGCCAAGTGAGACAAGCATACTGAAAGTGAGCAACTCGCGCGTCGGCACGTCGATACCGGTGCGCGTGTAATGGTCGCCGAAACAGTTGGCCGACAGATAGTGCTGGATATGCATCTGGTCTTCGGATGAGAAGGAGTAAAGCTTCTCGACAATATCGCTGCCGATGATCTGCTCCTGGACCTGAAGCCCCTTCTCCTCGCGGTTCTCTGGCGTAGTGGTGGATTGCGGTGGAAGAGGCAGTTCCACTCCTCGCTCGGTAAGCACCTCGTTGGTGGCGTGTATGAAGTTGAAGACCTTTGCCATCCCCACGTACGGCACAGCTTGGTACACGATCTCCTTGACCTCGATCGGAGTGACCCCGACGGTGAGCGCCGCGGCGAGCATGACGCGATACTCGCGCAACGCCTGTGAGGCAATCATCGATGCGAGCTGCACCATCAACCGGGTCCGGTTGTCCAACCTGCCGTGACGGAGTACCTCGTCAAAGGCAAAGTTGTCGAAGGTTTCGATGAGCTCGGGGTCGGTCACCGCCAAGGTGGAGACGTAGCCCGGAAAAAGCTCATCGTGCTTCTTGCGTGCCTGCTTACTTGGAGCCATTGCCCTTTTCCTCACTCGCCCTCGGCCCGGCCTGGTACTCCGCGTCGCTTACCTTCTCCATCCAGTCAACGACCTTGCCATCGAGTGCCTCAGCGATGGCGACGTGAGTCATTGCAGTTTGGAGCGTTGCACCATGCCAGTGCTTCTCGCCAGGCTCGAACCAAATGATGTCCCCAGGGCGAATCTCTTCGACTGGACCGCCCTCGCGCTGCACCCAGCCGCATCCGGCGGTAACGATTAGCATTTGGCCGAGAGGGTGCGTGTGCCAGGCAGTGCGCGCGCCGGGTTCGAATGTAACGACTGCTCCACCCACCCGCGCCGCACCGGTGCCGTGAAAGGGCGAGTCGATCCGCACTGTGCCAGTGAACCAATCCGATGGTCCTTTGGCGGAAGGTTGAGTGCCAACTCTCTTGATTTCCATCTTTAAACTCCCTTCGTTCGTTTCTTCGGTCAGTTAGTGAGTCGCGATGCCGCTCGAACCGACATGCAGGACCTCACAGCTCCTGGCGTGTGGGCCGGAGCAGGATCTCGTTCACGTCCACCTCGTCTGGTTGGCTCATGGCGTACAAAACCGCCTGCGCAAACGATTCGGGTGGAATTGCGAAATCCTCGTAAAACTTATGGACGTTTTCGGCGACGTCCGGCTCAGTGATGCTGTTCGGCAGCTCCGTGGCGACTGCGCCGGGCGAGATTACCGTCGTGCGAATGTTGTAGGGCTTCACTTCCTGGCGCAACCCTTCCGATATGACTCGCACCGCATGCTTCGTGGCTGAATACACAACACTGCCTGGGCGAACTTTATGCCCGGCAACGGAAGAAACATTGATGATCTGGCCCGAGTTCTGTTTCTTCATGTGCGGCAGGGCCGCTGCAATGCCGTGGCGACACTTGCCAGCAACGGTGTTGCGACCAGGCCAACTCCCGCCATTAGAACTTCACGCCGACTGGGCATTTCTGGTCGGTGATCTCCTTTACGTTGATCGCACATGTCGGTCTCCTTCATCTGGAGCGTATCGAAAACTGGTTCGGGAGCGGTATCCAAATCCTACGGATTGATTGCCTAATCCTCTGGAGACACGAATTTATGTGCACACACCATTTTCATTACGCGGTACGCTATTGGTGAAGGAGCTATATAGAGTGCATCTGGTAAAGGACAAAGCGGTAGTGAATGCTACGCAGGAATCGCCGGACCTTCGGATTGCACTGGTGCGGAAAATCGCTGCAAACATGCAAGACGAAGGAGTCAAGCAGACCGCAGTACCAGGTCTGATCCTATATCGTCGAACGGCGCCTAGTCCCTGCGCTTCATCTACATACGAGCAGCGGATGATTTTGTTCGTTCAGGGGAAAAAGCGGATAGACGTCGGCAAGACGACGTACCTGTGCGGCGAGTCGTCGCTGTTACTGACTTCCATCGACTTGCCGGTGGTCAGTCAGGTTATCCAGGCCAGTGAGCAAGAGCCAATCCTTGCTTTGATACTGAAACTGGAGATGTCCGTAGTCCGAGAGATTCTAAGCCAAGAGGAATTTGATATTCCTGAGGAGTCTTCCGATGCTCATGGAATGAGTGTGGGGATGGCTTCCGACGCGATGCTGGGCGCTTGCTCTCGACTTCTAGGTCTTTTAGACACGCCTGGGGATATTCCGTTCCTCAGCAGCTTGATTCAACGAGAGATTTTCTACCGCTTACTTCGCAGTGCTCAGGGGAAGCATTTACGCGCCATTGCAACCGTCGGAGACCAGAATAGCCGGACGGCGAAAGCTATCGGATGGCTAAGAGAGAACTACACCAAGCCGTTGAGAGTTGAAGACCTGGCGGCGATAGCGCGTATGGGCGTGTCTACCTTTCATCAACATTTCCGCTCGCTGGCAGCCATGAGCCCCATTCAGTACCAAAAGCACCTTCGGTTGCATACAGCCCGGCAGCGCATTCTGAATGACGGTCTGGACGCAGCGACCGCGGCATTTGAGGTCGGCTACGAGAGTGCCAGCCAGTTCAACAGGGAGTACAGCCGTTTCTTTGGCCAGCCGCCCATGCGAGATGTCAAAGCACATCGTCTGTTGGGCAACGGAACAGCACATGCTTGACGAACGCATCGTGTCCGGGTGGGCACCGTCACCGTCGTCCCGGAATGTCGTTCAGCTTCCCTCGGAAATCAGCGTTCACTTTCACCGGAAAACCCGGTCAGCGCCTGTTTGAACAACCCCCTGGCTTGTCCAATGCTCAGCGGTAGATCGCCTGCGGGCAACAGACCGTCACGCATCAGGATTTCGGCGAGGTGGGCGATGCGCGGCACGCGCAGGTCCAGGCGGCGCAACAGGTCCTTCTCGCGAAATACTTCGGTGGGCGTACCGTTGAACTGAATGCTGCCGTGGTCCATCAGCACCACGCGGCTGGCCAGCAGCGGCACGATATCGACATCGTGAGTGGCGAACACCAGCGTGATGCCCAGATCGTGGTTGAGCTTGTTGAGCAGCGCCAGCAGATTGCTGGTGCTTTTGGGGTCCAGGGCACTGGTCGGTTCGTCGAGGACCAGGATCTGCGGCTTCATCGATAGGACGCTGGCGAGCGCAATGCGCTTCTTCTCACCGCCGCTGAGATTGAACGGCGTCTTGTCGATAAAATCGCCCATACCGACCATATCCAGGGCCCACTTGATGGTGGCCTTCAACTCGTCTTGTGGCACCTTCATGTTCACCAGACCATACGCTACCTCGCGGTATACCGTGGCGTTGAACAACTGGTCGTCCGAATCCTGGAACACCATGCCGACCTTGTGCCGCACGATGGGAAGGTGTTTGAGTACCACCGGTAATCCATCCACCACTACCTGGCCGGCATCGGGCTTCAACAGGCCATTGAACATCTGGAACAACGTGGACTTGCCTGCACCGTTTGGCCCCATGATAGCGACGCGCTCGCCTGCGGCGATCGACAAGCTCAGACGGTCCAGGGCCTTGTGGCCGTCGCCGTTACGGTAGGCGTAACTGACGTCCATAATTTCGATGAGATTCATGTGGCGTCCTTCATGCCCAGCAGACGTTGGCAATGGCGAGCAGAAGCATTGCCGCAGCGCTCGCCCAACCAATCAGCTTGTCGCGCGCGGGGATCGGCCGGGAAAAGAACGGCATCTCCGTGGCGTTCTCACTGTAACCGCGTGCCAGCATGGCTTGATAGATACGTGTGCTGCGGTCCAGCGATTTGATCAGTATGCTACAGGCGATTCGCCCGGTATCACCCACGCGTTGCACCCAGGAACCTCGGTCCCCCATGCGGCTGAGCTGGGCGCGGTGCATAGTGTGGGCGGTATCCTGGACGATGAAAACATAGCGGTACATCATGTCGGCGATATCGATGATGACGCCAGGAACCCTGCAGAGCCGCAGGGTCTCCAGTATCTCAATCATCGGCGTACTGAAGGCCAAGAGAGTGGCGAGCGTGACCGCTGCCATAATGCGCATGAACAGCAACAACCCCTTCATGGCACCTTCTTGCCAGGCCGTCAGAGTCAGGAATTTGAGAGGAACGACGAACAGCGGGTGGCTGCCCTGCGTGAACAGGACGGTCAGAAACACCACCGAGGCAGTGCTCAGGGGCATCAGCAGACGCACCAGCAGGGCGCGCACTTCGAAATGTAAACTGAGGAAGAGACCTACCGCGACCACCCATAATCCTAGAGCCAGCATCCAGTGCGTGAGCATCGAGGACAGTATCACGGCGCCCAGAAAAACCCCGGTCTTGATGCGGCCGTCGATGTGATGCAAAGGGCTGTCAGATTCAGCGGTGTATCGTGATAGGTCCATGTTTTAGTTGTCCGCCGTCTTTTTCGTGGAGTTCTGCGGCTTGGTCCCAAACAGCTTGAGCCAGTGATAGCCGACAATCAGACCGCAGAAAAAGTTGGCTACCGAGAACGCGCCAAGCTCCGCATCGCCCGGCAGTTCGATAAATGGATGGTGCTCTGTACGCGCAGCGACAGAGGCGAGGTTATTCACATTGTCGTCAGTACCAACGCCCTTCATTTTATGGGCCGACATGTATTTACCACTGGCAAAGACGACCAGGAGGAGGAAGAACAAAACCGCCAGCATCATCCTGGTGAAACCGTCAAAAAAACGGCTGTCCTCGACCACGCTACTCGACACATTGACCTGAGTGCTCATGGTTCACACTCCCTTTTCCTGGAGGATATTGGACAGCAGGTCGGGGCGGCGGTGCAGCATGGCCATCAACACCGCCGAAGTGAATACGGCCTCGGCGATCGCCAGTGGCACCTGCGTGGGTGCATAGCCCATGAAAAAGATTATCCATTGCTTCTCCAGTGGGACATTGCCATGCAAGCTAATGGCCAGCTCGAACGCGGTCACCATATAAGTCACCAAATCGCCGACCAGACCGGCAAAGCCGGCCGCGAGCCACAGAGGACATTTGACCGCGCGCAGTATTTTCCACAACAGGTAGCCCGAGATTCCGCCGGCAATGCCCATTGAGACGGTATTGGCCCCAATGGTGGTAATGCCCCCGTGACCAAGGAAAACAGCTTGAAAAAACAGGACAATCGTTGAAATCACCACTGTGGCGAACGGACCGACGATGATCGCCGCCAGCGCTGTGCCACAGGGATGTGAACAAGATCCAGTGACAGGCACCGGAA
>CAZQDD010000072.1:0-11480 GCA_964591805.1 uncultured Acidobacteriaceae bacterium | reverse complement strand
TCCCCCACTCAAGGGTAGGTTAGTCACGTGTTACTCACCCGTACGCCACTTTACTTATGGATTGCTCCACTTTCTCGTTCGACTTGCATGTGTTAGGCACGCCGCCAGCGTTGATTCTGAGCCAGGATCAAACTCTCGTTTGTAACCTGTTGTCTTCCGACGGAGGTCGGAAGACCGTTTATCGACAGAATCTATCGACAAACCTTATCTTGTGAGATCACTCGAAATAAATCTCAAGTATCTTTCTCACGACTGGCACGTTCAACCTGTTGTCAAAGATCCGATTGCGTTCTCCGCACTAGGCGGCGCACTCGGCGAACAACGATCGAGCTTTACGCTGCGATCGCCTGTCCTCGAAACTTGTGGCAATACCGCATGGAAAGTCCCGCGGAATTCACAATCGCATGGTCCGTCCGGCACTCGATAGTGCCCGACAGGATAGTCCGATTGGTGGAGGGTTCCTTCGCTCGACGCTTCGATTTCTTAAGCGGAGCGCGCGATATTGCTGACTTTTTCCGGCTTCCGACGATGAATCGCGCACCGGTAAAAAGTCATTCGTTCAAATTAAAGATCGTTAAAGGTATTCTGCGTTACCGCTGAAACCCGCCGGGAAGCTCTGTTCCCGTATCGCCCGTGGCCGGGCCGTTCGCAACTTTCTCAGACTAGCAGAACCTTTCCGGTTCTGTCAACCTCAGTGCCACTTCCTTTTTGTTGACTCACTCACCCTATCAGAGCATTTCGCCCTTGGCAAGTGGATCCCGCAACCGGCCCATTCCTCAGCCCGGTTGCCACTTGAAAGAATGTATCAAACCTGCTCGTACTTTGCAACCCACACCGCTTGGCCGTTTTCAAAATCTCTTGGCGGCCGCACATTGAGTTCGCAGTTGTATCCCGTTCTTGCCACATCGTAAAAACCTGCCGCCAGCAGTTATCGCAGCCACGCTGCCGTCGCTGGTCGGCTTGAAGGTTTGAGTCAATTGATGCGGTGCGCTGCAAGCATCCGCTCGCAGGCAAAATGGTCTACACCAGACTGGGGGGTTCCAAAATATCCAAACACGGCCTGCGCCGCGCCAGCGCCTCTAGCGCCGTGACTTGCTCTTTATGTTTTAACAAACAAGCCAGCCGCTGGCAAGCGCCCCCCACTCAAGCATCCTGCTACCATCCGCCGGAAACCCTTGGGAACACAGCGTAAACAGCTATGTTGAATAATTTTCTGAGAGCTCGTCGCGCCGTCTTTTTCCATGCTTCTTGCGCAGGCTTAAGGCTTCGTCCAGCCGTCACTCCCCGCCAAAGTCCTGACCCGGCGCCGCAGTAACAGATGCCTGCAAGGCACCGGGCCTTGACGGCGATCGCATTCCTAGTACTCGAAACAGTCCGTCTTCCAGCGCTCGTAAACCTTTGCCTGCACAAAAAGGGAGTACACCTGCGCGTCGATCTCACCGTTCTCCGCCATCTGCCCCAGGATCTCCAGCGCGCTCTCGACGGAAACCGATTCCTTGTACGGGCGGTCGGCCGCGGCCAGCGCGTCAAAGATATCCGCAATCGTCATCAACCGCGTCGGCAGCGGAATGTCCATCGCTTCCAGCCCACCGGGATATCCCTGGCCATTCAGTTTCTCGTGGTGGCCGCGGGCAATTTCAGGAATGTTGCGTATCTCCTTTGTCCACGGAATCTGCTTAAGAAATCTATAAGTGCGATCCACGTGCGATTCAACTTCCCTGCGCTCGCTGTCATCCAGCGAACCCTGGCGGATAGACAGCATCCGCACCTCTTCCGGCGTCACCAGCGGGCGTAGCACTCCGTTCCAGTCGCGAAACTTCCTCTCGGCCATCTCGGCGAACATTGCAAACGTTCCCTCCGGCAGCAACGACGGCTCGTTGGAGATGCGGATAAACTCGGCATAATTATCCAGTTCCCTCAACTGTTCCGCCAACTCGCGGTCAAAGCGCGGCAACTCCCGCAGAAATTCCTCGCGGCCCTTTTCCAGAAAGTACGCCAGTTTGCGTTCGCCGCTCTCGGCCTGCAGGGTGCGGCGCGCGAAATCAAAACGGCAGCCGAGCATTTCCATCTGCTCGGGATACAGCTTGCGGGCCTTGATCAGCACCTCTTCGCGCACCCCGACCTTGCCGAAGTCATGCAGTAGAGAGGCGTAGCGGATCTCTTTCATTTCAGACTCGCTGAACCTCATGTTGGGATAATACGTGTGGTCGCAATTGACCGCCTCGGCCATGGCGACCGTCAGGTTCGCCACCCGGAAGGAGTGGCCGGAAGCGGTCGGGTCGCGTTGTTCAATGGCGCTGATCGAGGCTTTTACAAACCCCTCGAAAAGGCGCTGAATGTTTTCGTAAAGGTGGCTGTTCTCATAGGCAACAGCGGCCTGGCTGGCCAGGGACGAAACAATTTCCATCTGCCGCGTCGAAAACGGCACCACCTCGTTTTCAATGTCCTTTGCCGTATCCAGACGGGCCCGCCAGTTGCGCTTGGCGTTGATGAGCTGCACCACTCCTGCAATCTCCTTCTTCGGATTCATCATCGCCACCGCAAGAATCGATTTCGTGCGGTATCCGGAGTCGAGATCGAACTGCTTGTTGATCGAATATGGAACCCAGCTCTCCAGCTCGTAAGCGTCTTCAATCATCACCACGCTGCCGTGCTCGGCCACGTAGCCGGCAATGGAGGTCTCATTGACCGGCAGCACGCTTTCGCGGAAAGGCACCTGGACGGTATCATTCTGCGCCAGCTTGAAGCGCAGACGTTTCCTGGGCTTGCCAGGGCCAGAGGCTGGCCGCCGCTCCTCTCCAGGTGGTTCTTCTTCGACCAGGTAAACCGATCCGGCGTCGGCGCGCGTGATCTCGCGGCACTTGGTGAGAATCAATTCCAGCAGCGCGCGGGTGTCGTGTTCGGCGCTCAGCGCCGCTCCAATGTGGTTCAGCTCGTAAATCTCGGAGTTTGCCAGCGCCAGCTTGTCGTTGGCTTCCCTGCGCGTCTGCACCAGGTGCATGTGATCGATGGCGTTGTCGAACATGCGCTCCAGCAGCGCCACAGAAGCGGTGGCTGGAAGATAGGCGTAGACCGTGCTGTCGAGGCGGGTATCGCAAAAGCGCTCGTCGCACAGCGCGATCACCCTCACATTGGGCGCGCGCAAGCGCTTGATGTGCTGCATGAACAACTGCGCATCGGCCACGACGAAAACGTTCTCCCCGTCCAGCCGGCACGGCTCCGACGCTTCAAAACTCCAGTGCGGAATGCGCCTGCACTCCATCACCGCGGCGCGCGCCAAGGCATCGGCCTCGAAGTAAATCGCGCTCGGCAGCTTGCGGCTGCGGGAGGCTGGCACGGTTTGTTTCAAACTGGACATCCGGTGGCTTCCCCCGCGCGCATCGCTCGTCGTGGCGCCCTGGTGCGAATCATCCATGCCAATATGCAAAGAAAAAGCGCCAGCACAGCGCTGGAACTCCGATGGAGAACCGTCATTTTAGTACATGGCAAGGAAATCAGCCATCGTTATTGTGCGCACCCAGCGCGCAATTCCGCTCCTTTCGGTGAGGGCCGTCCAGCACGGCCTTCCCAAGTCATCTCGCCTCTCCAGCGCAACGCATCGCCTTACTGGCGGAAAACGGATGCAGCGGCGCAGACCGATGCGACCCCGGCGACAATGGTCCAGGGAGGAGCCTTCCAGCGCACCAGCAGTGCAAAGGCGGACAGGACCAGGACGAGATCGAATGCCGTGTGCACAGCGCTGCTCCACACGGGGCGAATCAGTGCTGCGATGAGAACTCCGACAACCGAGGCATTCACTCCGAGGAGACAGCTCTGGATCCAGGGACGGCGGCGCAGGCTGTTCCAGAAAGGCAGCACGGCGACGATCAGGAGAATCCCCGGAAGAAAAATTGCAATCAGCGCAAGGGCGGCGAGCATGATGGGATCGGCCGTGGACCCGATGACCGCGCCAAGGTAGGCGGCAAAGGTGAACAGCGGACCGGGAAGCGCCTGCGCGGCTCCGTATCCGGAAAGAAACGCCTGTTGATCGACCCAACCGCGGGCGACCACCCCGTTTTCCAGCAGTGGTAGGACCACGTGGCCTCCGCCAAAGACCAGTGCCCCGGTACGATAGAAGGCGCTAAAGACAGCGATGGCGCGGAACCGTGTGAACCCTGCGGCGGCGGGCAGTAGCAGCAGGATTAGAAACAAGGCGGCGGCGAGCGCGCCGGCCAGCTTCGGAATTCCGAACTGGAGCGCAGGAGTTACGGGCCGTTGCGCAACCCGCGGCAACAAGCCGCCCAGCAGCGCTCCGGCAGCAATCGCCAGCACGGTGCCGGCCGCCGCTGGAGCAAACCAGGCGATGGCCGCCGCCAGCAGCGCCAAGGCCATGCGTGCTGCGTCCGGCGCAAGCGACTTGCGCATGGAGAGAATCGCCTGGGCGACCACGGCCACCGCTACCAGTTGCAGGCCGTGGACTGCGCCGAATCCGAGCCTGCCCGTGAGAAGCATGTGGCCGAAGGCGAACCCCAGCATCAGCAGCGCCGAAGGCATGGTGAACCCAAGCCAGGCAGCGGCGCCGCCCTTCCATCCAGCGCGCAGCAACCCGAGGGTGAATCCAACCTGGCTGCTCGCCGGACCCGGCATCGCCTGGGCGATGGCGGCGATTTCGGCAAAGGTCTCTTCGTCGCACCATTGACGGCGTTGAACGAATTCCGCATGGAAGTAGCCCAGGTGCGCAACCGGTCCGCCGAAGCTGAGGCAGCCAAGACGAAGGAAGGCACCTAGGACTTCGCGGGCGGTGCCGCGCCGGGCGGGTTGCGAAGCCGGGCGGTCGTCACTCATGCTTGCGAGCTCTCTCCCCCACCCCCTGCGTTCTAGCGCGAAGGAGCAGCACTCGGAGCCGTTGCCGGGAGCGGCGCTTCCTTGTCCGCGGAAGCCCCGGCCGCCGCTGGGTCCAGTTCCTGCCATCGCAAAAGCGCCTGCTGATTGCCGGCCCTGGCGAGGCGGCGTACCAACGGAAGCATCAGCGGAGAGCGCACCCGGCCCCAGCCACTCCTCAATATCCACTCCTGCCGCTGCACGGGGATGCGGTCCCAATTGGTGACCACCCCGGCAATCACCGGCCCGGGAACCGGCCAGTTCTCGCTACCCAGAGAGTTCCACAACAGCGTAAAAAGGCACTCCACCACCGCGTCGTCGTGTTTTTGCCCCAGGGCTGCTGCCAGCCGGTCCCACTCGCGTGGCCGTAATCGCGGCATGGAACGGTTGCCTTCGCCCCGGGTCCGGGTATCTTCCCGGAACTGGAGGTCGACAAGTTCGGAAAAGAACTCCCGGCTCACGCCGACATCGGGATCGACAAGAAGCCGCTCCATTTCCTCGATTGCGGCGGCTGCGCTGGGAGAGTGTTCCATGCACTCTTGTACCTCCCGGTGTCCGCGCGCCAGCAATCCGGCCAGCACGCGCGCGGCCTCCGGCGTACCGAGGATGCAAAGACCCTGCGCGTCCCGCTGGTGTTGCACCAGTTCCGGCGAGGGCGGATCGGTGGAGCGCGGACTCGGCCCGCTGATCGCCTCGTAACCTTTGCGGATGACCTCTTTCTGCCACTTCGGGTCGGCCGGAACAATCTGCAACACAATCTCGCGCACGATCGGGAACGTGTGTGGCTTGAGTTCCGGGTCGATCGCATCCAACGGCTGCCGTCGCGGCGTGGATTCATCATCGAGCGCAACTTCCGTAGAGAAGCGCACCCGATACTCGCCGGGCGTGTCGAAGCGGAACCGGTTGGTCAACTCATAGGCAAACACCGCGGGCCGCGCCGTCAGGTCACGGTCTGGGACTTCGACCGCCGGACCGCCCGTGGTGAGCGGATGAACTCGAGGTTCTTTGCTAAAGTCCACCCATCCCTTGTCAGGCGTAATGCTGAAGTCCCACGGATTGCTGAAGCGGCACAGCGCATATCCAAACTTGCGCTGGCTGAACAGCTCGCAGGGCTCAAGGTAGCGTTTCGGCGCCGTGCTGGAGAACACGGCTTCCAGCGCAATCACCTGGCCCACCTGGAACCGGCCGGAGCCGGTCGCCGAACGCAGTCGTACTTCCAGGTCAGGCGGCTGCTGCGCCGTTAGCGGCAGGGTGAGAACGGTGAGCGCAAAGGCCAGAGATGCCAGTTGAAGTCGGGTCATAGCGTACCCCGGAAGCGGAATTGCACGACGCCCAGTATAACCGCCTCGCGTTACTGCACCGTTAGCAGGCGGCAGAGTTTTGTTACAGCCGCCGCTCAGGCGTAGCCGACCCACTTCAGAATCTCCGGCAGGGTCGGGCGCTTGCCATACATCAGGATGCCGACCCGGTAGATCCGCGAGGTGAGCCACACTAGGCCGTACAGCGAAGCCAGGCTAATGGCGATCGAAGCTGCAATCTGCCAGGTTGGCGGCGAACTGACCGAAACCCGCACATACATGATGATCGGCGAGGTCAAGGGAAACATCGAGAGCCAGAAGGCCAGCGGGGTGTTGGGATCGCGGATGATCGCCATCGCGCAGATCATGCAGAGAATCAGGGGCAGGGTCACCGGAAACTGCAATTGCTGCGCTTCATCGTCGCTGTTGCACATGGCTCCAATGGCCGCATAGAGGCAGGCATAGGTGGCATAGCCGAGCAGGAAAAAAACCGGAAACAACACCATCGCTGCGGTGGAAAGGTGAGCGTCTTTCAGGCTGTTTCCCAGGAGCTGCCGGGCCATGGCAAAGCTTCCCGTCCCCAGAATGGCTCCCGCCGCGGCCCAGATGCCGATCTGGGTGAGGCCGACGGCGCCGACCCCGATGATTTTGCCCGCCATCAGTTGCATGGGAGTAACCGAGCCAAGCAGGACTTCGATCACGCGCGAGGATTTTTCCTCGATCACCGAACGCATCACGTACACGCCATAGATGAGCACGGTCGCATAGATTGCAATCAGCAGAAAGTAGGGAAGCAGAAAGGCTCCAAGGCCGTTGGACTTGTTGGCCCCTTCTTTATCAATGCGCACGGTGTCGACAGAAACCGGGCCGAGCAGCGTCTTGGCTTCCGCCGCGGAAAATCCGTGGCCGGCAAGCTCGCGCTCGCTAAGCGCAAGGCGGAAGGCGCGGCTGACCAGTTGAGCTTCAATGAAGTCGCTGGCGTTACGCGAGTAGTAGAGCCCTTTGCGCGCCGTAGCGTCATCGGCATCGATCCAGGCAAAGCCATCGAGCTTGCCCTCGCGAACCTGGGTGGTCAGCCGCCGGCGCAAATCTTCGCTGGGCACGGTTTCAACGCTCACATCGAATTCTGGCTTGCCGGATTTCCTCGTCTCCGGCTGCGGCGCGTCGTCATCGTCGGCGGCGTGCGAACCGGCAAGCTCGGTCTTGATCGAGTTGGCCAGCACGCTGTCCGCGGCCACGATGACAATGTGCTTGGTGCCCGCGTTCTGCAGCATCAGCTTGCCGGGCAGCAGGAAGGCGGCTCCAATCAGCAGCGGCATCAGCACGGTGAAGATCACGAACGCCTTGGTGCGTACCCGGACCAGGTATTCACGCCGGATAATGAGCAACACTTTACGCATGGGTCACCGCCTTGGTGGATGCAACCGTGTCAATGAAGATTTCCTCCAGCGAGGGCTCGACCAACTCAAACTTGCGAATCCGGGCCGTACGCATGGCAACTTCGAGAAGCTTCTGGGGACTGGCGCCGGGGGCAAGCCGCAGCTCCACGTAGTTGCCAAAGTCGTTGGAGCTGGCAACCAGCGCAGGGTCGGTGAGCAGCGGCAGTTCGCCCTCGTACTCAAGCTGTACGCTGCTGTGCCCGTAGCTGGCCTTGATTTCGCGCAACACTCCGAGCAGAACGCTGCGCCCCTGGTTCACCAGGCAGATGGAATCGCACAGACGCTCCACGGTGTCCATGCGATGGGTGGAGAACAGAATCGTCTTGCCCTGCTTCTTCAGGTCCAGCAGCACGTCCTTCAGGACCAGGGACCCCGCCGGATCCAGACCGCTGAAGGGCTCGTCCAGGATCATGAAGTCCGGCTCGTGGATCACGGCGGCAATGAACTGCACCTTCTGCTGCATTCCCTTGGAGAGTTCTTCCACCTTGGAGTTTCCCCAGCGCGCCAGATCCAGACGCTCCAGCCAATCATGAGCGCGGCGCGTAGCCTCCGGAACGGCAATGCCTTTCAGCTGGGCCAGGAAGACGAGGTTCTCCAGAATCTTCATCTTTTTGTAGAGGCCGCGTTCTTCGGGCAGGTATCCGACCCGGTCGAGCAGGCGGCGGCCCAGCGGCTGCCCAAAGACGCGAACCGCTCCGGAGTCCGGAACACTGATGCCGATCATCATGCGGATCGAACTGGTTTTGCCGGCGCCGTTGGGGCCGAGCAAACCGAAGATTTCACCTTCGGGAATATTAAAGGAGAGATTGTCAACCGCGACAAACTCGTCGAAGGCCTTGGTGACACCATCCAGTTCCAGCGTGAAAGCCATTCCCTAGCGTCCTAACTTGCAGGCGAGCGCACACCCATCATCATGTTGCCTGTTGCGGCTGCGAGCTGTCTAGTTTTCCTCACAGCGGCGCCGACGGACAACTATTTTAAGGCTGATGCCGGTCGAGAGCCCAAGTCGCAATCCACAAACTCCTTGCCGCCAATCCTTCCCCATTGGCATCGGGCGCCGGGTTGCCCAACGGGCGCGATGCCCAACCAGGCTGCAGCGGCGGTATCATCCCGTTGTTCCTCGCTCCTGCCATGTTGCTGAATTACGCCTTGCAGACGCGGGATCGGCAGCGCGAGGCGCCAAAACCAGGCAGCCGGCGCGGGGCCAGTTCATTGACCTTCGGCCTTGGCGGCTGATAACATCAGGTTTTTCAGACAGTTCTCCATCAGCGAAGGAATCTCCCGTGCGCTATACCCGTCATGAATTGAAGCAGGACAAGTTTGCCGCGTCTGCGGTAGAAGCCGTCCATGAGGTTGTCGAACATCGCTCCGGAATCGTGCAGATTGTTGCCGCGGTTGTAATCCTGGGAGTCCTCGGCGGTGGCATTTTCTGGTACGTCAGCTCGCGTCAGCAGCAGGCGTCCGACGCGCTGGGACAGGCCCTGGTCACCTACAACGCTCCCATTGTCCCTGTGGGAACGCCCAAGGATGGGTCCATGATCACCTTCAATAGCGACCAGGAGCGGTTGATCGCCTCCAAAGACGCCTTCTACGCGATCAGCGACAAGTACGGCTGGACGGGATCGGGGCAATACGCCCGCTACCTGGCTGGAGTCTCGGAAAAAGAATTGGGCAACGACCCGGTGGCGGAAGATCAGCTGCGGGCCATCAGCAACAGCCGCCACGCCGAACTGGCATCGTTGGCAAAGTATGCCCTGGCGTCCGTCTATCGCGACGAAAAGCGCGACCAGGATGCGATCAACCTGCTGCAGATTCTCATCGACAAGCCCTCGACAAGCGTTCCCAAAGCCACTGCGCAGTTCGCCCTGGCTGATATCTACGTCTCCGGGCATCAGCCCGATAAGGCTAAGGTAATCTACGAGCAGATCGTCAAGGATCATCCCAAGAATGCGGTCGGCCAGATTGCCAGCTCATACGAGCAGGACCTGAAGTAGGCCGGAAGAAAACGGCTGGGAACGTTTCGGACCGGCGTGCCGGGTTTTGCCGCGCACGAAGTATGCGTACCCGGCAGGCGGCGGGCGTAAAGAGGCCGTCCGGGGCGCCGGTCGCAGTTCGCCAGGCCGGATTCAGAGGCCCTAGACGGATGCCTCAGCAAAATTACACTTTGGTAACTTGAAGTTTTTGACAATCGCTTGTTCAGGCTGAAATATTTGCTATACTTTGGAATCCCTCCCCGGGAGGCTTCGCTTGGCTATTCAGTGCAGATGGCCAGGATATCGCCGTTTGTACCGACAACGACATATTGCCAAAACATTGGTGCGGAGTCTCCATGCAGGAACGCGGATTTTCCCTTATCGAATTGCTCATCGTGGTAGCCATCATTCTGGTCATCTCCGCGATCGCGGTCCCGAGCTTTCTGCACAGCAAGATTGCAGCCAATGAAGCCTCGGCGGTCTATTCGATCCGGACGATCAATACGGCTCAAGTCACCTACATTACAACCTATCCCACCGCCGGCTATGCCAGTACGCTGAACATGCTGGCGGCGCCCGAAACCGGGCAGACAAGCTCGGCCAACGCGGGAGTGCTGGATTGGGTTCTGGGCTGTACCACCGTCATCTGCCCGAAGAGTGGATACAATTTCCAGATTACCAACACATCCGGAACTCCCATCAGCTCCTACACTGTTTGGGGAACGCCCATCACGCTGGGGATCACCGGCTATCGCGGATTCTGCTCTGACAACATGAATCCGGTCCTGTACGATCCCAACGGCGGCACCAACTGCACCATGGCGCTGCAGTAGCCTCGGAAATGGGCGCCCCGAACGCCGCGGATGAGTTGACTTTCCGGCTCCGGGTTCTTAGCTTGTAGCTCATCATGTCCAGCACACTCTTTGACGCTCAACCGTACGATGAAGCTGGGGCCCGGCGGCGGCGCTTCTGGATTGCCGGCGTTATCCTTGCCGCAATTGCCATTGCCGCCCTGCTGTGGTTCAACCGCTATTGGCCCGAGCAACGGCGCGTCGAGCATTTCTTCGTCCAGTTGCAGGCAAAAAATTACGAGGCCGCCTACGCCATCTGGATGAACGATCCCAACTGGAAACAGCATCCGGAAATGTACACCCGTTATGGATTCCATGCGTTTTACCTCGACTGGGGTCCGGGCGGGGAGTGGGGTACGGTAAACAGCTACAAGATTGTGGCGGCGCAAAAGCCGCGGCCCGACGCCAGTGGAGTTGTGATCGGCGTCCGCGTCAACCAGCGCAAGAAACTCTGCTCGGTCCGGGTCGAATTCAAGGATAAGACCCTTGGATTCTCGCCCGATGAGATGGTGGAATAGCGTTCGGACCGGAGATCTTGTGAGACGGCCTGCCTTGCGGCAGGCCGTTTTGCTTTGCCTCAACAGGGCAGTTGCGACAAAGAAAGCAGCCGTCCCAGCTGCGCCATGCGCGCGCCGGGAAGCCGGAAAATCGTCTCTACTTGGCGAACAGCGCCTTGGCCTTCTGCAGCGTCGATTCGTTTTCGACGTTGATGCAGGCCTGGGATTTGTCAATCTGGCGAAGCAGTCCGGTGAGGACCGAACCGGGACCGGCTTCGAGGAACTGGGTCGCGCCCTGCGCGATCAGGGCACGCATGGAACCTTCCCACTGCACCGTGCCGGTCACCTGGCGGATCAACGTGTCGCACGCCTTGGCGCCATCGCTAACCTCCGCGGCTTCAATGTTACACATCACCGGAATCTCCGGCGGGTCAAACCTGAGCGCACGCAGGTCAGCGGCAAGGCGATCCTGCGCGGGCTGCATCAATGAGCAATGGAACGGTGCGCTCACCGGAAGCATCACGGCGCGCTTGGCGCCCTTGTGCTTGCAGAGTTCGGCGGC
>CAZQDD010000071.1:0-12422 GCA_964591805.1 uncultured Acidobacteriaceae bacterium | reverse complement strand
TTCCTCCGTGGCGTTCGCCACCTCCGCAGAATACAGCTTACTGATATACAATCAAGAGGCTACCCGGTGGTGCGAGATTCTTTTGCGCGAGTCTGCTGAATCTTTGGCATCTCCCGCCACCGTGGGTTCCGGTGCAAGCGAAAGCTTCCTGGGTGGTTTTCGGGCAGAAGCCCGCCAAGTGTTTCTGGGCGGTGTCCCATGTCCTGCCAGAGCAATTCCGCCGAGCCTTGCGCCGGCCCAGACAGGAGTTTACTAGAATGGCCAAGATTGCAAAAACAGGGGATCGCAAGAAGGTAATGGATACCTCCAAGAGCACCGACTGCCCAAAGTGTGGCAAGCCCACCCGGATTGTCAAGCGCGTGAAGGATCGCGAGCGCAATGTTCCCGGCGGCGTCTTCATCTCCTGCTCGGTTTGCGAGTTCTACGAAAAACTTTAGCTGCCCTCAGCCGTAGCACCGGCATTCGAACGCGCCTCCCGTTGAGGCGCGTTTTGCTTGCTATCTCAACTGACCTTGCGATTCTGGAACTCAGCATCACCCATGCCCTGCGGGTGAGTTTCTCCGGACACACCCGGGACGATGGAGAGGCTCTGCCCGGTGATGAGGCGTGCCCCGCGCTGAAATGAAATGTAGGCCCAGAACCACTCCCAGAGAACCTGCAGACGGTTGCGGAAACCGATAAGAAACAGCAGGTGGACAAGCAGCCAGGTAAGCCACGCGGCGAAGCCGGAGACCTTGAGGCCCCCCAAGTCCGCAATGGCCGAGGAGCGGCCGATCGTCGCCAGGCTACCCTTGTCGCGGTACTGGAACGGCTTGCGAACCTCACCGCGGAGATCGCCCAGGATGGCGGCGGCGGCAAACTGACCCATCTGGATTGCACCGGGAGCAACGCCGGGAACCGGCTTTCCGTTCTTCTGAAGGATCGCAGCCAAATCGCCCAGCACAAAGACCTCGGGATGTCCGGGCAGGGTCAGATCGGGCTGCACCTGGACCCGGCCTGCGCGGTCGGTGGGCGCGCCCAGCAGCTTGCCCAGCGGCGAGGCCGAAACTCCAGCGCCCCACAGTACAACCGAGGCGGGAAGGGAAAAATCATCAAGATAGACATGCGTTTCGTCGATGCCGGTCACCTTCGCGCCGGTTCTCACCTCAACCCCAAGCCTGTTTAACTGGCGCACGGCCGAAGCCGAAAGATCCTCGGGAAATGTGGGAAGGATTCTGGGTCCGGCCTCGATCAGAACAACGCGGGTACTGCGCGGATCGATGGAGCGAAAGTCCGAGGTCAGAACGCGCTGGGCGATCTCGGCAACGGCACCGGCCAGTTCAACACCCGTTGGGCCGCCTCCGACCACAACAAAGTGGATGGGCTCGGCTTCATGATTCAGACGGGCACGGCGTTCCGCAATCTCAAATGCCAGTAATACGCGGCGGCGGATTTCGGTGCCGTCCTCCACGGTCTTCAGTCCGGGGGCGTAGTTAGCCCACTCCGGATGTCCGAAATAGGTATGGGTGGCGCCGGCGGCGACGATGAGGTAGTCGTAGGAAAGCTCGTTGCTGTCAAGCTGAACCTTGCGATGTTCGAGGTCAAAACCCGTGGCCCGGGCCAACAGCACCGAGACATTTCTGTCATCTTTGAAGATGTGACGGATGGGGTAGGCGATTTCAGCGGGAGAAAGTGCGGCGGTGGCAACCTGGTAAAGAAGAGGCTGAAAAGTATGGTGATTGCGGCGATCGACCAGAGTAACGCTGAGTTCTGTTTTGGCCAGAGAACGTGCGGCATAGAGCCCTGCGAAGCCCGCTCCGATGATTACGACCTGAGGGACGGATCTGGTATTCTGCATACTATACTCAGATGCTGGCCGCGGCCGCTGGACTCCATAGGGTTTGTTGTTTGAGTCTCCAGCGAAGCCCGCCGGCGAAGCATAATCCGCAGAAATCGGTTAGATTAGAAAATTTTATGCAAATGAATCTGGCTGACTACGGCTCGTTGTGCTAATCTGTCGTGGTTCACCCGGCTGGATTCTGCGGGGATTTTTCCCTACGCCGGGTGAAAGATTGGTAGCTTCATCGTTATGATTTCTTTCAGGGATGAAATCCCTCGACATAGCCCCAGGGTTCGCAGGTGGGGCGCAGCATTCTGAAGTTGTTTTTGATCCTTCCCAGGATCGCGACCGTAGCAATGTTGTAGTGCGGGGAACCTTCGCGCGTGAATTTGCGTTCAGTTGATATTTCGGTGCTTTTGTTACCTCCGGCTCGATCCGGATATTAGACAATGCTCCGCGGTACTTTTACCTGGTCGGCGAGTTGATTGGGTCAAGCTGAGGGTGAGCAAATTTTTTGTGGCTCTGCGGTGAATGAGCTTTGCTGCGCAGCCGGCATCTCCGAACCTGAAAGGAAGCCATCCGTGGGAAGTTTTGCATCTTCGCAGGAGGTTAGACAAGGCTCATCGCTGCGCAGTATCGAGCGCCGCGGGTCTTTCCGGCTGGAACAGATAGCAAAACGCGGTTTCGATATTGCCTTTTCGCTGCTTGCATTGGTGTTTATCTGCCCAGTGCTACTGCTCATTGCGATCCTCGTGAAGCTGGATTCCGAGGGGCCGATTCTGTATGTCTCGGATCGAATTGGCAGAAATGGGAAGCGATTCCGTTTTCTCAAATACAGAACCATGGTGCGGGACGCAGACTCGCTACGAGGTGCGTTAATTCATTTGAACGAGCGGCGCGGAAACCTTTTCAAAATGTCGAATGACCCGCGAGTTACGCGGCTGGGAAGGATATTGCGGCGCTACAGTCTAGATGAGTTGCCGCAGTTTTTCAGCGTGCTCACAGGCCATATGAGTGTGGTCGGGCCGCGTCCATGCCTGACCAGCGAATATGCGCGCTATACGAAAGAACAGCGCCGCCGTGTGGAAGCCGTACCCGGCATCACCGGACTATGGCAGGTAGAGGCGCGCCAGGATCCCCGGGTGGAAACCTATTTCGAGCTGGATATGTACTACATCGAGAACTGGAGTTTCTGGCTCGATATGAAGATTTTGCTGAAGACCGTGGTTGTCGTTTTTGCGGGAACAGGAACGTAGAGAAACACTGGAGCGCATTCCATAAAAAGGGCCGGGGGCCCTTTTTTATTGGTTCAAAACCAGATTGTTGACGGCGCACGCGCCCCGAACGGGGCGAATTGCCGTTCTTTGGGCTGCGGCGGAGGGCGGACAACGATTGCCACAAAAGTCAATGGTTTGGAGGCGTGATTTTACCAAGGAGTCAATGGTTCGGCGAGGTGCGGAAAGATATACTGTGTCGCCAATGGTCAGAGACGGTTCGATGTCTAATTGGTAAATGGTTTGGGAGTTCGGTTACTTTTCGCGGGAGACGACAAACTGAGGAAGCCAGAGGAGGGCGCGCTTGAAATCGTTCTCCGGAAAATCTTTGAGTTGCGCGACCGCATGCTGGGCGAATTTTTCCGCCTCCTGGTTGGCGGCATTGATGGATTCGTAGCGGCGGAGGATGGCGAGAATGTCCTGGTGGGTGACGCCGTTGAAAGCGCGCTGCTCGAGGACGGCTTGAATCTGATCGCGCTCCGCGGAGGTGCAGTGCTCCAGGGCGTGGATGACGGCGAGGGTGGCCTTACCTTCGCGCAGGTCGCTGGCAACGGGCTTTCCCAGGATTTCCTCGGAGGCGGTGAGGTCAAGGACGTCATCGGTGATCTGGAAGGCCATGCCGACGGCGCGGCCGTACTCGCGCAACTGGAGCTGCTGTTGCTGGTTGGCCCCGGCGAGCACTCCGCCGAGTTGCATGCAGACGGCGAAGAGGCAGGCGGTTTTGCGATAGATGAGATCGAGGTGGCTGTCGCGGGAGATCAGCGAACCAAGTTTTTCGATCTGGAGCAGTTCGCCTTCGACCATCTGCTTGGTGAGATCGGTGAGCAGGTCGAGGACCTGGAGGTTGCGCTCCTCGAGAGAGATCTGAAAGGCCTGCATGTAGAGCCAGTCGCCGGCGAGGACGCATTTGGGATTGCCCCAGATGGTGTTGGGCGAAGGGCGTCCGCGGCGGGTCTCTGCTTCGTCGATAATATCGTCATGGACGAGGGTGGCGGTGTGAATGATTTCAACGACGGCGCCGAGACGTACGGCTCCGACGCCTTGATAGTTGAGCAGTTTGGCGGCGAGCAGAAGCAACGCGGGGCGGAGACGTTTGCCTCCGCCCTGGCGCAGATATTGTCCGATCTCAGTGATGGCCTGCACACTGGAGACGCTGTAACCGCCGAACTCGCGCTCGATGGCCGCCAGGTCTTCACGGAGAAGGTCGAAGATATCTTTTCCGGTCGTTGTTGCCATGCTGTTCGACAATGCACCCTTAGAGAATCCTGTTGGATTCGGCCGCTTCGGAACGGTCCCGGCTCCCCTGGCCAGGATTGAGCGCCGATCCACTAATTGTTGCGATAGTTCGTAAACTGCATATCGATTCCGAAATCGGTCTGGCGCAACAGGGCGATGATTTCCTGGAGGCTGTCGCGATCTTTTCCGGTGACGCGCACGATGTCTCCGTTGATGGAGGCTTGCACCTTCTTTTTGGCGTCCTTGATGGTCTTGACGATTTCTCGCGCCTTCTCAATGGCGATGCCTTGCTGGAGCTTGACCTTCTGCCGGACGGTGGAGCCGGCGGCGGGTTCGATTTTGCCGTACTCGAAGCTCTTGAGCGAGACCCCACGCTTGACGAACTTGGACTGTAACACATCGATGACCGCCTTGAGCTTGTATTCGTCCGAGGAGGTGAGGACGAGCTCGTCCTTGCCGTCAAACTGGATGTCAGAATGCGAGCTCTTCAGGTCGTAGCGCTGATGAATCTCCTTGAGTGCCTGCTGAATGGCATTGGAGACTTCGGGCAAATCCACGTTACTAACGATGTCAAATGAATTTTCGGCGGCCATTGGTTCCTAGTGTATGACAAAGTGGGGAATCGCGCATGGGTGAATTGGGAGTTTTGGGACGGGTGGTGGGGGAGATTGGGGCGGCGCGGGGGCGCGTCGCTATGTGGGATGAAACCGCTGAGAACAAATTCAACTGCGACAGCGGTGTCAAAGATCGTTCGTCGAGGCAGTTTTGGGGACTCGCTGGGAGCCCCAATTCCTGGCGAGGTCGTCCCACTGGGGATTGAGGGATTCGATGAGGCAGAGCTTTTTGGCCCGGATCCATCCTTTGATCTGCTTCTCGCGGGCGATGGCGAGGCGGACGTCGGAGTGTTCTTCAAACCAGACGAGGCGGGTGCAATCGTACTTTGCGGTGAAGCCGGGAACGAGGTGGTGCTTGTGCTCGAAGACACGGCGGTCGAGGCTGTTGGTCATGCCGGTGTAGAGCGTGCCGCTGTTGCCGGACATGATGTAAACCCAGAAGCGCTGGTGCATGGGCGGGATGAGATCACAGAATCAACGAATGAAGCAAGGGGAAAATCGAGCGGTGGTTGAAAAGCTTGGAGCAGCGCATGCGATTTGAGCTGCGCGGGGGTCCTTCACTTCGTTCAGGATGACAACTTAAAAATAAAAACAAAAACAAAGGCAAAGACAAGGGCAGGAACAAAGGCAAGAGCAGGAACAAAGACAAGGGCAGGAACAAAGACAAAGGCAGGAGCAAAGGCAGGAACAAAGGCAGGAGCAAAGGCAGGAACAAAGGCAGGAACAAAGACAGGAACAAAGGCAGGAACAAAGACAACAGCAGGGGCAAGAGCAAGAGCAAAGACAACAGCAGGAACAGAAGCTAGGGCGAAAAGAAAAAAGCTAGAGCGGGAGCAAAAGCTAGAGTGGGAGCAAACGCGCAGGTCAGGCTTGGTCCTGCGGGGGTGGAGCGGGGAGGCGGAAGAAGCGGTGGAAGTTTTCCAGGGCTAGGGCGCCGGCGGCTTCCGGAGTGAGGGAGCGAAGCTGGGCGAAGTGGCGCGTGGTTTCGACCACGTAGGCGGGCTCGTTGCGTTTGCCACGGTAGGGAATAGGGGCGAGGTAGGGACAATCGGTTTCGAGGAAAAAGCGGTCGAGCGGGACCATGGCCGCCGCGTCACGGATGTCCGCCGCCTTGGGATAGGTCAGGTTTCCGGCGAAGGAGAGGATGAAGCCGAGATCGAGCGCGGCGCGCGCCTGACTGAGGTTTCCGGTGAAGCAGTGCAGGACGCCGCCGAGGCCGGTTGCGGCCCAGTGCTGGTTGAGAATTGCGAGAAGATCATCCCAGGCATTGGAGCTATTTTGGCTGGGGCGGCAATGGATGAGGATGGGGAGCTTGACGGCGGCAGCGAGGGCGAGCTGCTGGCGGAAGACCTGCCGCTGTACGTCGCGGGGCGAGTGGTCGTAGTGGTAGTCGAGGCCGATCTCGCCAATGGCCAGGACACGCGGATGGGCGGCGAGGCGCTGCATGAGCTCGAGGTGGGCGGCGGTGAGCAGGCGCGCCTCGTGCGGGTGGACACCGATGGAAGCGTAAATCCAGGGATAGCGCTCGGCGAGAGGGATGGCGCAGGCGAGGTCGTCAGGACCGTCGCCATTGCCGATGGCGAGCAGGGTGCGGATACCGGCATCGTAGGCGCGCTGGATGGCGGCGTCGCGATCAGAGGCGAACTGGGGGCCGTCGAGATGGGCGTGGGAATCGAGGAACATAGGGGGCTCAAGGTGCTGGAACAGAATCGATTGCCGGTTGAAAAGCTTGGCGCCGCAGTGCCGATTTGAGCAGCGCGGGGGTCCTTCACTTCGTTCAGGATGACACCATAGAAACAACGGCAAAAGCAACAGCAAGAGCAAACGCAATAGCAAGAGCAAAGCGCGAGGGTAGAGGCAAAAGGCCTGGCACCCTCGTGTTGTTGATCCCCCGTGTTTCGCGCAGGGTTGCGGCTACTTCAGGCGGGCGCCGTTGGGAACGTCTTCCAGGAAGCTGGCCAGGGCGGGTGTGCCTTGTTCTCCGAAAGAGGCAGCCACGATCATGCCTTGCGACTCGATGCCACGCAGTTTGCGCGGGGCGAGGTTGGCGACAATGACAACCTTGCGGCCTACCAGCGCCTCGGGAGCGTAGGCTTTGGCAATTCCGGCGACGATCTGGCGGACTTCGGTGCCGATATCGACGGTGAGACGGAGAAGTTTGTCGGCCTTCTCAACCTTTTCGGCGGTCAGGACGGTGCCTACGCGGAGCTCGACCTTGGCGAAGTCGTCGATGGTAATTTGGGCGACGGCGGGCGCGGCGGCCGCTTCTGCCGGCGTCGCAGGGGCGGCGGTCTTTTCCCCACATTCGCCAACAGCGGGCGGATGTGAGGCACCCGTGACTGTTCCCACCTCGGCTGACTGCGGCGGATGTGGGGCAACGGACTCAGAGATGGCTACGGTGGCGGACTCGGCGGCGCTTCTACGATCTTCTTCCATCTGTTGCATCCTTTCGATGGCGCTTTTGTCGGCGCGCGGGAAAACCGCTTCGATACGGCCGAGGCGAGTGCCAACATTCAACTGTCCCCAGCGCAAGGTGTTGAGATCGGTCTGGGCGATATTGCCGAGGCCGAGCTGGGTAAAGATTTTTGCGGTGGATTCCGGAATGATGGGGTGGGCCAGCACGGCGATGATGCGCAGAGCCTCGGCCGCGGTGTAGAGAATGGTGGCCAGGCGGGCGCGGGCATCGCGGTCCTCGGATTTCTCGGCTACGGCCCAGGGTTGAGTCTCGACGATGTACTTATCGACGGCGCTGAGCAGGGACCAGAGAGTCTCCAGGGCGCGCGAAAACTGGAAGGACTCGAAGAGCCGGTTGTAGGCGGCGATGGTTTCAGCGGCGAGCGCGGCAATGGCAGCTTCGGCGGGAGTGTGGGCGAAGGTGGCGCTGGGATATGGGACCTCGCCGGCGAAGTAGCGCTGAATCATGGAAAGGGTGCGGCTGGCAAGATTGCCGAGGCCGTTGGCAAGATCGCTGTTGAAGCGCTGCACCAGAGCGTCAAAGGAGAACGAGCCGTCTTGTCCGAAGACGATCTCACGGAAAAGGAAATAGCGCAGCGCATCGGCGCCGAGGACTTCCAGGATGGTCTCACTGCGCACGATGTTGCCGCGCGACTTGGACATCTTGCTCTCTTCGAAGAGCAGCCAGCCGTGGGCGACGATCTGGGTGGGCAGCGGCAGTCCGGCGGCGAGCAGGAAAGCCGGCCAGTAGACGCAGTGGAAACGCACAATCTCCTTGCCGATCATGTGCACGCTGGCGGGCCAATAATGCTGGTAACGCTGCTGATCGACCGGGTCCGGGGAGCCGAAGCCGACGGCGGTGATGTAGTTGCAGAGAGCGTCGAGCCAGACGTAAATGACGTGCGCGGGATCGTTGGGAACGGGGATTCCCCAGGTAAACGTGGTGCGCGAGATGGAAAGATCGCGCAGGCCGCCCTTGACGAAGGCGATGACCTCGTTGCGCCGGGTATCAGGGTAGATGAAGGCGGGATTCTCTTCGTAAAGCTTGAGCAGCGGTTCGGCCATGGCGGAGAGTTTGAAGAAATAATTCTCCTCCTCGACGGTTTCCGTGATGCGTCCGCAGACCGGGCAGGGCGTGCCGGGAGTGTTGTCGTCGGCATAGAGCTCATCGGAAACGCAATACTGGCCGGTGTAGGAGCCTTTGAAGATGTATCCGCGCTCCTGCAGCAGGGTGAACATGGCTTGCACGCCACGCTTGTGCTCGGGGCTGGTGGTGCGGATGAACTTGTCGTAGGTGATGCCGAGGCGATCCCAGAGGGCGCGGAATTCGCCGCTGACTTCGTCGGTGAGCTGCTGCGGCGTTTTGCCGGCGGCGGCGGCGGAGCGCTCGATCTTCTGGCCATGCTCGTCGGTTCCGGTGAGGAAGAGGGTGTCATGTCCCAACATGCGCTGGCGGCGGGCTATGGCGTCACAGACAACGGTGGTGTAGGTGTGGCCGATGTGGGGCCGCGCATTGACGTAGTAGATGGGGGTGGTGATGTAAAACTTTTCGGGTTGCTCGCTCATACGGAATCTCTCGATCAGAACAAAAATCTTGGAGGCGTGGCCGGGATCGGCGAAGCCTCACCGGAAAACCCGGGCGACGCAAGGTAGAGACACAAGAAATTCAAGTATAGGAGGCGCGAGGGATTGGGGCAAACGGGAGGGCAAGGTTTCAAGGTTTCAATGTTTCAAAGTTTCAAGGTTAAGAGCAAAGGCAAGGGCAAAGTCAATTGGCCCTCCCTAAACTCGCAAGAGACACGAGTTTAGGATTGATGGACACCCGGCGGGTTTGCATCCCTTACAATCGAAGTTTGAGTCATCATCGCGCGGGGCTGCGAACGAGTCCGGCGAGCGGGCAAGGAATCAACGTGTATCTTTCGATGCAGAACCGGTTGGTGGCGCAGGTGCGCGCCTTCTTGAAGCAGAAATACGACATTGAGCTGGCCAACATTGTGGTGGAGCAGCCACCGAAGATCGAGTTGGGCGAGTTTGCGCTGCCGGTGGCGTTTGAGCTGGCGCGCACGCTGCGCAAGGCTCCGCGCAAGATTGCCGATGAGATTGTGGCCGGAATCGGGCCGGTGGAGGGCTTCGCCAGCTTCGAGGTGGCGGGAGCGGGGTACATCAACGCGCGGCTGGACAGGAGCGCGGCGGCGGAGATGCTGGTGGGGAACCCACATCTGCTGACGGCGGCAGATGCGGGGCACCCGGCAAGGGGCAAGGTGCTGGTGGAGCATACGTCGATCAATCCCAACAAGGCGGCGCACATTGGACATCTGCGTAACTCGATCCTGGGCGACACCCTGGTGCGGCTGCTGCGCGCGGTGGGGTACAAGGTGGACGTGCAGAACTACATCGACAACACCGGGGTGCAGGTGGCCGACGTGGTGGTGGGATTTGAGCGGGTAGCGAAGAAAACACGGGCGGAGATTGAAGCGCTGATTGCCGCAGGCGCGGAGGCGGGTAACGCTGCGCTGCCGGCCGTGGGCGCGGGCGAAGGCCGTTTTGATTACTACTGCTGGGATTTGTATGCGAGGGTTTCGCAGTGGTACGAGGAGGACAAGGCGAATTTGCAGGCCCGGCGGGATACTCTGCACTTGCTGGAGGTGGGTGGCAACGAGACGGCGGAAATCGCACAGATGATCTCGATGGCCGTGCTGCGGCGGCATTTGGAGACCATGCAGCGGCTGGGAATTGAATACGACTTTCTGCCACAGGAAAGCGACATTCTGCACCTGCACTTCTGGGCGAAGGCGTTTGAGCTGCTGAAGGCGGCCGGGGTTCTTTACTTTGAAGAGGAAGGGAAGAACAAAGGCTGCTGGGTGATGACTCGTCTGCGGACGGTGAAAGACGATGCGGCGGAAGCCGGTCCCGATGAGGATGCGAAGGTGATTGTGCGCTCCAACGGAACGGTGGGGTACGTGGGGAAAGACATTGCGTACCACATGTGGAAGTTCGGACTGCTGGGACTGGACTTTGGCTACCGGAAATTTTTTAAGTACGCGGATGGACGCGCGGTGTGGATTTCCTGTGACCCGAAGGACGGCGAGCCGGGAGCACCGCACTTTGGCGGCGTGGACGCGATCTACAACGTGATCGACGCACGCCAGAGCGATCCGCAGGAGACGGTGAAACAGGCGATCCTGCTGATGGGACATGAGGCCGAGGCGGCGCAGTATACGCACTTCAGCTACGAGATGGTGGCGCTGACGCCACGCTGCGCGATGGAGATGGGATACGCAGTGAGCGAGGAGGACCAGCAACGCAGCTACATCGAGGTTTCCGGGCGCAAGGGATTCGGGGTGAAGGCCGACGACCTGCTGGACAAGCTGATTGCGGCGGCCAAGAGCGAGGTGGACGCGCGCCATGCGGAACTGAGCGAGGAAGAACGCGTCGAGATTGCCACCCAGATTGCGATTGGAGCACTGCGCTACTTTATGCTGAAGTTTACCAAGCAGTCGGTGATTGCCTTCGACTTCCGCGAGGCGCTGTCATTCGAGGGCGAGACCGGGCCGTATGTGCAATACGCGGTGGTGCGGGCGACCAACATCTTCCGCAAGGCGGGGATTGTGCCCGAGGATGCACTGGCGTCGCCGCTGGCGGCGGGTGCGTTTGAAGGCAACGACGACCTGTGGTCGCTATGGCTGGCGGCGGGGCAGACGGCGAAAGTGATGGAGCAGTGCATTGCGGCGACCGAGCCGGCGGCGGCGGCGAAACATGCGTTCCAGTTGGCGCAACAGTTCAACAACTTCTACCACAAGCATCACATCCTGACTGAAGAGGACGCGGGACGGAAGTCACTGCTGCTGGCCACGGCGGCCGTGGTGCGGCGGGAGTTGATGACGACAATGGCGGTGATGGGGATTCCGGCTCCGGCAGTGATGTAGGAATGCGGCCAGGGCGGTTCGGCGGAAGCCGTGGCACGGGCGGGCAAAGGCGGCGTGAGGCTGCAATGCCGCTGGATCGTCATCGGAGACTGCAACAGTGTGGGGATTTTTTACTGCGCTCGAAATGACAGTTTTTGGAACCAAAGCGCCCGTGGAGGTCCCAGGTTATCCTCGCCTTTTACTGGCCAACACCGGGGATGCGGGGCGCCCGACGACGCCGTGTAACTGCCTCGGGATAGGCGGGATGGGGAATTAGGGCTGGAGCCCTGGGGGGATGGGCTCCTGGTTAGATATCGCGAGGATCGACGAGGATCCAGTAGCGACGGTGGCAATTGGTACAGCGGAATGGAACCTTTCCGGTGAGCCGGGTTCGCAGAAATTCCAAGAAATGCCTGCGATGGGACCGGAAAGCGGATTTGGCGCTGCAGTACTGACAAGCGCGCGCCCGCGCAGACTGCTGTTCGTGTTCATGTTCAAGTTCGTGTGTCTGGTACTCCAGAGTTGTGGCCAATGTCGAATCTCCTCGACAGATTCATTGTTGCTGCATTTGCACGGAACGACACCATGCTAGAACTTCGATGCCTGACCTGCAAGAGCGTATAGGCATGGACAAAAAAAAAGAGGGACAGGAGTCCAGTCCTGCCCCTGTTTTTTATCGGGAAATTTATTTTGCGCCATGGCCAGAAAAATGCCGGGCAAAATCGACCAGGGAACGGACGCCTACGCCGCTGGGACCCTTGGGCATCCAGTCCTTGTTCTCCTCCAGCCAGGCGGTGCCGGCGATGTCGAGATGGATCCATGGAGTGTCGGCGACGAACTCCTTTAGAAACAAAGCGGCGGTGATGGCACCGCCCCAACGTCCGCCGGTATTCTTGATGTCGGCGATGTCAGAGCGAATCTGCTCGAAGTATTCGGAGTCGAGTGGCATGCGCCACATTTTTTCTCCGGTACGGAAGGTAGAAGCGAGGAAATTATCGGCGAATTCGTCGTCGTTGGCGAAAATTCCGACGTTGTGATATCCGAGGGCGACGACGACGGCGCCGGTGAGGGTTGCGGCATCGATGAGGTGGGTGGCTCCGAGCTGGCGGGCGTAGCAGAG
>CAZQDD010000070.1:0-12548 GCA_964591805.1 uncultured Acidobacteriaceae bacterium | reverse complement strand
ACCTCGCGGGTCGTGCCGTCGATTTCATAGCGGTCGATGTCAATGTCGGGAAAGTCGTAGTAGGTTCGGATTTCCTGAATCTGACGCAGCGTGTCCTGCAGCGCACGCCAGTCCCACAACCGGATGTTCTGGAGGGTAGGCTGATTGTTGGCGGCGTCGGCAGCCTCGACGGTTGTCTCGGCGGGAAACTCGCGCTGGGAGAAGCGGTCCAACCCGAAGGCCTGCCGCGTCAGTTCAATATTGTGGGCAATGTAGGGTTGCTCGCGAACCAGCTCATTGGGTTTGACGATAAAACTGGCAACATACCAGCCGACTGCCTGGAGCGCAAAGTAACAGACTACGGCAGGAAGAACCGCCACCACCAGCCTGCGCCCGCTGGGCAGCACCGCCATGGCGTTGACGCCCGCCAGCACCGCGCCCAGAACCAGCGCCGCGCATACCACAAGCATGCCGGTAAGCAGGACGTGAACGTCCACATAGGTCGCCCCGCCGAAGATGGTGTGATCCTCAAACAACTGCTCGAAGCGGCTGACGTAAAAGCGCACCGCGGCGAGAAGCAACAGGAACGCAAAAGCGATGGAGAACCCGCGCCAGGGTAATGGGACATAGCGGTCACGGCGTGCGGCGAGCACGCGCGTGCCGCCGGTGATAAGGATAAAGAAAACGGCGAGCATGCAGGCAATCACCGCCAGCGATAGCAACCAGCCGACGATAAGCTGCCAGGCGGGCAGGGCGAACAGATAGAAGTTCAGGGGCCGGCCAAAGATGGGGTCCACCACGCTGCCCGTGGCGCGGGGCGCGTACCAGTAGAGAGCGAGCGTGGGCCATTCCGTCATCATCCCTGTGCCGGTCACGGCGGCGATGAACAGCGCAGCGCCGGGCCCGATCAGGCGCAGAACGGATTCGACCGGCAGGTTCACTGGCTGTCCGGCGATGAGAATGGTGTGACTGCTCGGCAGGTCGGCGAAGCACGCCCGCTTCAAAGCCAGAAAGGATCCATAGAGGATGATGAAAGTGGCCGCAGCAAACGCCGCAAATATTGCCCACCGCATGCCCAGGGTCCTGCCAAACACGTTGCCATAGCCGAGGGACCGGTACCAGAGCGCGTCGACGTAATACGACAGCGCCGTCCGTCCGCCAGTCACGACGACGACTAAGGCAACAAGAAGCAGGAAAAAGCGCCGTCTCCGCCGCGGCGGAGGTGGCTTTGGCCAGTCGATCGAGTTGGGCATGACCCTACCCCGTTTTCAAGTTCAATTTCGTATCGGAATCTCAGGAGACCGTATTGTACCGTGCTGCGGAGAAGAGTTACTAACTGGCGGCTTTTGCGCGCCGGCCCCGGCAATTTTGCGAACTGCAACTTTGGTCTTGTTCGGCGCATCCAACCGCGAAATCCGCAAACGGCGGGCTCGATAGGCGCCGAGCGGCCCCGCCTGAAGCTGCCGCCGGACGGGCAGAGCCTCGGGCACTCGTCCCGGACAACCCAAGCGGCATTTGTCCGGGCACAGCAGGAATGCAGCGGTCAGGATGGCTCCACGGAGTCCACACCGTAGGAACCGAGCACGTCGTGCAGGGTTACAATGCCTTCCAGTTTGCGGATGTTTGCCCGGTTGACCACCGGCAAAATGTCAAGATGAGCTTTGCTCATGCGTTCCAGCGCCAGCGTAAGTGGATGATCCGGGTGGACATGCGGAAACTCTAGGCTCTCGCAGAGGCGCATCAGGTTTTCCCCGGCTCTACCGCCTGCAAGGGCGCTCTCAACGGTGCCTTCGCTCAAAACGCCAACGATCTCTCCCGCGTCCTCGACGAGCCAGGTGCGGAATTCGCTCGATTGCATCCGTTCCGCCGCATCGTGAACGCTCATCTTTGCCGGCAGGAGCTGCGGTGCGTCCCGCATAACCTGCCGCACAGTATGCCGGCCGAATTCCTCCCGCGTCTTAGGGCTTGGCAGATGAATGCCGTCCTGCCGCGCCAGAGCCTCATAAATGGGTTCCTTCTGGAAGCGGGTGGAAATGAAGAGACTTGCCAGGTTGGCGATCATCAGGGGCACGATGACCGCATAATCGCGGGTCATCTCGAAGATCATCAGGACAGAGGTCATGGGAGCGCGCACGATACCGGCGAACAGCGCACCCATGCCCACCAGAGCGTAGGCTCCAGGCGCCGCCGTGTAGGCCGGCAGGAAATGATGGGCCACGGTGCCGATGGCGCCTCCCAGCATGGCACCAAGAAACAGGGCTGGACCGAAAATTCCGCCAGCGTTACCGGAGGCATAGCAGGTGGTGATGGCAAACAGTTTGAGAACGATCAGCAGAACCATCAACTTGAATGCCATGGTTCCGTCGAGAGCAAGACCGACGTAGCTGTAACCCACGCCCAGCACCTGAGGCACAAACCAACCCATCAGGCCGACCATCACGCCACCAGCGACCGGCTGCAACCAGCGCGTGTTTCTGGGCAATTGCAAGAAGCGCTGACGCATTCCCAACAGGAGCTTGGTGAAGGCTACGGACAGGAAACCGCCAGTGATGCCCAGCACGGCATAGATACCGAACTCCATCGGGTGGACCAGTTCGTAGGAGGGGACGCGAAACAATGGGTTGTTGCCGAGCAGCAGACGCAACACCGCCCAGGAAGTGGCGGAGGCCAACACCACGGATCCGAGGACCGGCGCGTGAAGATCTCCAACGACCTCTTCGAGAGCAAACACCACGGCCGCCATGGGTGTGTTGAAGGCGGCGGCAATGGCCGCGGCCGCACCCACGGGAATGAGAGCTTTCACCCGCTCCGGAGGCAGTCCCAGGCGGCGGCCGAGGACTGAGGCGATGCCGGCGCCGACTTGCACCGACGGACCCTCGCGGCCGAGCGGAATTCCACTGGCTAGAGTGGCCGCCGTGCAGCCGAACTTGCCCAGGACGGTGCGCAGCGAGATGTTTCCGTCGCGCGCGTAGAGGGCCGCCTTTGTCTGGGGAACGCCGCTGCCCCGCGCGTCCGGAAAATAGCGGTACAGCAGGTAGCCCATTGCCAGAGAGCCCGCCACCGGCATCATGACGCGCCTCCATGCCGGACTTCCTACCGGATAGATGCGCATTCCGAGGCGCTCGGTCAGGACGATGAACGCGACCACGCTGAGTCCGGCAAGGGCGCCAATCAGCAGCGACAGGACCAGAAAAACCTGCTCCTCCCTTTCCCGGACAAAAGAAGTCACGCACGACCAGAGAAAGGCTCTCCAACTGGTCTCTGGATGCTCCTGGCGGCCGGGTTCAATAGGCATGGAATAAGGTTACTCGAAAAGACCTCTCTGGCACAGATTGGGTAGCTTCGATGCGCTGGGGCGAGTCCGCTCGGAGCGCGGGCGGCGCACGCATGCCCTGGGCGCAGGCAACCCAGTCCGTGGCTGGAATCAAACGAAGTAGGAGCCATCGACTCTGGATACAGCAAAGTCCCCGAAAACTCGAGGACTTTGCCAGCAATCCAAGTTCCGCGATCCTTTGCCGGGCTTCTGCTTCCAATTTGCTGCGCGGTCTCTTGATGACATTGCGGGGTCGGCTACCCGGGAAGGTGGTTCGGGGGCTCACAGTGAGCCACAATTGCCACGATTCACGCTCCTGAATACTTCTATTTAGAAAGCGGCTACGCCCGCTTCGGCAACCTCAACGTCCTGTACCTCCGAACCGGAACTGACACCGATTGCGCCAACGATCTTGCCGCTGCGCTTCAAGGGAATGCCGCCGGCGAAGATCATGATCTTGCCTATATTCGATACATGGATTCCGTAGAACTGGCCTCCTGGCTGCGAGTTCGCACCGAGTTCCTTGGTGGTGCAATTAAAAGCCCGGGCAGTGTATGCCTTGTGGAGCGAGATATCGACGGAGCCAAGGCATCCTCCGTCCATGCGAACATGCTGAACCATGTTGCCACCTTCGTCGACGACGGCGATGCACATGGGCTGTTTGATTTCTTCAGCTTTCTTGATAGCGGCTGCAATGACGCGGTTTGCATCTGCGAGAGTTACCATAAAGAAGTCCTCCTTAATCCCCGGTTGCCGTTGACAACGGGAGATTTAAGTAACTTGCGTCGCGGCTGCGAAAACTCGTCCTGCCGGGGGGCGGGCGCCACGCATGCGTCTGTGCATGCAAAAAGCCGCCCTCCACAGTGCCGGATGCACCACGAAGAGCGGCTTTGTCTAAGAGCTTTCTCTGCCGCGTTGCGTATTTTATGCAGAACTCCCCTTTTCAGCAACACAATTTATCGAACACTTTTTCTACCGGAATGACGGAGCCTGGCGGGTCCGTACTTTTGGAGCCGGCCTCCTGATTATGCCCAGGCGACAGCGGCGGCCCGGGCGGCCTCCGGTTGGTAGAGGCTGCGGCTCGCAGGGCTGCGGGATGGAGCAGGGATAATGTCGCCAATTTTTCCCCTCGCGCCCGGCGGGCGGGGATTCCCAAGTGAGGAAGTGACCCAGGAGCAAAGAAATCTATTGATGAGTGGAGCCGTTATGTGTACAGTACCCTGTGCGGCATAGACAACTTTAGAAAAAGCCGCCTTCCGAATTGCGATCTGCAACCTTTGGGGGCGGCTTTTCGCATGCGAATTTATAGGGTTTGGCACCGCCGCACCGCATGAGAGTCCCAGGATGGTGATACCCGCGTTGGCTCGCAAAGTGAGCTCGTTGCGACAGAGCTGAAGCTTTGTGGATGCATCCGGGGGTATCAGGAAGAAGAGCGGTTCTGCGTGGAAACCTTTTAAGACGAGGCAAAGGTGATGCCTAAGAAGATACTGAGTCAGTCCGATGTTGAGCATGCCGTGCTGACCATGGCACGCGTGTCATTTGATAACGAAAAGTACTTTGGCGATCTGGATGGAGAGATGGGCGATGCCGATTTTGGGCACTCCCTGGCTAGCGGCTTCCGGGCAATCCAGGCTGAGTTCGACAAGATGGACCATTCCGACATTGGGACCTTGCTGCTGAAATGCGGGATGGTCTTTGCAGCCAATGTCGGGGGCTGCTCTGGCCCGATCTGGGGAACGGCGTTCATGCGAGCTGGCATGACCGCCAAAGGGAAAACCACGCTGACACTGGCTGACGTGGTGGCGATGGGAAGAAACGCAGTCCAGGGAATGATGGCGCGCGGATCGGCTTCCCAGGGCGACAAGACGTTACTCGATGCCGTAATCCCCGCAATCGATAAGGTTGAAGAACTCGCACGGACGAATCCAGAAGACATCCTGGGTGCGTTCACGGCTGCATCCATCGCAGCCAACGCAGCAATTGAGGGAACACGGAGTTGGGTAGCAAAGCGTGGCAGGGCTTCCTACGCAGGTGACAGGACCATTGGGACACTCGACCCCGGAATTGTTGCCGTCGCGACCATGGCGTCGGCCATTGTGAAGGAGTTGGAGGCCCAGGATAAACCAGTTTCCGCCAATCTGTAAGTTGCCCTCGCATGGGGGCGAGAACAAACCAAACCAGAATTCGGAATAAGAGGGAACGTTTGCTATGAACAAGTTCATGAATGACCCTGCAAACTTTGTGCCCGAAATGCTGGAAGGTATCTATCTGGCGAACCCGGGCAAGTTGAAGTACCTCGCGAAGTACAACTGCATCTACCGTGCCGACCGTCCGAATGACGATTTTGTATCCATCATCCAGGGATCCGGCAGCGGCCACGAACCGGCTCACGTGATGGCCGTCGGCGCGGGCATGCTGGATGCTGCCTGTCCGGGTAACGTGTTTGCCGCGCCTCCGGCGGAGTTTCCCTTCGAGGTCACCAAGCTGATGAACTCGAAAAAGGGCGTGCTGCACATTGTCAACAACTACTCGGGCGACCGCATGGTGTGGGACATGGCGCACGAGATGGCGGAAGCCGAAGGCATCAAGGTCGGCGTGGTTCTGATGGACGACGATGTTGCCGTCGTCAACAGCACATGGACCGTCGGCCGCCGCGGCGTTGCCGGGAACTTCTTCTCCATCAAGTGCTGCGGCGCTGCCAATGCCGAAGGCGCTTCCCTGGAAAAACTGGTTGAAATCGGCAAGAAGGTGAACAGCCAGGTTCGCACCATGGGCGTTGCCATCACCGGCTGTACGCCTCCGGGCAAGGACGCCCCGATCTTCAGTCTGGCACAGGGCGAAATGGAGTTTGGCGTCGGCATCCATGGTGAAAAGGGCCGCCGCCGCGCTCCGCTCCCGAACGCCGATGCCGTGGTCGACGAGCTGTTTGATGCCGTCGCCGGCGATCTTCCCTTCGAGAAGGGCGACAATGTCGGCCTCATGATCAACGGTCTGGGCGGTACTCCTCCCAGCGAACTATTCCTGCTCTATCGCCGTGCGGCAATCCGCTGCAATGAACGCGGCTTGAACGTTGTGCACAACTATGTTGGAAATTACTGCACCTCGCTGGAGATGGCGGGCTTCTCGCTCACGCTGATCCGGCTTGATGCTGAATTAAAGCGTCTGATCGAAGCGCCAGCCGATATCGCGTGGCGCGTCTTTTAGACGTCTTCAGCCTCGTTTGTCTATCTGGGGGGCCTGGCTGCAACATGCGGCAAGGCCTCCTCTAAGGAGTTGGAATCATGCCCATTGTGTCTATGCCTGAAATACTCGGCTCGGCGTTCGAGAAGCGCTACGGTGTGGGAGCGTTCAACATTGTGAACGACCTCACCATGCTCGCAGTCCTCGACGCCGCCGCACAAACAGAATCGCCGGTAATTATTCAGGTATCGGTGAAGACGGTCAAACTCTACGGCGCCAAGCTGATTCAGCGGATGTTCGAGGAACTGGCATCGCACTCGCCCATTCCAGCGACGCTTCACCTGGATCATTGTCCTGACGTGAAGATGATCAAGACGTGCCTCGACGCCGGCTGGAATTCGGTTCTGTTCGATGCCTCCAACCTGAGCTATGAGGACAACCTGCGGCAGACCAAGGAAGTGGTCGCAATGGCGCGCAAGTGCGGAGCCGCCGTCGAGGGAGAGCTGGAAGCGGTTCGCGGCGTGGAGGATGGGGTCGGCAGTGAACACGAAGGCGACCTGGTGCCACTGGAAAAATGTGTGGAGTTCTTGCAGCAGACAGGCATCGATTCGTTTGCTCCCGCGATTGGAACCGCGCACGGGCTCTATAAGTCAGCGCCCAAGATCGATTTCGAGCGGGTTCGCAAAATTGTAGCAGCACATCCAACTCCCATTGTTCTGCACGGCGGCACCGGACTTTCCGATGACGTTTTCAAACGCCTCATCGCGGAAGGCTGCGCCAAGGTGAACATCTCAACCATGTTGAAGATCACCTATTGCGACACCTATCGCGATTATCTGAACGCAAAACCGCAAGAACACGATCCCCTGAAGGTGATGATCAACGTCCGCGAGAAATTGGTCACCATGGCCAAAGGCTTCATGGAAACCTTTGGCAGCGTTGGCAAGGCAAGCACGGTCAGCGTGTCAGGGAAAAACCATGGATAGAGCACTGATCTTTGATTGCGACGGCGTTCTGGGCGACACGGAGCTTTACGGGCATCTGTCCGCATTCAACCAGATGTGGCAGAAATTGGGGGTTCCGTGGCAGTGGTCCGAACGACAGTATGGCGAGAAGCTGAAGATCGGCGGCGGCAAGGAGCGTATGGCAAGCCTCTTTGCCGATGCCGATTTTCGCGCGCTCGTCACCGTGCCGGAAGACGCGGAAGAGCGCAAAGCCCTGATTGCGCGCTGGCACAAGGAAAAAACAGCGATCTACGAGGGCATCATAAGCTCGGGTCAGGTTCCGGCTCGTCCCGGCATCAAGCGTCTTTCCGAAGAGGCGCTCGGCGCGGGATGGAAGCTGGGGGTGGCTTCCACCTCAGCGCCGGCTGCAGTGTCGGCCATGCTGCGGCGCGCCGTGGGAGAAAAACTGGAGCGCGAGTTCCTGGTGCTCTCCGGCGACATCGTCGCGGCCAAGAAGCCCGCGCCCGACATCTACAATCTCGCTCTCGAACGGCTCCAGTTGCCGGCGGCCAATTGTATCGCCATCGAGGATTCTCGTAATGGGATGCTGGCCGCCTACGCTGCCCATATTCCCGTCCTGGTGACGCTCAGCTCGTACACAAAGGAGGAAAACTTCCGCGAGGCTGCGGTCGTTGTCGATTCACTCGGGGATCCTGGTGGCCCGGCAACAACCGTGGTCGAGAGCCACTTGGCAAACCACATTGCGGACTATGTGAAGATTGAGGATCTTGCCGGAATCGTGAAGGCCGCGGCGGCCTCGAACCTTCAACATCGTTAGCACGGCTTGAGTCGAGGATGAATCCTTTGGTGCGGAGAGCCGAAAGCCGGGCTCGCCGCACCTTTCTTGTACGGCTGCCAATGCGCGAGGAGAGTGTTGCGTGTACAGTGGTAGAGGAAGCTGCTCGTTCACGCGAGACGCGAGCAAACCCAACTCTCGCGGCACCGCCTGGAGAGGTTAACCGTGATGTACAAGTCGACCGAACGGGAGAAGACCGGGTCTCGCTTCGGCAGCGAAGAACTCTTGAGCTGGCTGGAGCAATCGCGCGTGATTCCTTCCGTTCGGATCGCGGAAAACATTCCCGCGGCCTGCGCTTCTCCGGCGAAAATCGTCTTTCTCCTCTTCGGAACGCCGATGACCATCGGCACCCTCGCCAGGCGGCTCACCGATGCCGGCAAGATGCCGGTCGCCAACCTGGACCTGCTCTCCGGCTTTGCCCGCGACACGGCAGCCATCGAGTTTCTCGCAAACTCGGGAGTGGCAGGCGTAATTTCCACCCACCAGGACTCGCTGCGCGCCGCTCGTGCGCAAGGTCTGCTGGCCTTGCAAAGGACGTTTGCACTCGACTCGGTGGCCATGGCGAACAGCATTCGAACCCTGGAACATTTTGCTCCGGATGTGATCGAATTGCTGCCCGCCATCGCAGCTCCCATCACGATTCCCATGGTGCGATCCGTACGCCCGAATCTGCCCGTGATCGGATGCGGCCTGATACGCACACTGATTCAGATTGACGAACTGGTGCGCCAAGGCGTGTCCGCGGTTTCGGTCAGCGATCCCTCCCTCTGGATTGTGTAGTTGCGGTCTGCCCGCGGCCGCTACTTCTGTCCTTTGGCAGCATTCAAGAAGCGCCTCTGGTATGAAATCACCTGGTTACAACTTGTAAATTGCGCCAGGTAATTCGGCTCGGCTGTCACCACAACCCGGTCCATCATGTCCTCGTACTCTTTGTCGGCAAGCAGGGCGTCGATGTCCGGGAAATTGTTCTCACCCTCCATGCTGCAAATGATCAGGCGGGTATCGGGAAGGTTTACATTTCGCAGAAGCCGCAGATTGTGCCTGACGGCATCGAGCCCATCGCTTCCCTCCGCCGAATCAACCTTCCTGTAACGTACAATGTTCTCCGCCATGCGCTTTACTTCCAGCAGATCCAGACCGCTTGCATCAGGTGGGAGATAGTCCTTTTCCACCATCATCGTCCGCAGTTCTTCCAGGAACTTAGGCTCTCCGGTTGCGGCAAACAGCTTGAGCGCGCGCTGCATAATTTTGCTTTGCATGCCGCGATGACGAATGAAGCTGTTGATGAAGTATGGCCTGGCCTGCAGCGCAAGAATCGCCTGATAAGGCTCAAACATGAGCGTGAAGTTGACGCGGAACCCATGATCGCGCAGCAGTAGTGCAAGGTTGTGCCCACGGAAGGCGTCTTTGGTTTCAACCTGGTCGTAACGTTTGCCGAACCGCTTGCTGCCCGTAAGCAGTTGCTCCATGTTTTCCGAGTTGACCGGACCGGTGTGAGGAACCTTGATCACGACTCTGTATTCGGAGAGCATCTCGCGGAAGTGGTATACCTCATCGAGAATTGCCTGCTCGGACTCGGCGAATGGGTTGTTGAGTTCCACGCTGATATCGCAACCCGGCCCCAGGATCTTTCCCAACTCCTCCATTACTTCGTCGCGCGTGTTGAAGCGATGGCCGGCGTTGGCCTTGGGATTGTTGATGAAAAGATCGTAGATGATGCCGGGATTGCAGGTCAGGTTGGCGACGATTCCCTTGATCGATTCCACCTCGTAAGGGTTCGCCGTGTCAGCCGAAAAAAGAACATTCGTCGGGCGCCGGATGCTGTTCTTGCCATAGGAGATGTCGCGCGCCAGATGCACCCGCAGTGCACGGTCCGGTTCAAGGCAAAGTTCGACACGGAATCCAGCCGGAAGTTCGTCCTCCGGAACATGGAAGTAGTCAATCACCTTGCGGAACTCAGCGGTCACGCCAATGTGGCGTATCGACGCGAGCAACCCGCTGTAAGTCTCAAATGAAAGCGGGAATCCATAAGCCCTGCGAACGTAGGACTCGTCAGCCGCAATGACCGCAATGCTTCCATTCGTGGTGGAAGCGCCCGCCAGGCTGGACAGATTGCACCGAACTTCACCCTGGGCTCGGGCCCACCGGGTTGCCGGCTGCCTGAATGCGGCAAAATTGCCAGCAGCATGCAGACCTGCTTGCTTGTCCTCTGATTCAACCGCGCGCGTACGGGCGGAAGAAGCAATTTCAGACGCAACTACTGAGGTGTCAGGCATACACTTATCCCTTCTTCGTCCAACGGCAGACGGCCGCGTGGAGCCACAATGCCGGTGTTGCACGCACAAAAAAACCGCACGCTCCGGATGCATCGAACTGCGTCCGGGGCGCGCGGTTTTGGACGAGTGCTCTACCGCACGAATGAAAATGCCACTTGTCTGTCTACTTGTCAAGTAATGAATATGCAATGAATGAGCGTGCGGAATCCTTCCCTTGGAAGTAATATTGTCCTCCGTGGCCGGGTCGATCACGAGGACTTGGAAGGGGTCAATGCACGGCATAACGGTGTTGCTGTGGAACACTGAGGGAAAGTTGTTGCTGGCTCCAGCAGCGGGAGGGAAGCTGCGACCGATGCCGCTAAAAAGCAATCGGGACCGGCTCGCAGGCGAAGCATCGGACGCGAACCTCGTGTATCTGTATCGAGCGAGCCATATTCTGACGCGACTTTATGAGGTGAACCGAATGACCGGGTGGGGCCTCACAGATTTTTACGTTGTAGACGAACTGAAATGAAGCAATGACTGGCGCGCTCACCGTGACGATGGCGCGGTTGACGATGGGAATTCAATCCGTTGAGTCCGGCTGCTCAGAGGGTCGCTTACGGTGTGACCTCGGAAAGGGTCAGAAGCCAAGTTATCTGCACAAAGCCTTAAGAGTTGGCGTCAGAGCAATCGCGCGGTTAAGTGCTGCGGAACTGACTGGCTGTGTTTTGCTGCCCGAGCCATGGGCGTAACGACGGCCCAGCCTTGAATCGGGGAATTGTTGAGTTTTAGAAGTACTCCTGACAAGTATTCGAAACCGGAAAGCTGAGTCTTCTCCAGCTTTCCACCACGGAGAGGATCCGGGCGGCCTTTGGTAAGGCGTGTGCGCCAACGACACGCCGTGCATTTCACATGGCTTGCAAGCGCGCTTCTCGCGCCTAGTTACCCGCACGAAGTGCTTCGCCAGCCCCAAGTCCAACAGCGTCAGTTGCGCATCAGAGAGTTTCCCGCTACGCGGAACAGCCTACGCAATCCGCTGCATTCACAAACTCTTTCCAGCACACGCATCTTTAACTCAGCATACTGCAGCTTGTTTTGTCATACTAAAACTGTATTCTGCATAGTACTGACCTGGTCATCCATCATCATCAACGGCAGTTAACACACGCGGAATGACAATCTCTCAGTGTCACCACCTTCACAATCACCGGCAGCGCCCGCCCGCCTTAATTTCACCCTTCCGTGCAAAAACAAAAATGGAGCTTCGACTTCGATCAAAATGAGTTGTTCGCCGTAAACACGCGTTCGTACAACTCCTTTCGTTCCGCGATGAAAGTCACCTATTCCCTAAAGTTGGTCTATCTAGCTCAATAACTTCGAGCAAAAAACTCGATACTCATAATTACTTTCCGGCGCTTTACTTTTGGCTTGAGAATCTCTCGCTATCCAGAATCGTCAGAGAAGCGGATTCCCAATCCTCGAAGCAACCTCTTTATAGTACTTAACCCATGCGGGTTAAGCAGTAATGAATTTGACTTAGCCGCAAAGGAATCTGTCCCATTGCACAAGGCTCGCTAAGCGTACTCAAGCTGACTTTACTGGCGCTGCGACTTCGAATCGAAGGGTGGACGCGGCACCATATCTGTAATCGAGCTAGATCAACTGTCCCTCGACACGCATGCAAAGCGGGACCAGAAACTCAAGACTTGGATGTACATGCCCTCCTGGTATCTAGACGCACCTCCGGAGAGATGAGACAAACGTTCTTAAGCGAATAAAAACAAAGCCACCGTTGTCTTTTGCAGCGCCCGGTAGCAACAGTGCCCGTCATCTCGTTTGACCACGAGATGCATTGGGAGTTCCTTGCAACATGGCGTCTTCAAGAAGGAGTTGTGTTGTGAAAGTACTCATCAATCTGTTGTGCTCAATTATCTTGTTATCAATCACCCCACTTTGCTGGGCAGCCTCCGGCTGCGATGGCGCCGGCAATTGCTACGTTCGCGCGGGCGCGCTCGGCG
>CAZQDD010000069.1:0-12852 GCA_964591805.1 uncultured Acidobacteriaceae bacterium | reverse complement strand
GCAAGCTCTATCGCTGGTTGGTCCTTCTCTGGCTCAGCATCACCATGTTCGGCAATTATTATTTTTACGACGCCCTGGAGCCTCTGGCTGACGTTCTCCAGAAGCAGCTTCATTTCACCGATCAGAATATCGGCCTGCTCAATTCCTTTTATTCCATCGCCCCCATCGCCACCGTCCTCATCGGCGGAATTCTCATCGACCGCCTGGGCGTGCGCCGCGCCCTGCTGATCTTCGGCTGCATCTGCCTGGCCGGATCCATGCTCACGGCCTTCAGTCCGCTCTTCCCGGTAATGGCCGCGGGGCGCTTCGTCTTCGGGATGGGCGCCGAGTCGCTCATCGTCGCCATTACCGCGGCGGTCGCCAAGTGGTTCAAGGGCAAGGAACTCAGTTTCGCCCTCGGCCTCAACCTCATGCTCGCCCGCTTCGGCAGTTGGCTGGCGCAGAACTCTCCCACCTGGGCGCACTCCGCCTACAACTCCTGGCAAGGCCCCTGGCTGATCGGCGTCGCCTTCGTGTCGCTCTGCGTCGCCGGACCCATCGCCTACTGGATCATGGAGGCCCGCGCCGAGAAACATTACGCCCTCGGCAAGGCAGGCGAGGCCGACAAAATCGTCTTCCAGGATGTCAAGAACTTCGGGCACTCCTACTGGTATCTCGTCGGTCTCTGCGTCGTCTTCTACTCCGCCATCTTTCCCTTTGAAACCTTTGCCGTGAAGTATTTCATGGACGCCCACGGCACCAGCCGCGAGCTTGGCGGATTCCTGCTCAGCGTCCTCACCGCCTTTACCATGTTCGGCACTCCCATCGTCGGTCTTTTCTCCGACAAGATGGGACGCCGCGCCACCATCATGTGCCTCGGTGTGCTCATACTCATCCCTGTATTTCTCATGATGGGCTACACCCGCGTCTCGCTCTACGTTCCCATGGCGATGCTCGGACTTGCCTTCACCTTTGTCCCGGCCATCATCTGGCCCTCGGTCGCCTACATCGTTCCCAGCCGTACTCTCGGCACCGCTCTCGGACTGATGACCATGATCCAGAACATGGGCATGGCGGGCATGAACTGGGGGCTGGGCAAGGCCAACGACGTTGCCGGAGCCTCTGCCGCGCATCCCACTGGTTACCAGCCCATGCTGCAAATCCTCACCGTCATGGGTGTGATCGGCGCCGTCCTCGCCTTTCTGCTGCGCCAGCGCGAGCTCGGCCCCAACGGCCACGGATTGGAAACCATCACCGCCGGATAACCCACTGCCTCACCGCGCCAGAGATTGCAGGTGCAGGTTCACTCGCACAGAACCTGACCTGCCTGATTTTCAGCAGGCGCGGTGAGTATAGGAAGCTATGTGCCGGGCGTAGACATTTACGTCAATGCCGCGGTGACACATTGCTTGTACACCACTGGTACAATTCGCTTATTTCCTGGATTTGCTCGATTGTTCGATTGATTCGAAAGGAATGATATGGTGGCCAGGGAGGGAGTTGAACCCCCGACACGCGGATTTTCAGTCCGCTGCTCTACCAACTGAGCTACCTGGCCATCCTGAATGCACTGGAAAAAGTGCTTACGGAAGGAATTGCACGAGCACATATCGCCTGCTGGAACGACTCCGATTATAGCAGCACCCTAACCGTTGGCAAACCTCCACTGTGGATAACCGTCCCCCTGCGCCGGCTCAGGACAGGTCCGCAAACCGCCCCGCCATCATCACCGCCGCACAGTGATTTGCGCCGAACCAGTAAGCCAGTTCGCGATAATCATCCAGCTCAAAGAACGCAAGATCGGCGTCCTTGCCCGCCTCCACGCTTCCCTTTCGCTCGCCCAATTCCAGGGCGTGCGCGCCGTTGATGGTCACCGCCGTCAGCGACTCTTCCACCGTCATGCGCATTTGCGTGCACGCCAGCGAGAGCACCATCGGCATGCTGATGGTTGGCGAGGTTCCCGGATTGTAGTCGGTTGCCAACGCCACGGCCGCGCCCGCGTCAATCAGCTTGCGCGCCGGCGGATATTTCTTCGTCGCCAGAAAGTAATTGGCACCGGGCAGCAAGGTCGCCACGGTTCCGCCTGCCGCCAAGGCCGCCACGTCGGTTTTCTCCAGGCAATCCAGGTGATCGGCCGATGCCGGACGATGCGCCAGAATCGTTGCCAGCGGAGTATTCGTCAACTGGCCCACATGCACCCGCGAGCGCAACCCGTGGCGCTCGGTCGCACCCAGAATCCGTTCCGTCTGCGCCAGCGTGAACGCGCCGCGCTCGCAGAAAACGTCCACATACCGCGCCAGTTTCTGCCGCGCAACCTTGGGCAGGATCTCCGTGCACAAAAGCTCCACGTACCCGTCCGGATTTTCCTTGAACTCCGGCGGCGGCACGTGCGCGCCCAAAAATGTCGCCAGCACCGTTCCCTGCCACTCGCCGGCCGCGCGCCGGATCGCCCGCAGGCTCTTGATCTCCGAGGCCGCGTCCAGCCCATAGCCGGACTTCGCCTCCACTGTCGTCGTCCCCTGCGCCTGCGCCTGGCGCAGCGCCGAGTAAACGTGATCGGCCAGGGCGCGCTCGCTTGCTGCCCGCACCCCGTTGATGCTGGCGCGAATTCCACCGCCGGCCGCGGCAATCTCCTCGTAGCCCGCGCCCGCCGCGCGTTTTTCAAAGTCGATCAGGCGCGGCGCCACAAACACCGGATGGGTGTGCGAATCCACAAAACCCGGCAGCACCAGTTTGCCGCGGCAATCCAGCTCCACCACTTCGTTGCGATGCTTCTTGAGCCACCCGTCGCGCAACACCTCGCGGGTTTTCCCCACCGTAACAATCTGGCCGCCGGCAATCAGCACCGCCGCGTCTTCAATCACGCCGATCTCACGCATTGCCTGCCCGCGCCGCGGCCCCGCCGCCCCGTTTCCCGGCCCTGCGCCCATCGTCACCAGTTGAGAGATGCGATGCAGCAGCACCGCGGGCTCATGTTGCACTACTTCCGCGCTCTTTGCCCTTGCCATGGCTTGCCCCGTACTTCTACTTCCCTTCCATCGGAATCTTCACGCCCGTCCTCTTAGCAAACCGCTTCGCCTCGTCATACCCCGCGTCCACGTGCCGCGCCACGCCGATGCCCGGATCGTTGGTCAGCACGCGCTCGATGCGCTTTGCCATCTCGTCGCTGCCGTCGGCCACCGTCACCTGCCCGGCGTGTTGCGAATAGCCGATGCCCACCCCGCCGCCGTTGTGGATCGAGACCCACGACGCGCCGCTGGCCGTGTTCAGCAGTGCGTTCAGCAGCGGCCAGTCGGCCACCGCATCGGTGCCATCCTTCATCGACTCGGTCTCGCGGAAGGGCGAAGCCACCGAACCGCAATCCAGGTGATCGCGTCCAATCACAATCGGCCCCCGGATTTTTCCCTGCTTCACCAGCCCGTTGATTGCCAGCCCGAACTCCGCGCGCTCGCCATACCCCAGCCAGCAGATGCGCGCCGGCAGTCCCTGGAAGCGAATGCGTTTGCGCGCCAGCTCAATCCAACGCGTGAGCTTCCGGTTTTCCGGGAACAGTTCCAGCACCAGGTCGTCGGTCACCGCAATGTCGCGCGCGTCGCCGGAGAGCGCCGCCCAGCGGAACGGCCCCTTGCCCTCGCAGAACAGCGGCCGGATGTATTCCGGCACAAAGCCGGGAAAGTCGTATGCGTTCTTCACTCCCTGCTGGAAGGCAAAGGTGCGGATGTTGTTGCCGTAGTCAAAGGTTACCGCGCCCATCTTCTGCAGCCGCAGCATGCCTTCCACGTGCCGCGCCATCGATTCCAGCGAGCGCTGCTCGTAGGTCTTCGGATCGCGTGCCCGCAACTCCAGCGCCGCCTCAAAGGTCATTCCATTGGGCACATATCCATTCAGCGGATCGTGCGCCGAGGTCTGGTCGGTCAAGATATCCGGCACCACGCCGCGCTCAGCCAGCTCCGGAATCACGTCCGCACAGTTGCCCACCAGGCCAACCGAGACGGCTTCCTTCTTGCGTACCGCGTTCTTCAAAATCCGCAGCGCCTCGTCCAGCGAGTTCACCATGAAGTCGCAATACCCGCTCTTGATCCGCTTCTTGATGCGCTCGGGATCGACCTCAATGCCCAGGAACGCCGCGCCCGTCATGGTCGCCGCCAGTGGCTGCGCTCCGCTCATGCCGCCCATGCCGCCGGAGACGATCAACTTGCCGCTCAGGTCGCCGCCAAACGCGCGCTCGCCCGCGGCCATAAAGGTCTCATACGTTCCCTGGATGATTCCCTGCGAGCCGATATAAATCCACGATCCGGCGGTCATCTGTCCGTAGGCCATCAGCCCGGCGCGCTCCAGTTCGTTGAACTTGTCCCAGTTTGACCAGTGCCCCACCAGGTTGGCATTGCACAGCAACACACGCGGCGCATACTCATGGGTGCGGAAAATTCCCACCGGCTTGCCCGACTGGATCAGCAGCGTCTCGTCGTTCTCCAGCGCCTTCAGCGAGCGCACAATCGCGTCGTAGCAATCCCAGTTGCGCGCCGCCCGCCCGGTGCCGCCATAGACCACCAGGTCGCGCGGACGCTCGCCCACTTCTTCGTCCAGGTTGTTCATCAGCATGCGCAGCGCCGCTTCCTGCGCCCAGCCTTTGCAGGAAAGTACCGGGCCGCGAGGCGCCTTGATCGGAGTGTAGATGCGTGCAGCTTGTTCCAGTTCTACCGCCATAGGAGTACCTCACCCGCTCTCACACAGAAAGCGTAAGCAAAAATCGTAGTTCCTCGGCAGGGTGCTTGGCAATCGGAAAGACAGAAAGAGCCTTCGGAACCAGCGTTAGCCTCCGCTTGTTGCCTTTTCTACAAGGTGCCGCTTCGCGCGGAGCGAGGAATCCCATCATTGCCGGTTGACCTTCACTCTGGAATGTCACCCGGTAGTAGCCAGCAGAGTGGCCGGGACGGCTGCCGGAATTAACGTTCATGAAAGCGGCGCAGGTACGGCGAAAGCAGGCGATTCGAATCGGTCCATCTGCAATTTCCCGGATCGAATCGCCTGCTTCCACACTGATCCTTTATTCTTGTGGCTTGCCGAAGGCAAACGACACGCCATACAGTTTATGACTGATAGTCGTCTGCTCATCCTGCGTGCCATGGAGCAGGAATTCCTGTCCCTTCCAACGGGCATCCAGGAACTCTTCCAACTGCCGGGCAGACTCTTCCGCGTTCCATTTTCCTGACTGAAAACCAGCCAGCATGGCTTTGTACCCGCAGAAGGTACCCTGGCAGGGACCGAATCCGAGACGAGTACGTCTGGAAACATCGCCCAGCGTCCGTACCGGTACGGCGGCGGAATCTTGCAACACGGTGTCAACTTCGGCGCGGCTTACCAGTTCACATTCACAAACAATTTCCGCGCGGTAAGGATCCCGCTCGATGCGATCGACGACCTGCGCCAGGTCCTTCCCCAATCTCCGGTAGGCCTTGGCGACGGCAGGAGCAGGGAGCACCGCATGCGCCCGCTGCAAGATATTCTCGGCTACCATGGTCCGCAAGGGAACGTGGTCCGTGGAACAGGGCTCATTGATCCCCAGTTTGCGGCAGACCAGATCGGATGTGGTCTGGGCCATCAGCCGGTAGATGGTCAATTTCCCACCTACGATCGAGATGAAACCCTCGATATCATCCATTTCCTTGTGATCCAGAAGGGCGAAGTTCCGGCTGATCTCGCGGCCACCGGCACCGGCCACCGCCGGCGGCGTGTAGAGTGGCCTGGTTCCGCAGAAGCCGCGAATGACCCTTGCTTGGGCCATCGCCGGAATCAGCTCGGTTCCCAGGCCCATCAAGTACTCGATCTCTCCTGGATTCACCCCGAGGTCTTCGGGCCCGGAAACAGTGATGGACGTTGTCCCTAAAACACTGACGGGACCACCGGGAACGATGACGTCGCAATCTCCCGGCTTGCGCAGCCGGTTGATGACGCGGGTACTGAGACGATGATTCAGAACGACCAGTGCGCCGCGATCGCAGCGCATCGGCACGCTGATGCCTGCCTGCGCCGCAACCTTGTCCGCCCAGGGCCCGGCCGCGTTAATGATTACGTCGCAAGCCAGGTAGCCTAACTCACCGGTAAGGGTGTCGCGGTAATGCACGCCTTGCACCTTGCGGCCGTTCAATTGGATGGCGACGACTTCCGTGTACGTCTTGATCTGGGCTCCGCGCTCGATGGCGGCTTCCGCGTTGGTCGCGGTCAGCAGGAACACATTGACGTGCGCGTCGGTAGAAGTATAGGCCACCCGGATGTCTTTCGGCAGCAGCGGTTCGGCCTCCAACGCTTCTTTCGGTGAAACTTCTTCCGTGGGAAACCCGGCAGCCTTGCTTCCCGCCACCCAGGTCTTCACATATTCAGGGTCATCCTGCGCGTAATGCACAAAGTACCCGCCTGTATCTTCAATGCAGGGAGCCGCGGTGAGCTTGAGGATGCGGTTCTCCTCGACGCATTCCTTCGCCGCCGCCACATCCTTCACCAGGTAGCGGCCTCCGCTATGCAGGAGGCCGTGACAGCGGCCAGTAGCTCCGTTAGCCAAATCCTTCTGCTCAAACAAGACGGCGGGAATACCGCGCAGCGCAAGATCCCAAAGTATGCCCGTTCCCGTGCATCCTCCACCGATGATAACTACCGGAGCTTTCTCCATAACACTGTCCCTCCTGGCCAAATTCGGCAACAGACCATCACATCCAGATACTGTCGCCGTCTGTCCAATTCGTTTTGAACACTATGTACGCCCATTCGTTGTCTTCAAGATTCTCCATCGCGTGCATCTCATTCGCTTCGCACACCAGGGTATCTCCAGGATGCAGCACAACCGTCTCTTCTCCGATGGTCATCGACCCCGAACCTGACAGGAAGTGAAATGCCTCGGTGGCATGCTGGTGGTAATGCGCGGGAATCTTTTCCCTCGGACCGACTCGCAGAATCTGGACAATTGTGCCGGGGACTCCCAGCGTATCGGCATTCACCAATAGTGCTTTGTTATAGCCACGGCCGGATTTCCATTGCCGGCTCGCGGATGCAATGTATTTCATCAGAACTCTCCAATTCCATTACAAATGGTCACCAACTCACTGCCATCAAACGACGCCAGGCAGCGTGCAACTTGCCGCACTGCGCAAAGACGCCAGAAGCCAACGCCGCCCCATCATGCCTCACGCCCCGCCGCAGTGTCCCTCGCGAGTCCCGCCGGGGAGCGGCGCTCCCAGATCGCGCAGCAACTGCTCCAACTTGAGGGAAGGCTCTGGCGACTCAAAACGCATCGTTCTCATTCCGACCCGCGCCGCCCCATCGATGTTGGGTTGCAGGTCATCCACAAACAGGATTTCCTCCGGGCGCACACCGAGCAGGGTGGCCATATGCAGAAAGATTTCTGGCGACGGTTTAGCAATCCCGAGTTCATTGGAAAAGACCTGGACGTCAAATTCACTGAACGCCGGAAAGCTCTCCCGAACGTACGACAACATATCGGCGTGAATATTCGATAAAACAGCAACCTTTAAACCCGCAGCCCGCGCTGCGCGGACAACCGCGATCGTGTCAGGGTTTTCGCGACCCCACGCCTGGTTGTCGATGCTGACCAGCCTATGGACTTCCTCGTCTGTCAGTACACGTCCAAAGCTGCCTGCTACCTTCCGCCAATAAACCGCGGAATCGAATTTATCCACGTCATACTCATTGCGGCTTTTCCAGTACGGCTCAAGAAACGAGGGTAAGGGAGCGCCAACAATGCCAGTCAACGCAAGCCAATCCTCATCGGTGGGCGGATAACTAAGAACTCCGCCGAAATCAAAAACAACAGCCCGAATTGCAAGCGATACACTACTCATTTTAAGTTTCTCGGACGCTCCCTGTGCCAGGGTTGAATTCGCGCGGCGCAACCTCTAGACCGCGAGAGTTGCGAGGAGAACGACCTGCGTTCTCGTTCTCCTCACCTCCGGTGCAGGATGGCGCTATGCTGCTTTGTGCCACCCACTCCACGTTCTACTTCTACTTATTCGCATCTGCTTTGACTGCGTCGAGCTTCGTGGTCCATCCGCGGCTCAGCTTTATGGCTTCCAACCAGCCGCCGTAAAGTTCCTTGCGCCGTGGTTCGGTCATATTCGGCTTGAACGTCCGGTCGATCGCCCAGTGTTCGGCAATCTCATCGGTGCTCTTCCAGAAACCACAACCCAGACCGGCCAGGTAAGCAGCGCCCAGTGCGGTCATTTCGACGACGCTGGGGCGAACCACCGGAACTCCCAGAATATCTGCCTGGAACTGGCATAGCAGATTGTTCTTGACAGCTCCGCCGTCCACTCTCAGCTCCGGAATCTTGATGCTTCCGTCGGCGACGACAGCATTGATGATGTCCTTGGTCTGATAACACATCGCTTCCAAACCAGCGCGGATAATATGGTCGGTGCTGGTGCCGCGGGTAATGCCGATGATGAGGCCGCGGGCATACATATCCCAGTAAGGAGCGCACAGTCCGACAAAAGCAGGCACCAGGTAAACTCCGCCCGTGTCCGGAACCAGGTTGCCATACCATTCCGTATCGGCCGCGTTCCGCACCAGTCTGATACCGTCGCGGATCCACTGAATCGTGGAACCGGAGACGAAGACCACGCCTTCCAGGGCGTAATCGACCTTGCCATTCAAGCCCCAGGCGATGGTGGTCGTCAGGCCTTCATGGAAGATCGGCTTATTCCCGGTATTCATCACGAAGACGCCGGCGGTGCCAAAGGTGTTCTTGGCCATGCCCGGCTTGTAGCAGGCTTGACCAAACAGAGCCGCCTGCTGGTCGCCCGCATCGCCAAGGATGGGAATCTCGGCGCCGAAGACCGACTTTTCGGTGATGCCGAACTCGCCGGAGGAAGGAAGCGCCTTGGGAAGCATGCTCATCGGAATCCGCATCTTGCGGCACAGCTCTTCGTCCCACTTCAGTTCGATGATGTTGTAGCACATCGTGCGCGAGGCGTTGGAATAATCAGTGACGTGAGACTTTCCGCCAGTCAGATTCCAGATCAGCCAGGTATCGATATTGCCGAACAGCAGGTCGCCCTTTTCCGCCTTCGCCCTGGCACCCTCGACGTGATCGAGAATCCAGACGATCTTGGAAGCAGAGAAATAGGCGTCATTGACGAGACCGGTCTTCTTGCGAATCTCGTCGACATAACCAGCTTTGTTCCAGCTCTCAACGATCTCCGCCGTCTGACGGGACTGCCATACGATTGCGTTGTAGATCGGCTTGCCCGTATTCTTATCCCAGACAATCGTGGTTTCGCGCTGGTTGGTAATGCCGATCGCGCTGACCTGATCCGGTGTAGCATTGGCTTTCGCCATCGCCTTCCGGGCTACATCGACCTGTGCTGCAAGAATCTCCTCTGCGTTGTGCTCCACCCAACCGGGCTGAGGAAAAATCTGGGTAAATTCTTTGGCAACATCACCGGCAATCTTACCCTCTTGATCGAACAGAATTGCGCGGACCCCGGTGGTGCCTTCGTCAAGCGCCATTACGTAGTTCTTCATTTTCACTCTCCGTTCAGTTGCCTGCGTTAAGTTCCGCAACGGATGCAAAGGTGCGGAACAAAGGGGAGCCGGCGCGCTGCCGGAATTCCGGTTTCGCGCCGGCGTACGTGGAAACCAATGCAAGACGGACTAAGCTTCGATTTCGTACAGCTCGCTGTAGCCGTCCATTCCATACACGCCCCAAGTCTTCAGTGCAACATCAACTTTCACGATGCTTCTTGGCGGCGTCTCTGATATTCACGCCTTCCACGGCCTCGCCGATGGACTGGCGGAACGCTGTCGCTCCCGCCTCCGGTCCCCTCACGCGGCCATGAATCGCAGCGCCGGCACCGACGATGAAGTCGTGTCCCGGTTGGTCGGCAAGGTACGGAACCTTACCCGCTGTGACGCCCCGCCAACCACGGTGAATATCGGTTGGCATTGTACCTTGGCGACCGCGTGACTTGGAAGACCCGGGTAAACTTTTCCTGCAGCGCGCTAAACTGCGCCGAAAGAGCAAGGTAAAGCGGGATGCCGGCAGGAAAACAGCTTCCAGTCATATTCGTTTTCCATGCTGCAACCTCCCGCTCTATGCTCCATAAAGCTTCCCTTTGTCTGCCAGGCCAACCAGTCCCGCGACTCCGTTACAACAAGACAGGCAACTAAAAATGCACATCTCCACTCCGGCTAGCTCTGGCCAGTACCAGAGCTAGCCGTCCCTTCCACTGCACTCCTGATACATCGTTCGCTTGCAAACAGAACTTTCCCTCAACATTACTGTCGGACCGGTCGTGCCGCGTCTCTGCTTGCAACATCATGCCGCACTTCTTGCCAAGCGGCCGACAATCTAACTTAGCTGGTTCGTCCTCCTGTAACCATCAGTGACTCTCCGGTGATAAAGCTGGACAGGTCCGAGGCAAAGAATAAAGCTGCATCTGCTACTTCTTCCGGAGTTCCCATTCGTCCCATGGGTATCGAGGAGAGGCGCTTCTTCAGCGATTCTGGATCCAGCCCTTCAAAGTTCCGCTTGATCATATCGGTGTTGATGGTTCCCGGGGCAAGGACGTTCACTCTGATGCCGTACTTGCACAACGTCTTTGCTCCGAACTTGCTGAGAGCGATGATTCCACCCTTCGAAGCGCCATAGTCGGGACTTGTGTTGCCACCGGTAATTCCCGCGATGGAGCCCATGTTCACGATGCAACCGCCACCGTGCTCCTTCATATACTCTGCCGCGTATTTCATTCCAAGGAACGTGGATCTCATATTGACCCTGATCACCAGGTCCCAATCGTCCGCGGTAGTGCCAAACAGATCATTGGATCTCGATATACCCGCATTGTTGACCATGACATCCAATCGGCCAAACGTGTTCGCCGCTACCGAGATGAGTTCCTTTACGCTGTCTTCATTGCTCATGTCCCCGGCGTGAAGAACCACTTTAGCGCCGAATGCTTCCGCATCTTTGGCCGTCGCTTTGGCAACGTCATTGATTCTCAAATCATTAATCACCAGCCCATAGCAACCTGCTTCAGCCATCTTCAATGCTATCGCGCGTCCGATTCCCTGAGCCGCGCCGGTAACAATGACGACTTTTTTCTCCAACGATATTGCAATCATCTCAGTACCTTCTTTTCCTCTAGTTTGAATGTAACCATGCACCTAAGAGCCAAAGCCCAATGGGCGAAGAAGCTCCCGCCTAGGAGCCCCAATGCTTGGCGGAAACAGCGGCCAGCTTGTTGTAGACATTGGCATCCCGCAAGGCCAGGAAGGCATCCTTGAAAACGCCAAACATATCGGTGTAGATCTCATGGTTCTTCATATTCGGCTCGATAAATCCGTAGGGGTGAACCATGGCCGCTACCGCATCTTCGATGCTCGGGAAGACCCCAGCGCCGGCGGCTCCCAGAATGGCAGCTCCCAGCGTCGTGCATTCCGATACCTTCAGTTTTTCGACCGGTCTGCCGTAGGTATCTGCCTGGATGTGGCACCATAGCTCTGACTTCGCGCCGCCGCCCGACAGTCGGATGGTTTCAAAGGACCTGCCCAGTACTTTTTCCATCGCCTCTACGATCATTCTCAGTTCGTACGCTCCGCCTTCCATTACCGCGCGTGCCATCATTCCGCGGTCATGGATCAGGCTGAGTCCCAGCGAACCTCCCCGGGCATTATCGTGATAGTAAGGTGTAACTTGGCTGGAGAAGAAGGGCAGGAACATGTATCCCTTGCATCCTACCGGAGCATTGCCTGCTTCCAGGCCAATCAATTCGTACGGGTCCAGACCCATCTGTTTCGCAGCCGCAATTTCCGTCTGCGCATAGGTGTCGCGCCACCACCGCAGGCATACGCCAGTTGCAAAAGCCAGGCCTTCCATATCCCACTTGTTGGGAATGGCGTGACCGCTGAACAGAACCGAGTGGTCCGGATCCGGCTTCGAGCTGTCCACATGCGCAACCATCACCGAGGCCGTTCCGATCGTGATCTCGGTCAAACCTTCGCGAATGACTCCCGCACCGATCGCGGCGCACTGCTGATCGCCACCGCCGACGCAGATTGGCATGCCCGCCGCAAATCCGGTTTCCGCAGAAGCCTTGCTTGAAACCACTCCCACCTGCCGCATCGGAGTCTTTACCGGGGGAAGCTTATCCTTATCGACTTTGATGGCCTTCAACAACTCATCCGACCAGTCTAAGGTCTTGACATCCATCATCCCGTTCAGAGCCAGGGATGCAGGGTCCGTAAACAGTTCTTCCGAGCCGAATTTATGCAGCAGCCATTCCTGCCCGTTTACGAATTTCCACGCTTTTGCATAAAGGTCCGGTCTCTTGTCCCGTACCCACTTATACTTCGCATAAGCCCACAGACCAGACAGCGGAACTCCACTCACTTCATGGTAGCGATCGCGCCCAATATTCTTGGCAACCCAGTCAATCTCTTCCCCGGCCCGCCCATCCGACCAGACAATGGAATCATGCAGACAATTCCAGTCCTTGTCGATGCCACAAAATGTTCCGCGCTGGCTTGAAAAACCAACGGACCCGATCTCCTTCGGATCCACTCCGGTCTTTCCCAGTACTTCCTTGGAAGCTTCCGCGATGCCCTTCCACAGAAGATTCATGTCCTGTTCCACCCATCCAGGGTGAGGAAACTTGCATGGATACTCACGGTAGGCTGTTCCGACGATATTCCCCTTCAGGTCGGCAATCATCACTGTTGCGCCGGTCGTTCCGGCGTCGATTCCTGCTACATACTTTGGCATTTTTTCTTCCTCCAAATGCTCGGTTGTAGACTATTATGTGAGATTCTAGTTATGAACTCCTGCAGGCTGGTAAACTTCCAGATTATAGTTGTCGGGATCAT
>CAZQDD010000068.1:0-13179 GCA_964591805.1 uncultured Acidobacteriaceae bacterium | reverse complement strand
TTGCGGGCTGGAGCGGCGCGTGCAGCGGGACTGGAACCTGCTCGGTGCCATTCACGGCGAACGCTAGCGTGGGTGCCACGTTCAGCTTGATCACGGCAGGTACGCCGCAGACCATCACCTTTACGAACCCAGGAACGCAGACTTACGGTACCCCACTCACATTAACCGCCACGGCAAGTTCTGGGTTGACGGTCAGCTACACTTCTACGACAACTTTGGTCTGTACGGTGTCGGGCAAAACGGTAACTTTTGTGACTTCCGGAGCTTGTGGCATGCTGGCAAATCAGGCTGGCAACAGCGAATATGCAGCAGCCCCGACGGTCGGGCATACCTGGGTGGTTGCGAAAGAAGCTCAGACCATCACCTTTACGAATCCCGGCACGCGGCATTACGGTACCCCACTCACGTTAGGAGCTACGGCGAGCTCCGGACTGGCGGTAACCTACACCCCCACGACTCCGACGATCTGCACAGTATCGGGAAGCGTGGTAAGTTTCGCGACGGCCGGAATCTGTGGCATGCTGGCAAATCAGGCTGGCAATAGCGACTACGCGGCAGCCCCGACGGTGGGGCATACCTGGGTGGTTGCGAAGGAAGCTCAGACCATTACCTTTACGAATCCCGGCACGCAGCGTTACGGTACTCCACTCACGTTAGGAGCTACGGCGAGCTCCGGACTGGCGGTAACCTACACCTCCACGACTCCGACGGTCTGCACGGTATCGGGAAGCGTGGTAAGTTTCGCGACGGCCGGAATCTGTGGCATGCTGGCAAATCAGGCTGGCAATAGCGACTACGCGGCAGCCCCGACGGTGGGGCATACCTGGGTGGTTGCGAAGGAAGCTCAGACCATCACCTTCACGAATCCCGGCACGCAGAAGGTTGGAGCAGTGATTCCCTTGGGTGCGACGGCGAGTTCCGGGCTGACGGTGAGCTACACCTCCACGAATACGTCGGTATGTACGATTTCCGGTGGCAATGCGACCATGGTCGCTACCGGAATTTGCGGCGTCGATGCAAAACAGGCTGGCAATGCCGACTACAATGCAGCTCCTGTGGTCGGGCACTCCTGGACAGTGGTGGCGAACTAACAAGCAACGCTAAAGTTTGTGGCCCAGGGCAACCCCGGGCCACAAGCCAAGGCGAACCCTCTGCAGTACGCCTGGCAGCCTCGGCCAGGAATCTGTACCAGGCGCGGATGGCGCGCAGCCTGAGAGCCTGGCAGCGCGGAGTGATGCAACACGGCTTTGATGTTTGCGCCGCCGCCGCATTTGTTAAAAGAGAAAGCAACGAGTGTCAGCTTGCCGAAGGACTCCTCCGCAAATGGTTCCCCCACCCAGTCCCGGCGAGGCTACGCGACGATTGCTGCGGGTCATAGGAGACCGGGTTTAGGGAGGTAATAGCTACCGCAGAGGAACATTTTATGCATGAACTTGCGCATCACAGGCATGCAACAGCCTTGTTTACAGGGGCTTGGTGCAGAATATCGTGGCAGCAAAAATGCAAGGACTGAGACATTGGGTTTGCACCGAGATCAAGCTTAGGAGACCGGTTGGAGGTAGAGAGGATGCGATGATGATGTCAAAACTTCAACAAAGTAATCATGGAATGAACGAGAGAATCGCGTCGCGTTTCGCGATGCAGGTTCCAGTGGAGCTCCTCCTCGATAACGGTAGCCTGTTTCCTGTGCTCACCCGGGACATAAGCGCGAGTGGAATTTTCATCAGCGTGAATAAGAGTCTCCAGTTGCAAGACGACCTGCGCTTCCTGATCACGTTTCCCAAAGAGATTACCACGTCTTGCAAACTACTAACGTTGTGCGATGGAGTGGTTGTCCGGCGAGAGCCGAAGGAAGGTTCAGAGGGTTTGGCTATAAAGATCACAAGGTGCCATTTTCTTAACTTCTCTTAGTCCGGAGCTTGGAGGGCCGGGCCATGGAGACGTCAGGGTGTGCCACCAGGGTGGCGCACCCGATTTGGGCTCAGGCTTCCGCACTTCCCCCAGGAGTGAAAACATTTTCCTAGTGCTAGCCCTGATTTTATCCCGGGGAGCTCTTCGATCGAAATAACGTCCGCTTGTCACTCGTCACCCGGGCAGGGAAATGTGCGGGATGAGCCACTGCGCTTGGAGCCGTATCTGATTGCAAGCCATCTATCTGAAACAAAATGCGATGGATCCTTTGTTTGTACCCTTTCGACGGCTGACTTTTTGGAGGGAATTCTGGTCGTGGGCGATTCTCTGGCTTTGGCATTGAATGTGCTGAATGGAGGTGTACGAACGCCCACTCCGGTCATCTGCGGGGGTAAGGCAAGGGCGATCCAAGATTTCCACAGGGTTGCAATGGGACTCAGAGGGCGAAGCTATGGCTAGGTTGCGCGAAAAAAGATTAGGTTCAGCAGAGCGGCCTGGAACATTTTCACCGGAGCAGGCCCGGTGGTATGCCATACAGACGCGCGCACGCCACGAAAAGCGGATTGGGAGCGAGCTTCAGCAGAAGGGAATCCATGCCTTTGTCCCGACGTTGCGCCAAGTCCACTCGTGGAGCGATCGAACAAAAACTGTCGAGGTACCTCTCTTTTCCTGTTACGTGTTCGTCAACCTGCTGGCTTCCGCGGAACAGAGACTCGAAGTACTCAAGACCACGGGCGTGTTTCAGTTTGTCCGCGTCAACGGCAATCCGGCTCCGATTCCCGATTCTCAGATTGAGGGCATACAGACGGTCCTTGCCAACAACTTCCCGGTTACGACCAGTGACTTTATCCGGATTGGTCAACGAGTGAGAATTCGCGGTGGTTCCCTCGACGGGGTCGAGGGAATTCTGAGTGCAAGAAAAGGCGCCCATGCACTCGTCATCTCGGTGGATCTGATCCAGCAATCAGTCGAGGTCACTGTCGACGGATACGCCATCGAGACGGTATAACTGCACTCGCAGATTTGGTTTACGAGAACACTTGCTGCCGTCAGCAATTCACTATGGGAACCCGAGCACGATCAGCCTGCTGTCGTGGATCGATTGCCTAGCCAGGAATCACCTGCCCCCGCATTCCATTTTCGCCGTCGCTGCTCGATTACCAAGACTCACGACTGACGCGACGACAGCCAACTCATCAAGGCGTCCCCTTCTTGGTCGCCAGTCGCTAGTTCTGTAACCAGTTCATCGGATTTTCCGACAGAGAGACCCTTATGTGCGGCATAGCTGGCTTTGTTAATCTCGATGGCCTCCCGGCGGATCCCGCTGTCCTGGAGAAAATGATCCGCACGCTGCACTACCGCGGACCGGACGGGACCGGCGCACATTTGGATGGACCGCTGGGCCTGGCTCACAACCGGCTCAGCATCATCGACATCGGCGGCGGTCATCAGCCGATGGAATGTGACGACGGCTCCCTTTGGATAAGCTTTAACGGCGAGATCTTCAACTTTGTCGAGTTGCGCGCGGACTTGGAGAAGAAAGGGCACAGATTCAGAACGCATTCGGATACCGAGGTTATTCTCAAGGCATATCAACAATACGGGGTTGAGTGCGTTCACTACTTGAACGGCCAATGGGCTTTTGCCATCTGGGACGCCAGCAATCATCGCCTCTTCCTCTCCCGGGACCGGCTAGGTGTCAGACCCCTGTTTCATGCAGTGTTCGGTAACACATTTCTCTTTGGCTCCGAGGTCAAAGCTCTACTTGCGCACCCCGAGGCCGATGCCAAATTGAACCTGGAGGCGCTTCGTCAGGTCTTCACGTTTTGGTTTCCGATTCCGCCGGAAACAATCTTCAAGAATGTTCACGAACTGCCTCCCGCCCATTCCCTGATCGTCGAGAACGGAAAGATCCACCTTCAGCGCTATTGGCAACTTGACTACTCCCGCGTTGGGACCGACGCATCCCCAGCAGCCGAGAAGCGATACCTGGAGGAATTCAACGAATTGCTGCTTGATGCAACCCGGATTCGCTTGCGAGCCGATGTCCCAGTAGGGGCGTACTTGAGCGGCGGACTGGACTCGTCGATCATTGCCGCTTTGGCTAAGCAGTGCGTGCAGTCATCGCTCTGCACGTTTTCCATTGCGTTCGACGATCCCGCATTAGATGAGAGCGTTTATCAGCGGGAAGTTGTGAATGCGCTGGGAACTCAGCACCAGATGATCCGCTGCTCTTCGTCCGACATCAGCGCGGTGTTTCCAGACGTCATTATGCACACCGAGCGGCCCGTAATCCGAACCGCCCCGGCCCCGATGTATTTGCTGTCGAAGCTGGTTCGCGACAGGGGATTCAAAGTGGTCCTGACCGGCGAAGGTTCGGATGAATTTCTCGGCGGTTACGACATCTACAAGGAAGCGAAGATCCGGGCTTTCTGGGCCGCCCAGATCGGCTCCGAGTGGCGGCCAAATCTGCTCAGGCGATTGTATCCGTACCTTGCCGGAATGCAGAAACAGTCACCGGCTTACCTCCGGGCGTTCTTCCACGTAGAGCACGACAGTGTCGCCAATCCGTACTTCTCGCACCTGCCGCGGTGGGATGTTACCAGCAAAACACAGGCGTTCTTCTCCCAGGATGTACGCTCGGAACTGAACGGCCGTGATGCATATGCAGGTCTAAAAGCAAACATTCCCGACGACTTTGCAGGGTGGGGAACATTTGCCCGGGCGCAGTACCTTGAGGCAGCTTTCCTGCTGCCCAACTACCTTCTGTCATCGCAAGGTGACCGGGTGGCGATGGCACACTCGGTTGAAGGCCGATATCCTTTCCTGGATTACAGGATCGTGGAGTTTTCAACCAGGCTGCCGATCTGCCTGAAGATGAAGGTGCTGCGCGAGAAATATCTTCTGAAGAAAGCGTTCGGAGACTTGGTGCCTGCGGCAGTCCTGCAGAGGCCGAAGCAACCCTATCGCGCGCCCGACGTGGCCAGTTTTTTCGATCGCAGTACGGGCAGGGCCAGGCACGACTATGTTGACGAGTTGCTTTCCCCTGACCGCGTCCGGGCCGACGGCGTCTTCGATGCCAACGCAGTGCAGCGCCTGGTTAACAAGGCACGGGCTGGAAATGTCACGAGCTTCGCAGAAAACGCCGCCCTCGTCGGCATTCTTTCCACCCAGATTTTGATTGAGAAGTTCATCTCACACCAGCAGGAGCCAATCTCGTATGGAGCAAATTGGGCAGCGAGTTCGCCAGTTCATTATTGATAACTTTGTCTTCGGAGATGCCAGCCATCTGGCGGACGAGGACTCCTTCCTGGACAACGGGTTGATCGATTCCATGGGAATCCTGACCCTCGTTGTGTTCGTTGAAAAAACCTACGATATTGCCGTGCAGGATGAGGAAATTGTTCCAAGCAATTGGGATTCCGTGAATCGCATTGCGAACTTCATCGGGAGCAAGCTGGCCAATAAAGAGACGGCAGTAAAGGTGCTGGCGAATAAATGTTTGTGAGTTCCATTGACCGGCTGGCTACGCTATTTTTCTTCCATCCGGCCAGTCGAACTGTGCGTGAACGGAGCCGCAGGCGAATTCCCATTCTGATGTATCACAGTATCTCGGAAGGCGACGGCAAGGGTTCCGACTCGTACTACCTGACACGTTGCTCCCCGGCACGCTTTGCCGAGCACATGGAGTTCCTGCACCAGAATGGCTATCGCACTCTCAGCCTGAGTGCCGCGGCTTATTCGCTGCAATGCGGCGAGGAAGTCCTTCCGCCGGCGGCCGTAATTACTTTTGACGATGGCTATCGCGACTTCTTAACGGACGCGTTTCCTATCTTGAACCGTTACGGCTTCACCGCCACGGTCTTCCTGCCGACGGGGCTCATCGGAAACGCCTCAGCCATGAGTTTCAAGGGCAAGAAGTGTTTGACCTGGGATGAGGCGAGGGAACTGCACCGGGCGGGAGTCGATTTCGGATCGCACACGGTCTCCCATCCCCAACTCAGGAATTTGGATACGGCCGGGCTCACCTACGAATTGCGGAAATCAAAGGTAACGCTGGAGGATGAACTAGGATGTTGCGCGGATTCGTTCTGCTATCCCTACGCTTTTCCCGAACAGGACTTTTCGTTCCGCAAGAAACTCACAGGGCTCTTGCAGGAGTGCGGCTATGTTCGGGGAGTTTCAACGATTCTGGGCTTGGCTAGTTCGCGCGACGACAGGTTTCTCCTGCGGCGATTGCCCGTCTCCTCGCGCGACGACTCCCGCTTCCTGCAAGCAAAGCTCGAGGGTGGATACGATTGGCTCCACGCCTTTCAATACGCGGCAAAATTGATGCGAGCATAGAGGACATGGCCGACAACTACATCGTGATCTCTCCCGCCAAGGATGAAGAGGCATACATTGAACGGACCATCGCGTCCATGGCGCGACAAACGGTCCGCCCGTCCAAGTGGTTTATTGTCGACGATGGTTCGATTGACCGTACCCCCGCGATCATCGCCGCCGGCGCCGAACGGCATGACTGGATCATCCCGGTCAAAACAAGTCGCCCGGCGCTGGGAAGAGGGGGGCGTGGCCGGAAACTCGGCTCCGCCGAAATAAGAGCGTTTCAAGCAGGATACGAGATGGCCAAGGCTGATAAACCGGACTTTCTGGTCAAGCTCGATACGGATCTGGATTTACCGGAAGACTACTTTGAGCGGCTACTCGAACGCTTCCGGGCGGACGAGCGGCTCGGCATCGCCTCAGGCGTTTACCTGGAACTGCACGAAGGGAATTGGCAATGTGTGGAGATGCCGGACTATCACGCCGCCGGTGCCAGCAAGATGATCCGGCGCCGGTGCTTCGAAGACATTGGCGGATTCCCTTTGTTCCCGGGCTGGGACACGGCGGACGAGATCAAAGCGCAAGCAAGAGGCTGGCACACCAGGCACTTCGACGACATTCAATTTCTGCATCTGCGGCCGGAAGGCTCAGCCAAAGGCCGATTGAAGACGCATATCCTTCACGGAGAAGCGTACTACGCTTACAACGGAGGAGGCGCTTTCCTCTCGCTGAAGTTTTTGCATCGGCTGTTCTTTGGAAAGCCTCCCGTCCTGGGAGCCATTCTGCTGCTGTTCGGCTACCTTCGCGCTTCCGTGCTGCAACGCCCGCGACTGGTAAGTGACTGGGAAGCGAAACGCTACCGCTCCCTGCTTCGCGAACGCATGCGTGAGCGAGTGGGGCTGCGGTTCAACCTGGAAGAATCCAAAACCAACATACGGCGGCAAACCTGATGTGCGGAATTTGCGGAGTTTTCGAATTCAAGGGTGTTCCCGTCCAGCCCGAACTCGTGGCCAGGATGAGCTCCGCCATGCACCATCGCGGTCCCGATGGTGATGGTGCCTACGTTCACGGCGAAGTCGGCTTGGGACATCGACGCTTGAGTATTATTGATCTCGCCGGCGGAGCGCAGCCGATCTCCAACGAAGACGACAGCCTGCAGATTATCTTCAACGGAGAAATCTACAACTTTCTCGAACTGCGCGAACAACTGGTGAAGCAGGGGCACATCTTCAAGACCCACTCCGATACGGAGGTAATCCTGCATGCCTACGAGGAGTGGGGTCTCGATTGCGTGCAGAATCTCAACGGAATCTTTGCCTTTGCAATCTGGGACTCCCGGCAGAAACGGCTGGTCATGGCCCGGGATCATCTGGGCGTCAAGCCGCTCTACTACATTGTCCTCGGGGACCGGCTGTTGTTCGCCTCTGAGATCAAGGCGTTGCTTCAGGACCCTGATTGCCCGCGCGAGGTGAATCTGTCCGGTCTCGGGCAGTTGTTCACGCTTCGCTACGTGCCGTCGCCAGAGACTATGTTCAGCGGGATAAAGAAACTTCCACCTGCGCACATGATGGTGGTAACAAGCCGGGGCATCGACATCCAGCGGTACTGGAAGTGGAAGCCGAAATTCCGCGAGGTGGACGATGAACAGACCCTGGTAGAAATCTACCAGGATCTGGTTGAAGACGCGGTGAAGCTTCAAATGCGGAGCGACGTACCCGTCGGGCTGTTCCTCAGCTCGGGCGTTGATTCTGGTGCATTGCTTGCGCTGATGGGCAAGTACGCCGGCGGGCCGGTACACACGTTCACCATCGGATTCGAGGATGGCGAACGCTCCAACGAGACGGATGATGCGCGCGAGCTCGCTACCCGCTTTGGCGCCAATCACACCGAAAGAATCATCACCGCCAAGGACTACGAGGACTACTACGAGCGTTACCTGTGGGACCTGGAAGAACCGGTAGGGAACGAGACAGCCGCCGCCTTCTACTTTGTCAGCCAACTGGCCAGTGAGCAGGTAAAAGTTGCCCTCACGGGGCAAGGCGCCGATGAGCCCTGGGCTGGTTATCACCGGTATATCGGCGCCAAACTGTCGGGCATCTATAGCAGCTTGCCTCGCGGCCTGTCCGAGGGTGTCATCCGTCCGTTGATCACGCGTTTTGCAAAAGACGAAAAACTCCGCCGCGGGGTGGTTGCGCTAAGCGAGCCGGATATGTTGACCCGCCTGGTCAAGGTCTACTCGTTTTACAGCGCGGAGATGAAGTCACGCCTATTTCAGCCCTGGATACTCGAGCACATTTCTCCCGACGGTTTGGAAGCAAGGCGGTCACTACGGCGGTTGCAGGAGGAAGTTGCGGAGTTTGACCCGATGACCCAGATGATCTATGTGGATACCCGGGCAAATTTACCGGACGACCTGCTGATGGTTGGCGACAAGACCTCCATGGCAAATTCGCTTGAAGCAAGGGTTCCTTTTCTGGATTACCGTCTGGTCGAATTCGCCGAGAGCTTGCCGCCCCGATTCAAACTCCGGGGCTTGCAACGGAAGTACCTTCACAAGCGGGCGATGGAAAAGTGGCTTCCCCGGGAAGTCGTCTATAGAAAAAAGAAGGGATTTGCGAATCCGGTGGACTCCTGGCTTCGCCAGCAGATGCAGCGGTTTGTGGCAGATTGCCTGCTCAACCCCCACGCTGCCGTGCACCGATACTTTGACCAGGAGTACATCCGCGAGATCGTTGCGGACCACCAGGCCGGCCGCCAGAACTATCTGAGGCACATCTACCTGTTGATCTCATTCGAACTCTGGCACCAGAAGTTTATCTCCTCGTAGCGGATCGCAAACATGGCGCTCGTACCGGACCTCTCGATCATCATCATCAACTGGAACTCCGTCGGTTTCCTGCGGAAATGCCTGGCAAGCATCGATGCAAACACGAAGAAGAAAAGCTTCGAAGTGATCGTAATCGACAATGCCTCCGGCGATGGTTGCGGCGATATGCTGCAAACGGAATTCCCGCAGGTGCGTTTTGTGCAGAGCACGACGAACCTGGGTTTTGCCGCGGCCAACAATCTCGGCGTTCAGCATTCATCCGGCAAGTACCTGTTGTTTCTGAACCCAGACACCGAACTGGCCGGCCCAGCCATCGCCCGCATGATGGAGTTCCTGGAGGCGCATGCCGACGCCGGAGTCGTTGGCGCCAAATTGCTGAACTCAGATCTTTCGATCCAGACGAGTTGCATTCAAAACTTTCCCACGGTTCTGAACCGGGTCATTGACGCAGAACTTCTGCGCAGACTCTTCCCGAAGTTACCCTTCTGGGGCACGCGGCCGCTGTTGAAGGCTTCCGACACTACGGCGCAGGTGGAGGTAATCTCCGGGGCGTGCCAGATGATCCGGCGCGAACTTTTTGATCAGGTGGGCAGGTTTGACGCCAGCTATTTCATGTACGCCGAGGATGCCGATCTTTGCCTGAGGACACACCGGTCGAAATTCAGAAACTATTACGTCGGCAGCGCGGTCGTAATCCATCATGGCGGCCAGAGTTCAGGCGCGGTCAGCGGAGGAAACTTCTCCGCCATCATGATGCGGGAGTCGCTGCACAGTTTTTTCCGCCAGAATTACGGCAGGATCCACGCCTTTGCCTATCGCTCAGCGATGGCGCTGTCCGCCATTTTCCGCCTGATCTTGTTGGCAGGAGCCGCACTCACGACGCTCGGTTTGGTCCGGCGCAACGTCTTGCTCCGCGCAATAGCGAAATGGACAAGTATTTTCCGCTGGACAATCGGACTCGAGATGGCCAGCCACAGTTGAGGTACAACGGATTCCCGCTAGTTCAGTATTACTGCAAAGGCCGAACCACTCTCTAACCCACCAATGGACACTGCGCATTTTTCGGATACGTCATTCCTCGTGAGCCCCCTGGGGCTCGTCGCCACGGTGGCGATGGGCATCCTGCTTCTGCTTGTGCCCCGGCGATACACGTTCATCCCCATCGTCATGCTGACTTGTTACATGCCGATGGGGCAGACGCTCATGGTCGGCAGCTTTCATTTCACGATGCTCCGAATTTTGCTATTGTTCGGATGGGCTCGCGTCATTTTGCGGAGTGAACTTCATCCCATCCTATGGAACAGGATTGACCTGGCAATTCTCGCATGGATATTGGTGAAGTTTTCTACCTACCTGGTGCTCTGGCAGACGGGCGACGCTCTCGTGTACGCCCTCGGGTTTGTCTACAACGCACTCGGATTCTACTTCCTCTTCCGCATGCTTCTGAGGAGCCCGGAGGACATCGTCCAGGTATACAAAATCACAGCCGTGTTGATTGTGCCGCTCGCAGTACTAATGATGCTGGAAAAGCTTAGCGGGCGGAATGCATTTGCTGTATTTGGCGGTGTGTTGCCGGTTACAGTAGTCCGCGAAGGCGTATTGCGCTGCTCAGGACCGTTTGCCCATCCAATTCTGGCCGGGACCTTTGGCGCGACACTGCTGCCATTCTTTGTAATCGTATGGCAAAAAGGTGTCGCTCGTAAGTTGATCGCGTCCGCGGGAATCGCATCCGCCCTGGTCATCACTCTCACTTCCGGATCGAGCGGACCTGTGCTTGCCGCGGTCGGCTCGATTGCGGCACTCTGCATGTGGCCAATACGGAATCACATGAAAGAAATTCGTTGGGCGACCGGGACGCTTTTGGTCGCGCTGCAACTGGTGATGAAGGTGCCGGTCTGGTTTCTTCTGGCACGGGTCGATGTCTTTTCCGGATCGACGGGTTACCATCGCGCGTACCTGATCGACCGGGCGTTCGCAAACCTCGGCGATTGGTGGCTGATAGGGACAAAGTCCACCGCGGGTTGGGCAGATATCGACCAGGGCCTGTTTGATGTGACCAATCAATATCTGGTCGAAGGCGCAAACGGCGGTCTCATCACGATGCTACTGTTCATCGGCATATTAGTATGCGGGTTCCGCTATGTCGGGCTGTCCGTACGAAAGGCATCGAAGAACGAAGAGCCCTTCATCCTACTCTCAATTTGGGCTTTAGGAGCCGCGCTCTTTGCCCATTTGGTAACCTACATCAGCGTCTCCTATTTTGATCAAAACATCATCAATTGGTACTTACTCCTGGCCATGATTGCGACGGCAGCGGATAAGCTTGTCCTGGCCCCGGCGTTAAGCGAAGCAACGGCGACGGACCACTGGACTGACATGCCGAGAGCCGCTTTCGCATCTCTTAAGCCACTGACGCCACATCGGGTCCCGTGGATGCAGGCCTCAGAGAGACTGCATGGAAAGTTTCCCCGATGAACGGAATTGACAAACCGGCGTGTCCTGTTGCGTCGATTCGTACCAAACGCTGAGAGGTAAGGCAACTCATGCTTCCGCAAACAGAGTTCAGCGAACTCGTACCATCTCAAACGAATTCAGCATCGCCCTGCGGCGAAACGCACCAGCAAGGCGCGGTGACCGTGAGCATCCTGCGAACCTTGCCTGAACTTGAGTCCATTCGGAATACCTGGACGCGTTGGCAGCGCCACCCGAACTCGGACATTGACTTCTACTTGAAGGTTCTCGCAATGCGGCCAGGCAGCCGCCCGCACGTGATTGTGCTCTATCGCGACGGGCGTCCGGAGGCGATGCTTATTGGCAGAGTTTGCGATGAGCAGATTGAGTGCAGAATTGGATACAAGGTGCTGTGGCGTCCGCGAAAGCGGCACCTTACCTTTATCTACAGCGGACAGCTGGGAAACTTTTCTTCAGAAAACTGCAAAGTGTTTATCCAGGAGATAAAAGATTCCCTGCGACGCGACGAAGCCGTTGTAGCGTGGCTGCACTTTATTCGGGAAGGTTCACCGCTTTGCGAATTGGCTCAACACGCTTCCAGTCCTTTTTGCCGCGACTACTCGCCCTCTGTGCAAGTACATAGAAGCACCACACTTCAAGATTCGGTTGAGGCGTTCTATCAGGTATTGTCCCCTAAAGTCCGGAAGAATCAGAAGTGGCAGGCCAGAAAGATATTGGAGCACTTCGGGGGTAACGTGACCATTCGTTGCTTCCGCGAAAACATCGAACTTGATTGCATGTTCCGGGATGTGGAGGAGGTCGCGAAGAAGACCTACCAGCGCGGTATGGGAGTCGGATTTCAGTCAAACCAGGAGATGCGGGAGCATTTCGAACTCCAAGCCGGAAACGGATGGCTGCGAGCCTATGTTTTGTACCTAGAATCCACGCCTGCGGCCTTTTGGATCGGTGATGTCTACCAGCAGACCTTCTATAGCCACTTTATGGGTTACGACCCAGTGTTTGCCAAGCACTCGCCAGGTATGTATCTGATCATGCAGACCGTTGAGAGTTTTTGCGCGGAGGGAAAGGTTCGGCAGATCGACTGGGGACTTGGCGATGCACAGTACAAGGATGTATTGGGAACTTCCGAATGGATGGAAGCGTCCTTTTACCTGTTTGCCCCTACAGTTAGCGGACTCACGTTGAACCTTCTGCGCACCCCCGCCGCACTCGTTGACGACCTGGCAAAGAGCGCCCTCGCACATTCAAGTTTGCTAAGCAGGATCAAGAAATCGTGGCGAGGGAGCCTCCGTAAAGGCAATGGCTAGATTCTCGTGACCGGCCCCGGCACTGTCCGTTCTTTTCCCAGTTCAGTCCTGTCAGTGTTTGAAGGATTAAAAATTGACGGACAGCTAGCGACCTTTGTCGAAAGCTTTGTACTCAAAGGCGCCGCGATCCCAAGTACCGTCCGCGCCGCGTGTCAAGCCTTCCATGTCTTTGCTGTTTCCTGGCAATGCCTGTTTCGTATTGATACCAGCAGAAGTTCCTGACTTGAGCTGAAAGTCATAAGTGCTCGCGTTTACAAACGGATTCGTGGAGACTACCCGCCTGGTCGTGCTTGTATCGTTCGAGGCGCTGCCGTCGGGAATCTGGAAGTATCCGTT
>CAZQDD010000067.1:0-13190 GCA_964591805.1 uncultured Acidobacteriaceae bacterium | reverse complement strand
TGGAACGCGGCCATCCCGCCGGTGAAGCCGTTTCCATTGAATCCCGGCAGTTCGCTGAGGTTCTGGATCATGCCTTGCGATAGCAGGAAGTGGACCAACTGCGTGTTGTTGGCCGTGAGCAGGTCGATCTGCTGCTGGTTGCGCTGGATCGTTGCGAGAATTTCCTGCATGTTCATCGTGACTTTCATGCGGTCCTCGTAAGTGCCTTGATGGTCCGGATGTACGAAGAGAAGGTCGTCGACGGCTGCTTGCGGAATATGTCCGTGTCGTCGAACACCTGGCGGGCGCGCTTCCCGAGGTTCGTGAGGACGAAACCGCCGCGGCTCTTCTCGTACTGGATGTAGCCGCGATGGAAGAGGCTGCCGAAGCTTCGCTGGTCCACCAGGAGCGCATTGTCGGTGTCCATCACGAAGCTTGTCCGTTCATCGGTGAAAAGCCGGAGCGCGGCGTATTGCCGGTTGCTGAGGAGTACTTTCGCCGGGATGCCATTCAGCTTGCCGGTTTGCATGTGCGATGCTGCGGTCCCTCCCCCTCTGAATTTGCACAGGACAGATTAAACAGGAAGCGCGTGCGAACACACCGATTTTAGGGATCGCTGCTAGCGCCTGTCCGCAAAGGCCGTCGATCTAATGGACAGAACAGCAGGTCTATGCTGGCGTCTGGATCAGGCTGGATAGCCATTTGAATGAATGGTTTGCGCGAATTCAGAAAGAGCGCCAAATCAGGCGGGCGGAAATCGACTACCGTATCTTTGTTGGGAGTACAGACCCGGTCCCACGGTTAGCTTCGGGCCAGATGTTCATCATCGCGGCCCTCGCATGTTCCGCGTAGACGCTTCGCCCTCAATCCTTCTTATGCTTGCGAAGGTGGTGGGCCAGCCCTTCGACCAGCCGCTCCGGTGCGATATCGAAAGCCTCGCAGATTCGCAGCAAAGTGAAAACTGTGGTTGGCCGTCCCGCCTCGATCATCTGCCAATGACGGACACTGAAACCGTAGGAAATCATGTCCTCCTGGCTGAGTTGGCGCTCCATCCGGTACGACCGAACGCGGTTCCCCAGGGCGCGGAAGAACCGTGCATAGTCGGCCGGGAGCTCTCTGCTGGCACCCACACCCTAAGCTGGTACCAGGACGAACAAAAGCACCACGAGCAAACTTGCGTGTTCAGCCGACTTCAACGGGGCTCCAAGGGGCTCCAAGGGGCTCGAAGCGCTTGACTTCAGGCGACTTCCTGTGTTATCAAAAGGATCTCTCTCACGCAGATGTGATTTTGAACACAAGAAGGCACGCCTAAGCGGGTGACCTCGAAAAGCAGGAGGCGCTGTTGTGGGTTCGCAGTTCCCGAGCGGTCCAATTGAGCCAGATCCCCCGGCTGGTGAGCGCCATCGCGATACCGACCCGTCCCCGACCGAACGCGGAGATGCCCCGTCGCAGGACCACGTCGCTGATCTGACGGAAAAACCTGCAGATCTGCAACCCGTGATCCTGGCTGGCGTTGAAGCCCTGGCAAACCAAGTGTCCGGCATCGAGCACGCGGTTCAGGAGCGCCTCCGCTACGACAAGACCAAAGAGGAGGCGTTCGAACGTCTCTACGGCGAACTCGACCAGGTGAAGCGCAATACCGCCTTCGAGGCGATTCGGCCACTCTACATGGACCTGATCCTTCTATATGATCGCATCGATAATGCTCGCCGTGATCTTCGGGAGCGTTCTGGCGCCGACGTATCTCAATTCCTTGGATCAATCGCTGAAGAATTGCTGGAGGTTCTGTACCGGCGGGAGGTGGAAGTCATGGACGGCTCCCCAACCCTCTTTGACCCGACGCTGCAGCGAGCGATAGGGAGCGAACCAACGCCTGTTGAGGCCGAGCATAATCAAGTTTGCCGGATTGTGCGGCGAGGGTTCCGCCATGGCGGCCGGGTCCTGCGCCCAGAGGAGGTGGTGGTCAAGCGCCATGTGACAACAGCGTCCGTCGGATCGAAGGGTGTGGAAGAGGTGCTTCCATGAGTGAAGAGATAATTGTTGGAATCGATTTGGGGACGACTTTCTCCGCGATTGCTTTTGTGAACCAGCATGGTAAGCCAGAAGTACTTCCAAACCGCGAAGGGGACAGGACCACTCCTTCGGTTATCTTTTTCGAGGAGTCGGGGAATCCGATTGTAGGCAGGGAGGCCCGAAACCAAGCCATCATCGAGCCGAGGCGTACCGTCCGGTTTGTAAAGCGGGAGATGGGTAACCCTTCCTATCGCTTCAATGTCGATGGCAAGGACTACTTCCCCGAAGATCTCTCGGCGATGATCTTGAAGAAGCTGAAGGCAGACGCCGAGGCGTTCCTGGGCATCGAGATACGCAAAGCCGTGATTAGTGTGCCTGCGTACTTCAAGGATGCGCAACGAGAGGCGACCCGACAAGCTGGACAAATAGCTGGTCTCGAAGTGGTTCGTATCCTCAACGAACCGACTGCGGCGGCATTAGCCTACGGAAGTGACAAGGTGGAAGGCGACCAAACCATCTTGGTGTACGATTTCGGTGGCGGGACCTTTGATGTAACCCTGATGAAAGTGCAGGGAAAGTGTTTCACGATTTTGGCCAGCGATGGCGACGCGAAACTCGGCGGCAAGGACATCGACAGCCGGCTGGTGGACCATTTCGCCGAAGAGTTCCAACGTGAGCACGGGTTGGACCTTCGCGCCGAACCTCACACACACCAGGACCTGTGGGATAAGGCCGAAGCCGCCAAGAAGGATCTGTCTTTTCGGAATAAGATTGCCGTGACACTGTCTGCCGGCGAGAAGACACTCCGCGTCGACCTCGACCGTGAGCAACTCGGTGAGTTGATCGGCGATCTGATTCATGAGACGGAGGAGTGCATGAACCGGGTTGTCGGGGCGGCTGGTGTGCAGTGGTCTCGGGTCGACACCGTGCTCCTCGCGGGGGGATCAAGTCGCATTCCGGCGGTGCGGGATATGATTTCGCGGGTCACCGGCAAGGGCGCAGCCCGCGACATGAATCCTGATGAGTGTGTGGCGATGGGGGCAGCAATTCAGGCTGTTGTCGCTGTTGCGGAAAAGGAGGGCGTGGATTCCGCGCCGCCTCTCGAAGGCGGCTCCGACATCGTCGTCCATGATGTTGCCTCCCACAGTCTGGGTGTCAGGGCGCTCGCGCCGGACCGGCAGAAGTACGTCAATAGCATTATCATTCCGCGGTTCACGCCGATTCCGTGTGAGCGCACGAGAACGTACTCAACAAACCAAGACAACCAGAGTCGTGTCGAGATTGAAATCCTCCAGGGTGAAGACGAGGACCCACGGTCTCCAGAAGTTCATCTTATCGGTCGCGCGGGCCTTCGCAACCTACCACCGCACAAGGCTGGAGAATTAGTCATCGAAGTTACGCTCCTCTACAACGTTGATGGGGTGGTCGAGGTTGTGGCTAAAGAACTACGGAGCGGCCAGACCATGCGGGAGGTAGTGATGCAAAAGGACAGCGCATTGGCTCCAGAGATTCTCGAAGAGAAAAAGCATCTCGTGTCAAATCTGGAACTTTGAGCGGAAAGCTCGACCTGGGAGGACGACAGAAGTGAGCGCAATCGTTGGCATTGACTTGGGAACGACCTTCTCCGCAATTGCAGTCGTCAACAAGCACGGCAAGCCGGAGATCATTTCGAATCGGGAGGGCGAGAGGATCACACCCTCGGTCGTGCTCTTTGATAGCGACGGCCCGATTGTCGGAACTATGGCCAAGAGATCAGCCGTGGCGAGTCCGTTGAATGTGGTGCAATTCGTTAAGCGGCAGATGGGAGATCCCTCGTGGAAGTTTCGCACCGAGCAAGGTGCTACATTTATTCCGGAGGAAATATCCGCGATAATTCTCAGACGATTGAAGGAAGACGCGGAAACCATGATGGGAGGGCCCGTTCACGATGCTGTTGTCACGGTACCCGCTTATTTCAACGATGCACAGCGCAAGGCGACGCTCGATGCCGGCAAGATCGCCGGTCTGAATGTGATTCGGATCATCAATGAGCCCACCGCTGCCGCGCTTGCGTACGGCATCGATAAGGCGCAGGGGAAGCAAACGGTGCTCGTTTATGATCTTGGCGGTGGCACATTCGACGTAACCATCATGCGTCTCGAACATGGCGCTATCGACGTCGTCGCGACCGGCGGGGACAAGAACCTTGGCGGTTTCGATTGGGACAACGAGGTGATGCGCTATCTAAATGAAGAGTTCAAGAAGCAAGGGGGTGCTGATCTTCTGGACGACCCCACTTTGGAGCAGGACCTCAGAGACAAGGCCGAAATTGCCAAGAAGACGCTCTCCACGCGAGACAAGACGACGGTGTTCCTCTCGGCTGGCGGGAAGAGCGCGTCGATATCCGTTACTTTGGCCCAGTTCGACGCGCTGACTGCTTCGCTCCTCAAACGTACTGCCACCATCATGACGCACGTGTTGGAGGATGCTGGGCTCGAGTGGGCTGCCGTGGATAAGGTTTTGCTGGTTGGCGGCTCCACTCGCATGAAGGCGGTTCCGGCCTTGATCGAGAGGACCGCTGGCAAGAAGCCTTCCGCGGAGGTGCATCCGGACGAGGTGGTGGCCTTGGGGGCCGCCTTCCAGGGCATGATTCTCAATGTCGAGGCTGGCAAGGCGGATCTGGTGGAGCGGGACGCCTTTCCTCTGGTTGAGATTAAGGATGTCAATTCGCACAGCATGGGTGTCATCGCGGTGGACGATCAGGGCCGGGAGCACAACGCGATTGTCCTGAAGAAAGACACGGTAATACCCTGCAAGGTGAGCGACACATTCTGCACGGTTGTCGACAAGCAGAACCAACTTCTCGTGCAGGTCACTCAGGGGGAGGATTCCGATCCGGCCTACGTTGTTATTCTCGGCGAGGCGACGATGGCAATCCCGCCGTACCCGAAGGGCGCCCCCCTGGAGGTGTTTTTTGAATATGATCACAATGGTAACGTCCATGTGACCGTCGTGGACCTGACCGCGAAGCGGTCCCTGGGTGAAATGCCAATTGTACGCAAGTCCAACCGCACTGCGGAAGAGGTGCGGAACATGCAGAGCAAGTTGAGTCGGATGTCCGTGAACTAAATAGAAAGGAGTACCATTATGACCACACCTCGGCCCGCACCTGTGGCGAACTATTATTCGGAATTGAAGGTTTCTCCAACAGCGAGCGCGGACGAAATCAAAAAGGCGATCCACCGCGAGCTCCGCGTGTGGAGCAACCGGACCAACGCCCCGCAGATCGAGCGTCGGCAAGAGGCGGAGCGTAAAGTTAAGCTTTTGGAAGAAGCAGAGGCCGTTCTGCTTGAAGCAACGAAGCGGTCCGAATACGACCGCAACCTCAGGTCGGCGGGAGGCCCAGAAAGGGAAGTCGGCGAAGCCGAACTGAAGGACATCACCGACCTCGTCCATGAAGGCTGGCGTTTGCTCGCCGCGGGAAACGTCGCCGATGCCCTCTTCGTTGCCACTCGCGCGACCGAGCAGAACGGAAGCAACTCGGACGCATGGGCCCTCCTCGGGCAAGCGAAATACCGCTGGGGCGAAATCGAAGACGCTATCTACGAATATAAGCGGGCAATCAAGCTGCGTCCTAACGAGGCATCCTACTATTTCGATCTCGGCTCCGTGTACGAGTCCGTGGAGAAGACGAACGACGCTTTGCAGCAATACCAACGCGCTGTTCAAGTTGACCCGAAAACAACCATGTACCGTGCCGCAGTCGGCGGCCTGCTCGTCAAAGCGGAGAGGTACGCGGAGGGCATCCAGATCCTGGAGCGCTGTGCCCAGGAGGAGCCGGACAACGAGACGTACCAGTGGTACTTAGCACTTGCCTACCACGACGGTGCGGTGACAAGTTGGTGGAAGAACCCCCAAGACGGGCAGTATTACTGCACGTCTAAGGCTCAAGCCGATCAGGCAAAAGCTGTCATTGAGAAGGCGAAGGGCCTGAAATTCAATGATCCGGAACTGACGGGCCAACTCGCCGCGACCGAAAAGCTGGTCAACGGCCTATACGAGAGGCAGTTCAAGGGGTCGTGGGCGTTCGTGGTGCTGTTTGGGTTTTTCTTCTTTATCGTTGGTGGCTGGTTATGGTGGTACGTGAACCGACGCCCTGCTTACAGGATCAACCGCGACATTAAAGAGGTCGTCGAGGCGGGCAAAGCGGATGCATTGGTCGGGGGCGAACTTGGCGCTTACTTCTCCGTGCTTCCGCCTGGTTTTAAGTGGATCGCCTACACTGCGCCTCGTTATGTGGTTTGGATTGCGGTTTTGGTGTTGTCTCCCTTCACCTTTTGCTACTTGGTCTACGACAACTACATCAAGAAGGAATAAGACATCAGATGCCCGCTGGAGACCAGGCGAAGGAATGTCCGCGATGTGGTACACGGAAAGCCGGCAAACCGGACTTCTGTCCGGTTTGCGGCTTTGAATTCACCGTCTCGAACACCCAAGCCAAGCCAGACGCACCTCGATCTGTTTTTCCAAACTCGCCGGCACCGGGCCAACGAACCACGGGCACACTGGTGCCTGTGCCCTGTCCCGTCGCCGCTCCTCCACTGACGCCAGAAGCCGGCCAACCCTTCGATGTTCGGTGCTGGTTCGGCTTCAGAACGGTATCCGGAACAGTTTTGGCTGTTGAGCCTCCTCAGATGGCCCCACGGGAAACCTCGGCGTGGGGTTGGCTTGGCAAACTTTTGCTCTTGCCGGTTTTGATCGGTGCCGGGGCAGCTTTTATGCTCATCAAGTTTTCGTTTTCCCTTTTTGATTCCTCCGCTCGAGGAGCGCGACAGCCCGGATTCGCCTCCAACATAGGCAATCAGGTCACCAGTTACGTCCTGTTCAATAAGCTGTTCGGCCCCAAAGAACAGGTTCCGGTTCAGAGCGTGCGAGTTCGAGACTCTTGTGGGCAGGAGCACCAAGTTCAGATTCGGGGCGATCTTTATGCGGGTCATCTGACTCCTGGGGATGATGTAGAGCTCGAAGGCTATGACCGGCGGGGAACGCTTATCTTGGCCAGAGGATGGAACAAGCGCACTCGGTCCGAGATAATCGTCAAGCGCCGATGAGCCAAGATGCCGAACTTCTAAGCAAGATCTACCACCTTGTCCGTGGTGATCTTGATCGCGCTGTGTTTCCGGCCCCTGACATAGGCCGCCTCTTGGATTCGATGGAGTATGTTCGCGTCAGCCGAGTGTCCGCCTTTTGGAAGCACGGCGACTTGGATGAGCGTTGGCAATTGGCGCAGAGCGTTTGTGATTGGGTTTCAGGGCTTTATGGGCAGGGATGCCCCTGGACATTCCTTCTCCGAGGGTCGGGAGCCAACATCGAGTGCTGGTTTGGCGGGTCTGCTGGCGAGATTGACCGGGAGAGTTTTGTTTCCACCCTGCTCGCCGCCCTCCCGGATGCGCGCTTTCGCGCTGACTTGGATCTTGACCGGTCCGGCATTTCCGCTTTTCGGCATGCCGTTGTCCTGACAGGCACTCCCTCTTCCAGGGTAGAACAGAAGGATCGCAGTGGTGCTGCGGATCAGGTCGAGAAGGTGTGCCGCGGCTTGCTTGGTACCAATTGGGCCTATCTGCTCTATGCTCGACCTCTGCCAGCCCCTGATATCACGCAGCACATCAACCAAGTCTCGCAGGAGATACGGGACGTTCATGCTACGTTCTTGCTGAAGGCGGCCGCAGCCGACGAGAGGAACCGTCTCGCGCTGCGTTATGTGGAACTCCTCGAGGCGAAGCTCAAGCGACTAGAGGAGGGACGAAGTCTTGGCATGTGGGACATGTATCCTCTGTTGCTGACGTCGCATCCCAATCTGCTGGGACGCGCACAGGGACTCCTGCACAGCGCATTTGCCGGGCCGGACTCTCTCCCCGACCCGATCCGCGCGAGGATTTGCTCTCCCTCTTCGGCCGAGAACCCATTACTCGAACCTCGGACGAGCAGGGAGGCTGCCGTTCTCGCAAGACCTCCGTGGGAAGATTATCCTGGCTACGCGGTGATAGATTATGCGCGATTTGGGCTCGACGCGGACCCTCCACCGGCACGCTCCTCCGCGATCCTGGTTGGCGATATCATGGATCGAGGTAGGAAGACAGGTAACGCTCTTCGCCTCGGTTCGCGCGATTTGGCCAAGCACGCTTTGATCGTTGGTGTCACCGGCAGTGGTAAGACCAATACTTGCTTCGCACTTCTCGACCAACTATGGAACTCGGGCAAGGGCACACCGTTCCTCGTCATCGAGTCCGCCAAGGCCGAATACAGGACGCTCCTCAAGAAGCGCGGTTTCAGCGGGTTGAACGTATTCACCGTCGGCGATGAGAGTTGCTCTCCATTGCGTCTGAACCCGTTCGAGGTGCCTGAAGGGGTTTTGGTTCAGAGTCACATCGACTATTTGAAGTCCTTGTTCGCTGCCGCTTTTGTGCTGTATCCACCTATGCCGTACGTCCTCGAACAGAGTATTCAGGAGATCTATGAGGATCGGGGTTGGGATCTGGCACAGAACGTGAACCGGAGGGGCCGCAACTCCAGCAGACTCTTTCCTACGCTCGCTGATTTGGCCGCGAAGGTCAAGACTGTCATCGAGCGAATGGGCTACGATGAGCGGATCACCATGGATGTTACCGCAGGCCTGACCGCGCGCATAGACCAACTACGACTCGGCGGCGGCAAGGGTTTGATGTTTGACACCAGGAGGTCCATCGACCCAGAGTTCCTGTTCTCAACCCCATGCTTAATTGAGTTGAGGCACATCGTTAGCGACGACGAGAAAGCCTTTCTCATGGGTCTGATTCTGATTCGGCTTTATGAGTTTTACGAGGCTGGTCGCAAAGGTTCGACTGATCAGTTGCGTCACGTTACTCTAATAGAGGAAGCGCATCGCCTATTGCGAAATGTGTCAACGGAACAAGGCAGCGAGGTGACTGCCAACCCCAAAGGGCGCGCGATTGAGGTGTTCGCGAATATTCTGTCCGAGATCCGTGCCTACGGAGAAGGGATCTTCATTGCCGAACAGATCCCCGTGAAATTGACACCGGACGCCATCAAGAACACAAATTTGAAAATCGTGCATCGTCTGGTGGCAGAGGATGATCGCAAGGTCGTGGGTGCGACGATGAATCTCACGGAAGCCCAAGAAAGGTATCTAGCGACTTTGCGTACGGGTGAGGCAGTCGCCTATACAGAGGGGGCTCAAAAACCTCTGCTGCTGACGATACCACTCTCCCCTTCAAAGAGTGACGGAATCAACGTCAGCTCTGCCGACGTGCAACAGGCAATGAGCGTATTCTGGAAACGGAACCGGAGCCTTCGCCTGCGCTACGCCGCTTGCGGCGACTGCGGCTCCGGCGGGGACAATTGCGCCTCAAACTTACCGGCGAGAAGCAGGTCCGACACGTTGTCACAGGAAGCCTTTCTGCGTCTTTGGAATACCCTGCGGCTCAATAAGGCCCTGGTGCCTGAAGCCTTTCTCGATTTCCAACGCTGGTTAGAGCGAGGTCCCAGAACATCTCAGCGAGCGAATGCACCGTTCTGCACTTTCGTCCAGATGGTCGACGCAGAGGTCGAGCGTCAAGGAGAGTTTTGGGGCTGGACGTATGAAGATGTCGAGCGGGTGATTGACCTTTCGTGTTCAGTCGTTGGCCGCATTGCCGCGACTATCCGGTCGGTTGAGCGCAAAGCGTTGGAAGCCAGTATTGCACGCGATCTCGCGACGCTTTCGAATTTGCTCAAGCGGCTCCACAAAGTTTCAACGCTGCCGTACCCTGGTTGCCGCTTCTGCGAATTGCCATGCCATTACCGGTTCGCCATGAACACAGATGTGCCAGGGGCACTGGCTCGCGACTTTCGCGCGGCGTTCTTCGATCTCAACTTAAGTGTGGACGCCGTGGGGCGAGTCTGCCTGGACGCAAGCTCCCGCGTCTTTGTCGCCACCGACAGCCGCTCGAAACAAGGTGCTGCCTTGTGCTTTGGCGTACAGCAGTTTAGCGAACTGGGGCTGTCTACCTCGAATCAGGAGGAGATGGCCGGGCGATTGCTCGATTCCTTGCGGAAGGTGTAGGCTGTTATGAGCGGCAAGAAGGAGCGATTCGGGTCCGGGAGGTAATCGTGGATCAACAAAGGGAAGCTGTAGAACAGACGTTGCGCGACCAGCAGCGGGCAAGCGAATCGACTGAGCGAATTCGTGCCCAGCACGTAGCTGAGTTCCGGCGAAGCAGCGATCAAAGACCCGCGGTCTCGGTGAGCAAAGAAGGTACGCCAGAACGCTTCGTAGGGAATAGTGACCGCCCTCGGGACAGCGGACAGGGCCGTCAAGAAGGGTCCGAGCGCGTGTCGACCGGTCAAGAAAGGCTCTATAGGTCAGCCGACGAAATCGCATCGCTGCGCACTAAGCATCCCTCCGAGCTTCGCGATGACGCCGCTCGAGTATGGGAGCCGGTTCACCAGCGAAACTACGAAGAATACGTGCGGGCATCCATTGATGGAGATCTAGAGAGGGGTAAGGCCGTACGAACGATGATTCAGTCGGATCGGATTGCTCCCATATCGATTACGTCTCCAGAGCGGCACGAAAACACCCCGGAGTTCTGGCGACACCACGGAAACGACCCCGCCTTCTATGAGAGGATGGGGGAGCAGTATCCGATGCTACAAGAGCAGATCAAGCAGGGGAAGCCACTTGAAGCATTGCGAAACGACCCTGCCTATAGGGAAGCGGCTAACTTCTGGTATAGCAGCGATCAAGTTCGGCTAACCCAGTTCAAAGACAGTTTCCTTAGCGAGGGCGCGGGGGATCATCGCATAGCCCTGGCTCATCGCTATCAGCTTGAATCCATCCCAGTAGAGGTGCAACAGGCATGGTACAAGCGATCACGCTCAAGCCCAGGAACTGCTGGGTAACCCCGGCTTGATGACTTAGCTTAGGCGTGCGGCCAAGCCGACTAACAAATGAAGAGATTTAATCTCTCTCGATGCATCATGTGCATGCCTAATCCACTCTGCTTACGTCTCGGCCGCACTTTGGGCAGGAGAGCCGGGTGGTCATCAAAGCTTTCTTGACGCAGTTCCAGCAAATATGCCACTCGTGCTCTGAGCAATAGTAAACATTCTTTGAGATGCTACTTCCACATAAAGCGCATTTGAAGCTCACGACCACCTCCCTAGAATAAAAAATCCCGAACGCGTGAGGGCGAGCCAGCAACCTACCACGGCCTCTGACGCTCCTAGCTGGTGCTTTGTCCCTCAGAAAGCTTTAGCGCCACGTCTCCAACTGCAGGCAGCTTGAACATCTCATCTAGATATGCTTTTGCCATTAAGAACACTGAAAGCAGAATCGTGATGATGAATATCAAAGTGCTCATCGGCCGACCTGAAAAACCAGAGCCTCGCTCGGAAAGGCCTACGAAGAAACCGATCACAACTATCGTCCCGTTGACTAACAGGGACTGAAACGCATGGAATCGGACGAACTGCATTTTCTTGTACGGTTCAATGACCAGGAAAACAACCGGAACGGCAAGGCCAAGGAATCCGATGAGCATGCCGGCGTAGCACGCCAGGCCGACAAGATTCCGCTTGATACCACCTAATTGGATGCGGGTTTGCGCCTGCGGCGCAGGAGATACTACCGGTGCCAAGGGACTGGGAGCGGCCAGGACAAAGCCGCAAACGCTGCAGGATTTCGCTCTAGCGTCGACTGAGGCACCGCACTGTATGCAAGATGGCATCTGCGTCTCCTTTCCGACCGGTTCAAACTCATAGATTGCGGATGTCGTAATTCTACACCCGAATGTCCTTTACGGTACAGTGGCTTGATCTGCCCGCTGGGGTGGACAACCTAAGCCCTGTTGTTTGTTGTCGTTGGCGGAGAATCGGAAGCGGTAGGGCGATCATTGCGGCAGCGGGCGACTGCCCTTCACACGTCTAAGCCACCGACTTCTTCTTCATCTGGAGGACCTTCTTCTCCTTGGCCTTCTTCCCCGCCTTCGCGCGCCGGCCTTGAATCCTGCGCGTCAGTTCGTCCTGCCGCTTCAACTGCACGATCGTGTACTCCTCCGTGATCTTCGTGTTGGCGTGGCCGGCGATCTTGCTGGCCTCGATGCTGCTGCCGCCGACTTCCTGCCGCCACGTGATGTTGGCGCGGCGCAGGGAGTGGGGCCCGAAGCCGGGGAAGTCGCAGCCTTCGGCGGTCGCCGCCCTCTTGAGCGCCTGCCGGACGCCGGAGTCCCACATCGGTTCGTTCAGGTCGTCGGCCTGCGGGAAGACCCACGCCTCCGGGCCGCGACGCTTCAGTTTCCCGATCCAGACCTTGTAGCGCGGGCCCAGGTCGCCCAACGCCAGCACGCGCTTGCTCTTGGCGGTTTTCGGTTCGTCGATGTCGCCGCGCCAGTTCCGTTGATCGATTCGAATGCAGCCTTTGTCGAAGTCGACGTGCTTCACCTTCAGGCCGGTCACTTCGGAAATGCGCGTCCCGGTGTCGAGGCAAGTCTCGCAGATCAAGAGGTTCGGGTCTTCGAGGCGTGCCATCACGCGCGCCGTCTGGTCCTCGTCGAGGATGCGCTTCTCGCGGACCTCCCACTTCTTGGGGAGTTTCACTCGGTGGATCGGATTGGCGAACGTTTCCGGCAGGAGTTCCCACTCCTGCGCCTTCGTGATCACACCGCTCATGATGCCGCGCAGGTCGGCCATGTGGTGCCACGACGCGCACGTGTCCTGGAGCCAGTCGAGCACTTCCTTCGCGCGGAACTCCCCGAGGCGCGTGTCCTTCCACCTCGGCAGGATGTACTTCTCGATGTTGAAGATGTACTTGGCGCGGGTAGGCGCAGCCAGGAGCGGTTTGCCGCCGACCGACCTCTCCACGAAGTCGCTGCGCCACATCTGCGCCAGCCTGCCGAAGATGATCGCGCCGGGTTCGGATTCTGGTGCTGGCGCGGCGACTGCGACAGCGGCCGCCGCCTCGGGGCGCGTGGGCGCGGCGTTCAGGTTCACGAGAAACTTGTCGCGGTCACCTTCCGCCTGCTTTTTCGTAATCGCGTTCAGTCCCTTGCTCGGTCCGACGATCTGGCGCTTCCGGGTGCTCTTCACGGAGCCATCCGGCTGGGGCTCGTCGTGCCAGTAGCGGAAAAACCAGTACGCCGTCTTCCAGTCCTTGCATTCGTTAATCTTCGGGTGCTGTACTC
>CAZQDD010000066.1:0-13635 GCA_964591805.1 uncultured Acidobacteriaceae bacterium | reverse complement strand
GGCCTCAGTCTGCCGGACGGCGTTCTTGTCGATCACCGCTTCCGTGGAATGAGCGCCGAGCAGATCTACAACCAACGTGATGCAGAAGCGCAGCCGCAGCCAGACGGTCAGAACAGTGCAAGCGACAGTGCCGGAACTGGCGCGAGCGATGCGCCAGAAAAGCAAGACAGCACGGATGATCCAACTGCGCCAGAGACGGAGGGCGGCATCGGCCAGGTTCTTGATGCACCTCTGCCGAACGACGAAACATCCAGTGTTGAGGAGCAGGCGCGCGAATGGAGTGTTGCCGTCAACCAGGCAGTCACACTCTCGAAGCAGGCGGGCAAAGCTCCAGCGGGTCTGGCCCGCACTCTCGAAGGAGCCGCAGAGGCGACTGTAGACTGGCGCGAACTGTTGCGTCGGCTCTGGTCCGATACCATCTCTGCCGATTCGAGTTGGATGCGGCCCAACCGCCGTCACATCTGGAACGGACTCTACCTGCCTGGAGTTGTGCGCGAGGGTGTCGGAGAGATTGCCATCGCTGTCGATTGCTCCGGCTCCGTGAATGGCCGCCTGCTACGTCTCTTTGAGGCTGAGGTCTGCTCAATCCTCGAAGGCCAGCGGCCACAGTGCGTTCACGTCTTGTACTTCGACACCGAGGTTCACAAAGTTGAAACCTACCAAGCCGGAGAGACCGTTCATCTCAATCCTGTCGGTGGCGGAGGGACCGACTTCGGTCCGTGCTTCGACTGGTTGGAAGAGCATGGGATCTGGCCGCAGACTCTGGTCTTCCTGACCGATCTCTATGGGACGTTTCCAGAGTCTGCCCCTGACTATCCGGTGCTCTGGGCTTCAACCGGTGGCCGTCATGCGCTCTTCGGCAGCGTTATCCCCATACAAGCGGCGTAGCCAATGCTCGGCTCATTTGAACTGGCACGTAACGGAGCATTCCATGAACAAGCAATTCTTCATCTTTACCGATGGCTCGGCCATCGGCAACCCCGGTCCAGCCGGCTGGGCAGCTATCATGCTCCACGGGACAAAGCGCTGGGAGATCGCGGGATCGGTCCCGTGGTCAACCGTTTCTGAAATGGAACTGCGCGCCGCAGTCGAGGCACTGCGCCTGACGCCAAACGGTGCACGCATCGAACTGCGCTCTGACTCGGACCTGCTGATCGATGGAATGCGGTTCCTGGTCTTTCGCTGGCAGCGGTTTGGCTGGCGCAACAGCCGTGGCTTTGAGTTACAGCACCAGGAACTGTGGCGTGAGTTGCTTCTTTTGGACGCGGATCGGACGATTCGCTGGCAATGGATCAGAGGGCACAGCGGCCATCCGATCCAGTCCCGCGCTGATGCGCTTGCCTACCAAGCGGCCAGAGCAGCCACGATTCAGGAACGTATTGCCGCCTGATGCTGCTGGTAGACCACAACTCCAGTGAAAGGGGGAAACCATGTCAGCGATAGCTGAAACGAATTCGCTTTTTGAGATCGACGCAGAACTGGATGGCCTTCTCGATGAGATTGAGGAGCAAACTGCACAGGGCATCGAACCTGCCGAGGAGATTGTCGCCCGTTTCCAGCAATTCTGTACGGCCCACGGTGAAAAGGTGGACCGGATCGGGCGCTTCCTACGCCGGATGGAGGCGCGTGAACAGTTTTGCCGCGCTGAGGCTGCCCGGCTAAGCGACCGGGCGCGCGCGGCGGCAGGCAAGGTGGAGCGAACCAAGAACATGGTTCTCTACTATCTCATGAGCCGCGAACTCAAATCGATCGAGGGACGTGAATTCACCCTGCGCGCCCAGAAGAACAGTCAGGACTCGGTGCGGATCACCGACGAGGCAGCCTTGCCATTGTCCTATCGCAAGATCGATGCCCGCGTCGGCGGCGTCCTCTGGGAAACGGTTCTTGCGAATCTTCCCGACGAACTTGGCAAAATGCTCGATAGCACAGTGGAAGAGTCAAAGCCAGACACCGATTCGATCAAGGCAGCCATTCAGCACGAGGAAGAAGTTCCCGGCGCTGAGCTGCGGCGAGGATGGCACCTAAGGATCGGGTAGCAATGATCCAGCCTCTAAGAACCTGTCCACAAACTGCAGCTTGAATCAAGTCAGTCATATGCTTAGGTGGGGTCTGGCTTTACGCTTGGCTTATGTATCCGAGTGATTTGACTGATGCTCAATGGGCGCATCTGGAACCGTTGCTGTGGCAGCCTCGCGGTTCACGTCACGCCGGTGGCCGTCCGCGCAAGCATGAGTTGCGGCGCGTCGTCGATGCACTGCTTTACGTGGTGAAGACAGGCTGCCAGTGGCGTCAACTGCCCGCGAATTTTCCGCCGTGGAAGGCCGTGCATGAGCAATTTCGCCGCTGGCGGGATGCCGGGCTTTGGGAGCGTGTGGGCCAGGCGTTGCGCGAAGAAGGCCGCCGCGCAGCGGGGCGTCATGCTGGACCAACCGTAGCAATCATCGATTCGCAATCGGCCAAGACGACCGGTAAAGGGGGGCGCGCGGCTACGACGCGGGCAAGAAGATCAAAGGCCGCAAGCGCCACATCGCGGTTGACACGCAGGGCAACCTGCTGACAGCGGTCGTGCATTCGGCCGGGATACAAGACCGCGTGGGCGCCCGCGCCGTGTTGATGCGCCTGTTCCGCCGCTACGAGACAATTATCAAGGTCTTTGCCGATGGCGGCTACACAGGCACGCTAATCGGTTGGGCAAAAGAGATGTTCGGCTATGATGTGGAAGTGGTCAAACGCAATGAATTACACACGTTCAAAGTGCTACCCAAGCGCTGGATCGTGGAGAGAAATTTCGCTTGGCTGGGATGGTCGAGAAGATTGAGCAAAGACTACGAACTTCGCCCAACCTCCTCGGAAACCATGATCTGGATCAGTTTCACTCACACACTGCTGAGAAGAACTTAGTTTGTGGACAGATTCTAAGAACATGAAATTACGAATTTCACGGCAAGAACTGCGAAATGTCGGTCAAATAAGAATAGCGAAGATCGGGCGAATCTTGTCGTATACTGGAGAGCATCAAATGCGGTGCTTCTTTGAGGCCTGACATGCGGCTCTATGAACTGGCGTTGATGGGTGAACCTCTGCGATCATCCCGTCTTTACCGGTTACTCGGTGAATGGCGGCTATGCGGAGTTCGCAACAGTGCGCGCCGACTTCGCAGTCCCATTGCCGGCGGGCCTGGACAATTCCCACATCGCACCACTGCTCTGCGTTGGCATCATCGGCTTCCGCAGCCTCCGCGTTGCCGGAGTTCTGCGCGGGGAGCGAGTCGGTCTCTTCGGCTTTGGGAGTTCGGCCTCGCTGGCAATTCGCATCCTCCAGTCCTGGGATTGCAAGGTCTATGTCGTGACCCGTGGTGAGTCTCACCGCAAGGCCGCTGAGTCGCTCAGCGCCACTTGGGTCGGCAACGAAGACGCAAAACCTCCCACCGAGCTTGATCGTGCCGTCACCTTCGCTCCCAGCGGAAAGGTCGTCGTCAGCGCTCTCGCTGCGCTGCGCAAAGGCGGAGTGGTCGCGATCAACGCCATTCATCTGGATCAGATACCCGCCTTCGACTACGACAAACTGCTCTGGGGCGAGCGCCAGATGCGCAGCGTGGCTAATATGACGAGGCAGGATGCGCGCGATTTCATTGCCCTGGCTCACGATCTGAATTTCCGTCCTCGGGTCGCCACGTTCTCACTGGAGGACGCGAACAAGGCGCTCGAAGCTGTGAAGCATGAAACAGAGGATGGATCGGCAGTGATTGTTCTCTAAGTCACTCCCGGGACCATTCATAAGGATGCCAAAAGCTCCTCTCGCCAGCCCGAAACTGAGCCCACTCCTCATGGGTGACAGACCATCCGGGGCGCACCGAACGGTCGCGGCCCAGACCGACCTTTGATGCTGGTTGTGTGAAGGCTTCTCTGTCCGGGCCGGCGGGAGGATCGACTGGGATGGCGTCTGTACCGGAAGCAATAGCGGTCAAGAACCACCAACTCAGCGCATTTTCCGGGCAATTGAAGGACTGGCGATCAAAGGTCGGTAAATAGGGTTTTAGGGAATGGGATGATGAGAATCTCCTTGCGTCTTGGCCTGCTCTCGCTTTTGCCGCAACTCGATCAGCGTGCGCGTACACTCCGCGCATTTGAAGATATGCAGTTCGTTGAGATCGGTTAATCCAACCTCGTGCGGTGTGTCGGCGAACTTTTTGAGAATCGCCGGATCGGGACATCCAATGCGTTCAGGATTCGGGTAGTGGGCGAGGATATGTTCCTGCAACTTCTCGAACAAAAGCGTATCGTTCTCATCGTCATTCAAGGATGGTCGATGCTCAGCCACGGCTTCCTTTCCGATTGGATCGACAGCAGCCATGGTTATGCGACATAGTCATTCATCCCCAATCGATTGACGGATTTTCTTCAATGCCCGCTGGCAACGTACGCGAATGCCCGCTTCAGATGTTCCGATGATCTCCGCAACCTCCGACCATCGAGTCCGGCTGTACCGCAGGAGAAGGGCCAGGCGCACTTCAGGAGCTATATCGTGCAAGATTACCTCCAAATCGAGTGCGGAATCAACAGGTAAAAACGGATTTTCAGTCGCGGCAACCGGCAGCTCCTCGCTCGATCCGAGGTAGACAAGCCTGCGATTCCCATTCCTTCGACGTCTGACCTCCTGGGCAAAAAAACGAAGCAGAAGAATGCTTGCCTCAGCGGGGTCGACTGGAGAACCCTTGTTCAGGCGGTCAACCAACTTCTCAATGGCGACTTCCATCATCTCCACCGCGAGAAATTCATCGCCAAAATGGGAACGTGCAGTATTCTGCGCTCGCTGCCAGATTGTCTTGATAGCGGCGTGCGCTGTCGCTTCGATCCACTCTTGCCCGGACGCAAAATTCACATTCCAGCAGAGGTCTGAAGGGGAAGGTATTGGCATAGCGCTCGTCCCACAGCAGGGATTTCTGCCGCCCACATCCGACCACCAGGAGGAGGGTGGGTGTCAGATTGGATACTGCACATTGGCCCAAATTCGTGCAAGGAGTCGAGCCCTTGCCTTTCTCTCAAGGCTGATTCGTGCAATTCTTGAAAACGATGAAGCTGAACCTGCCGGGTGCGACGATCATGCAACCATGGATGATTCAAGCGCCAAGCCTCTAGCTACCATTGCAACCGATCCACATCTGTCGTGAACCTCCAGGATTTGTTCTACCAGGCACCGGCCTGAGTCGGCATGACCGACTCTCGTCTCTGGTTGACGCAGTATAGCTCAGAATGTCTGAATTCTCAGCGCGGTTTTTTCGATTGTTCGTTTTTTCACTTTTCGCAAGCTCTATAGGTATAGGGGTTTTCTCAGCATTCCCCGCTGACGAGGTCTCCCCATGGATGCTGCAAACACATTAAGGTTGCCCTATGCCTGGGGCCCGGATGCGAGAGCCTTAGCCGCTCAGGCCCAGGCGCTTTCAGGCCACAAACTCGATCAACTCGTCCGTCGATTGCAAAGGCAGACCGGGCGGTCCAGGGAGGCGTGCTGGCGGTTTGTCTTGCAGTTTGGACTGAAGAGCCGGGATGAGCACCGGCGCTGGACCGAGAAAGAAATTGAAACTCTGCGCGAGAAGCTCGCCGTGCACTCGGTCGAAGAGACCGCCAAAGTACTTGGCCGCAGCGCGAATGCTATCCGATGCGCGTTGCGAAGGAACGATCTGAAGGTCAGGGAGATTCGATGCGATTGTCTCTCTGTCGATGCCCTGGCGAGGATTCTGCGCGTGAGGAAAGCGGAAATCCACGCGTGGATTGAGAAGAAATGGCTCGAAGCGACCACGCAGGTCAGCGGCAAGAGACTGACCTACATCATTACGCCCGAGGCATTCCGCGCGCTCTACACGCACCATCTGCGCGATCTCTTGGAGCAGAGAAGGATTTCAAATACGGCGCTCTTTGAAGCCTTCTACAACTATTGTTTCGTTCCGAAGCACACAATCGGAACGCAACTGCTCACCGTTCGCAGGGATAAGCGCGAGCGTGAGGCATTCGCCGCGATACAGGCTGGTGGTGAACTCGATGACGAGGACGATGAGAACGACGAAGGATATCGCTTGGGTGGTGACAGCAATATGGAACTGACGGAAGGCGCAGACAACTGAGGTCACTTGCCCTTCGTCTCGAGTATTTGCCTGCCGAATCCGGAGGGTTCCGCCGAGCCGAGCGTTCTGTTTGCAACTCAGTCTATTGCGCTTTCTGCATCCGCGCCATTGCTTGCTTGATGTCAGCGATCAGGTCACCAGTGTCTTCCATACCGATACTCAACCGCACCAGGCGGTCACCGTAAGGCGAGGCGCCACGGGTGCGATTCAGGTTGTAGGTCACGGCCAGGCTCGTAGTGCCCGCCCAGCTATAGCCAATCTCAAACAGATCGAGCGCATCGACGAAGGCGCGCACCTCGGCGCCGCTGAATTCCTGGCGAAAAACAAAGGAAAACAGCCCATTCGCCCCGGAGAAATCGCGCTTCCAGAATACGTGCCCAAGGCAGCTTTCGAGCGCTGGATGCAGCACCGTTTCGACCTCCGGTTGCGCGGATAACCAGCTGGCGATCGTCAACGCTGAAGCCTCTGCGTGGCGCAGTCGCACGGCGAGTGTCTGGAGGCCGCGCAGCGCCAGGCTGCATTCGTCGGGAGAGACCGCAAGACCCATCCGTGCCCGGGTCTCGCCGAGGCGCTCGAGCAGAGCCTCATCGCGGACGGTGACCGAGCCCATCAGCAGGTCGCTGTGTCCGCCAACGTACTTCGTCAGAGCCTGCACGGAAACATCCACACCATGCTCGAAGGCATTGAAGAGCACTCCCGCCGCCCAGGTGTTATCCATTGCCACGATCACGCCATGCGCGTGCGCCGCGGCGGCAATTGCCGGCACGTCCTGCAGCTCCATCGTGATCGAGCCGGGACTCTCCACCCAGATCAGGTGCGTGTTCGGTCGGAAGTGCTCCGCGACCGTTGCCCCGGCATCCGCTGGATAAAATGAGGCTTCTACGCCAAAGCGCTGCAGCAGCTTGATGGCCAGCAGCCGGTTCGGCACATAGACGTTTTCCGGAATCAGCACATGGCTACCCGCCGAGAGCATTGCCATGTCCACAAGCGTGAGAGCCGCAAGACCGCTCGGAGCGAGCAGCGTGCGTGTGCCGCCCTCGAGTTCGGCAATGCGGCCCGCCAGAGCAAGAACGGTCGGCGTGCCGTGGATACCGTAAGTGTATCCATTCGCCTCAACATCCCACCCCCCGACGGCGGACTCGCAATCTGCAAAGACCACCGTCGAGGCGCGCTCCACGGGAACACTCAGTGCCCGGAAACCTTCAGGCACTTTGGCGCTGCTATGAATAAGCTTGGTTTGCCAGTTCTGGGCCATGTGAGAATCTGCTTTCCATCGGCGGCAATAGACCCTCCGCCAACGGATTCAATATACCGCAGCAGAGTGCTTGCTTACCGGAATGGAGGGTAGCCGTGTCGCCGCAATGCCAACTGCGTCGCTTGTCGCCATCGGCGGCAGGATGCCCGCATCGCCTTGCTGAGCCGGCGCCTTCTGTGCAGGCAGCCTTGCAACTCAACCCGGCTGAGAACGCAGGGCAAACGCATTTCAAAACATCTCCAATAACCGGTGGAGGAAGTCGTCGTCCCATCCGGCTCGTTTGAACTTTCCTCGCAGGGAGCCTTTCGACCCTTCCTTCTGCATGGCGTTGATGGCCATGTGTCGCAGCACCGCCAGATTGTGTGGTCCGTTTCCCATGCGGGTTCGCAGTTGATCTTCATTCATGACCACGTCGAGCCGCCAGTGCAGGCTGTTTTCCACGCCCCAATGTTGGCGTGCCACCTCGTTCAGCCGTTCTGGGGTTAGGGGCTTGCTGAGCAGGTAATAGGCGGTTTCCGTGGTGGTTTTCTCTGCTGTTTCGCGCACCCGGACCACCTTGCCAACCGCTTCCAGCCCCGGCCACCGATGCTGTTCTTGCAGCCATTTGATCTCGGTTGAAACCGTCGCCGTGCGGGTTTCGATCCGTCCATGACCGGCCTCGACTTCAGGCGCCATGGTGGTCTGTGGCGCTTGGGGATCGTTGAGCAGCAGCGTCACATCGTCGTGCAGGGTCTCCTGATTCGCTTTCAGCGCCAGAGCATAGTCGCCCTGCTGCTCGACGATCTGCGCGGCGATGGCCCGCTGGCAGTTCAGCGCATCCGTGGTGACGATGCTCCCCTTCAAGCTAAGCATGCGCAGCAACTTTGGCACGGCGGTGATTTCATTCGACTTGGCATCGGTGGCGATTTGCGCCAAAACCAGCCGCTGTTGCGAACCCCAGGCCGAGACCATGTGCAAGGCCGACTTGCCGCTGGCCGTGTCGAACGAGCGGCGCAGTACCTTGCCGTCGACGGCCACCACACCCTGCAACCGGGAGGAGAATTGTGCCATGAACCGCTGAAACGAATCGCGAAACTGATCCGGATCGAGATCGAGAAACAAACGACGGAAGGTGTCGTGCGAAGGCAAGCCGTTCTCAAGCACCAGGAAACCACGCAAAAACGCCTCTTTGGCGCGAGCAAACAGTGCCATGTCGGTTGGCCCCTGACCGCCGCACAGCACGCAGCAAAGCGCAATCATCAGCAACTCGTGAAAATCGTGCAGGGTGGCATTGCCGCAACGAGGATCCTCAAGCCCCTCCCAACACGATACAAATTGCTCCAGTTCTTCTTCACGCGCCATCAACCTTCCCCTCCAAAAAGAAGGTTCAGGCCTCAGACCGGTTAAAGCATATAGCAACAGTGGTTCAATGGAATTTCAAATGCGTTTGCCCTGGGGGTCAGTCAGTCTTGCCGTACCAAGGCGTTTGTGCTATGTTGATTTGGTGAGCCCTTTTAGCCCATTGACCGCCGCAATGTGTTGTTGTCCAGCGATGTGCTGTGCGCAGACGCATTCTGGCGTGAGGAAATGGTTGGGCTAGAGTAACTTACAAGCCGCCGCCTCATTTAGACCCACCGCCAGAAATCGACCTGGCAGGTGGGTTTTCTATTTTAGGTTGAAATTGAGGCGGGTGCGGCATCAGGAGCAGTCGCCGAACAGGTTCCAAGTAAGGGAGAAAAACGGTGAACGTTCCTGAAATTCGTGTTGAAGAACTGAAACAACGGTTGGATGCTGGCGAGAATCTATTTCTACTGGATGTGCGCGACGAGTTCGAGTACGAAATCTCAAATATTGGCGGACAGTTGATCCCGCTTCCCGAATTGTCGAAGCGAGTCAATGAACTCGATGCGGATCAGCAGATCGTCACCATCTGCAAAATGGGTTCACGAGGCAAAAAGGCAGCGCAGGTTCTTCATAACGCTGGATTTCCTCATGTTTGGAATCTGACAGGAGGAATTCACGCTTGGTCAGATCGCGTTGACCATTCAGTGCAGAAATATTAATTATTGCCATAATTTACCGATAGATTTATAGTGCTCACTGGGCAGGCGGATCTGTGCTCGCGCTGACTCGGGTCGATTCTGCAGGCGAATCTTCAAGGTCAAAACACTCCCTCTTGAAGAGAGCTTCCACGCGAACTACAATCAGTATGTTCTTGATTCCCAAGGAGGCAACCTGTGCCAGAAGAAGTCGCTCGCGTCTCGTTACGCGAAGAAGCTGCATTTCAACTTGCAAGTGTAACCAAGACTGCTCCGCAGTTCGGGGCCATTACACCGCGCTGGCTGGTTCGGTTTCTGGATTGGAAGCCGCTTGAGGCCGGTACATTCAGGGTCAACAAGGTCGATGAGACCAAGGCAATCGAATCGACCTGCGACCACTCGGACGAGTCAACGCTCGCAGCGACCTTCGTCAAGTATCTCGAAGAGCCCCGCGAATACCGGCTCAGCAGCATTAATGCCGTTCTCAATGTTCATACCCGCGTCTCCGATCTTCTCAGCAACCCCTACGATCAGGTTCGTGAGCAGTTGCGCCTGCTGATCGAAAGCGTGAAGGAAAAGCAGGAAGGCGAGCTGCTCAACAATGCCGACTACGGCTTGCTGAACAATGTGGCCGACTCGCAGAAGCTCAAGACGCGCAGGGGCGCGCCAACACCGGACGACCTGGATGAGTTATTGACCAAGGTCTGGAAAGAGCCTTCGCTGTTTCTGGCGCACCCGCGCGCCATTGCCGCTTTTGGGCGCGAGTGCACGCGGCGCGGCGTACCTCCGCCGACGGTCAGCTTGTTTGGCACGCCGTTCCTGACCTGGCGAGGCGTTCCGCTGATTCCCTCCGACAAGATCGCCGTGAGAAGCAAAGACCAGAAGTCGAAGATCCTGTTGGTGCGCGTGGGCGAGAAGAAGCAGGGTGTGGTTGGTCTCTTCCAGCCGGGACTTCCCGGAGAGCAGAGTCCGGGGTTGTCGGTTCGCTTTATGGGAATCGATCAAAGGTCGCTTGCTTCCTATCTTGTGTCGCTCTACTGCTCGGCGGCCGTGCTGACGGACGATGCAATTGCCCTGCTCGAAGATGTCGACGTGAGTCAATACCATGAGTACAAGTGACCGGACCTTCCCGATGACTGCGGTCCCGGGAACTGGAACCTGGGCTGCGGCATTGCCGGGAAGCGAAGGCTTACCGCCCGGCATCCTGAGTCCGACGGAGTTGACGCGCATAGCGAACGAGCTCTTCACCGCGTTGCCCGATGAGCTTCAGCAACCCGCTATTGCCGCGGCCAGGGCGGTGTTGCCGCCCAACTCCGCGTTCACAGGGAATCCTTATGCGGCGGTGCCGGGTCCAACGGCGCCTGCCATTCCGGGAATACTCGCGAGCCTGGCGGAAGCACAGCCAGGGGCATTCGTCGCCGCGCCCGATCGAAGCCCTGATCGAAGCATTGCACCGGATACGCGGTCGTCCGCTTCCGCGGCGCCTGCGGTTCCGGGCGGTGGAATTGCGCCTACGGCCGGACCTGCCTTTGCCTTCCTTCAAGAGGCGCAGCCCATCTTTCAAGAGCCTGTCGCGGAGCCAGCTACACAGCACACTCCCGCGCAAGCAAGTGTCAAGCCGGCGCTCAGCGATGAAGGCTATGCGGCCATTCCTTTTTCGCTGCTCGCCGATCCTCAGCCATCGCAGCTCACCCAGCCTCCGGCTCCGGCGATTCCCGGCGCTCTTGGCGTTGTCGATTCTTCGGCGGTTCCGACTTTTTCCTTCATGGCGGATGCACGGCCACTGTTTTCCGAGCAGCCTTCGCTGCCGGGGCCAGTGCCAGCTGGAGTTTCCAGCAGCAATCCGTTTGCCGCGCCGCTTGACCTGAACGCGCCGCAGATTGCCGGGGCTGTCGCGCACGAGCCTGATTTTCGCGCACCTGCTTCTCATGATCCGGAGAAGCGGCCGCGCCCACTCGATCCGTCGAATGTGGTTCCTGTTGTGGTTCCCGGCGCGGGACGATCGGAGTTATTGGGTGATCTCGGCCTGTCGTCGTATTCCTTCGATGTAGAGGCTATTCGCCGTGATTTTCCGATTCTCTCGGAGAAGGTCAACGGTCATCCGTTGATCTGGTTCGACAATGGCGCGACCACGCAGAAGCCGCAGTCGGTGATTGACCGCCTCAGTTATTTCTACGAGCACGAAAACTCAAATGTGCATCGCGCCGCGCATGAGCTGGCCGCGCGTTCGACCGATGCGTACGAGTCCGCGCGCGAAAAGGTGCGCCGCTTCCTCAACGCAGGCGCCCCGCGCGAAATCGTCTTTGTACGCGGAGCTACGGAAGCGATTAACCTTGTCGCGCAAAGCTGGGGGCGGCAGAACATTCAGAAGGACGACGAGATCGTCATCACGTGGCTTGAGCACCACGCAAACATCGTACCCTGGCAGATGCTCTGCGCAGAAAAGGGCGCGCGGCTGCGCATTGCGCCGGTGGACGATTCCGGGCAGGTACTGCTTGACGAGTACGAAAAGCTGCTTGGACCCAAGACGCGTTTGGTCTCGATTGCACATGTCTCGAACGCTCTCGGCACAGTGCTACCTGCGAAGGAGATGGTCGAGGCGGCTCATCGACATCGCGCGCGAGTGCTGGTCGATGGCGCGCAGGCAGTCTCTCATATGCGGGTCGATGTGCAAGCCATCAACTGCGACTTCTATGTCTTCAGTGGTCACAAGGTCTTTGCGCCGACGGGTATTGGCGTGGTATTTGGAAAGTCCGAGGTGCTTGATACGATGCCGCCCTGGCAAGGCGGAGGCAACATGATCCAGGACGTGACCTTCGAGAAGACACTCTATCAACCACCCCCGCAGCGCTTTGAAGCAGGAACAGGAAATATCGCCGATGCCGTCGGTCTGGGCGCTGCGATTGACTATCTCGACCGCGTCGGTATTGCCAATGTCTCGCGCCACGAGCACATGCTCTTGACCTATGCCACGGCGGCGCTGCTCAAGATTCCTGGGCTGCGTATCATCGGCACTGCGAAAGAGAAGGCGAGCGTGATCTCATTCGTAATCGACGGTTTGCGCACAGAAGAGATCGGCGACTATCTCAACCGCAAGGGCATCGCCGTGCGCGGCGGACATCACTGCGCACAACCGATCCTGCGCCGATTCGGTTTGGAGAGCACCGTGCGCGCAACGTTTGCGCTCTATAACACCTGCGAAGAAGTCGACGCGCTGATTGCGGCTCTATGGGATCTCAGGCAGGGACGCAATCCAGGACTCGTTTGAGGGGCTTGTCTAACACGAAGTTCCACGCAACAGAAGATGCCAGTCTCTTAATGAGGCTGGCATTTTCTTGTCTGCGATTGATATCAATACTTCGGCAGCGAGGTATCGATCCTATCAGCCCAGGCCAGGATGCCACCGGTCAGGTTTGTCGCACGCTTGAAGCCTGATTGGCGCAAAAAGTCGACGGCCTTGGCGCTGCGTGCGCCGCTCTTGCAATGCACCACGATCTCCCGGCTTGAGTCGAGTTCGTGGATACGCTTCGGCAGATCGCCAAGCGGAATCAGGTGTCCATGAATATTGACGATTTGATATTCATGCGGTTCGCGAACATCGAGCACGAAAATATCTTCTTTCGCATCGAGCCGCCGCTTGAGTTCCTCGGGCTGGATCTCGGGAATCTTCGCGCTCGTGGACGCCTCGGACTCTTCTCCTCGAATGCCGCAGAACTGGTTGTAATCGATCAACTCCTTGACAGTCGGATTTGCGCCGCAGACCGGACATTCGGGATTCTTGCGCACGCGCAACTCGCGGAAGCGCATGGCCAGCGCATCGACCAGCACGAGACGGCCAATCAGCGGTTCGCCCACGCCAAGGATCAACTTAATAACTTCTGTCGCCTGGATAACTCCGAGCAGTCCCGGCAACACGCCCAGAACTCCGCCTTCCGCACAGGAAGGAACCAAGCCCGGCGGCGGCGGCTCGGGATAGAGGCAGCGATAGCAGGGGCCGGCTTCAGTGGCAAAGATGCTGGCCTGGCCTTCGAAACGGAAGATTGACGCATAGACATTGGGCTTGCCGCTGAGTACGCAGGCGTCGTTGACCAAGTAGCGCGTGGCAAAGTTGTCCGTGCCGTCGGCGATGATGTCGAAGCCGCTGAAGATCTCCAGCGCATTTTGGCTGTTGAGATACGTATCAAAGCGCTTGATCTCGACAAAGGGATTGATCGCGGTCAGCTTGTCGATGGCCGAGTCGA
>CAZQDD010000065.1:0-13648 GCA_964591805.1 uncultured Acidobacteriaceae bacterium | reverse complement strand
CCATGGCCGGTTTTGAGACGTCCACGCATGGCCGGTTTTGAAGTGACCACCGAGGCGGGAAGCCCTTTGCGACCTTGCACAACCTGCCAAGTAGGCGAAAGAAGGGTACTGCCGTTCACGGATTGGTTCGCAAACGGAAGCCGGCGGGACACAAGAACAGCGGACAGCAGAAGTCTTCAAGGACCGGGAAGCGAATATAGCCTGACGAGTGGCCTGACAGCCTTAAAACCCCGCCATCGACATAACGGAATCAATCTGGACTGACACTCAAAGGGCGCGAAATTTCAAACGCGCTCATTGAGTGCAGGCGTTGACCTCAGAGCTTTGCAGCTTAGGACCACGCGCACAAACTATGGAAACGTTGGAGTTGGAAGAAAGGTTCTGTAGGCATACACGATGAGGTCCCGTACCAGTTCCAAGAGACCGCTGCAAGGCAGCGCATCAAACGGGTCGCCGCGTGCCAGCAAGTTTCTGCGCTCCGCGAGCGAGGGCGTATTCTTTCCGGTTACAAACCCGATAGCCGTCCCCCCGGACCGCTGAATCATGGGAATCTTCTCATCGGTGAGCCCATCTTTCCGTAGATACTGAAGTAATGCAGCAAAGTCTGGTCTTTTTCCGTGCCTCCCTTTGACCTTGTTCCCGTAGCAGTCCCGCAGTGCCAGTTCGAGCGTTGTGAGCCCTACCAACTCCCCAGCCTTGACTAAATCGGGATACAGCCATGCCAGGAAATACAACATCTGAGCGCGATTGTACTTGGCTGCGACAATATCGGGAATACAGACCGGTAGGCTGAGTGACAATACAAACTCTCGCCAGGCTTCTGGAGTTGAAATCGAAAGCCAACCCGTAGGAGTCCCGTCCTGCGGCCAAGGTAGCATCAGTGGCTCGCTGCGTTTGAGGCCCGCGATTAACGCAAGGTTAAGCTCCAATGATTCGCGCATAATACCTCTAAAGGCTCACCGATTTGTTGCAAGAACAGACATTGTCCGCCTATACGTGTAGAGCACTGATGTCGAAACAAACCTGAACCCGTTTACAGATCGCAAGCAGCACGTCGCCAATTGGCGCTGGTGTAGGTATGGATAGCTCTGTTGTGCCGGCAGGAACGAAGTACGGCCATATCTGAGCGCTGCAACTATCTCGCAGGTCGTATCGAACACCGGCAAGAATTGGTGGAAAGTCAACAGTGAAACAATGGTTGAAAAGGCAGAGCGTGAAGCGATGACCCGAGCCTCCCTCGCTACCGATTACCGGGATTTCCGCACCGTAGCTGAGTTGCAGATAGCCTCCCTCTAGCGTCAAATCAGCCTTGATGAAACCGTAAAACAAACGCATGTGCGGTGGTGTTGTGCTCTGCGGAAGAAATGTTCTGCGAATAAATTGCGGGACAATTGCTGAAATCGGTGTCACGTAACCCAAAACGATAGCTGTTTTGCCCGCCCAACGCGCCAGCGTTTCCACTTCTTCTGGAGTCAGAACGCTTATGTCCGTCCCGTTCGTCAACTTCTCAAAGATGGGATCGACCTGAGTTTCAAGCGTTGACATCCAGCCGCTATTGCATTCCCTGCAGACCGCACTGTTTACAAATGCTTCAAGAGACGGTTGCCTGTGCATCGTGGCCGTGGTGCCATCCGACGTGAACATCTTGATCTTCTGATTCACCACGTTATCTCGATACCACCGCGCATAGACGTGCTCATCTGTGCGAGAATCGGGTTTCTCGCGCCGGGAAGGCTTCAGTAGCACGCCACAAAAAATGCAGTTCGTAACCCGCATGGAAAACTCCAATCCTAGAGAGTTCCGTATTTGACCTTATCCATCTCTCGAAAAAGAGAAACGATAGCAATAGCCAGTGCGAAACACCGCTCGGCTTCGTCCTTAGTCGTACTCACATATCCCCAGTGAGCTATTCGATTGCGAGGATAGAAAAGGTTACTTTGAAAATATTGCTTTGCAGAAAGTCCTGCTGCATCTGGGAATCCTGCCATGATTTTCTTCGCCGCGGCGCTGCTCTCGACGAACTCGTCGAAAGTCATCCCTGTTGTCGCCTTCGAAACAAAATCTGCGGGACCTGTAAAGCCACCCTTCCTCGGATACTCGTTCTCCCACACCTTTTCTTGCGCCTCGGTCGGCCAGGTGAATGTGGTAGCGAAGCTGTCCATGCCTTTGACTCTGAAAAACAGCCGGGTGAGAAAGGACTCGACGGCCATCGTTCCAATTATGATCGACAGGGTGTAGTCTCCGCCTTCCAACTCCTGTTTGCTCCGATACAAGAGACGTTCCGCTGTGACGCTCACGCTGAGCGGGTTGATTTGGCCGCCTGCCATCCCGCATTTTGCGCAGACTACGGTTGGCCACGGAACCTCCCCATACGTTGCAAACGGGAAGACTCCCCCACACGAACATGGCATCTCTTGTACGAATTTCATCTTACAGTCCTTTCCGCGGAACCAATTAAGGCTCACCAAGCCAAATTTGACGAGGCGGCCAAGTTCCAGGTACGAAGGAACTACCCTCGGTCTTCTGCGTCCCGATGGCGCGCGCAAAGTGATGTTCGGTCTCGTACCAAACACTCGTGCATTCAGAGCACCACCAAAGCCTGGCTTGTGGACTGATGCGTACCGCTGCAATCTGATCGGCGGTCATTCCAGCGGATTCAGGCGTACGCTCAATGGGCGGGAAATCCATGCACTCGGGTGTGCTCCGCACCGGACATCTTCTTTCGGTTCTCTTCGCCTTTTTCACGTTGACTCCAGTCAGAAGCTACAACAGGGCGGAAATAGAGCGACGCAAGGACCACCCTCTGCTGTATAGCTCAAAAGCCCTCCAGTTCAACCGACGCCGTGCGCAAGGCGCCAAACAGCTTGTTGCCATTCAGCACATCGGCAGTTGTTGGGGTGAACACCTGCCCAGGAACTGTCATGATGACCTCGTAACCTTCGCCGTCGCGGTCAATGATAATCATGCACCGCTGCTTTTTGTAATGAGCAAGCGCAGCGCGCATCGTCCGTTCCATACTGCCCAGCAAACTTGCGCGTTCCCATCTCTTCGACGCGCCAAAAACAAAAACCCACTCGGGCCTGGAATCAAGATGCGCTGTAGCCTGCGTGTACCCTTGTGGCTGCTCGCTCATGTGTTGGATGACTCGGGCAAACTGCTTGCCCAATTCAGCACGTTCACGCAAAGGAAGATCGGTAATCACCTCTTGCATCAAAAGATAGTTCGCACGCTTCTCCGATGGATCGAACTTCGCCAGCAAGTCCGCCGAGAGGCCATCCAGACACGTTGCCGATCTCGTAGCGAGTTCATGGCCAACATGCTCCATGAGGCTGCTGAAATGCTGATACTCGGCCATGTGCTCCAGAATGTCGTCCACTTGCTCCGATGCCGCTTCGACAATCTCTCTGGCGTGCTGGTGCCCACGACATTGCTTGAACGTTCCGTGAAGCAGGTAAAACTCAAAGAGCGGCTGTTCGTCGCCGACCCTCCGCAGCGCTGCCTCCGGCAGCTCCCTTCGGGCACCGAGATACCGCAGAAGTTCCGGCACGGTCCTCAATTGCATCGCGATATTTACAAAATCGCTGAGTGAAATGTATGTGAGGGGGGTGCTGCCCTGTGCGAGCGGCAAATCGGCGGCTGCGGCTTGCAGGTCCACAGGTCGAAAAGTCTCCACTGTCACGATGCCATGCAAAATTGAAGGGAGACCCGCAGGAAAATCGACCCGTCCGCGACGCGGATGCTCGCACCAGATGGCCTTGGTCGAAGGGCGGAGCGCACCACAGAGCTGGCTTACGCCGTTCTTGGCGGCCTTCAACACCCATAGCTCATTCTTCTGTTCGTTTCGGCTTAGAGGATCTTCCTGCGCCTTCTGCGACACGAGGAGCCCGCTGTTCTTATACAGAATGAGAAGATCGGCAACTTCCTTTTGTGTGCCGTCGATCATCTGCGGGCTACGCAGTACGAACTCGGCGAAGAAAGGAACGGACAGAAGCTCTTCTGCCTGCTTCTCGGCCCATTGGGTACGCAAATTCGGTGCTGGCATATTCACCTTCCTTGCCAGCTCCGCTGAGACTTCTAAAGTCTCATTTGCGTGAACCGGCGGGTTGAGTTCGGTGCTCTTCGCTTGTGGCGAGCGCTGCAAACTGATCGATTTGTACCGCCCCTTCGGGAAAGACTGCGCGGATTTCCAATTCGCCGCCCATTGCCTGAACGAATGAGCGCAGTGTACTCACATACATATCGGTGCGCTTCTCCATCTTGGAAACCGAGGCTTGTGTGATCTGCAGGAGTGAAGCCAAATGCGTCTGCGTGATATTGCGCGCCGTTCTCAGTCCCTCAAGAGGCATTGCATCGACCATCTGCTTCGCAGCAAGGCGATTCGCCTCCCTGCGTTCAGGCGTCATCTTCGCCCGAAGGGTCGTCCATTTATTTCCCATATCTCCCTCTGCACAGGCACAGTTCCGAAGAACTGCAATTTACCGATCTAGGTCGGTTAGTTCTCGCAGATGCTGCTCATAGAGCGCATCTGCTCTCGGCACGAATCTTTCGTACCATCGGTCATCCCCGGTCTTGTTGCCACCGAGGAGTAGCAGAGCAACGCGGCGTGGATCGAAAGCATACAGCAGACGAATAGGTTCTCCCCCATGCTGCACCCTCAGTTCCCGCATGTGCGAGAAGCGAGAAGTGACAACAGGTTTGCTGTACCGATCTGGAAGTGCCGGGCCGAACTGTTCCAAAAGGTAGACATCTCGGTCAATGCTATCCTGCTCGGACTCGTCGAGGGCCTCATACCAGTCGCCAAACTCATCGGTGTATTCGACTTCCCACGTCATCGTTTCTCGACCGGAACATCAGCCTCCGGATTCACTATAGCCTCTGGTGAATATTCAGTCAAGGGCATAGTTGACCTTCCAAGGGGAAGGCGCGCTTTCCACGGTCAATTTTGAAAAGACATTTCCAGTTCGACCCCGGAGTAATTGACATGCGGTACAAGCTGACGATTCGGGCCTTGCTTAAAATGCACCAGGCCATATCGCTCCATCGTCCGCAAGGTTCGGGACAGGTTGGATGTCGCTCTTCCCGACCTTTCCGCCAGTTCGTTGAGGGATTGAGGGCTGGTCTCCAGGATGAGCTTGAGCAAAACCCGATTCTGGTCGGAAAGCACTTGAGACAGAGTGCCTAGAGATTCAAACCAAATCTTAGGCTCGCCTCTTGCCGGGACATATTCTCCCTTTGCGATTGCCAGCGTCCTCTTTTTGTAGGCTTCCCGCGAGGCAATTCCAACTTTCAGAGTCTTCATGGCGCTGTGCTCCTTTCCTTCAAGATCGACTCAACTTCTTTCCAAAAATCCGCCAGCAACGACATTGCATCCTTGTAGTCGTAAAAGCGGACTCGCTTGCCCTTGTGCTTGTGGTCATATTCGATGCGGGTGCGGGCGCCAGGTCCCGTGCCTTCTCGGATGGGATGAGCATTATCAAAGCCCAACAGGCGCTCGCCGTTGCCGTCGTGCAGCGTCAGCGAGTAGTCCAAGCCATGCGGTTTCTCCGGTAGGGCCGGAACCCGTTTTACCTCGAACTTGACCCAGAAATTTCCCTCCACCACGAATGTCTCGCCATCCAGCAGGAGAAGCGTATCGAGACTGGGATCATGGTCCATCGATCTGCATATTATCATCGGATGATAACAAAGTCAAGAGCCACATAGGATACGAGCTTATTCACTCATTCCACAACGATTTGTTGCCATGATGAACACGCATCGGGGCCTTTCGGAAGAACACTCTGGGAAGGATACAAGTGCTCATTCGTTATTTGCTGGTGGGAAGGATTGCTGCGCCCTTCCCCCGCTTCGACCGCCGATCAAACCGGCGTTCTTCGCTTACCATCCATGCGGGCCTGTTCCTGCCCGCAACGCCGACCCTGAAAAACAAGATGGAGCAGCCTTCGGCTGGTCTTCGTTTTCGACATTCGTTTCCAGGCGAACTTTAGGCTTCGTTCGGCTCCTTCTGTCAACCCCGCTTGTGCAGCTCCGCGCGGCATAAAAACCGCCGTGCTCGCTTCCGCGCCCCTACGGGCTTCGGGGGTTGACAGCGCCTCTCTGCGCCCAATTCGCCGCTATGAAACGAATGTCTTTTTTTAGCCTACCCAGGCTCAAAAAAACGGCAAATCTCAACCCGAAGGAGCGAACACCATGCCTTACGCCAACAGCACCACCACCGCGCCGCACAACAACAATGCGGCGCTTCCGAGCCAGTCCCCCTACCAGCAGCGCACCACGCAGCGCGACAACCCCACGCAACAACTCATCAAGCAGGCCGTGGACTTTCTCATCCAGCAGCTTGAGGCGGGCAAGAGCGAAACCTTGACCGCGTATCTCGCGGCGATGGCCCGGTTCCATTCCTATTCCTTCGGAAACATTTTGCAGATCGCCAGACAACGCCCAACGGCCACGCGAGTAGCCGGGTTCTACGCATGGAAAGAGTTTGGCCGGTTTGTGAAACGGGGCGAGAAGGGCATCCAGATTCTCGCCCCGATGGTCGGACACCGGCGCAGAAAGGACACGACAGAGCAGGAGCCGAACACGAATCGAGAGACGAAACCCGCGCCTGTGTTGATTGGCTTCCGCGCTGTGTACGTCTTCGATGTGGCGCAGACCGAAGGCGCGGACCTGCCCGAGTTCGAGCACTCAATCACCGGCGACGTGGGCGAGCACCACGACCGGCTGACTGCGTTTCTCGACTCGCAGAATATCGCCCTCGAATACAGCGAGAACATCGCGCCCGCGCTTGGAGTCAGCTACGGCGGAAAGATTGCCTTGCTGCCGGGCCAGTCGAAGGCCGAGGAATTTGTGACTTTGGTCCATGAGGCGGGGCACGAACTTTTGCACAAAAGCGACCGGCGCACCATGACCACCGCCACCGTGCGCGAGACGGAAGCCGAGGCCGTGGCCTTCATCGTGGGCCAAGCCATCGGCCTTGAGATGGGAAAAGCATCGAGCGACTACATCCAGATGTACGCAGGAAACGCGGCGCTTTTGGCTGAAAGCCTTGAAGTCGTACAGCGCACCTCTGCGGTGATTTTGGACGCCATCACCGGGGAATCCGCCACCAAGCAGAATGCGCCGAAGGTCTCAACGCCCGAAGCGCAAGACGCAATCGCGGAGGTGGCGTAATGCAGACCATCCTTCGCATTCTTGAGCGGGCCGGTGGTTTCCGGCCCACTCTGTACCTCAAGATCGAGAATCCGCCCTACATGGCCCTTGTCATCGAGGCCACGCCGGAGCCGGGGCCGCTGAACCTGCCCGCCATTTCTGTAACCCACTACGGCGAACAGAACGGCGACCTCATGCGCGACCCGGAGATGTGTTTCGAGTTGTCGAAACCGCCGCTGTGCGGCTTGGGATTGTCCAGTTTCTATTTCAGGAATGACTATCTCGGCGTCGAGCAGTATTCGCGCTATAGGGACGGAGAGAACTACCTTTTCCTTCCAAACCTCTACGAGCAACACGAGCAGTTCGCGCGGCAGTGGGACAGGAACATCCGCGACCAAGGTTTTCTCGAAGCCTTTACGGACCAGTCGATTCGCGGCTAGTCCGCTCCTTGCGGAGCGGACCACGGCCCGTCGTGTCGCCGCTCTGCGCGCCTTCCCCCATCAACCGCTCGAAAGGAGCTATGAAACGCCATGGAAACGACCGTTATCAATGCAACCGAGTACCGCGACCTTCCACTCTCTCAACTCAACGAATCGAAGACCAATCCCCGCCGCATCTTTGACGAGGCGAGTCTCAAAGAACTTGCCGCATCCATCCGCAGCCAGGGCATACTTTCGCCCTTGCTTATTCGGCCCCTCACCGAGAACGGCTTCGAGATCGTGGCCGGAGCGCGGCGTTACCGCGCCGCGCAGATGGCCGAAGTTGCCACCGTGCCGGTACGCATCGTCAATCTGTCCGATGCCGAAGCCCTGGCCGCACAATTAGTCGAGAATTTGATTCGCGCCGAAATTCACCCAATGGAGGAAGCCGAGGGGTTTGCGCGGCTTTTGGCGTTGGATGAGCCGAAGTACAGTATCGAGCAGATCAGCGCACAGGTTGGCAAATCGCCTGTGTTCGTGGCCTCTCGCCTCAAGCTGGTTGACCTTGCGCCCGCAGCGGTCGAAGCATTCTATGCCAACGAAATCGGCGTGGGCCATGCGCTCTTGCTGGCCAAGCTTCCTGCCCACGTGCAGCAACAGGCGCTTTCGGCTTGTTTCAAAGAGGTATACAACAACGGGACAAAACCGGCGCGGATTCTGCTGCCCGTCCGCAATCTGCAATTCTGGATTGAATCGAACGTGTTGCTTGTCTTGAAAGATGCGCCTTTCGATAAGCGCGATGCGCAGCTTGTTCCCACGGCGGGCAGTTGCGCCGATTGCCCGAAACGCACCGGGCACAACAAGCTGCTTTTCTCGGACGACCTCGGCAGGCAGGGCGACCGTTGTACCGATCCCGGCTGCTATCAGGCCAAGGTCTCGGCGCAGGTAGCGAAAACCATTGCCGCCAAACCGCAGCTTGTGCAGATCAGTACTGCTTACGGGACGCAGCGGGAAGGCAGCCCGGTATTGCCGCGCAACAAGTACACCGCGATCCGCGACGAAAAGCCGAAGTCCAACGACGAGGCGAAACGCCCGGAGTTCAAGGTGTGCAAGTTCACCACGGACGCCATCGTTACCGAGGGCAGCGAGATTGGCACGATGCACAAGGTCTGCGCCAATCCCGCTTGCCCCATTCATCATCCGAAGAAGGCAAACAACAATGGGGCGAACGATGCTGCATTCAAAGCCGAGCAGGAGAAGCGGCGCAGGGAGGAAGCTATTGCCAACACAACCGGCTTGCGTGTTCTCTCTGCCATTGGCGCGGCGGTTCCGGTGCGGCTGATGAAACGCGACCTGCTGTTTGTGGCCGAACGCATGGTCAACCTGCTGGACGAGAACCGCGCCGCGATTCTCGCCAAGCAGCACGGCATCAAGAAGGCCAAGGAGAATGAATCCACCGGCAAGCTGTTCGTGGCCTTTCTTCGCCGCGCCGATGAGAGCACCCTGGGCCGCGCCGTGGTCGAGGCGGTCGTCTTGCTCTCGGCTTCGCGTGGCAACGCTTCGCAGGCATTACGAGATGCGGCCACAGCTTACAAGGTGGATACGGAGGCTGTTGCTGCCAAGGTTAAGCAGGAGTTCACGGCGAAGGAGAAGGCAAAGACTGGAAAAAAAGCCGCGGCCAAGCAGCCTACGAAAGCCACCGGCAAACCAGTCAGGAAGGTAGCCGCTTAATCCACCACATACTGAACCCCTCGCGGAGCTTGAGCGATCAGGCTCCGCATTTTCTTTCTCGAAGCCCGTCTTCCCGCCCTTATTCGTGCTCCCGCCCTAGCAGGAGGCCATCTTTCGCCCGCCCGACGGGCAGCTCGTGCCGCCTTTGGCGTTGTAATTTGACAAATCTAGCATAATTAGGCACCATATTATCAGGTGGCACATTATAAGGCGGCACATCAGTGAGAAAGTTCGATACAACTTTACTAAGCGCAAAGTACAAGGCGCTCCTTCCCGTGGCCGCGAGGACAGGCTCCGATGAGACGGCACTTGCCGGCTGTTTCACCCTGCTAAGCGTAGCTGACGCCGTCTTTAGCGCTTGCCACGAGCGTCTTGCTCAGTATCAGTTGTCCGAGGGACGCTTTGCGGTCCTTCTGTCGCTGCATCAGAGTTCATCAAGGCTCACTCCCTCTGAATTGGCCGACCAGGCTGGTGTTACGCGCGCCACAATGACAGGACTGCTCGATGGGCTAGAGAGAGATGGTTTCGTGAATAAAGAAGAGATTGATGGCGACAGGCGCAGTTTTGCCGTCTCCCTTACCCCAAAGGGACAGAAGGTAATGGGAAAAGTTATCCCTTTGCAATTGCAATGGTTGGAATCTCTCTTCACGGACCTAACGATAGGGGCTAGGAAGAACCTTCTTGAGAGTTTACAGATGGTCGGCAGAAAGGTACGACATGAACCGCAATAAGTCGTTAGAACCCAATGAGAGACGAAGCGCGATTGTGCTCATTGAGTTCCAACGTGAGTGGCTAGACCCCGCTGAGGGCAAACTGGAGCGCTTGATGCAGGACCAAAATCAGTTCGCCGAATCGCAACGTTTTGCAAGTTAGGCTCTGGAAACTGCGCGGACAGTACGCATGCATATAATTCACGTTCCTTGCTCATTTGAGTCTGGCTATCCGGAACTCGGTGGGGAGCATTATTTCCAATTAGGGTTGTTTGCGGCCATCCCGAAGGCCGGAACTTGGACTGGCAAAGGCCACGCCTTCGCCAAGGGCTTCGAGCCTCGGCCCGGGGAGTTTGTGGTAAGCGGTCGCATTGGAGCCAGTGCGTTCTCCCACTCCAATCTTGATGCCTATCTGCGTAACAACGGAATCACCAGCCTATTTCTGACCGGCTACGCTTTGCATGTTTGCGTCGAATCCACGCTGCGCACGGCGCATGATCTCGGCTACGAAGCGACTGTTCTGGAGGACGCGTGCGCGGCGTTTAATCAGGCTCAGCGGCAGCACGTTCTTGACGAAGTAGTTCAACATTTTGGCGCGCGGATGACTGTCAGCGCTTTCCGCGCGGCGCTGGTGGCCAGAACGGAATCTGACGCCATATGACGCTGACGCTTTCCATTTAGGTAGCAAACCTGTCAGAACGACAGAAAGGTGCAATATGAAAAACGACGAACGGTATCAACGGGGACTCGACAAATTGGCCGAGATCGATGGTCAGCAAGGGCAGAAGGTGATAGACAGCCTAGCCGATATTGCCCCCGATTTTGCGCAATACCTGATTGAATTTCCTTTTGGCGACATCTACAGCCGCCCAGGACTGGACCTGCGTACACGGGAGTTGACAACCGTCGCGGCCCTGACCGCCTTGGGCAATGCTGCGACTCAGCTGAAGGTTCATCTTCATGCTGCTCTCAATGTGGGGTGCAGTCGTGAGGAAATTGTCGAAACGATTATGCAGATGGCTGTGTATGCGGGATTTCCAGCGGCTTTGAATGGATTATTCGTGGCTAAGGACGTTTTCGGAGAGCGGAAAAGTCCGACACAGCCTACTCAGGGCAATGATTGATGGAGGGCAAAATGCCAGAAGTACAGGTTGCAAAACAGATCGCGGGCACGTCACGCGCCTTGGAAGGCAAGGTGGCCCTGGTAACAGGGGCCACCGGTGGCATTGGCCGAGCGTGCGCGATCATGCTTGGACAGCAAGGTGCCAGTGTAGTTGTCAGTGGCCGGAGAGAAAGAGAAGGCCAGGAGACAGTCACGCTTATTCGTGCTCAGGGTGCCGAAGCTACTTTTGTTTCAGCCGACATTGCCTCCGAGACTGAGGTTAAACGGATGGTCACAAGGACATTGGAACAGTTTGGCCGGATCGACATTGCAGTGAATAATGCAGCGGCAGAAGGACCGGTTGCGTTGTTGGCTGAACAGCACAGTGAAGATGTCCAGCACTTGATCGATGTGAATATCAAGGGCACATGGCTTTGCATGAAATTTGAGGTGGAAGACATGTTGCGTTGTGGTGGAGGCGCAATTGTAAACATTGTCTCCATTCATGGACTCGGCGCGGTTGTGCCGGGGTTCTCAATTTACACCGCATCAAAGCACGCAATCGTAGGCTTAACAAAAGCGGCCGCGCTCGACTACGCCAAATCCGGTATTCGCGCGAATGCGGTTGCACCGGGACCGACGCGGACAGAAATGTTGGAACGGGCAGGAGACGGCAACATTGAATCGTTTGCGGAAATGCTGCCTGCAAGGCGGCTCGGCACCCCCGATGAAATAGCGGAAGCGGTTGTGTGGCTAGTTTCTCCATCGTCGTCCTTTGTCAATGGGCATGTGCTGGCCGTTGATGGCGGCTACCTTGCGCAATAACAAATTTCCTCATATCCCATGTCAATCCAGACCGTCGGGGCAAAACAGCACTCTGCTTTCCGCGCCGGAAATTGAATTGGAAAATCCGGTACTATCCGCAAAATCAACCCTGGGATTCGCCGGGGCGGGTGATCCAGGCCGAAAGGGCAGTTTGAATGGCCTCCGTCGCGTGTTCGTCTTCACACATGACGATGCGCCACTCTTCCTCATGTCTCGTAAACGCCAGCCCATGAAGCGCCATCATCTCGCAGATCAGATCGTAGATCGGCGTAAAGATTTCGATGGATTGCCACGTATATTCGCTCAGCCACAATTCATGCAGCACCCGATGCAGACGGACGATCAGAGGATGAATCTGCGGATGCTTCTGGAATAGCTCTGCGGCACGGGGAGCATCGTCTTCGAGGGTCAGTTCCAGCCCGTCCAGATGTCCCAGAAAGTAGCCGGCATGGATAAACACATCCCCGAAGAGTTGCTGGACTTCCACGAAAACGTCCTTAGCGTTTCGATTTTGCCGAAAGGCTACAATCTGCGCTGTCGAAGCGGCAATGCTCTCTTCGAGCGCACGGCAGAAGATTCTTTCAAACTCTTCCACAGCTTCCGGGCGGAACATGGCGGAGGACCGGCACGCGGCATATTCGCTCCACACATCCATCGCTTTCAGGAACGTCTGCCGGGAACGGTCGCCGCACTCCAGAGGGCAGCCATAGACGCCAGGGAAGGTTCGATATAAATGGCCTTCGTGTTCCACGTGCGCAGCTTCGTGGGCGATGCAGGCATGGGCCAGCGCTTGCAAATCCTTCTCCGGGGAGAGCGCCATCAGGCCAACGCCTGCCCGGAGCACAATATGGAACCTCAGTTCCTTCTCCCGCCACACAGCGACCGTCCGCGCCATCTCCATCGTGTCAGGCTGATCGCTCATCTCCAACGGAATCTGTCCCTCCGGCATTCTCTGCAAAGCTGCCGCATCGGCCTGGCAATCACGGGACAGGGTAATCCCATCCAGAGCGCGAAGATCCATACCGAACAAAGCGAGCGCATAGAGGATTTGCTCCATTGCCATCGTGATGACTTCGCGCTCATCCTGGGTTTCATAGCAGGACGTGGTAATGATGCACCGCTCGGGGAGCAGGAGCCTGCCTTCTTTGTCGGGACGGAAGCACAATTCACTCATTCGGAAGCTCCCTCACAATGCCCGATACGGTACGCGGAAGGTTGGAGAGGTTCGCAGAATGAGAGTCTGGACCGGAAAAGGAGGCGGTCGCACCCATATGAGCTGTTTATCACATGCCGCAGGGGGCGCGATGCAGGTTTTGTCTCAGGAGGGATCAACAACAGCTCCTCAACCTGGTAGAAGGGAGAAACGTCTGCGGTGCGCCCCCGCAAACAGCCCTAGTAACCCGAGGTCGGGGAGTTCGAAAGCCGATAGACAGGCTCCTATGGCCTTTAGCTTTAGGGGCCTGGACATACGCCACAGGCTCCCCGACGCCAGAAGGTCTAGGGAGTATTCCGTGCGCTCAAAAAGCGCCCATACGTCTATCGGGGTTTCGACACCCCAGAACGGTGCGTACCCGTTCCAGTTCCATCATCGGGCATATAGCTTAGAATGGCAACGGCTCCGAATCGGTGCGCGGGAAACAACCGTGCAAGAATTTCCGATCGAGCATGTTTTCGAGCGAGGTAAATGGGGACGACTTTTGCCGGGAGTCGGG
>CAZQDD010000064.1:0-13728 GCA_964591805.1 uncultured Acidobacteriaceae bacterium | reverse complement strand
GATCGAGCATGTTTTCGAGCGAGGTAAATGGGGACGACTTTTGCCGGGAGTCGGGTAAGGGAACGGCATTGCTGCCGCTCCCTCCCCTAAGAACCGGACTGGATGGTTTTTATCATCCGGCTCAAGCCATGTGTAAGGTCCCTCTCCCGCCTTTGATACAGCATCACGAACTTGCGCTCGTGTTCGTGACACACCCCAACCGACGGGCTTGGAATCGGTCAGATTAGATGGGTTCGGTTCGATAGCATAGCTAGGTAGCATCCATCGCAACGGCCATACTGTCTCGCTGGGCTTTAATGTCTAGCAAGGCGGAATTGCAAATTGCGGTTGTCACAGCGGCAGATGACCTGTGGCATGACGACGGATTATGCGTTCCCAGCCTTATCCCAAAGAGGATTGCGAGCACGCTCGACACGAGCAGCACCAGATAGGTGCTTGACCACGCCGAAACAGCGCTAACGGCGCCTGCTAGTTGAGCCCTATAGAAGTATCCGCCTGTCATGTATCCACCGGCCCATATCGCTGAGGCGATGGCGTCGAGCACGAAGAATCTCATTCTCGACATGCGCGAGAAGCCGGCAAAAGTGGCGGCAAGGTTCGGCCCCGGCAGAAATCGCGCTAAGGCCAGCGCCGGAAGCTGATGCCGGCGAACGGCTTCCGCAAGGCGACCCGTCCAAAAAGCGGAGTGCGTTGGAGCGTCGCCTACAGGCCGGTTTCTTGATACGCGCCAACGTCCTATCTGAAACCAAACGCTATCTCCTGCCAGGCAAGTGACGACGGCCACGCAAATCGACGCCGTGAGATTGGCGGATTTCAGGCCCGCGAGTGAGCCAATCAGCAACAATGCCGGAACGCTTGGTACTGGGAGACCCACCTGTTCGCACAGTATTGAGGCAACCAGAGTTGCCATCGGGTGATCAATGAAGAAGTGTACCGCGGGAATCATTCAGCTCTCCTGCTCTTCGCTCCTAATGGAGCTTGGTCTGGACATTTTTCACTGTGTTTCATGGGTCGCGACCTACACGGCTGCTCGAACTCGGATCTCCCACACATCGCGCTATCTCCCGCCCGAGCGCAATTCGCAATCTCCGATCGACGAATGCATCGTTACCGCTTAACCTCGTGACGCCGTAAAAGAGCCGGCCGTCTATTCGACATTTCATTTGTCGAAGCCTGCAATTTGCTGCGCAGCACGCGCACGGGCCTCCATGACTTCTCGTATGGAAACGTCCAATAGGAGAGCGCAATCCCGGTCGGAATATCTTTCAAGAACGGATAAGACATATATGAACCGTTCGAAATCCTCAAGCGCGAGAACTCCTGCGAAACGACTGTCGAGTGGGGGCAGCTTCCGTGGCTTACTTTGGACCGGTACATGGGGCGCGTCCAGGGTCGGCTTTTCGTGACCAGAGCGAGGTGCGATCACGCGAATTGCATTACGGACGATCACACGGCGCGCCCAGGAATGAGCCCAATGATGAAAGACGGGATTCCCATCCACGCAGTCGTCAAGACCCGCCACGAAACATTGCTCCGCCTTCTCCTGATTTGCCGTCAACAGGAAGGAAAGCAGATACAGGCTATTCGTATCTTCCATGAACAATTTGCAGAAATTCTCCTTCGTCGCATACACGCTCCGTCTTTCCCAAGCGACTCGCGGAGCGCACATGACATCTGTTGTCCTACCGCCCCAACAAATCGATCCGGTTATCACGGAATCTCCTGACTGCAACCATGCCGAGCGCCACAAAAAAGACCATTTCAATTAGCTGCAAGGCGAGAAACACTGGTTCCGATAATGTCGGCGCCAGTGCCTTCAAGGCCGGAATATGCTCGAATGCTTGAGTGGTCAAAAGGAGTATGTTGAGGCTGAGAACAATCGTGGTGCTGAAGGCGCAAATCGCACGCCAGATGCCGACCAGATGGAATTTACGCCATCCGAGAATCGCCGCTCCTGACACATAGACAGAAACCATTGCAAGCCATTGCGTGTGGGAGAGGTGGTGAAAGGAAAACAGGAGCCCGGCCACGCTTGCAGCAAGGGACCAGCGAAAGAAGATAACAGTCCATTTTTCGACCAGTTCTCCGGCAAGCAGTCCGAACAAGACCTTGGCCCCTGCCCCAATCGCAATCAAACTGCAGGCGATATGGATGAACGTGAGGATATTCACGATCATGTCTTTACCTCCTCGATCCATCTTTAATGATCAGTCGCACCAATACATACGTACTGGTAGGCATACATTATCTCAGCGCCTGTTGCGGGTGGCCCGTGCTCAGTTGTGGGATCGGCTTCTTGTCAGTTTCTTTCAGAACGGATGCGTATTGTTTTGCGATTGACTTCGCGACGCTATCCGCAACATTGGTGCTTTCCGATTCACCACGCGTCGTTCCCTTGACTTGTTTGTGCAGATCGACCGAGCCGGACACATCGCTGAGGGCCGTATTAAATGTCATTTGGGTTGTACCGACGAACATCCCGGCCGGCCCAAGGATCGCTCTCTTCACTTGGCTACCTGTCTTGAATGCCGCGATGGAGATGTGGATGGTGTATTGCGGACACACCTTCTGTCCGTCGTTTTCGCCGTCTCTGTACACACGTCCCGCCCCCTGGGTGAGACGCAGCCGATCAATTACATGCTCGTAGATGAGCGCTCTGTAGGCGGCGGGTACCTCGGTGTGCTCCCAGTTAGGAGTGACGACAAGCACGCTCCGCGGTTCGACTGAGTCTTGGCAGTTGGGCACGGTAGCCAGTTCTGCACGAACCGGGGGATCTGTGAGCGCCTCGGTTTGAACAGGTGCTAGCATCTGGGTGAAACTCTGCAGGGCCTGATCCGCCTGATGAGCGGGAAGGAAAAAGACTGCCCCGTGAATTGCGCCTCGCTTATCGCGATATTCCACAGTGAGCATATCAACCCGGTGATGCATGAACATTGCACCTGCAACGCCGCTGCCATTCGGCATCACCGCCCTGAGAACGCGCCCTTTCATGCCCCAGATCTCGACTTTTTGGTTACCGGAGCTAACCGCCGTCACATCCTTGCGATCGATCGAAGCTGTTCCTGCTTTGCCGGAGAACGTTACGGAATCAGAACTGAAAGTCAGGGTTCCTTTTTTATGGGGTTTCAGTTCAGGAAATCCGTAGACATGTTCAGCCTTGGTGGACTGCCAAATGGTGGCAGGGAGCGAAGTGGAGTGATCGGTTTGTGGTGTCGCCACTGACGCGTAGCTCGGCACGAAGATGCCTACGTGCAGGGCGAGGACGAGGAAGCTGGTAGAGAGGGTCTTCATAAATCTCCTAATACCTACGGGTAGGTATGTATCGTTAGACTCAAGAACTGGTGATATGGTGCGTGAATATTTGTGGAATCTCCGGCTGTGAAGGGTTCTCTTGCCTATGTGGAGCGACTGCGGTATGAAAAGCGATCGCAAATGCTGCCGCTTCCGGCGCTGGGGAGTTGATTCCTAAGCAGATAACGCGAGTGCTTCCTGTCAGGAGTCCCCGCAACACCCACTACTTTGCCATGACGGAGGATAGGGGGCAGGCAAATCATTAGAATTTGAAAACCACACCGACAGAAGGAACCATGGTCTGCACATACTTGTCCGTCTGGAGACTGCTTATTTCGAAATCGGGCGCCTTGTACGTGAAGCTCTTGGCTTGTGCGCGAATCGCGATCTGTCGAGAGATAGGAATATCAACTCCGCCGCCGAAGGCGATCACGGATCGAGTTTGACGAGACACAAGAGATGTATCCCGCGGATCGAAAAGAAGTGCGCCTCCGCCGATAGAGACAAACGATTGGAACCTTTTCGTGAGCGGATTGGGAAGGTTAATCACGGCCGATCCGGTCGCCGCATAAACATTCGCCTTCAGCGCAGTCGTGTTGGTCGATGTCAGGAATTTCTGCGAGTCCCGGAAGCCATCGAAATCGCCTTCCACCCCCAGCCACCGATTGATGTTGAACCTGTACCCGGCAAGGACGCCACCCGAGGAAGTTGGCTTGTATGTAACACCCGAATCGGTCACTTTCCTGGTGAATACGCCACTTCCTTGAAGCGTGACTTGCTGCCTTGCGAAGTACTTGGTTGCCTCTACGGCCTGAGCGGATGCGAAATTGCATAGAGCCAGCATGAAGATAAATCCACCAACGAGTCGTTTCATAAATTACGCTCCTGGACATTCTGGATTGAGAAACCAGTGCGTCTTTATTAAAGACGTACTGGTAGGTATTCTAAGGAAAGGGCCCATAGATGTCAAACGGAATCGGCGTGCGCCGCTGAAATCTGCACCGACCAAGACGTGGGCCAGGGACGCCCGCCACCCGGACGACGATGCTGCGTGGGGCAAGTGGTGGCGATATTGTGGAAAAGAGGAACTCTGCCGTGCCTTTTTTTGACGGCGATACAATCTTCTTGGCAGCTACCTGCGAGGCACCCCGGGATTCATCCCAGGATCAGCTCTTCGGCACATCAAAGAGAGCATCGAAGATACGTCCCACTACCTTCTTGAGCGAACTCTTGCCCAAGATTGCTGGTTCGAGTTTGGTTTCGAGGATAAGGCCAGAGATCACAGGCTGAAGTGCTTGAACTGCGATTACGCGGCTCACATCATTCTTTCCTTTTCCCGCCGGCCCAAGCAATGCGGAAAACCGCTCTTCCTGATCCTTGGAGAGGACGCCCGCAAAGATCTTCTGAAGCCGCTTTTGTGATTTAGGATTGCGGATGCAAAAGAGCTTGAATTCCAGCATAAGCAGCGCAAAGGAATTATCCTCCGTCATCTTTAAAGAAAAATCTCGCATCACGGCGAGATTGGTCTGAACTGAAGTGGAACCATCAAGCAGGGCCGCCATTTTCGCGCGATTTCGCACTATGTTCTCTTCGATCAGAGCAAGAAAAATGTCTTCTTTACTCTTAAATTGAGCATAGATCGCTCCCTTGGTGCGTCCTGCCAGAGCCGCAATCTCTCCCAACTCCGCCCCCTCGTATCCGTCGCGCACGAAGATCGTTTCTGCAGCCCGGAGTAAAAGTTCTCGCGTCTCTCTCGTCTTTAGCTCATGCTTTGTGACTTTGGTGGCTGTCATGTCTTTGCTATCCATATTAACCCTTCGTCGCGGAAATCCGACTTGGCTACCTTGTGGGAACGGCGACGTGGATTCATGGTGAATTTGCGCCGGGAGAATCTCGGACATCACGATAGGGAACTTCGGCAAACGGCTTTCAGTGTTCATTTTTGAACGGTATCCTTTGTACTGCTGACGATGTTGGACTTCTCGACATCGTGCTGGGCCGTAGCATAGTGTTTGGCGTGGCTTTTGGCAACGTAGGAATATAGGAGACTAAAAGAACTCCATGCCGAAGGCTGTGAGAGCTGAGTGTCGAGTTGTGTGGTGCCTGTAAGCCTGGAAGCACACAACGGTTGTGACACCCAAATGAAGGCGTGCGCCACGAGAAATAGGGTACTGCTGCGACGAAGCAGCATATGTTTCTCCCTGTAAATTCGTACCAGTAGGTATAGAATACTACGAGTAGTCGACTCAAAGTCGATCGCAGGAGAATAAAATTTTGCGAGGCGCTGCCATGTTTGAGGCTGCTGTCAAGAAGAAGGATAATCCGGAGACGCCCCCAACAGAATGTGTGAGGTCAACAACGGAATGAAACGGGCGCGCACGCCAGTTAGAAGTGAGATTCTGGCTTATTCTGAGAAAATTATGGCGGCGAAGTGCCTCTTCGAAGGCAAGTGGACGCTACAGGTTCTCAGTGCGATCCGGTTTGAGCCCGTTCGCATGAGTCAGCTCAACCGTTTTATCCCTGCCGCCTCCAAAAAGGCCTTACGGGCAAACCTGAAGTCACTAGAAGCATCACGCATCATCGTCCGACGAGACTTGAGTCGCACGGTTCTCCATGTCGAATACGATCTGACGACCGATATGCGACACTCGGTCTGTGCCCTTCTTGACCACCTAGCTGCCTGGGGAGAGTTCTACAGTACGGATCGCGCGATAAGCGGCAACGATACGACTGCGAGGGAATCCCACGACGAACTGTAGAGTTTTCACCGGGGCTCGGCGATGCCGCGTGACAACTCACAGTCGTCGAAGTTCGGTATGATCCGGTGGCGTATGACGAAGGAGATGAATTGCCTAACGCGCACCCTCTGTCAGCCTTTTGCGAATACCGAAGGCTGATGGTTCTGGCGTAACAGGTAGATCATTTCGTCTCCCAGCCGCCTCCCAAAGCGTTGTAGAGTTGCACGAGCGACAAAAGTTCATTCTGCCTTGCGATGGCAAGATTCAGTTCCGCCGTAAAGTAATTAGTGTCGCTGGTCAGCACTTCAAGATAGGAGTCCTGACCCTCCTGATAGAGCGCCTGCGAGAGCCGTGCGGCGTCTTGTGCAGATGCCGTGAGTTGTTCCTGCTGCTCGCGATATTCCCGATATTTGCGGTAGGCAACCAACGACTTTGAAACGTCGCGGAAGGCGTTCGCGATGGTCTGCTGATAGGTCAGCAGAGCCTGTCGTTCCTCGGACTCCGTCATCCTCACGTTGTTCCGGATGCTTCCGGCATTGAAGATGGGCACCGAGACGCTAGTGGGTCCATAGTTCCATGCATAGCTTGGTCCCGAAAAGAGCTTCGACAGTTGATTCGTTTGCGTTGATGCGCTGCCCGTAAGAGAAATCTGTGGGAAATAGGCTGCGCGGGCGACGCCGATCTCAGCATTGGCCGCAATCAGATTAGCCTCGGCTTCGAGAATATCGGGACGTCGTTCGAGCAGCGTAGACGGAAGGCCCGCCGGCACCGTGGGAGGATGAGGCTGTTGATCGATCGGCAGGCCGCGCGGAATAGGATGGGGATTCTCGCCCAGCAATGCACAGATCGTGTCCTCCTCCTGTTCGATCTGCCGCTCCAGGTCGGGAATCTCTTCCTGTGCGGTAAGGACAAGCTGTTCGGACTGCCTGACATCCAGCAGGGTCCCCGCGCCGCCGTCGTTGAGCGCACGTGTCAGTTTGAGCGATTCCTGGCGGGCAGCAAGAGTCCTCTTCGATACCTCCAACTGTAGATCGAGGGTACGCAACTGGAAGTACCCGGTTGCTATGTCCATGACGACGGTACTCAAAACGGCTCGATGTGCCCATTCAGAAGAGAGCATCTGCGCGCGCGCTGCCTCCGTCGCACTACGATACTTGCCCCAAAAATCGAGATTCCAACTCGCGGACAAACCCAGCGAACCTGTGTTCGTCGCCTCTGGAGAGAACCCGGCGATGCCGAGTGACGCCTGCGAAACGCGTTGGCCTGTATAGTCCGCCGTCCCGTTCAGAGTCGGGAATTGATTGGCCCGCGTGATTCCAAGCTGAGCGTTTGCCTGCACAATACGCTCGGCAGCTACCCGCACATCGTAGTTCTGCTGTAGCCCCTTGCGAATCAACTCCTGCAATTGTGGATCGGCAAAAACGTCCCACCACTTCTGGTCGCCCAGAGCAATGGTTTGTGCCGCACTGCCGGTAGCTTTGACATCTTGCTCCGCGCCGCGATACTCCGGCGCAGTTGGCACCGCAGGACGTTTATAGTTCGGTCCTACCCTACAGCCGGCGACGGTGAGAAGCATAGCCGCCACAACCAGGAACCCCACCTTTTCCGATCGCGAACGGTTACTCATTCCGTACCTCCCGAATTCTCGTGACCAGACGAATGCATCCCTTCATCGTCTGGTGACTTCTTCTTGAAGTGATGGGAGATCCTTTCCACGAGCACGAACAGCACGGGAATGATGAAAATCTCAAGCAGAGACGCCATCAACATCCCTCCTATGCAGACCGTGCCCAACGTCCGACGGGCCTGAGCGCCGGAACCCGAAGCAATCCAAAGCGGCACACAACCTAAGATGAAGGCAAAGGCCGTCATCAGGATGGGGCGCAGGCGCAGACGAGCTGCACCCAATGCCGCTTCGACGAGAGGCGTGCCAGCATCGAAGTTGATCTTGGCGTACTCGACGATCAGGATGGCGTTCTTGGCCGCCAGCCCGATGATCATAACCACACCGATCTGTGCATAGACGTTGTTTTCGAGAGATCGCGACCAAACGGCAAGATATGCTCCCAAAAGCGCGATCGGAGTGCCCAGTAGAACGCTGAACGGAAGGGTCCAGCTCTCATACTGCGCCGCAAGAATGAGAAAGACGAACATGATAGAAAGGGCAGAGACCGCCAGGGCAGACGTTCCCTGGCTCGCCTGCTTCTCCTCATAGGACATGTCCTTATAGTCGTAACCCATGCCCGTCGGCATCGTTTCCTTGAAGACATCTTCGAGCGCGGCCATCACCTGGCCGGAACTGTATCCAGGCTTTCCGGAGACCGTGATCTGGACAGCCTTGTACTCGTTAAAGCGCATGATGTATTCAGGTCCACTGATCCGCTCCACGCTGGTGATGGCGCTCAGCGGAACTCTCCCGCCGCTCGCAGTTGGCACATAGAATCTGCCGATGTTATCGACGACCGTGCGCGCGTCCCCATCGGCCTCAACGTAGGTTTGCCACTGCCGGCCAAAGCGGTTGAAGTAGTTGACCAGTGCGCCGCCCATGAAAGCCTGCATCGTCGTGTAAACATCACTCAAGGCCACCCCTTGTGCCAATGCTTTGGCCCGGTCAACGTGAACTGCAAGCTGTGGAACGTGTAGCAGGCCGGTATTCATCGCCATGGCAATCTCGGGGCGTTTCTGCACCGCGGCCATAAACTTGTCGGCATTGTCAGCAAGGAAGTCATTGCCCTCTTTGCCGGCGCGGTCTTCGAGCACGAAAGTGACTCCTCCCGATGTTCCGATACCTGGAATGGCCGGTGGAGTAAGAGAGAACGCGAGTCCATCGCGCACACCGCTATTGAGGCCCTGCGCTACCGCTTGCTTGATGTTCTCGAATTGCTCCTGCTTGCTCTTCCGTTGGTCCCAGTCCTTCAAGGGGACGAAGAAGAAGGCGTTATAGGTCGTTTGCGCCGAAGTGAGAAGGTTGAGTCCAACAATAGAAACCACGTCGGCGACGCCGGAGGTGTTCTGCAGTACCTTCTCGACTTGCCCGGCCGCTTCGGTAGTACGTGACAACGAAGATCCGTCCGGGAGTTGCAGACTGACCATCAGGTAGCCCTGATCTTCCTCCGGCAGAAACGACGATGGCAGATGGATGCCCACTATCACCGCAGCCACCGAGGCGACGGCCAGCAATACGATGGCAATTCCAAACTTCCTGATCAGGAATGAAGAAGTGCTTACGAATTTATCCGTGCCTCGCCCAAAAAGCCGGTTGAACCACTCGAAGAATTGCGCGAGCGGGCCGGTGGACTTCTTCTTTGGCTTGAGGAGCAAAGCGCAAAGTGCCGGACTGAGCGTGAGCGCGTTGAAGGCGGAGAAGAGCACCGAGACGGCAATTGTGACGGCAAACTGCTGATAGAGGCGCCCTGTGATGCCGGATATGAAAGCTGTCGGGATGAAGACTGCCGCGAGGATCAGAGCAATTGCGATAACCGGACTCGACACCTCTTCCATTGCTTTGACGGAGGCGTCCTTTGGACTCATTCCTTCATCCATGTGGTGTTCCACGGCCTCAACCACGACGATGGCATCGTCAACCACGAGACCAATTGCCAGCACAAGGCCGAAGAGCGAAAGTGTATTGATGCTGAAGCCCAGGAACGGAAAGACAGCGAAGGTGCCGATCAGCGAAACCGGCACCGCAAGCATTGGAATGAGCGTGGCGCGCCATCCCTGCAAGAAGAGGTAGACGACCAGAATCACCAGCACAAGTGCGATGATGAGCGTTTCGAGAATCTCCTTAATGCCGGCGCTTACTGGCTTTGTCGTGTCGAGCGGGACGGAGTAGTTCAGGTCCTGGGGGAAGTCCTTCGAGAGCGTCGCCATCGCGGCGTGCACATTTTTTACAGTTTGCAAAGCATTCGACCCAGGCAATTGGTACACCACCATGAACGCCGCGGGCTTCCCGTCGAGGCGGGCAGTCGTGTCGTAGGTCTGCGCGCCCAACTCAATTCTCGCTACATCCTCGAGCCGCACGATGGAACCGTTGTTGCTCGCACGCAGAACGATTTCGCCAAACTCCTTCTCGCTGGTCAATCGCCCGTCGGTACGCACCGTATAGGTGTACTGCTGACCATTCTGGATCGGTTCCCCGCCGATCTTTCCGGCTGGGTTGACCGCATTCTGGGTTTGAATGGCTGCCGTTATCTCCGGGACGGTGATGCCGAGCTTTGCGAGTTGGTCCGGCTTCACCCACACGCGCATCGCATACTGTCCGGCGCCAAACACCTGAACGCGCCCAACGCCCTCGGCTCTCGAAACCGGGTCCACCAGGTTGATGTAGGCGTAATTCGCCAGATACGTGCTGTCGTAGGTTCCTTTCGGCGACGAGACACAGATCAACATCAAAGGTGTCGTCAGCGATTTCTGCACGGTAACGCCGGCGGTCGTTACGGCGGCAGGCAGTTGCGCTGCGGCTTGCGAGTATCGCAGTTGGGTGAGAATCTGATCGACGTTTGGATCGGTGCCAAGCGCAAACTCGGCGTTAAGATTCGTCGATCCATTGTTCGAATTGATCGAGTACATATAGTCCATGTGATCGACACCGCTCATCTGTTGTTCGATGGGCGTTGCAACGGACTGTACGAGGGTATCGGCATCTGCGCCCGGAAAGGTCGCCATGAGAAAAATTGAGGGAGGCGTAATGTCGGGGTATTGCGCAATGGGCAGGCGCGTCAACGAGACGACGCCGACGATTACCATGACAATCGCGATGACCATGGCGACGATGGGCCGACGGATGAAGAATTTCGACATGGCTAGCGCCCCTGCTCGGTAGTGCCGTTGTCAGCCACGGGCTTGACGGCCATGCCGTCGCGGACTTTGCCGTTTCCTTCGGTAACGACACGATCTCCCGGGTTCAAACCGCTGGTAACAATCCAATCCTGGCCGACCTGGCTGCCAACCGTGATTTTTTGAACCTTTGCAATATTGTTAGCGCCCACAACGATGGCCAAATGCTGCCCCTGCTGATCAAGAACGGCGCGTTGCGGAACGATGAAGGCGTTCTTCTGAACGCTCGTGAGAGCGCGCACCTTCGCGAATTGGCCTGGGCGGAGGAGCCCCGAAGGATTGGAAAAGGCCCCGGCAATGAGAATCGTGCCCGTTGTGTTATCGACAGCTCGATCTACGAAAACAATGGAGCCGCTGCCCGGATACTTTTCGCCGTTCGCCAACGTCAGTTCCAGAGAAATCTTGCTGCCTCCCTTGAGCAGATCGACTGCTCCCTGCCGCTTCGCCGAGTTGGTCAGGTCGATGTATTCCTGCTCGCTGATGGAAAAGAATGCTTTGATGGGATTGACTTGCGAGACACTCGTCAACGTTGTGGACGTACTGACGAGATTGCCTGCCTGGATCGTTGCGCGGCCTGCGATGCCATCGATCAGTGAACGGACCTTTGTCCAGCTCAGGTTAAGCTGGGCGGTCTCGATAGCGGCCTCATTCGTCTTCACCAAAGACTGGTACTGGTGCACTTGTTGCGTATCGTTATCCAATTGGCTTTGGGCCAGAGCATGAATCGCAACCAGCGGAGTATCGCGCTTGACGTTGATCTGGCTGAGTTCGAGTTGCGCTCTCGCTTGTCCAAGTTGCCCCTGGGCCTGATCGAGTGAAGCCTGAAAGGAACGCGGATCGATTTCGAACAGAACATCGCCCTTTCGAACATGCTGGCCTTCGCGGTAGACCTGCCGCACCAGATAACCGGACACCTGCGGTTGGATCTGAGCGTTGACGTACCCATCCAGATTCCCAACCCATTCTCCGTAGACGGGAACGTCCCGCTGCTCCACAGAAACAACACCTACTTCCAGCGCGGGCGGCGTCCCGGTAACGCCTGCCTTACGCTTGCAACCACAGGCAAAGAGCGTGCAACCGAGAAGTACAAGAGGAACAAGAACGGATAGGGTCCGTTCGCGCGTCGAATATCCCTTCAGAAGAAAAGCCATGGTCTCGTTTCTCACGCCCAATTGACACAGAACGTGCCGCTACTTTAGAAAATACCTTCTGGTACGTATTTTACACGAGATGATGATGTAGTGCGAAAGGAATCATTACACCACGCACCCAGACCGCTCATGAACAGGATGCTTATGAAGACATATCAACTTTGCACGTATCATTTTCGATCTGCAGAATCTGCAAGCAGGATTGCCTTGAAATGGCCCGAGTACATCGAGTACCTACGGGACGCGGGATTCGAGACCCATGGTGTCTTCCGATCACTTGCTCGACCGAACAGCATCATCGCTCTAATTGGCTATGAAGATGAACTCGAACAGTTGGCATTGAAGTCCATTGCGTTCACGAAGTTCCTGGCCGGCCTCGCCGAAATCGATGTAGAGCAAATTATTCGCGTAGACGACCTGCCATTGCGCCCGTTGGGGGCTTCACCATTGTGATAAACGGCCAGCGAATCAATACTTGTTATTCGTTACGATTATTCGATTGCACTTTCCCTCGGCCTCTCTTTTCGAACTGTACTCTGGATCGCTTCAATTCATCCGCAATCATCTTTTCATCGGGAAGCACCATCTGATATTCAGCAGCGAGAACTTTGTTGGGCAGATTATCCAGAGCGTAATGAGCTTCCGCTGTGCCCTTTTCCGCACAGAGAATCAGACCGACCGGAAGGTTCTCTCCCTCCTTCATCCAATGCTCGCGCGCGTAATTCAAGTAGAGGTGCATCTGTCCGAGATCTGCGTAGCTGAACCTACCCACCTTGAGATCGATAACAACCATACAACGGAGCCGACGATGAAAGAAGAGCAGATCGACCCGGAACCAAGTATCGTCAATACGGAGTCTTTTCTGCCTACCCAGAAATGCGAAGTCGTCGCCTAGTTCTAGCAGGAAATCGGTGAGATGTTGGATGAGCGCTTCTTCAAGGTCCGTTTCGGAGTACTCGTCCTTGAGGTCAAAAAATTCGAGCACGAACGGATCTTTGATGGCTTCCTCTGGCGTGATGGTATCGCCGGGTTCTGCGACCTCGGCCTTCTCAAGCATCATGGCCTTGTTCCGAGACAGAGCGATGCGCTCGTAAAATTGACTGCCGATCTGTCGGTCGAGTTGGCGAACCGACCATCCAGAACGGAGGGATTCCGTCTCATAGAAGACCCGAGCCTCTGAGTTTTTCACAGAGAGCAGCCGTACATATGCTGACCAGGGCAGAGGGAACTTAGAGGCAATCTCGGGCAAGGCGGGCGATTTTTCAGACGGTGTCTGAAAAATCTTCTGTGCCGGCCATTCCAGATAGAACCGCCTCATCTGGCTGAGGTTTACTGCACCAAAGCCCCTCCCGAATTGTTGGGTCAAATCATCGGCCAGTTGTTTGATAAGCGCTTCCCCGTACTCCGCTCGCTCTTGGCCCTGCTGTTCAAACTCCACGATGCGGCGTCCGATCTCCCAATAGGTTGCTGTCATCAGCGCATTCACACTCCGGGCCGAAGCCGCCCGCGCAGCCTGTAGCAGCTCTATGATGTCGTTACGGATTTCGCCGTACTGTATGTTGTTCATGTCGTCTCTCAGGTTACGTCCCGTCCATTGCCGGAAGGAAATACTGGCGAGCTGGCCCGCCACGACCCAGCTCACGGCCCACAGGGTTTTGGTGTCAAATTGGTGTCAAAGGGGGGCGATTTGGCCGGTTTTGCCGGTTATG
>CAZQDD010000063.1:0-13962 GCA_964591805.1 uncultured Acidobacteriaceae bacterium | reverse complement strand
GCTGGTATGCGTCCCGATGTGGCCGAACCGGAAACCGGCCGCGATTGCAGATGCGCGCCCAGACGTCGAAGGGAAGAACGAAAAGGGCGCATCAGTCATTCGGCCGGTCCTGAAGTTCTGCTGGGACATAGTCTTGGTTCATTTATATTCACCTTTCTGCTGCAAATGCAAGTATAAAGTAAGATTGGCCTGCAAACTTGCAGGCGTAATGAATGACGCTGTTTTATTTTCTTCGCCTGAGAAGTAGAATTCTTGTTGTGGCGAGTTTCACTGCGAGGAACCGGCCTATGGGTGATACCGGAGAGAATCACGACGAACGAATGCACCGAATTGCAGCTCTTCTTCTTGAACACCGGGAAGGCAAAGAGGTTTGGGGTGAGCTCTCCCTCCTCGCGGGCCAGCAGTGTACAAAGAGAATTGCTAACAAATTCCTGATCTGCTGCCTGCTTGATTGGCAGATGGACAGCACGGTTGCTTGGAGAAACGGCTATCGCCTAGTCGAAAGCATTCTGGGCGACCCCGACGATGTTTGGAAGGCGATCACTTCTATTCCCGAGTCTTCGTGGGCATCAAGACACATTGAATACAAGCTTCACCGTTATGGGGCGGGGCACAGGCGCTTATGGAGCATCGCATGGCACATTTGCGACATCTACGATGGCGATGCTAGGCGCATTTGGACCGATAAGGAACCGTCAGACGTGATTCGGAGGCTCGGCGCAATTGTAGCGGGCGATCAAATTCCGCGGATGATTGTGGGTGCCTTGCTTGATTGCGGCCAAATCAAAGGCACTGGGGACGTGAAAGCTGATGTTCATGTTTGCCGCGTTCTTGGACGCGCCGTTAATGGCGATCCCGCCGATGCAGAAACAGCTGGGAAGCTTGCCCAAGAGCTAAATCCAATGGATCCATGGCAGCTCGATTGGCCTCTTTGGACCCTGGGCAAATCCCATTGCCACGCCAGAACCCAGGATTGCGCTCGGTGCTACTTGGCGCCCCACTGTTCTGCTGCCCTTAAGCGTGACCTCTGCATCAGTAGTTGATCTTAAGCTGAATTGGATCGGAAAGAGTTCGATGAGTTTTCGGCGAGTTGTTGGTGCGGACGCAGTTGCATTGGTCGCAACTCTGTTGCGTGGAGAGGATGACCGCTGGCCGATCTTTTTGCTGGGCGCAGGGGCATCTTTTCGTTCCGGTGTTCCCACTGCTGCAGATGCAGTAAAGCAGATTGCAAAAATTGTCTATGCAGAGCGCAAGCTCCAAGGGGTGCGTCCACCCGAGCGGGTACGACCTTCGGAATGGGAACCATGGTTGCGAGAACAACCCTGGTTTAATCGGGCGGCGGTAAGCCTAGCCGAAAACTTTCCGGCGACGGTCGAGCACCTGCTGGTTCCGGCGGAGTTGCGCAAACGGGTTCTGCTCGAAATCATGAATCCGGGCAATGGTATCTCTAATGGGTACGTGATCCTGGCGGAACTCGTCATGCGCGGCCTTGTTCGAACCATTCTCACCACGAATTTTGACCCTTGCCTGCCGGATGCTCTCCGGGCCCGCCATCCACACATTAAACACGTAGCAGAGGTCAACCGCAGTCCTGGCGACCAGGGCGAGTTTGATGTCTTCAGCAAGTGCCAGATTGTCTGGCTGCATGGCAAGGCGGAACAGTATTCAGACAAGAACAGCCGCGGTGAAATCGGTTCGCTCGACGACTCTCTTGTTCAGGCACTGCGACCTCTTCTCAAAGCTTCGCCGATCGTGGTCATTGGATATAGAGGCGCAGAGCCCTCGATCATGGACGGTCTCTTTGGACAGACAGATACCGGCAGGCTGGACTTTCGCAACGGGGTCTATTGGTGCATCCGACGTGGCGACGATCCGCACCCTAAGGTGCTCGAATTCGCTCAGCGGCTGTCATCGAACTTTACCTTCGTGGACATCGAGGGATTCGATGAGTTGCTCGCCGAGGCAGCAAAACAGTTGGTCGGCAGGGATAGATTTTCTGGAGTCGTCCCCTTACAGACAGATGCCGATCGGCGATCTTTTGACGAGCGTACCTGCCTGGGAGCGACTTTCGACGACCTGGACCTCGATCTCGCATTGGCGACGCTGACTTCCTACTGCGAGCAGCTCCGTCGAGCGCCGTTGACTCGCGAGGCGCTTCTCCCTCTCATGCGAGAGCAGGGATTGCTGCTGAGGAATGGTTCTGGCGAGGACGAGGTAACCAACGGCGCCATCCTGCTTTTTGCCAAGAACCCTCAGCGGTTCCTTCCTCAGGCGGTTGTAACCTTCACCGAATTGGGTAAGAAGCGCGAGGTCTTTGACGGCAACCTCATTACCCAACATCGCCGACTCCTTGAGAAAATCGAGTCTGCTGACGTAAATCCGGTTGTCAAGCTGAAGAAGCGGCGGAGCCACGAGGACCAGCTCGCATACAACCAGCGTGCGCTGGTGGAATTGCTCGTGAATTTGCTCGTGCACAGGGACTACGAGATTAAACGGTCAGCAAATGTCGATATTCAGCCTAGCGTCCAGATCGCCTTTAAGAATCCTGGCGCTCTGACACCGGCTATGACCAAACTGGTGGCCATCGATTCCGACGGAAAAATCGCCGTCGCGGCCGGCGCCACCGACACACGCAATGTATCCCTCTGCGACATCTTCTACGGACTACGGGCGATGGAGCGGGCGGGAACAGGGCTTGTCGATGTGACCAAGCTCATGATTGGGGCGGGAGGTGATTCTGCCTTCTTTCATAACCAACATGAAGGGACATTCTCGGCGATCGTTCAGCAGGCCCCATCCACAGCGGGGGCGAAGCTCGTTGCGCATTCGACCCACCCTACGGGCGTCTACGTCTTCAATCTGCTTCCCATCGTTTCCCTTCCCACGCACGTCTCGGTTGTCCGGTTGACGTCCGGCTTCTGGAATAGCACGGCAGCCGTTCAGTTAGAGGATTGTGGCGTGTTCATCGCTCGCTCATTTGAACAAACGCATGAGTTTTGGAGTTTTGCGCCGCTGGACAAGCTGCTTCGTGTGCTTGCTTCAATTGCCGATATCGAAAACAGCGATTCCGTCCCTCGTTCCGAGATTGAGGAAAACCAAGACAAACGCCGGGTTCTCTCCTGGCTGCTCCGGGAACACTTCGAGGCGCATGTCGAAGACTTCGACGAAGAGGGACTTTGCCTTGAGGGGGACAAGATTCATCGGGCTTTCTTTACCGGCCGCGACGGTGCCAATCGGATGATCGTCTGGGACAGCCCTCAGAAACGCGGCAACAAGAGAGAAGTTGTCAAACAGCGCGGCGAAGAAAGGCCATGGTTTGAAAATGAGGGGTTCGGCTACGCGGTCGTGTACATGAACGGTCGCTGGTATATCCGGATCAAGCCCTTCTATATGTTTACCGGACCCGATGCGGAGACTCCATTGCCGTCGTTTGCCCGGACGGCGAGGGCGACGCGCAGAATGAAGTTTGACAAGAATAAGAACGTCGAAACGGATCTTGTCTTCTGGGCGACGTTTCTGGCGGACGGAAGTTCTACGATGAACCTTGGCATTCCGAACGAGTACGACATCCTGGTGGACGCAACCTACTTGAGCATTGAGGTTCCCGAATCGCGATGAAGATGAACGTAGAGATCGAAATTCTGCCTGAACCTGAGATCAGCTTTGCCGCCGGCAAAGTGGGCGTGGATCCCCGGGCGATGATGGTGCGGTATGGGGCCGCGGACAAATCGCCTGGGAAGGATATCCGACTGGGCCTGGTCGGGGCGCCCGCTGAGATCGAGATCGCGAAAAAGTGGTTGGTGCATCTGAATCTCATGTCGGTTGCCTTCGAGAGGAATGGGCAACGATACAGGGATTGGCCGGGAGGGCAGCACGCATTCGGTGTCAACTTTGCACTTGACGATCGATTTGTCCGGATCGTAGATCAAGGACGCCTGGATCTCGCACTTGCCGAACCCGCCCAAGTGAGGCGGTTCGATGCGCTCCTAGATTTATTCGACGGCCGCATCCAAAGCCTCTTTGGCGATGTTCACCCCGACTGCATACTAGTTTGTCTTCCTGATGAACTGGCCGACCTCAAGATCAGCAATCCGCGACTGAGCGAGGTTGAGCGAGCCGCTTTAGAACGTCTCCAGGAAGAGGAAGAGGGCGAACAGTTGTCACTCTTCCAACCCACCCCTGAAGAGCTGGCCGCGGCTGAGGAACTGCGAACGCAGGCCGAAGATCTGCTCTTCCGCACCTTCTACAGGGCCTTGAAGGCGCATGTGATTTCCCAACCGAATGCGGTCCCCATTCAGGTCATGCGGCGCGACACATTTCTCCGTCCCGCCGTGGAAGGCCATAGCAACGCGACCCGCGCCTGGAATCTAAGTACGTCGCTCTTTTACAAGGCGGGGCGGGAGCCTTGGCGCCCGGCCGTGCTGCCCAAGAACACCTGCTTCATCGGGATTTCATTCCATCATTTGAAGCGTCGTGATGGAGATGTAGTCTACGCAAGCGTCGCACAGGCATTTTCAAACGAGATCGAACCGTTCGCTTTGAAGGGGTCCACCATTCCGCGCCACCAGAAGCGAGACCGGCAACCATACCTGGATGAAACACAAGCTGGGGAGCTGATTCGCGACGTAGTGGATAAATACGAGGCACTCTCCGGTCTGACGCCTTCCAGAATTGTTATCCACAAAACCAGCTTGTACCAACCGGAGGAGGAAGCGGGATTTCGATCGATTGCGAACTCTCGGGTTCCGGCGTGCGAACTGGTGTGGATTCGTCCAACCGCCCTGCGGCTAGTCAGAAAAGGGATGCAGGAACCCTGGCGCGGGACCCTATGCACCATCGGGGATGAGTTCTTCCTCTTCACGATGGGATACGTCTCATGGTGGCACGAGTATCCTGGGCCGTACATCCCTGCACCTGTCCAGATCGGTTCGTGCGGGGAAACTGATATTCGCCAGCGGGCTATGGAGATCTTAGCCCTTACCAAGATGAACTGGAATTCGAGCGAGGGAATCGGTAGGTATCCAATTACGCTGTCCTTCGCAAAGAAGGTGGGGATGCTGATGGCGGAGCTTCCCGAGGATCAGATCCCGAACCCGTCATATCGGTTCTATATGTAGGTGACTGAATATCGGAGGGGCCGGCGTTTGGCCACAATAGTGATATGCCTCTTGATCCGCTCAAAGCCGATGTCGCGTCGAGAATTACCGCTCGATTCCTGAATTTACGTCAGTCCAGTCCTCGGAAGCCGTTGGCAGTCCTCATTCGGGATGCTGGGGTTCTCGATGAGATGGAGCTTCGCAGCCTGGTGCGGGCTGAGAAGAATCGCACCGAGTACTTTCCCACTCTCGGGACCTTCGCCATCCTGAACGACGATGACGAGAAATACATCAAGGCCAGAGACGGAGTACTCAAAGTCCTCCACACACTTATCAATCTCTACGAAGTGGACGAACCATCTACTCAATACTCGCGGGAGCAACTGATCGAGCGGGCTCGAGCGCGTTACAACTCAATCGACCCAGACGAGATCAGTTTGGGGCTATATCTTGTGGTCCCGGAGTTCGGCGCCGTTCGGTCTTATGGCCGCTCCCCGGACGGCATTGAAATAGCCTCCTTCACAATCGCCGAACAGGTATTGAAAATTGCGGACCCCGCGGCGGCGTGGACGCAACGTGTCGCCATCGCCCGAAACAACGGCTCGGCGCCAGCTCCTACTTTCGAGGCAACGACAAAGATCAAATTCGATGATGCGGTCTCCGAGATCTATGAACCAGCCATGCAGGAAAACCGCACCCTGGTGAGGCAATATCAAAACGCCGGTATCGGCGAGGCCGGAAATTTTGCCAGGCAAACCGCGGATTCTGTTCTGAACGCCTTCCGCCAGGTCGAGCATATTTTTCGGTCGATCTACCTCGATTCCTTTCGCGAAAGTGGTCTAGACTCGCTAATGGAAGTTCGCTTGAAACAGATCGTTGAGTCTACTCTGCTGGAACAGACGTCGAGGGCCCAAGAGGTTACTCGAAATCTCTGCATGTCTTTCGTCACGCCTCTTTCTGACCGCTTCAGTGCTATCGATGCTCACGTAAGAGGTACGGGGAACAAGATGAAGGAACGCCTGAGTAACGCGATCACACTTCATGCCATGCAGGGATTCGTACAAGGGGCGGTCGAAGATGATCGAGAGCCTCAACCAAGCGAGCCAGAAGTCTCAGGGTCTTCCAAACACCCTGGAGTATTCATCTCCTACGCTTGGGAGTCGGACGAGCTCAAGAAATGGGTACTCGAGTTCGCCAAACACTTACGCCGTTGCGGAATCGATGTAACGCTCGATCAGTGGCACCTCGGCCTCGGCGACAACAGGTTCCAGTTCATGGAAAAGTCTGTCACTCATTCCGAATTCGTGCTTGTAATCTGCACACCCACATATGCTGAACGGTCTGAGGAGCGATCCGGCGGCGTCGGATACGAATCCAACATCATCACCAGCAGAATCGCGGAGCAGGCCGGCAAGCAGAAGTTCATCCCTATTCTCCGCTCTGGAAACTGGACGACGTCGGTCCCTACCTGGCTCAAGTTCGCGGCTGGCTGCGATCTGAGGGGTGAGCTATATCCGCAAGAGCAATTCCAGGACCTGCTGAAAACCCTGCACTGGAAGAAAGCCAACGCCCCGTCACTTGGGCCAGTCCCGTCGTTTGAAGATGAACCCGAATCGGAGGTCGACGACCTCAATGTGGCGGTCGAACGGGATGTGCCGTTCCGTCGGGTCCTCGATCTGCGTGAAGAATTGACTGTGAAAGAACACGAGCTCCTAGATGCCGCGGTAAACGATCCTAACGAGGAGATCAGCCACCGCAAGTCCGACGGCCATGACCTGCTCGTGGCGAATGGTAAATCCTTCCCGGAATCTGTTGGACGTCGAGGTCGAGCCGCATGGCTAGCGGCTTTGCGGGGGCTCGAGCAGCGAAGTCTGATCGAACCAGTTTTGGCAGATCGTTCTCTCTACCACGTGACTGATAGTGGCTATAAGGTCTCAGATAGGCTCGGCAAATTCGTCTGTTGGAAAGCGAAGGAGATAGTGCTTCGTGCCCGGTACTTTAACGCACCCGATGACTCCATCACCATCAAATGCTCCGGTGTGGCCGAAGTACCGCCGAGTTTCTATCCGGACATCGTGGGAGCAGACGGCACGGCAATGAGGAGCATCAAACAGGACCGCTCTCTGTGGGTGGAGGGTATCGAACGCCGCGTGACTGATGGCATCCGGTGGGAGCCGACCGACGTTTCTTTCACCGATGAGGAGAGCAACGAACTTGTGGCGTTCCGCGTGAGGAGGTTGCGGCCGACCGAGCCCGGGATTTTTCTCCTAGAGATCGTCGGCTAACTGCTCCGGCTCTAAGCGGAGCGCCCTGTCCTCGCTCAATTAGGCCCAAGCGCCAGCCCGAGCTGCTCAGGGGCTTGCAACTCTCTTTATGGCATACCGGCCTTGTTGGCCTGATGGTGTATCCTCGGTTCGTCAATTCACAATTGCCATTCCATCTGAACTGCGAACGGATCAGCATGATTATTCAAGAGGTTCTTAAAGGCATAGGCGGCATCGACGAAGATGACGTGGACTCTATCTTTGCGTCCGGAATCATCTGCAACTGGTGGCGTAAGGTCGGCTCGCTTCCAGCGGTGGAGGTCCCACTTCGCCTAACGAAGCGCAATCTGTACTGGCATCAAAACCGCTATGAAGACCCAGACCCCCTGAGAGGCAACGCGGAGTTCCGAGAACACACTCCGTTCATCTCAACGACGGCAGGGAGCGTTGAACGCGACGCCTTCGATCAAACTAACACGTTGTATCCTGCATGGTGGGAAGCGCTGAGATTCGCTACGAACTTCTGGACAACGGATGGATGGATTTTCTACTGCTACGTCTGGATTCTAGGACGAAAGGCAATCGGCCACCAGGCATTTGCGGAAGAACTCCGAGAGTTGCATGTTTATAGCGACTTCTCTCTGTTTCAACTGGAGGGCGAAATCACAGCCAAGATCCAGATACCTACTGCGCAGATTCAGAAGGCGGAAGAATGGAGGCTGAGCGATATTCAAATCGCCCTTAATAACGGGAATCTGCCCACCCCTTTTCAAACGAAAATCAATGACAGATTCAGCGATCCATCCACCTATAACAACGTCCGCCCGGCTTTGGCATAGATTGGAGACGGTGTGAAAGAGATCGCCCAGGAACTCGGAATTGACACAGAACTTGTGATTCGCGACCTGGAATTTCATCGCGGCGTTGGCGCGGGTTACCTCTCCCAAATTGAGCAAGGCGTGAATCTGGGCAGATGGGAAGTCGTTGCGTTTGCCGCCACCGCGTTTCGTCGAGCCGCTTCTCATGCGCTTATTCTCGACCAAGCGGAGCTCGCGACTGCACTATTCGCGGATAGCGCGAAGTGCTATGACCGTTTGCACCGACCGTACTCAGCGATGATGTGGTCGGTGGCCCGTAATCAGCAGCGAGCGTCCGCATCATCCGACAGAAGTTTGCTTGAGTTCGCAACGAGTGAAGGACGATACCCGTCCGAGCGATTCGGCGAGTTGGCGTACCCGCTATTGTTCGAGAGAGCGGCAGGATTTGGAAGAGAGCACACAAGGGAAAACCAAGGTCGCGATGGCCGATTTCGAAGAGTGGTCGACGAATTGACAGCACTTTCGACGACCCCCCTCGGCATTATGGGAATTCCAATCGCGAGCTATCTCAATCTTGCAACATCGATGGAGGAAGAGGCAGATCCCCATGATGTTCAGTATTACCTTCTGCCGTTTCTTAATGCTTACGCGCTTGCTCTCGATACGGCTCGCTCAAAGAAATTCCATTGGCGCCGACTGTTAATGCCGTTTCATCCCATCGAGCCAGACATCCTTTCCGTATTGTTTACCTCCAGCCTATGGCTTAAGCGCCACGGGGTAGACCTCACCGGTTTCATACGTGAACGGACCGAATACCGGCTCGCCTCGAAGCTTTTGTCCGAAGCGCTTGAACGTATGCAGGCATGATGCGCCAGCCGCTAACAATCGAATTGACCGTTAGTCCACCGTAGCCAAAGTCAGCCATTACGGAGCACTCATGTTCAGCCGGTCTCTGGCTCGGTGGATTCCGGATCATCTATGGCGAGTTCATCATCCTCCGCGTCTGAGAATCCTGGAAACGTCGGTCGCGGAATGGTAGGCTGTTGCGCTTTGGCGAGATCCGAATAAAAGATGTGTGCGAGGCTCCCAGGCGCCCATAGGGCGCTCAAAACCATCGCCGGCGACACATGGCTCTGGTCCGGCGGCGGTGGCGTCGGACCAGCAAACCCACGAACCCCGGCGCCCATGAGTGCATTGCCCATCAGTGCGGAACGCGCGTACTGTTCTAACTTCCTGTTCCGCTGAGCGCAGGTGCTCAACATGTGCATCGTGAACATTGGCTGTGTCAGCGCAAACCCCTTAGGACCTTCCCTGATGAAATGATTGAGGAGAAGAGGCCCGGCATCCCCATCCTTGTGGAGCAACCCATCAAGTGCAGAGAGGGTTGGGATATCTTGATCCGCCATGTGCCAGAAGATGGGGATGAGGTAATGATCGAATTCCGGGTACTTCTCCGCAAGATGTACAAAGGCCGAGACCGCGTGGTTGTAGTCGGGGTTCTCCCGTGCCGTTCGCAGCGTCGACCAAGAAATTGATGAAGGAATCGCTTTGTAGTCCGTGTCTGTTGCACTGTCATCGAGAGACTTGCGCCGAGCGATTCGTGATTCGAAGAAGCGGACAAGCTCAAGGGGGGCGACCCCCGATATACGGCTCATAAGGCTTCCGAAATAATCGCTGTCCAGCTCATCCACTTCGATCAGATTGGCCAGAATCCTTTCCACTAATCTGCAGTTGAGAATCCCCGGCAAAATTCCAAACAGGCCAAGAGTTTCGCAATATTCTTTACCCAGATGGAAGCGATTGCCAACTTGTATGCCTGCATAAAGCTCTATACCGATCTCAGCGAAACCGGATAGGCGCATGAGGCGCCTCAATCCGATTAGAACGTACCTCAACACATAGCTTTCTGGCCTCTGCGCCAGAATCGTGATTAGCGCGATGTCCTCGCTCCTGGGGCTTTCCAATGGTGGACCGGTCGACACAGACATTGCCGCAGCGCATGCCATCCGAATGTTTGTAGAGCGGGCAAAGATGGTGCCATAGTGCAGATACTTTTCTGGGTCCAGATCGCGCCAAGCATTCAATGCGAAGTTGGCTTGAGAAGCAAGCAATGAATCCTGATGTTCAATGAGGTAATCGGAATAGCCTTGGAGGAATGCTCGATCCATGCAGAGCCGTGACAGAACGATCTCCAGTCTTTCAGGTTCAACACCAGCGTCCAATGCAAGCTGGATCAGGCGATCAATCGAGTCGATTTGGCCTTGTACCTCGGAGTACCTGTTTCCGAGGTCCGCAAATGCTCTCTCCTCTTGCGCCCGTCGATCTGGCGATACGGTAACGGAGTTAAACTCCATTATCCCGTCCTCGTACTCACTCGTGCACATCACATAAAAAAGGTCGAACAGTTCGGCCGAAGGCAGATTTTGAAGTAGCGCAGCAGCCTTTTGCTTAACGGGAATCGATTGCGCATCGCGGCGGCCAACCCACCGGAACAACTTGGATAATCGCCACAAGAGTTGCAACGGGAGATTTCCATTCTTGATACGGATTTCCAGCAGGTCGAGAGCAACGAGCCGTTCCGCATCCTGCCACTTGTGTTCCTCTGGGGTCGGGTTCGAGCGCAGCTTGGGATGGAATTCGGCGAGCACATGTGCCAACGAATCTATGGCCTTCAAGGCAATACGCGGGGATTCGGAGTGCAATGCACGATCGATGACGCTGAGCGCTCGATCGCGCAGCCCCTTTATCGCTGGATAATTAACCGGAAGAGCCGTAAATGAGAATGCGCGGCCTCGCATGCTCGTGTCATCTACTTCGCGGTCCAATAACTCATCCATCAGCGTCAGTGGTGTAAAGTCACCCTCGTAGGCCGCTAGATCGAGCGAGCGCTCCTCTACAAGAGCGAGAATGCGTTCATTGAAGAGTACATTCTTGTATTTACGGTACCCAATGGCATCCTTCAAGGTCTTGCGAGCACGGTCATGCACTTCGCTTGAGTCGTGTTTTGTGAGAATCCAGAGACGATTGAACGCGTCCAGCGAAGCCGATTCGTGGAAGATCGTCACTCCTAACAGGCCCGGTATCTCAGCGAGGACATCGTCCTGAGTGATTTTGCGGCTGAAGCTCCATTCCCGAACAGATTCGGCCGGCTCATCCATAGCTATTCTGGCCAACTCTTGTACCCGTTCCGGCTGAAATGCCGCGATGGTTGCGGCGTCTCTCAGAAAGCGTTCCCGTTGCGCCGCATTCTGCAAGCGGAAGCGAATGTAAATTGAGTCCCATATCCTGTCCAGAAGGCCAGATTCGGGGTTTGCCTGGGTGATTCGCCAGTCCAACTCCGCGAAGTTCTTAAGGAGGTTGCCGAGGTGCGTCTCCTCGAATGCACTGAACACAGCATCTGCGAAGCCGGTAGCCTCGCCGCTGTTGCGGACGGACGCAGACTCAAGGAGGTAGTCTCCGAACAGGTCGGGAACAATACGCACACCACCTTGACCACCCACCAAAATTCCCCTGTTTTCCAGGTCGTCGAGCCCTTGCCATACCTGATCGGGCCGCATTGATATGAACGCCGCGGCTCGGCCAGAGAAACTTTCGTCCTGAGCGAAGACCGGCTGGACAGCGGCAACCAGTTGTAACAACTCCATTCTGGATATGCGCCCCACGGGCAAGTCGCCTTCGCACTCCTCTGCAAATTTCGCAAACACGGCTTTGCGGAAGTCTTGGTCGTTCGCCAAGAGTTCCGGGAGAATTTGCCCGCGGGCAATCAGCCTCCCGCCGACGACGGTTACGAGTGGAGTGTCCACCGATACCCGCGCCAGGGCTTCAGCCAAATGTTCGAATGCGGTACCCAAGACTTCCTTCGCAATCTCGAGCGAGGCAGTTTGTCCTGGCTCTTGCAGTGATTCGAATCGGCTTATGAAGCTTTCGTCAGCAACCCGCGCAATCGCTTCGTCAACAAAACCCTGACCACTTGGTCGCGTCGCGATGATCAATTTCAGCTTGGCTGTAGCTGCCGTCGTTGCCACATAGCCAATGAGCTTCTCGAGATACCCATAATGATGGGCATCGTCGGCGATTATGAAGGTGTCCGTGTCGGAGACTTCGCCTCCGGTGCTCTCTGACCAAGTGCCGTGCGGATTCACCCACAGTCGCTGCCATGCACCGGTATCGCGCGACCAATCTCGCAGGAGCTTCGTCTTTCCGACTCCACCTCGACCGGAAAGAACAGCAATCCGCTTTTCTGGGTCGTTCAAGAATGCAGTCAGTTCGCTAAGGCGTCGCCGACGGCCTCGTAACTTCTGGTTAAAGTCGAACAAGAGGCCGGTCGCACCAGCATCTTCAGCAGGGACATAGAAAGTCGGAATCCTTTCCTGGGAGGCTCTTTGTTCCAGTATTTCGATTCTGGTTTCGTGGTTTTCAAGCGTTGCATCCACGCGATCGATCCAACTACGCAATGCCGCAGCTGCCCGGTGATCATCCTGAGTCGTAGTTGTTGCAGCCAACTCTTCGACGAGCAATTCACTTGTCAAGGTCTTTGGACCTTTCCGGGTCAAAAGCTTTATGACGAAGCAGAATAGGTTGTGGTAGGTCACGCGCGCCTGTGGCTCCGATTGTTCCGGGGCACGGTCCATCAGAGACTTTCTAACAGCCAGCTCGACGTCATCGTGGTCGCCTGACCCGGTGGCCCATTCGAAGTTATCCACGATAGCGCCAAACGCTTCAATTCGAGAATCGAATAGAACCCTTCGGAAGGAAGCCCACGTTGCGCGCGATACGTCGGTTGGCTTCCGGCGTCCCTTTAGGTATTCCCGCAATAATTTGAGATCGGAGGTTCTTTCCGCCTCGGCGATCTCTTTTCTCCGCAGCCTTTCCCAAACCTCGATGCCGGCATCGCTTCCGTGCCAAGGCTGACGTTCTTTCGTAATCGAAGCTATTGTCAGAAATCGAAAGCGTAGGTTTGCTTCGGGATTTATGCTGCGGTGCTCGCAGAAATTAGCAATCGCCTCCAAGGAATCTGAGCTGCGAAGCGTAATTGCGCGCTTCTTGTGCTTCAGTTGTTCCATCAACCGTTGCTTTTCGGCCTCATCTGCCCCTGAGCCGGTCTGGATAAGGTCAATGTCTTCTCCCGCTTCTAACTCAAGATATTGATCCGGAAGAAGATTCAACCAGCGCAAGATGGAGATATTCACCTGGTATACGAAACCGGCGAACGTCGCGTGCGCATCGCGCCGTGGATTTGTAATGATGCTCATCTGCAGAGATTAAGTTTACTCCCCAGAGGGTGAAGGCCTCCTACGGAGTTCTCTCTCAGGCAGGACAGGAGTAGCGAGGCACTTGTTGTGCTCGATGCTATGCCACCCGCAGATGCGAGCCTCTCAGCACTTCCGCTCCCGGCACCACCTCGTTCTGCGCCACCGCGTTTTTGATGGCGTCGTTGTCGGGCCGCGTCTCCTGGATTGAGGATTCCAGCGTCTTGGCGAGTTCGTCAGGGAGCAGCGAGAGCACAGTCTCCCAGGTGACGCCTGGGACCCGCGCCTCAATTTTGCAGTAGCACTTGGGCACCGCGGCCTGGTCGGTGATCTTTACCGAGTCCTGGCCGTTCTTCTGCGCGCGCAACGTGAACTGGTAGCCTTCGATCTTCTTGAGGTCCCGGCTGAGCAGGTAGTAGAGCACCATGTTCTTGGTTCGCTCCACCTTGCCGGCTGCGGCCCGCGCTCGGTCAGTAAGCCGCGCGGACTCGCTCCGGCAATACTGTTCTCGGGCTTCCATGATGCGCACAAAGCG
>CAZQDD010000062.1:0-14397 GCA_964591805.1 uncultured Acidobacteriaceae bacterium | reverse complement strand
GGCTGCAGGAGATGGAAGAACTGATCGGCCATCCCGTCCTGGTGAAGAGCGACGCACTGCTGCATCAGGAGCAGTTCGATATGAATTACTAAGCGGCAGGCGACAGCATTGCGCGAGGTCAGAAAGGTCCGCCTAGGCGGGCCTTTCCGTTGATGGGGGTGCGAAAATTGGCCGGACCGGGGCAGCGGCCATCGGAAGGCAAGGGACGAAGACAGCTTCATCCCCCCAAGTAGCCTTCCGCCTGGCGACATTCGCACATTTTCCCGCCGCGGAGAATCCCGCCCGGAACTGCGGCGCAGGGCACGTTTCCCGCTCGCCGATCCTGACCGGAATTCCAACGTAAGCAAAGGAAACGCAAGGCCGACGCCAATGCAGAGGGAGTGAATATGCAGAAATATTACGAACTTCCAGACGGAGTTCTAGCCCGATTTGTCCTTTCGTAATCCGTTCGTTTCGTCCTGGGCATCCTTTGCATCACTGCCACATCATCTTGTGGTGTATATGTTATATATATACATCATATTGGGAGTGGAAGCGATTTTGTCACGGAATAAGCATGAGCACGCCGGATATCTTCCGGGTTTGGCCGGAAGTTATGGTTGACTTGCCCGCCCTGAACTCTGCTATAACCAGCGTCTAGTATCCCCCCGAGAAAGCAGAGGAATTCTCCTCGCAGTTAGCCGCGCGCCCGATACGAGAGGAATTCGGATGCGCAATGATCGCCCGACGGCAAAACGCCGCCGCGTCAGCAACTTGGTCATGGTTTCTGCAGGCTGCGTTCTGGCATTTGAAAGGGCCATGAGTTATGTCCGATTCGCCTGAGGTGATGAACATTCGGCAAGCGTCCGAGTATCTTGGCGTGAGCCCGGACACGCTCTACAAGTATGTGTCCGAAAACAAAATCCCGGCATTCAAGCTGGGAAACCGCTGGAAGTTCAAGAAGACGTTGCTTGATCGCTGGATGGAAAGCAAGAGCAGCGGGGGTGAGGGCACGCTGAAACGGAAGCCGAGAGCGATTCGGACTACTGCGGTAGGGTAAAGAGGGTGTCCGCTTATGTTTGGTTTTAGTTTTGGTTCCAACAAAACGATCGTTGGCCTGGACATCGGGTCGAACAGCATCAAAGCCGTGGAGTTGCAGCGAAACCGGGGCGAGATCCTGGTGAGCCATTTGGGCATGGAGCCTCTGGCCAGCGACATCGTGGTCGATTCCATGATCGTGGACAGCGGCAGCGTCGCCAGTGCCATCAGCAAGATATTTGCCGAGCACGCGTTTAAAGCCAAGCAGGTGGCGACCTCGGTCAGCGGCCACTCCGTGATCGTTAAGAAAATCTCGATGCAAACCATGGACGAACCGGAACTAGGCGATGCGGTCCGCAGTGAAGCCGCGCAGTACATACCGTTCGACATGAGCGACGTGAATGTCGACTACCAGGTTCTCAGTGACGACCTGGATGGTCCGACCATCGACGTTCTTCTGGTGGCTGTGAAGAAGGACAAGATTCTGAACTATACCAGTGCGCTGCAGTTGTCGGGACGGCAGCCTGCGATTGTTGATATCGACGCGTTTGCCCTGCAGAACTGTTACGAATACAACTACTCTCCCGCTCCAAATTCAACCACTGCACTGCTTAACATTGGCGCCAGCGTAATGAACATCAACATCGTGCGCGGTGCAATTCCGCTTTTCACCCGTGACGTGAGCGTGGGCGGGAACCAGTACACGGATTCGCTGCAGAAGGAACTGGATCTGAGTTTCGATGATGCCGAGGCACTGAAATTGGGCAAAAAGGTCGGGACCGTCAGCGAAGACGCCAAGTTGCCGATTTTGCAGCAGGTGACCGAGATCATCGTGCTTGAGATTCAGAAGACGTTTGATTTCTTCCGCGCCACCGCCAGCGGCGAGCACATTGAACGGATCTACATTGCGGGCGGTTCCTCGCAGGTGCCGGGTTTGGTGGAGGCCTTGCGGCAGGAATTTTCGATTCCCGTGGACCCGATGAATCCATTCCTGAAAATCGTGCCGCCGATCGGCGAAGGCGCGGACCTGATCGAACGGAACGCGGCGCAACTGGCAGTGGCGGTGGGATTGGCCCTGAGGAGCTTTGAAAAATTATGATCCGGATCAATCTGCTAGGCACGGGAAAACCAAAGAAAGGGAAGAAGGGTCGGCGCTGGTTCGCCATGCCGCAACTCACCACGGCCGGCCCATCTCCATTGATTACGGGCCTGGCGATTCTCGTAGTGGCCGGCGCAGGGCTCTACCTGTATTACCTGCAACTGGAAGGCACGCACGAACGGCTGCAAACCTCAATCGCGGAGGCGAACAAATCGATTGCCTCCATGACGAAAGTGAAACAGGCGTACCTGGAACGGCAGAAGGATTACGACGCGTTCAAGCGGCGGTTTGACGTCATCGACCAACTGCGCGCGGCGCAGGCGGGCCCGGTACTCCTGCTGACCAGCGTAAGTGACACGGTGAACCGGACCGACGGAGTCTGGCTGTTGAACCTGCACGACGACGGGCCACGCGTGTCTTTGGACGGGGTGGCGCTGGGACCGGACCAAGTCGCGAATCTGATGACGAACCTGCGTCAATCCGGGTACTTCAAGAACGTTGAACTGCATGAGACCGCCCAGGAAGACAATTCCAAGATACAGACGTTTTCTTTCAGTCTGGTTTGCGAAAAGACGAAGGCTTAAAGGTCATGGTGAGCTTTAAACAACTGCCCTATGTGGCACAACTCGGAATCGTGGCGCTGGTGATCCTTCTGACTGCGGCCGGGGCCTATTATTTCGCCCTTGAACCATTGGCGAAGGCAAATCAGGCGGATGCACTCACCCTAAAGAGCAAACAGGCCGAAGTTGCGATGTTGACTCCATACAAGGCGAAGCTGGCGGAACTGACCGCGCAGACGGAAGTCCTGAGGGTCCAGATGGAGGCACAGCGCAAAATCGTGCCCGAGGAAAAGGAAATTCCGACTTTTATCACCTTGGTGGAAAACGAGTCTGTTGCTTCCGGCGTTGAAATCCGCCGCTACACGCCGAAGGATACCGTGGCGAAGGAGTACTACGTCGAAGTTCCCATCGAGATCGATGTCGACGGCCCCTTCTACTCGGTGTTGAACTTCTACGAGCGCCTGCAGAAACTGGAACGTATCGTGAACGTCAGCCGGCTCACCATGGGATCACTGAAGAACGGGAAGACTGGGGTCAAGAAGAGTTACCCATGGTCGCCTAATGAAACAGTTGCAGCGAATTGCTGGTTGACGACTTTTTACAGCACTTCCAAAAGCGGAACGCCGGCCGCCGCGCCAAAGACGAAGTAGGAGAGGCCATGAAGAGCATCAAACTTATCTTGGCGATTTGGCTTGCAACAAGCGCGTGGGCACAAACGATGCCGCCGAAACAGCAGGTGAACCCGCCTGCTGCGGCGCATCCCAGCGGGGCTCGGACGCAGCCGCTGACTGCGTCGTCAGCGACGCCGCAGAGAACGACGGCGCAGCCGGCAAACATCCAAGCCAAGCCGTCTGCGGGTTTCGTCAAGACTGGCGCGGCACAGGAGTCTGGCAGACGGCACGGCAGACTGCAGGGCGCGAGGCCGCGAGTTTCCCGCAGCCGAACGGTGGCGGTTGCACGCAAGTCCGGGCACAAGGGACCACGCGATCCGTTCGTCAGTCCGATCGTGGAGCGAAGTCGCGATACGGCCAACTGTACTGGCAGCGGCAGGCAGTGCCTGGTGGTTGGCGAAATCAGTCTGCACGGCGTGGTTCGCTCGCCCAGCGGTTCCATCGCTGTGGTGATGAATGGCGAGCATACTTATTTTCTGCGTGAAAACGATCCCCTCGCCGATGGATCCGTGGTGAGGATTACCAGCGACGCAATTACATTGCGCCAGCGCTCGTCGGATGTGTTGGGGCGAACGGTCACGCGCGAAGTTACCAAGAAGCTCGGAGTGCCTGCGGCGTGAGCAGACACCTAAAGGCGTGAAAGCAATTGCGGAGATCAGCCCGGAAACTGGAGTACATGTGACTGGGACGGACGCGCGAAGCCTGGCAACAGGCGACGCGGGGAGAGCGACGATGAAGTTCAAGCGACTGCTGACGGTAGGACTGATGGCGCTGATTTGCGCCGGCACGGCGACGGCGGCTTCACAACTGAATTCGATGCAAGTGACGCCAAAGGCAAATACGGCGACAGTCAATCTGCGGACCACCGGTTCGTTTACCCACAAGGAATACAGGCCGGAGGAGCATCTGCTGTTGATCGATCTGGCCGGGGTAACCGCCGACGCTGCAGTGGAACGCACGGCCACGCTAAGTTCCGCGGTGCTGAAAAGCTACAAACTCTCCAGCTACACCAGTGCCTCGGGCAGCGACGTCACCCGCATCCAATTGGAACTGGGCGAGCAGGTAACCGCGGACGTAAATGATGTAAGCGGTGGTCTGCAGGTTCTGCTGACCGGCGGTGGGCCAGCCACGGCGGACTCTTCCGCGGCGGTTTCCTCCGATGTCAGCTCCTCTGCTCCCGCACCTGCGGAAATCGCCGTTGCCGTGTCTAAGCCAACGCCAGCGGAGATGTCCAATTTGCCGCAGCGAGCTCCGGAATCCGCCGCGCCCGTTGTTAAGGATGCAGGGGTGGAGCAGTCCGCTCCTGTGGCCGCCGCAGCTATTTCTGCCGAGCGTTCTCCGCAGCGTTCGGTGGGGCCCAGTGAGGCGAGCAGCAGGCTTACTCCGGCCACCATTCGAAACGTGCGCGTACAGCGTGGGCAAGGCACTCTGGACGTCATCATCGAGGGACCCAACTCGGCGAAGCCATTTCTACTGAAGAATCCCGATCGCCTGGTGCTGGATTTCGACAATGCAGTGCTGCGGCCATCAGTCCGCAACATCCCGGTGCATGGCAGGGACGTGCTTCAGGTCCGGGTAGGCCGCTTCCAGGCCGAGCCTCCGATGACACGCATCGTGATAGACCTGAGCGGACCGCGTGATTTCGATGTTGTGTCTGCCGCGGAACTGGTGATTGTGCATGTCAAGAGCGAACATGCCGAAACACTCTCAACGCCACTGAAACCCGCTCCAGCTCCGGCCCTGGCTTCGGCTCCTTCCCCGGCTCCGGATACTGCGCTGGCTTCGGCCTTGGCTTCAGCTCCCGCTCCTGCCCCAGCGTTGGATCCAGTGCCGACTCCGGTCCCAGCTCCGATCCCCGCTCCGGTCCCGGCCCCAGTTCCGGCTCCAGCTCCTGCCCCAGCCTTGGCTTCGGTCTCGGCTCCGGCCCCGGCTTCAATCCCTGCTCCGGTCCCCGTTGCGATCCCGGCCGCAGTTCCGGCTGCGGCTCCTGCCGCAGTTCCGGCTCCTGCCCCTGCCCCAGCGTTGGCTTCGGTCTCGGCTCCGGCTCCGATTCCGACCGCAGTGCCGGCTCCAGCTCCGGTGGAGGTTCCGAAGGTGGCGGAACGACCCCGCTTCAAGGTTACCGCCTTGCAGACCAGTAATGGCGCCAATGCGGCGCCGCCAAGTGCATCACCCACAAAATACGTCACGGCGTCTGTGTCCAACAGCAACTTGCAACCCAGGACGCAACAGAGTGTTGATCCCAATGTCCGGGCGAGCTTTGCAGCCGATACGATGGCGAGTTCTCCTCAGGCAGATAAGCCGGAAGTCGAGATTGCACGCTTGAATGCATCGGTCCCGGATCAAATTCCAGGCAGCGTGGCGGCAGCGGCTCAATCATCTCCCAAATACACGGGCGAGCCGATTTCGGTGAACTTGAAAGATGTGGATTTGAAGGATTTCTTCCGTCTCATTCACGAAATCAGTGGCCTGAACATCGTCCTGGATCCTAGCGTAAAAGGAACTGTTACCCTTGTGCTCGACGACGTGCCTTGGGACCAGGCCCTTGACATCGTATTGAAGAACAATCAACTGGATCGCGAGCTACAGGGAAAAGTGCTCCGCATCGCGTCCATCGACACGCTGCGGCGTGAGGCGGTCGATCGTCGCGCCCATGCCGAGGCGGTTGCCCTGGCAGTGGATCGCCAAACCATCACCCGCTTCCTCAGCTACGCGAGTGCGAAGAACGTCGTTCCGATCATCAAAAAGTTCCTGACCGCCCGTGGTGAAGTCATCCAGGACGAACGCACCAATGCCCTCATTATCTCGGACATCCCCAGCGTCCTCCCCACCTTGGATAACCTGATTACAAAGCTCGACCGGAAGAGCCAGGAGGTGGAGATCGAGGTACGGGTGGTTTCAGCAACACGATCGTTCACCCGGGACCTTGGATTCCAGTTGGGCTTTAACTGGGGCAATGGCACCAGCACAATTGGCGGCTCAAATCCGAGCGGCGCTACGACGACCACCACCGGCACGACCGCAAGCACCGTCCCTCTTTTCACCAATCTTCCGGTAACCGAACCGACGACCGGCCTTTCGTTGAGCAACATCACCAAGACGTATGGGATCGACGCGATCCTGACAGCGGCCGAGACTCACAACCTGGCCAAGGTTCTCTCCCGGCCTCGGGTCGTGACCCAAAGCAACGTGAAGGCTGAGGTGAAGCAGGGCGTGGAGATACCTGTTTACACCGCTCAAACCGCCAACGCGAATGCCAGCGTCTCCTATGTGAATGCGGTCCTGCGCCTCACCGTAACGCCGCAGGTCACCATTGATAACACGATCTTCCTGACCGTGGATGTTGAGAACACCCAACCCAGCGGCGAACTCAACGACAACTACATCCTGACGACGCAGCAGGCGACCACCCAGGTGCTGGTCACCGATGGCGGCACGGTCGTCATCGGCGGGGTCATCCAGACGACGAACACAGTGAGCGTTTCGCAGACGCCCTGGCTGGGTGATATTCCGTGGCTCGGCAACCTGTTCAAGCAGCGCTCAGTCTCCACGCAGACGGAAGAACTGATTTTCTTTATCACTCCGAAAATCATCCAGACCTAGACGGCGCCCTCTGTCTGGCGCAAACGGGCTTCTTCGGGAGCCCGTTTTCCTTGGAAGCGTTTACAATCATCATGATGAATTATCGACAGCGGCAGAAAGAACTGCGCGAGGCGCTGGATCGGCAGAAGGTGGATGCGCTTCTGGTTACGCATCTGCCGAACGTGCGCTATCTGTGCGGTTTCAGCGGCAGTTCCGGTGTCCTGCTTGCGGCCCGGCGTCCTGTCTTCCTCACCGATGGAAGGTATGCGGAGCAGGCCTCGGCCCAGGTCGAAGGCGCCCGCGTTGCCGTCGTAAAGGGCTACCCGTTGGCGGCCGCGGCTGCAACTTGCGTCAAGTCGGGGCTCAAACGCGTTGCCATTGAATCCGAGCATCTCACCGTAGCTCAGCTAGGCGCTTTCGAGAAGGCGCTGGGCAAGGGAGTCAGAGTCATCCGGCTGGCGGGAGCCGTGGAACAGTTGCGCGCGCTGAAGGATGTCGACGAGATCCAGTTGCTGCGCAACGCCGTGGAGCTTTCCTCGAAGCTTTTCCGCCCGCTGCTAAGAGCGATGCACAAGGGTCTGGCCGAATCCACGATTGCAGCAAAGCTTGAATCCATGGCCAGGAGAGCGGGCGCGGAGGGCATGTCCTTTCCGACGATTGTCGCCTCGGCTGAACGCTCGGCGTTGCCGCATGGGGTCGCCTCGGCGGCGAAGCTGCCCTCGACGGGATTCGTGGTGTTAGACTACGGAATTGTACTCGACGGCTACTGCAGTGACATGACCCGGACCGTGCATCTGGGAAAGGCACCGGTCGAGGCACGCGCACTTTATGATGCCGTTCTGGAGGCGCAGTTGGCGGCGATCCGCGTGGTGCGACCCGGGGCCACCGCCGCAGAAGTCGATCAAGCGGCGCGCCGGGAGTTGAAGCGTGCCAGGCTGGATCGTTTTTTCTCCCACTCCACCGGACACGGCGTGGGACTGGAAATACACGAGTTACCAAGGCTGGCGGCGCGCAACGAGACGGTTCTGCGCCCCGGGATGGTCGTAACCGTCGAACCTGGTGTTTATCTGCCGGGAAAATGCGGCATTCGGATTGAGGATATGTTGCTGGTGACGGAAGGCGGAAACGAGGTGCTCACGCCGGTGAGCAAAGAGTTGATTGAATTGAACTAGAGTGTGGGATCAAGGGTAAGTACAAAAAGGTGCTAAATCCATCGCTGCGTCGCGAACCGAGCGGCACTTCCGGAAACCAATGAATCAAAAGGAAATCAAAGAGCTGATTGAGTTTCTTGTTGAGAAAGATATTGCCGAGTTCGAACTGGAGCGTGGCGATATCAAGATCCGCGTCAAGCGCGGGCAGAGGCCTGCGGCTGCTTCCTGTGAGGCGCCTGCTGTAACTGCTGCGCCTCTGCCGCTTCCAACTTCTGCACCGGCTCCGGCGGCAAGCGCTCCCGCCAATGAAAGCGAAGAGGGCATCGATATCATCAAGTCTCCCATTGTGGGGACTTTTTACGAAGCTGCGTCCCCGGGCTCGCCCGCGTTTGTCAAGGAGGGTGATACCGTCGCAATGGGCCAGGTGCTCTGCATTGTCGAGGCCATGAAGCTGATGAACGAGATTGAATCGGAGGCGGCGGGCAAGATTTTGAAAATACTGGTTTCCAACGGTCAGCCTGTCGAGTACGGCCAGCCATTGTTTAAGCTTCGTACCAACTGAACCAGCCGAACCCGGGCCTGGTCCGGCCCGGTGGTCTTCTGCGGCGTAGCGGAGGCGCTCCGCGCAATCGATGCGAACCGCGCCTTGAGCCATCCATAAGGGATCAGGCGGCCACGCCGCACGCCGGCTTGGCCAGCGGGAGCACACGGAAGCATGTTCAAGAAGATTCTGATTGCCAATCGCGGTGAAATCGCGCTCCGCATCATTTGCGCCTGCAAGGAGCTGGGCATCAAGGCGGTCGCGGTTTATAGCGAGCCGGACCGCAACTCACTGCATGTCCGTTTTGCCGATGAAGCACTGTGCATTGGACCGGCGCGCGCCGGCGATAGCTACCTTCATATTCCCGCGGTGATCAGTGCCGCCGAAATTGCCAATGTAGACGCGATTCATCCCGGTTATGGATTGTTGAGCGAAAACGCAAATTTTGCGCATGTCTGCGAAGCATCCGGTCTCAAGTTCATTGGACCTCCGCCGGAGATCATCCGCATGATGGGCGAGAAGGAAAAGGCGCGCCAGGCCATGAAGCGCTGCGGGGTGCCGATCCTTCCAGGTTCTGACGGAGTCATCGGTACCGGGGAGGAAGCGCTGCAGTGGGCTCGAACCGTGGGATTCCCGGTCATCGTGAAGGCCTCGGCGGGCGGAGGCGGCCGAGGAATGCGCATCATCCGGTCAGCCGAGGAATTACCACACATGTTCGGCGCGGCGCACTCGGAAGCGGCTTCGGCTTTCGGCAATGGGGACCTCTACATGGAGAAGTTTGTTGAGCGGCCCCGCCACATCGAGTTCCAGGTTTTGGCCGACGAGCACGGAAACGTGGTGAGTCTGGGTGAGCGTGACTGCTCCATCCAGCGGCGTCATCAGAAGCTGGTGGAGGAATCACCCTCTCCCAGCGTGTCTCCTGAACTGCGCAGCCGGATGAACGGCATCCTGGAAAAAACCATGAAGGAGATCGGCTACGTCAACGCCGGGACCGTCGAGTTTCTGATGGACGAGGATGGCAGCCTTTTCTTCATTGAGATGAACACCCGCATCCAGGTGGAACATCCCGTCACCGAGTTTGTCACCGATGTTGACCTGGTGAAGAGCCAGATCCTGATTGCCGCCGGAGCCAAGCTCGCCGACATCATTGAGCGACCCATCGTTTCACGCGGCCACTCGATTGAGTGCCGCATCAACGCCGAGCATCCCGAGAAGTTTACGCCCTCGGCCGGCCGGATTACCGTATTCAACACGCCCGGTGGAACCGGCGTCCGGGTGGATACGGCCCAGTATCAGGATGGCGTTGTACCTCCGTATTACGATTCCCTGATCGCAAAGTTGATTGTCCGGGGCAAAGATCGCCCGGAGGCGCTCGCCCGTATGAGGCGAGCTCTGGACATGTTTATCGTGGAGGGCATCCACACCTCCATTCCTTTGCACAAGCGTATCCTGCGGGACCCGGATTTTGTGGCGGGAAACTACGATACCAAGTTTATGGAACGCTTTCTGGCGAAGAGGTAGCGCGCCAGGAACATCAACTGGCGGCCACGAGGTGCCCTTTTCAGCAGAGAGCTTCCGGGAGTGAACAGCCATGAAGATTCCACTCCTCTATCCCATCCTTGACGCAGACAGTTTGAGCGCCATGTGCGATGGCGGAGGGTCGCTGCCGCCGATCTGTGACCATGCACTGGCCTTGGCCGAGGCGGGCTGCACGCTGATGCAGTATCGCGCCAAGCGGACGAACGTAAGCGCAGCCCTGGCGCAGGCTCGGGAATTACGGCGGTTGCTTCCGGGAGTTACGCTGATCATGAATGATCGCGCGGACCTCTGCCTGGCGGCCTCCTTCGACGGTGTACACCTGGGGCAAGAGGACCTTTCGCCGGAAGGTGCGCGCCGCGTGGTTGGCAGCCAGGGCATCGTTGGGCTCTCCACGCACAATGCCGCACAGGCCGCGGAGGCGCTTACGAAGCCGGTGGACTACCTGGCGATCGGTCCCGTCTTTATTACCGGCAGCAAGGAGAAACCGGACCCGGTTGTGGGTCTGGCGGCTGTGTCCGAGGTCAGGCGCTTGCGCAATGATTCCGGCCGGGAACTCCCTTTGGTGGCCATTGGCGGCATTAAGAGGGCCAATGCCGAAGCCGTCCTGAAGGCTGGGGCGGACTCAGTGGCCGTAATCGGCGACATTTCCCGTTCGCCGCGCGAATCGGCTAGGGAATTTTTCCGCCTGATGATGTAGAGTTTTGTTCTAGCGTTCCGAACGGCTGCTGGCGGCCCGTTGGGCCGATTTGCCGTAGCATTTGATTGCCCAGGACAATTCTGTTTTCAAGGAGAGCGGTGAGTCAGCTCACAAAGCAATCTCATTCCGGACAGGACCAGGAATTTGTAAAAGGCCTGGGTCTCACCAGCGCCACCACATTGGTGATGGGCTCGATGATTGGATCGGGCGTCTTTATCGTGGCGGCTGACATTGCACGCATCGTAGACTCGCCTGCTCTGCTGATTGCGGCGTGGCTGGTAACCGGGTTCATGACGGTAGTAGCAGCTCTCTCCTACGGTGAACTGGCGGCCATGATGCCCAACGCGGGCGGCCAGTATGTCTATCTGCGAGAGGCGCTTGGACCACTGTGGGGTTTCCTGTATGGCTGGACGCTCTTCCTGGTGATTCAGTGCGGTACGATTGCCGCCGTCGGCGTTGCCTTTGGCAAGTTTCTTGGCGTCTTCCTGCCTTCCGTTTCCTCCTCCAACTGGATTTTGCACATCTGGAAGGTTCCTGCAATTCACCTGGGGCCGATGGTACTGGGGAACATGGAAGTAGGACTGAATACCCAGAACCTGGTTGCCATCGCCATGATCGTACTGCTCTCAATCGTCAATATTTTCGGCGTGAAGACCGGCGCCTTCGTGCAGGTCGTGTTCACGACCGCGAAGATTGCGGGCCTGCTGGGACTCATTGTGCTGGGAGTCTGGATTGGCAGCACGCCCGAGGCGCTGCATGCAAATTTCGGCGCGAACTTCTGGCTCCATGCGGGGCTGGGCGTGCTGCACAAGATTCCGGTTGGGGTCAGCGGAGCCACTGCCCTGGTCTCCACCATTACGGTCATCGCCGTGGCGCAGGTTGGATCGTTGTTTTCAGCAGATGCGTGGAACAACGTCACCTTCACCGCGGGCGAGGTTCGCAATCCGCAACGCAACCTGCCCCTCTCGCTTGTGATCGGAACCGGCACGGTCATCCTCATCTACATTGCCGTGAACTTCATCTACCTGCTGGTGCTTCCACTCTGGGGCGACCCTTACGCCATGACCAGCGTCGGGCGCGGGATTCAGTATGCTTCCGAGGACCGCGTGGCTACGGCGGTGATGCAGCAGATCATGGGACAGAGCGGGGCCAAGTTGATGGCGCTGGCAATTCTGGTCTCCACCTTTGGCTGCAACAATGGACTGATCCTGGCCGGCTCGCGCGTCTATTACGCCATGGCCAGGGACGGACTTTTTTTCCGCTCGGTGGGCCGGTTGCATCCGCGCTTCAAAACCCCGCACCTATCTCTCCTGGTGCAGTCGGTCTGGGCCAGCGTCCTGTGCCTCAGTGGAAGCTACGGCCAACTGCTTGATTACACGATTTTTGCAGTACTGCTCTTTTACGTCCTCACCCTGTTGGGGCTGTTCGTACTGCGCCGCACGCGCCCGGATGCGCCGCGTCCTTACCGCGCGCTGGGTTATCCCTGGCTGCCTGCCATCTACATTGTGATGGCGTTGTTCATCGATTTAGTTCTGTTGCTCTATAAGCCTCAATACACCTGGCCGGGCCTGGTCATTGTTCTGCTTGGCATTCCTGTCTACTTCCTATGGTCGCGCCAGGCGAACGATGGTGGCAATGCGGCATAGTTCAAGCCCTTATTGAAGGAGAGCGGAAAGCCAATGTTGAATCTGCTGGCAAGAAAACCAATGCACATGCTTCTGCACGAAGCATCCGAACAGAACGAACGCAGCCTGAAGCGCGAACTGGGCCCCGTACAGCTGACAGCGCTGGGAGTCGGAGCGATCATCGGCGCTGGGATTTTTGTCATGTCGGGATTGGGCGCGCACTATGCCGGACCCGGATTGATGTTGTCCTTCGTGCTCTCCGGATTGGGCTGCGCGTTCGCCGGCCTGTGCTATGCGGAATTTGCGGCGCTGATTCCACTGGCTGGCAGCGCCTACACGTACGCCTACGCCACCCTGGGCGAGTTATTCGCATGGATCATCGGCTGGGACCTTACCCTGGAGTATGCGATGGGCGCCAGCACGGTCTCATCCGGATGGTCAAACCATTTCATTGAGTTCATGCGCTACTTCAACGTGGATATTCCACTGTGGCTGGCCTATGACCACTGGACGGGCATGCGCGCGGCACAGGACATCGTCGCCCGCCATATGACAAAGCTGGCGCATCCGGAACTGGCTCCAGGAACCCAGAGCTTCTTGCAGGCGATGGATGCTCTGAAACACAGCGGCTCCCCGGAACTGGCGCAGCAGGCGCGTGTACTGCTCGGAGCGCCACACATATTCGGAGTGGAGATTGGCTTCAACCTTCCGGCATTCGTCATCGCGCTCCTGATCACATGGGTGCTTGTGGTCGGCATCAAAGAGAGCGCGCGGTTCAACGCCACCATCGTAGCCATTAAGGTCTCAATCGTGCTGTTTGTAATCGTCCTCGGCTCGCATTATGTGAACCGCGGCAATTGGGGCACAGACTGGCACTCGTTCGCGCCCTACGGTTTTTCGGGAATCGGCGCGGGAGCCGCCTACATCTTCTTTGCCTATATCGGATTTGACGCGGTCTCCACGACCGCCCAGGAGGCCAAGAATCCGCAACGCGATTTGCCCATCGCCATCATCACTTCACTGGTCGTGTGCACCGTGCTCTATATTCTGGTGGCTGCCGTGTTAACCGGCATGGTTCCGTGGCGCGAGATCAATATCGAGGCTCCCATTGCGCGCGCATTCTCCGACCGCAGTCTTGGCTGGGCATCACAGATCATCACGACGGGCGCACTGGCGGGATTGACGAGCGTGATGCTGGTCATGCTGCTCGGGCAAACCCGCGTGCTTTACGCCATGGCAAGCGACGGGTTGCTGCCGAAAAAATTTTTCAGCGCCATCCACCCGAAGTATCGCACTCCCTACAAAAACACAATCCTGGTGGGATTGCTCGCGGCCATCGTCGGCAGCGTGACCCCAATCGACGACATCGGCAAGATGGTCAATATCGGCACCTTGCTGGCCTTTGTGATCGTCTGCATCGCCGTCATGATCCTGCGCCAGACAAACCCTGACCAGCATCGGCCGTTCCGCGTTCCGTGGGTGCCGTTCATCCCGGCCATGGGGATTCTCTTCAACGGCTACATGATGTACAAACTGGGTTGGGTGAATTGGGCGCGGTTGATCATCTGGCTGATTATCGGCCTGTTCATTTATTTCTTCTATGGTCGTCACCACAGCAAAGTGCAGGCGGCGATCGCCGAGAACGCTGCTGCCCCGGCAGATTAAGCTGGCCGGCTGATCCGAAAGCGCTCTTGCCCGCAAGAGCGCTTTTTTGTGCGCAGTTTTCCAGCGAGCCTCACGGCATCGCGCTTGCGTCTTTCCGCCGTGCCCCCTGTCCGAGTACAATCGCCGCGAGAGTAGCGATGCGAGCATTGCGAAATGTAAGGGTACTTTCGGCGGCTCTGTTGTGCGTGGCGATGATCGGCACGGCCGGCTTCCACTTCATAGAGCACTGGAGCTGGTTTGACGGCTTCTA
>CAZQDD010000061.1:0-14562 GCA_964591805.1 uncultured Acidobacteriaceae bacterium | reverse complement strand
ACTTTCCCGACATTGACATCGACCGCTATGAAATCGACGGCACGACCCGCGAGGTGATGCTTGCCGCGCGCGAGCTGAACGTCGACAAACTGCCGGAAAGCAGCCGCAACTGGATCAACGAGAAGCTGATCTACACCCACGGCTACGGCGTTACCATGAACCCCGTAAACGGGTTCACGCCGGAGGGCCTGCCGACGCTGATGCTGGCCAACATGCCGGTCCAGAGCACGGTGCGCGGTCTCAACGTCGCCCGCCCGGAGATCTATTTCGGCGAGCTGACCAACACCGACGTGTATGTGAAGACGCAGCAGAAGGAATTCGACTACCCGCAAGGCCCAAGCAACAGCCTCACCTCCTACGAGGGCACCGGCGGCATCGTTTTGGGAGGTTTCCTGCGCCGCATCATCATCGCGCTGGAGCGCGGCGACCTCGCCAAGTTGCCGTTCAGCGACGATGTGAACAGCGGGAGCCGCCTGCTGATGCGCCGCAACGTGCGCGAACGCGTCACCACATTGGCGCCATTCCTCAGGTACGATACCGATCCCTACATCGTGCTGGGCGACGATGGTCGGCTGTCGTGGATCATGGATGCCTTTACGGTTTCAGACAGCTACCCCTACTCGACCCATTACCGCCTCGACCGCGAACCCATCAACTACATGCGGAACAGCGTAAAGGTGGTCATCGACGCCTACGACGGCACAACAACGTTTTACGTGTTTGATACGGAGGATCCGGTCATTGCAGCCTACCGCCGCATCTTTCCGAACCTGTTCAAGGACGCATCCGCCATGCCGGCCGGACTGCGCAAACACGTGCGCTACCCCGAGATGCTGCTCAAGCTGCAGGCAGAAGTCTATGGCCTGTATCACATGACGAATGAAGGAGCATTCTACAACCGGGAAGACCTCTGGACGGTAGCCAGCGAAGTCGGCGTGGGTGAGGGTGGCGAGCAAACGACACTGACAATGCAGCCGAATTTCGTGCTGATGAAATTGCCGGATGAAGTTGGCATGGAATTCGCCGAAATCCTGCCCTTCACGCCGGCGAACCGGAACAATCTGATCGGCTGGATCGCCGGGCGAAGCGACGGCGCACACTACGGCACGGCGGTGGTCTACGACTTTCCTAAAACCAAGCTGGTGGACGGACCGTTGCAGATCGAGGCGCGCATTGATCAGAACGCGCAGCTTTCGGGACAGTTGACGTTGTGGAATCAGCAAGGCTCGCATGTGCGTCGCGGCACCCTGCTGGTGATTCCGACCGGCCGGGCGCTGCTGTACGCTGAGCCCATCTACCTCCAGGCCGAGCGGAGCCCGATGCCGGAATTGCGCCTGGTTGTGCTCGCCCTGCAGGATCGGCTCGCCTACGGACCGACGTTTGAATCGGCTATGGCGGGACTTTTCGGCGGAGCGGTTTCATCCACCACCGCCACGGCTGCCACCGCGGAGCCGGCGCGAGCCGCTCCAGCACCGGGCGGCGCGCCACCGCCCGCAACCGATCTCAACTCCCTCATCGGGGAAGCCGCCAGGAACCTTGCCGACTACCAGCGCCTGACGGCGGAGGGTAAACTCGGCGAGGCTGGCCAGAAACTGGAACAGTTGAAGCGCGCCATCGACAAGCTGAACACGCGTCAAAGATGATCGGTCCCCGGATGATCGGACAGGTGCCAGGATCGGCCTTTTGAGTGGGTTATGAGGTTGCCTGCATTGGCAGCCATTGATAGAGTTTTTTCGTCAGATTTCGAACCGCTCCGCGGCCGCGAACTGCGCAGGCATATGGACGGTAACTTCAGTGATCGGGTTTTATAGGTCTTCATAAGTTTTAAGTTGCCGCCATGCCAATGAAAAAAGGTGGAATATTTCGATTTGGAGACTTTCAGGTCGATGTCCTGGCGCGCACCGTGCGGCGCCAGGACACGCTGATTCCCCTCAATCGCCGGGCCTTTGATGTGCTGCTTTACTTTGTTCACGATCCCGGACGGGTTCTGAGCAAGGACGAACTGCTGAAGAACGTTTGGCCCGATGCTTTTGTGGATGAGAACAGTTTGGCGCAGAGCATCTCGGTGCTGCGCAAGGCGCTGGAGGAAAAGCCGGGCGAGAATAACTACATTGTGACCTTGCCCGGTCGCGGCTACCAGTTCATCTCCCCGGTTGAGGTCGTCACCCCGCCCAGCGGAACTCTTCTCCCGGCGCTGTCAGGCGAGGGCATGGGCGCCTCCAATGAGATATTTCTGCAGCAGCGCACCATCCGGACCAGCGTTATCACGGAAGAGAAAGACCCTCGGCCATCTCTGGTTTCCCGGCGGCGGGTGACGGCCACTCTGGCCGCCTTGGCCGTCGTCGCGGGAGTTGCCCTGGCGGGAAGCCTAGCCTGGAGGCATTTCCACCCCAACCCGCCAGCCGTAAAAGTCGTAGTGGCTGATTTTGAGAACAGCACCGGCGAGGCGGAGTTCGACCACATTCTAAGAAAGGCGCTTCAAATTGATCTGGAGCAATCGCCGTTCTTGAATCTGCTGACCCGCTCCAGGGTTCAGGAGACGCTGGCCGAGATGCAGCGCAAGCCTAGCGAACCGCTTACTCCCGCGCTGGCCCGCGAGGTTTGCGAACGCAACAACGCCCAAGCCATGTTGTCTGGCACGATTTCAAAAGTTGGAACCGATTACGTGCTCATCCTTGAAGCGGAAGCCTGCGCCAGCGGCAATCAACTCGCAAGCTACAAAGCCCAGGTCCCCTCAAAAGAAGCAGTGTTGGCTGCATTGGACAGGACCGTGGGCCACGTGCGCAAGCAGATGGGCGAGTCTGCCGCCTCCCGCGAGCGTTTCCAGGTGCCCATTGCCCAGGCCACCACGCCCTCGCTCGACGCCCTGCGCGCCTACTCGCAGGCTGCGGAGAGCTTCGAACATGGCGACCTGAAAGCCTCACAAACTCTGCTCGAACACGCCATTGCGCTGGATCCCAGCTTTGCCTCCGCTTACCGCTCCCTCGGCAATACATACTACAACCGCGCCGATTTCAGCCAGGCGGCGGTTTTCTACAAAAAAGCCTTTGATCTGCGCGAACGAACCACCGAGCGCGAACGGCTATCCATTGAGATCGCCTACTACAGCGGAGGAATCTTTGACTACGAAGAGGCAATCCGCAGCCTGCAACTCTTTACCCAGATCTATCCCGACAGCGCCAACAGTTGGGGCAATCTCTGCAATCTCTACACCCAATTGGGCGAGTATCCCCAGGCGATCGCCGCCGGGCAGCAGGCGCTGCATCTGGATCCCCACTCCGGCTTCGCCTCGGTGGTTCTGGCCCGCGCCTACAAGCGGGCAAACCGCTTTGCCGAGGCCAAGGCCGTAGCCGATGCAACCGTCGCCGCGGGAAAAGATTCCTACGGCATTCATAGCATCCTGTTTCAGATTGCCTATGCCGAGCACGACAAGGCCAGAATCAAGTCGGAAGGCGAGTGGGAACTCGCACATCCGAACCACCTGATGCTGGACGATCTTGCTCTCGCCGCGGCGACCGGGGGAAGGCTCCGCGAGGCAAGCGACATCCTGGCGCGGGCCCGCACCGAATCCTTGCAGGATGGAGACGAGGACTTTGCGGATGCAACCTTGATCGACCTTGCCAACATCCTGGTGGACTTTGGCGAACCCTCCCGGGCCGCAGCCGTTCTGAAGCAGATGAGCGGCGACGGGGGTGACCCGGGACGTCTCATCTTTCTCCGCGCCCAGACCGGCGACCTGGCCCCAGCGCAGCATTTCATAGGCACGGCAAGTCCCGGTAGAAAAAGCAACACCCTCAATGCTTATTGTGATTTGCCCCTGGTCCGCGCTCTGCTGGCCCTCAAGGGGCACAAAGCCGAGGCGGCGGTACAACTGCTTGAACCGGCCCGCATCTATCAGTTGCGCGACTTCAGAGTCCCTTACCTGCGCGCCCAGGCCGAGACGGAGGCCAATCGGCCGGAAGACGCCGCCGGCGACTATCGCCTCATCCTCAACAATCCCGGGGTGGACCCAATTGCGCCTTTATATTCCATCTCGCACCTCGGCCTGGCCCGTGTGCTGGTCCTGCAGAATAAACCCGGCCAGGCGCGTGACGAATACAGAGCTTTTCTCGAAGCATGGAAGAACGCAGATCCGGAGATTCCGCTCCTGATCCAAGCCAAGCAGGAATATGAGAAGCTCGGCAGGTAGACATCCATGAGTGCTAGGCTGCCTCTTGCCGTTGACCTTGCTTCCAGTCCGTCGAGGCTATGTCCCGCTCCGCACCACCCCGCCCCGCTCAACCCCGCATAACAAAATGAGAAGTGAGAGGCCTTTTGGCAGGATAATAGGAGCCGAGATGGAGAGTGACGAATGAATCCGACTGACGCACCCACACCCGAAGCATTCCCGGACCAGGCGGCACAGAACGTTGCCGACGCTCACCGGCTCTTGAAGACCCTGCAGCAGCGGGTGGGACAGCACCCGGAACTGGAGGAAGCCATCGTAAAGCTCGAATTGGCACTCAGCTCGCTCACTCTGCAGACAGGAGGATTGCTCTAAAGTACTTACAGAGTTGTCGTATCCCTTTGCATGCCGCGTACCTGGGGTTGATGCATCTTTCCAGGAGCTTTCCTTCCAGGCGCGGCGAGAAACCTTGCGCCGTTCCAGTCTCAAACTACGCTCCAGAGGCATTTTGGTCTCGAACTGCCTTTGGTTGCCGAACTACATCTTCCGCGGAACCGGCCTGGCCGGGGCCACAATGGAAAACCCCTCCAACCCGGTGGGTTGAAGGGGCAGGAAAGAAGGATTGAAGCGAGTGGTTAGCGGTGTCCGCCACCACCACCACGTCCTCCGCCGCCACCACCGTGTCCTCCGGCAAAGCCGGCGTGCCCGCCGCCACCACCGCGTCCTCCGGCAAAGCCGCCGCCCCTATAGCCGCCGCCCCGGTAGCCGTAACCGCCACCCCGGTAGCCATAACCACCCCGGTAGCCATAACCGCGCCAGCCGTAACCACCCCAACCCAAGCCGACATACGGATAGCCCCAGTAGCCGTACCCAGCGTAACAGCCCGCCGGGTAGTAGTAAGGGTCGCACCCGACGACGTATCCGCCGTAGGGAACACCAACGCCAACACCAACTCTTACCTGCGCGCTTGCCGCGGGTGGTGCAGCCAGGGCAAGTGCAATCACCAGACCGAATAGCGCGAATACCATTTTCTTCATCATGTTCCAGACCTCGATGCTCTGTACTGGTTGAAAACCCGCACGGCCGAAAAAGTTTCGCAGCCAATCGCAGGCGCCATCCCTGAAACCGCGCGCCAGCCACCCTGCGCCAGGCGCGCACCCCAGGATTCGGCATCTGGCCTGCCCTTGCGCCACTGCCTCGCTCACCCTTGGCGATCACCTTTCCCGCCAACCGGGTTGCAATTTCGCGCTACAGGGCGCAACGGCAGTTCCTGCTACAATCGGGTCAGATGATGCCGGTCTTGGGATGGATTGGGTAGGATGCGTCGATGGGAACGTTTTTGAGTTTGGACGAATTGCAGGGAGTTCTGTTTATTCGATTTGAAGGCGTTGTTACCGATCGCGTGCTCCTGGAGCGCTATGAGACCGTGCGCGAGTGGATCGCCGGCCACGGATTCTATTCCAGCATCTCCGACTTCAGGCAGACCGATTCCTGCGAGGTTACCGCCCACGGAGTCACCCAGTTGGCAGCGAACGCGCCCCTGGTTCCAGATGACTATCTACGCATTGTGGTAGCGCCCCAGGATGAGGTTTTCGGGATGACGCGCATGTTTGAAATGCTGGGAAGCGCCACCCGCAACCGGGTGCACGTAGTTCGCTCCTTGGCGGAGGCGTACCTGCTCGCGGGGATAGAGCGGCTGGACTTGCATCCTATTCTGGAGTGGTAGGCCGGGCGAATCTGAAAACCTGTGCCCGTGCAACGGCCCCTGCGAAATCGCGGGGTTTTTCCATCTTCGATTGCCGGGGAGCCGCCTGCGCACCTTGCGCGCTGCACCCCATGGCGCTGGGGCTGAGGAAAACGAAATCGCGCGGAAGGACTACAATGAGATGGGATAAGTTTTCTTGCACGGGAGTCGAATGCCGCACCAGCCACGGCTAGGCTCGGATGGTGTGGCAGCGTTCCAGCGTGCGTCGATTCCATGGTTTCTGGCCCGGCGGAGCGACATGCAAGCGTGGGGGCACCGCGCCGTGCCAGGGAAGCGGCGCCGTTTGGCAGGCGGGTTACAGATTTGGAAGATCCGGCCCGCGGTGGAGCGTTTGATCCCGGCGGCAATTGCTGTTCTGTGCCCGTGGCGGGAATGCCAATGCCGGCAGGCAAGGGAAGGCTGCGGGAAAACTTAGATCGGCTCGAAATACATATCTACGGATTGGAGTATGAATGGCAGGAAACTCAAGAACTACGTTCACCAAGCGCTCGAAAGAGCGGGCTCGCCAGGAAAAGCGGGTGGAGAAGTCACAGAAAATGGAGCAGCGCAAGCAGGAAAAGCTAGCCGAGCCGGTCGAACGCAGCGGTGAGCCGGTCATCCAGTATGACGAGGACGGCCAGCCGATCGCGCTCGACTTCAACGATTTCTAACCGGGATCCGCGTTCGCGGCGCGACGCAGTGTAACCCGCCGGCGAGCCTCCAGGCCGCTCGCGGGTCCATCTGGAAAGCCAGTTCCACATTTTCCTCCCAGTGCCCGCAACATCACGCCCACTCTCTTGATGAGTACCTCTTCGAGCCGGAACGCCTGCCGCATCGCGGGAGGCGGGAAGGCTGCGGTTCAGCCGGCGGCTCACGCCGCATCAGCGCGGCGTGAGCCGTCGCAACCGCTCGGCCGCTGCCCCCAAGGTCTCCGGCCGTTTGCAGAATGCGAAGCGGACCTGCTGCGAACCCAGCGTGCTGTGGTAAAAGCTGGAACCGGGCACGGCGGCAACGCCGATCTCGGCAATCAGGTGACGGGTGAATTCCAGGTCGTCGCCGAAGTTGAATCCGGCGATGTCGGTCATGATGTAGTAGGCGCCGTACGGGCGGTAAGCCGTCAGTCCCGCGCCGCGCAGAGCTCCCAGCAGTTGGTCGCGGCGCACCCGGTAATCGTCGGCCAGATGCTGGTAGTAGCTGCGGTCCAGGCCCAGCGCGACCGCTCCGGCAGCCTGCAGCGGAGCTGCCGCGCCCACCGTGAGGAAATCGTGCACCTTGCGAATCGCCGCCGTCAGATCGGCGGGGGCGATGGCCCAACCCACCCGCCATCCCGTGACGCTGTAAGTCTTCGACATTCCGCTGATGGTGATGGTGCGTCCGGCCATGCCTTCGATAGTGGCCGGAGAGATGTGCCGTGCGCCGTCGTACAGGATGTGCTCGTAAATTTCATCCGTGATGGCGATGGCGTCGAAATCGACGCAGAGGTCGCGGATCAATTCCAACTCGGCGCGGGTGAAAACCTTGCCGGTGGGATTGTTTGGAGTGTTGAGAATGATGGCGCGGGTGTTCCTGTTGAAGGCCGCCCGAAGCTGGGCCGGATCGAAGCACCACTCGCCGTCGGGTGTCTCCGGCGGGTGCAGCGAAACATATCGCGGGGTGGCCCCGGAAAGGATTGCGTCAGCGCCGTAATTCTCATAGAAGGGCTCGAACACGATGACCTCATCGCCGGGATTCACGGTTGCCAGCAGGCTGGCGATCATGGCCTCGGTAGCGCCGCAGCAGACGGTGATCTCGGTTTCCGGGTCGATTGTCAGCCCCTGCCACTGGGCGGTCTTGGCGGCAATGCCTTCCCTCAGGTCGCGCGCCCCCCAGGTGATGGAGTATTGATTGATGTCTTCGGCGATGGCCTGCTGTGCGGCGCGCTTGAGTTCTTCGGGCGCGGGAAAATCCGGAAAACCTTGGGCCAGGTTGATGGCATTGTGACGCATCGCCTGGCGCGTCATTTCGCGAATGACACTTTCGGTGAACTGCGCGGCCCTGGCGCTGATCCGGCTCCCGCTTCGTAGATTCATGTCGATCTATCTTCTCCCTGCCGGCATTGCTACCACTCCGCTCGATGCGCCCCGCACGTCCGGCTGCGCCAGAGCGACGGGATCAGTCATTAGATGTCCACGAGGATTCCCGCCAGGTCCGCTGCAAGCTCAGGCAAAATGGCGATGCCGGACGAAAAGCCCCGCCCAGGCAATTCTGAACGGGGCTCTGCGATGCTCCTGCGGGTTACTTGAAGTCGGCGTCGAGGATGATCCGATAACGCGCCTTGCCGCTGTCCAACCGCGCCAGTGCTTCGTTGATCTGGCTCATCGGGAAACGCTCGACCGTGGGTGCGATCTTGTGGCGCACGGCAAAGTCCAGCATTCTTGCGATGGCCACCGGAGAACCGGTGGGTGAGCCGGAGATCTCACGCTCTCCGCCAATCAGGTCGTGGGCGTGCAGCGGAATCGGCTCCAGCACAACGCCGACGAAGTGCATACGTCCCTTGGGCTTGAGCGTAGCGATGAGCGCTCCCCACTCCAGCGGCACATTGGCGGTGACCAGCAGGAAGTCCAGCGAAAGCGCCAGGGCCTTGATCGACTTCACATCGCGGCTGGAAGCTACGTGATGCGCTCCCATGGCCTTGGCCTCGTCGAACTTCGATTCGCTTGAGGTGAACGCCGTGACCTCGCAGCCCCAGGCGTTGGCAAACTTCAGCGCCAGATGGCCCAATCCGCCAATACCAATCACACCGACGCGCGCGGTGGGACTGATGGAGTGCAGCACAAAAGGATTGAAGACCGTGATGCCGCCGCAGAGCAAAGGACCAGCCGTACTGGTGTCCAGTTCCGCAGGTAGAGGAATCGTCCATGCCCAGTGGGCGCGAACCCGGTCGGCGAACCCGCCGGCGTGGCCGATGATGGTACGCTGAGCGGACCGGCACAGGTGCTGGTTTCCCGAGAGGCAGTAGGTGCAGTGCATACAGCTTCCAGCGGTCCAGCCGACGCCGACATGGTCGCCGACCTTCACCCCCTTGGCCTGCTCGCCTGCCGCAACCACCCGCCCAATCACTTCATGGCCGGGAACCAGCGGGTACTGCGATCTGCCCCAGTCGTTATTGAGCAGCGACAGATCGGAGTGGCACAAACCACAGTGCTCGACCGCGACCTCAACTTCTTCAGGCCCAATCGGACCGGGATCGAACTCATAGGGAGCTAGCTTTTGCTTGGCGCCTTGCGCCGCCCAGGAATTTATTTTTGCCATGGAAGTCTTTCTCAACCTTGTCACTGGAGTGGCCAGGTGCGGCCGTTTCCAGTTCCTTTCTTTATCAATATTAGAATGCGACTGCTCGAAACCAAACGCAACGCAGGCATCACCTTTGGCTTCCTTACGAATGCAATAATTGGATGACGCCGTGTGCCGCGAAGGTGCTGGGAATGCCGCTGGAAAACACGGGAAGCGATTTTGTGCGCGGTTGGCTGTTGACTCCGGGATAAAAAGCAGGCTATAAACGAAGTCATTATGATCTTCTCCTGCCAGATCTGCCGCACCTTGGCCTGCTGTTGTTGCAGGTTGCGGCTTGCTGGCGAAAATGAGATCGTGAGCTAGAACTTATACTAGAGGAATTTTCACGAACCCACCGCCAGTAACTACGGCCGGTGGGTTTTTTCTTTTGCCGGAATGAGAGATTGGCGCATCGGATCAAGTGAGGATCTCGCACAGATTTCCCGCCGTGCGGCTTGTAAGCAACTGCCGCATCCCGGAGCCGTAAACTTTCGTGGTTCGCCGATCGCGGGCCGGATGGAGATGAAATGCCTATTGCAAACAGCATCACTGAGCTGATTGGAAAAACGCCGCTACTCTACCTCAACAAGATCACCGCGGGCGCCTCGGCCAAAGTCGCCGTCAAGCTGGAGAGCCAGAATCCGCTCGCCAGCGTCAAGGATCGCATCGGTGTCGCCCTCATCGAGGCAGCCGAGCGCGACGGCCTGATTCATCCCGGTAAGACGGTACTGATCGAGCCAACCAGCGGCAACACCGGAATCGCGCTGGCTTTTGTCGCCGCAGTCAAGGGATACGAGTTGATCCTTACCATGCCGGAGACGATGAGCCTGGAACGCCGCGTGCTCCTGCTGGCCTTCGGAGCCAAAATCGTCCTCACTCCCGGTCCCAACGGCATGAAGGGTGCCGTGGCCAAAGCCGAGGAAATACTCGCCACAACCCCCAACGGCTACATCCTCCAGCAGTTCAACAACCCCGCCAATCCCGAGATTCACTTCGCCACCACCGGCCCGGAGATTTGGAATGACACCGACGGCAAGGTCGATATCCTGATTTCCGGCGTCGGTACGGGTGGAACCCTCACCGGCATCGCCCGCTACATCAAGTCGAAGAAGCCGTCGTTCAAGGCAATCGCGGTGGAACCGACGGACAGCCCGGTGCTCTCTGGCGGCAAGCCGGGACCGCACAAGATCCAGGGAATCGGCGCCGGCTTTGTCCCCGGCGTGCTGGATACGAGCTTGATCGACGAGGTGATCCAGGTCTCCAACGATGAGGCCCTCGACTACGCGCGCCGCCTTCCCAAGGAGGAAGGTCTGCTGGTCGGCATCTCCGCCGGAGCCGCTGTGTTTGCGGCGGCAAAGGTTGCGCGGCGTCCGGAGAATGCAGGCAAACTGATCGTTGCCATCGTTCCCAGCTTTGGCGAGCGCTACCTGAGTACTATTCTTTTTGAGGAACTGCGCAAGGAGGCGCAGGCGCTGCCGACTACGCCAATCGGCGAGGCAGTGGCTCCCAAGGTTTAGCCGGGGGAGAATTACACCTGCGCCGGCGGTTGGCAGTCCCATGGGCTCAGGCCCTTGGGACTGTCTTGCTTTAGAGCGGCGCCGGTTCGCTCTCGCCACCGGGCTCTTTATCTCTGGCGCCGCTAAGGCTCACGCGGTCATCAACCGTGAAAGGTAACGGTTTTTCTTTTGCAATTGGAGTGCTTTCCGTGGGCGCCTGCGGCGGCATAGTTGAGTTGATGGCTGCGATCATTTTCGGACAAGCTCCTCGCCCTGCTTTGGTTCTATCGGCTGCAGAAGGGAGAAGCTTAAGCGGCGTGCTCCATTAATCGCGCGAAATCCGCATGCCGCCCCAGGCCAGTCCCGATCCCACCACCGCCATGTGGATGACCGCGGGGCGCAGGTCGTCCCAGTGTTGCGAGAGCACGGTGGGCGCGCCCGCCGCGCCGCAGTTGCCGAACCAGGCGACGTTGGCGTAGTGATCGCCTAACTCAATGCAGCGGCGCTTGCAGACGTTTTCCAGCATGCGCAGGTTGGCCTGATGGCCGATGAAGACCTGGCGGCGCGTTTCCGTCGCGGGCACGGATTCCTGCAACTTCTTCACCACGTCGGTCGTGGTGCGGATGGCGAAGACCTGTACCGCGTGGCCTTCCTGCGCGAAGTGTCCCCCGGTGGGAATGGTGATCTGGTGCTGGCCGCGCGGGTCGCTGCCAAAGCTGGTATCGGAGATCACCGCCGGCGCCGGCACGCGCGAGGAAACGATGGCGGCCGAGGCCGCATCGCCAAACAGCACGGCCTGACGGCGGTCGCGGTAGTCGATGCTGCGGGTAAACGTCTCGCTGTTCACCACCAGCACGAAGTCGGGCAGCGCCTCGGGACGCATCAGGTCCAGGAAGTGAATTTGCGAAGCAAAGCTGGAGCAGGCCGATTGTAGATCAAAGCAGGTTGGACTGATTCCCATGGCATTGGCAATGCGGCTGGAGTCGGCCGGAATCTGCATCTCGGGCGAGCACCCGCCGGAGACGATCATGCCCAACTGGCTGGCCTCGAGCCCGGCGCGCTCCAGCGCCATCCGGGTGGCGCGGACGCTCATCTCGGTGGGTGTGGTGTGGGCCGCTTCGGCGGCGGCGCGGGGGTCATGGTTGCGCGTATGGCGCAGGTACTCCAGCGGCAGCGTGGTGTGCCGTTCAATGATGCCCACCCGGTCCTCAATCCATTTCACGTCAACCCCAATGTCCAGGGAAGTAAGAAAATGATTGTCGAGCACCGTCTCAGGATGAAAGTGTCCAAGCGCGTGGAGGTACAGCAAAAAGCATCTCCTGGTTGTTCTCCGTATAATCGCCCATCCCAAGACCTGGCGCGCATTGGAGCCAATGTCGTCGATTGGAACCATTCGCGCACGGGAAATTGGGCAGGCTTGGATGAATGGATCCGGCAGGTTGCGACGGACCGCCGCATCGAAGTTTAAACGGTGCCGAGCGCCGGGAGCAATGGCCGCAGCCGGATTGGCGAAGCTGGGCGCGGTTGTGACAGAACTATTACCTTGCCGTGCGATTCATGGTTTTCCAATTCGCTCATCTGTCTTCTAATGTCAAGCCGCGCAGAAGCCAATTTCAGACAGGTTTTCAACATGAATGTGGAAATGTGGTGTAAAAGGACGATGAACATTCTGTAACTCTTTTTATTGCGGCGTCTTCTCCATCTTGCACAACGCCCGGTGCGCTGGATGCAAACAACAGGATGCCTCCGGTGCCGTGCCGCCCTCTGGGTTCGATGTCTTACACTAACTATATGAAGAAGCTGTACGCGGCTCTGCTGATGCTGATCGTGCTCGCCGCCCTGATCTCGGCTGCCGCCTTCCAGCGCTACCATTCGCCCGCAACCTATCTCGGATTCGACCGCAACGAATATCCCGGCGACCAGAGCCTCCAGCTTCTGCGCCAGAGCTTTGCCTATACCGGCTACTGGCTCAACAATCCGCCCGGCGCCAGCGCCAACTCCTGGCAGGGCAAGCGACGGACCATCCAGCGCGCCGGCTTCGGCTTTCTCCTGCTCTTCAACGGGCGCGCCGATGCCGAGTTGAAATCCACCTCCAATCCAGGCGCATCCGATGCCGCCGCCGCCGCCAAGGCCGCCAGGGCCGAAGGTTTCCGAGAAGGTAGCGTGATCTTTCTCGATCAGGAAGAGGGTGGGCGCATGCTCGACGAGCAGAAGCAATATGTTTTCGCCTGGGCCGATGCTCTCAGGCAGGCAGGATTCCGTCCCGGGGTCTACTGTTCGGGTATCGAGGTCACCGAACCGGATGGAACCGTCATCAGCACGGCGCGCGACCTGTATGAATCGGCAGCGGGGCACGAGCTTGTTTTCTGGGTCGCCAATGATGCCTGTCCGCCCTCGCCCGGCTGCGGCTTTTCCAAGCTGCCCCCGCCACCGCAGGCCAGCGGAGCCCCGTTCGCCGAGGTCTGGCAGTTCGCGCAATCGCCGCTGCGCCGGAATATTGCCGCCGCCTGTGCCGCAACCTACAACCCCGACGGCAACTGCTATCCGCCGGGGACAAGCACCGGGCAGGCGCTGCATCTCGACCTCAATTCGGCGCGCCTGGCTGACCCCTCGCATGCCCGCCAGTAGCGCCGTTCGCCGGGAACGTGCTATCATAAATCAGAAGTTTTCCTAGACGCTGCTCCCTCGCAGGAGTGAACGAGCTCTTCGCAAAAGTCTCCCGGTACTTACGTTTGTCTTCGGGCTATCAGCTTCAGGGACTCGTGCGCCGGTATCGAAAGGTTTCAGAATCAGGCCCGTTCCTTTCTGGATTCCATAAGAATCAATAGGTTAACTTAGCAAAAAAGAATGTTGACCTCGGCGGTACAAAGTTTTAATGTACAACCTGTCGGCGGTACCGTAGATCAATGAGACCGGTGAGCCGTTCATCTCGGGCCTGGAATAACGCGGGCCAAGGCAGGGTCCTCCAAGCAAAACAAGCTGTTGTGGGTGGAGGTTTAGACCTTGTCGCGCCCCCGACCGCCGGGTGCATGGGATCAGGTAGGCTGGCTCAATTCGTGACTCAGGTGGAGATGCAGTTCCGCCCCAAATTGAGCAACGAACGGAACGGCATCGCATCTACTGAAGAGACGGGAGAGCGAAGCCGTTGGGGAACGAGACGGGTCGAGGTTCGGCCGCTCGGGCAGAGTCTGGCAGTCAAGTTCAGGGAAATCACAGCCGGCGACATTGACTTCGGAACGGTGTTGAGTGCCGGCAGGGTTGATGCAAAAGGAGAAGTTATGCGTTCAGACAAAGTCTTTGAAGCTTTACACACCTTGCAGAATCGTTATATGCTCTGCCAGATCGCTTCCAAGGCCACTCGTAAGTTCCACAAACCGAATACCCGCATTCAGGACACCACGAACGACGTTCTGAACCGCATCTCCGATAACGAGCGCGCCAACGTAATGGCCGATCCGGTGAATGCAAAAGACGCGCAGCGTCGCGCGGCGTAAGGGCGGAAAATTTTCAGTCATTTCACCTTGTGGCCGCCGCATACGCGGCAGCCGCGAGGGAGCGGTTTCAAAAGATTACGCAAGGGAACAGCCAGTTCGCAGTTTCAGCCGTGAACCACCCATCCGGTCACCAAGGGCTCCAGGCCGGTTTCCCATCCAAATGGTTGCTTTGAGATAGCCGAGCCAGATTTACGGTAACCACATTCCCGGCGCTTTGCGGCGCACCTGATTCCTTCCTCTCGATAAACATTCCGTAGGTGGACATGACGATTGCTGAACTGAAAGAAAAAAACATCACCGAGCTGACCAAGATCGCTCGCGAGCTCGACCTCCCCGGTGCGAGCGGCCTGC
>CAZQDD010000060.1:0-14596 GCA_964591805.1 uncultured Acidobacteriaceae bacterium | reverse complement strand
AGTTCGTCGCGCACGATGCGGCTGGGAATGCGCTGGATGTGCGGCAGAAGATAGTTGATGGCTTTGACCTTGCCTTCGGCGCTGCGCGGAAACCGTGCCTGGGCGCGCTCGATGAGGTAATCGAAATATTTCTGCGAGGCCTGCAGAGCCGCACCGTAGGCGGCGGCTCCCTTGCGGCGCACGAACAGATCGGGGTCGAAGCCTTGGTCGAGGGTGGCGATGCGGATTTCAAAATCCTCGCTGACCAGCAGGGCGAGCGAACGCTCGGCGGCGGCGGCTCCAGCGGTGTCGGGATCGAAGTTGACGACAATTTTTTTGCTGAAACGGGCAAGCAGGCGGGCCTGCAATTCGGTGAACGCGGTGCCGCTGGAGGCGATGACGTTGTGGAATCCGGCATTGAAGACGGAGATGCAGTCCATCTGGCCTTCGACCAGGACGATGTAGTCGAGGCGGCGGATGGCCTCCTTGGCAAGGTGGAGATTGAAGAGGACGCGCGACTTACTGTAGATGGGCGTCTCGGGCGAGTTGAGGTACTTGGGGCCGGATTTTTCGTCGCTGGCCAGGGTGCGCCCGGTGAAGGCGATGACCTTGCCGCCTTCATTGCAGATGGGAAAGACGATGCGGTTGCGGAACTTGCTGTAGAGCGCGGCGGGCGCGGGTTTGGACGAATCACCGGGGCGCGCATCCTCTCGCTCCTTCCAACTAAAAAGGCCGCTTTCGCGCAGGGTGTCTTCATCGGCCGCTCCCTTGAGCTTGTCGCGGAGGAGGAAACCGGACTCGGGGGCGAAACCAATGCGGAAGCGGGCGATGGCTTCCTCGTCGAGGCCGCGGCCGCGCAGATATTCGCGGGCGGCGGCGCCCTCGGGATGGGCAAGCTGCTCCTGGAACCAGAGGCATGCGGCTTGGTGCAGGTCGAGCAGAAGGCCGCGGGTACGGGCCTCACGAGCCTCCTGCGGCGAGTTGAACTGGGCCTTGGGCGCGGCGATGCCCAGCTTCTGGGCGACGGCAGTGACGGCTTCGGGGAAGGTGATGTTCTCGATCTTCTGGACGAAGGTAAAGACGTCGCCCGAGACTCCGCAGCCGAAGCAGTGAAAGTACTGGCGGCTGGCGTGGACGGAAAACGAGGGTGTCTTTTCGCCATGAAACGGGCACAGGCCGGAGTAGTTCTGCGCCCCGGACTTGCGCAGCTTTACGTACTCGCCGATGATGCGGACGATGTCGGCCTGCTGCTTGACGGTGTAGGCGAAGTCTCCGGGGTTGGCCACCTTACTAGTCTGCTCCATTGCGGCGGCGGGTGGGCGGGATTGGCGGGCAAGTTTGTGGAAAAACTGTGGGTAAGGGAAGTCTGGCGATTTTTGTGCATGGGCAGATGCAGCCGGGATGGGGCATCCTGGGCGTGTGGGGCGAGTTCCGGACGACCGCTCCAAGCACAGGTCCAATCCCGGGTGCGGCCCCATGGGCAGCTCAACACGCCAGCCGCGTTTCGGGCCGCGGCCCGGCCCATGGCACCCGGCAACGGCGGCTGCCCACGACTCGGCATACACCGTCCTGGAGTGCCCTGGAGCTGGAATCGCCTGTTTGAAGCTTTGAAACCTTGCCCTTTCCGGCTATGCTATCCCTCGTGGCCGTCTCGATTACAGTCCTGGCCTCGGGCAGCCGGGGCAACTGCACGCTGCTCGCGACCTCCCGAACCCGCGTGCTCATCGACTGCGGTCTCTCCTGCCGCGAAACCTGCCGCCGCCTCGCGCTCCAGGGCGTCGCTCCAGAGTCTGTTTCCGCCATTCTCATTACCCACGAGCACGCCGACCACGTCGCCGGTGTACACGTCATGGCCAAAAAGTTTCGCTTGCCCGTCTACCTCACCGCGCCCACGCACGGCGCCTGGCAGCGCCAGTACAAGGATTCAGCGGGCAACCAGGTGCGGGCCGAGCGTCTCGAATTGTTTTCTCCCGGCAAAGGGTTCAGCGTCGGAGACATCGAGGTCATGCCCTTCACCATTCCCCACGACGCCGCTGATCCCGTCGGTTTCCGTTTCACTGCCGAAGGCGTGCACATGGCCATTGCCACCGATCTCGGCTTCCTGCCGCAGAACGTCCGCGATCAACTCCGCGGCTGCGACGGACTGATTCTGGAATCCAACCACGATCTGGAAATGCTTCGCCTTGGCCCTTATCCCTGGGCCGTAAAACAGCGCGTCATGTCCAGGGTTGGGCATCTCTCCAACCAGGCTCTCGCGGAATTTCTTGCAACGGATTATGATGGGAGTGCGGCATTCCTCATTTTGGCTCACTTGTCTGAGCAGAATAATCTCCCGGACTTGGCGCGGATCGCAGCTGAGCGGGCCCTGGGGATGCGTCAGGTGCTGTGGGGCAACCGTCTGGTTCTGGCTTCGCAGGACATGCCCCTGTCGGCCCTTACCATATAGATTGAATTGATTGATTATGAGTCAATGCATCGATCCATTCGTCGGCCATATCCTTGCGGGTTGGCGCTATGACATCACCGGCCTGGCGCCGGAGATGAGTGGTGACTATGAGGCCCATCTGGCCGCCTGCGAACACTGCCGCTCGCGCCAGAAGCTTCATCGCACCATCGATATCACTCTCATCACCCTGGCCACGGTCTCGGCCTTCGTCTTCGTCTTCGCCTTCGCCGTAATCCACCATTTCTTTCCGCCGCACGCCCTCTGGCTTGAACTTGGCGCGCTCTGCGGCTTTGCGCTCTCGGCTCTGATCTGGCTGCTGGTGGCCGTCTCCACTCCCGCTCCGCTCGTGGTCAAGGACGCGGCCCTCACCAGAGCACGCAATCTGCACGACCGCCTCCCGGAAAATCTGCGCGAACGCCTACCCGAGGAATTGCGGGTCAGAATCTCCGGCGGCCACTAAGCGGCGACAATGGATCGCAAAAGCAACCCCTCCTGCGCGGAGGGGTACTGTTTGGTCCATCATGGGCCATCCTGCGCAAGCATTGCCGGTTGCGTCAGCTTGGTTCTTCCGGCGATGATCCATGGAGTGAATTATTGTGCGGCGCTCAGCTTAGTATCAATCCCCCGCGCAAGCTGGCCACGCTTTCAATCTCTTGCTCCAGGCACCAGCGTTCCAACTGCTTCACCAGCCGCTCGCAAGCCCGCGGATCCCAGAAATTCGCCGTACCCACTTCCACCGCGGTAGCTCCCGCCAGCAGGAATTCCACCACATCCTCCGGGGTGCTGATGCCGCCGATGCCGATGATGGGAATCTTCACCGCCTGTGCCACCTCGTACACCATGCGCACGGCGATCGGCTTGATCGCCGGGCCGCTCAGCCCCGCCGTCACATTGGAGATGCGAGGCCGCCGCGTTACCGGGTCAATGGCCATCGCCAGGAAGGTATTCACCAGTGAGATCGCGTCCGCGCCCGCATCTTCCGCGGCCCGCGCCATTTGTGCGATGCTGGTCACGTTGGGCGAAAGCTTGACGATCAGCGGCCGCCTGGAGGCGGCGCGCGCCCCGGCCACCACTTCGGACAGCAACGCCGGATCCTGCCCGAAGGCGATTCCGCCATAGCGCACATTCGGGCAGGAAACATTCAGCTCGTAAGCCGCAATCCCTTCGCCTTCGTTCAGAATGCGGATCGTTGCTTCGTAATCCTCCGTGCTGTAGCCATAGACGTTGGCGATCACCACCGTGTCTTTGATTTTCTGCAGCTGGGGCAGCTTTTCTTCCACAAACGCGCGCGCCCCAATGTTCTGCAGGCCAATCGCATTCAGCATTCCCGCCGCCGTCTCAAACAGGCGGGGCGGAGGATTGCCCGGCATGGGCTCGCGCGACAGTCCCTTGACGACAAAGCCTCCGAGCTTTTCCAGCGCGACAATGTCTTCAAACTCAATGCCATAACCGAACGTTCCAGAGGCCGCCAGAATCGGATTTTTCAAGACGATGCCCGCGATCCGGACACTCATATCAAGGGTTGGCGCAGCGCGCCGCGATGGCCGCGCTGCGGGCGCTGGGGTGGAGTTCGGAGTGGAAGCCGTGCTTGCCGGCTCCACTGGCTGCTCGGGATTGCTCGGGCTCATTCCTTCATTCTACTTCGTGGCCGGGGTCGCAGCGACGGCAACCGCTGCCGGGCCGGCAAATGCCTCGTCAAGCACTCTGCCTACGGCGCTCGCCGGCTTGTTGATGCGGAGCAGGGAACTCAAGGTCACCGCCAGGTCCACCGGCTCCACGCTCTCGCGGTAGACGCCGGCGCGGAACTCCGCTCCGTAAAACGCCAGGGGCACGTGCGCGTCATAGCTGTAGGGCACCGCGTGGGTGGTGCCGGTGGCGGCGGCGATCTGGAACGGCGGCAGGAATCCGGTGACGTACCATCCTCCCAGCGGCGAGTAGGAATTCAGAATCTGCTGCCGGAAGATGCTGTTCTTCAACTCCCCGGCGCCCATCTGCAACTTTGTCGCGTAGTTGCGGAATCCCAGCTTCAGCATCAGCTCGCCCACCGCTTTTTCTCCATCCGCCTGGTTCACCTGCACGGCTGCGAAGGCCTCCGAATCTAGGTACAGGACCGGGTAGTCGATGTAGACCACGTACTCGGCTTCTTTGCCATACTGCGCACTCAGCATGTGGTTCAACTGCGTGCGCATGTCCGTGGAGCTGAAGTTGAAGGCGGGAATCCGCAGCTTGCCGGCATAGTCCGCCATCGGCGCAATGCCATGATCGGCTGTCAGCGCCACCGCCCAGTTGCCCTTGCCCAACTTGCCATCCAGATACGCGAAGAATCCCGCCAGGGTGCGGTCCAGCGCCACCAGCATCGCCTGCTGCTCGGGCGAGTCTGGCCCCACGGCGTGGCCCAGGATATCGGGCGAGGAGAAACTGATGGAGATCAGGTCGGTCACCGCTCCGGTGCCAAGTTTCTCATTGTCGATGATCTGCCTGGCAATATCGGCCGTGTAGTCATTGCCCCAGGGCGTCGGCCCCACCAGGTCGTAGAAAGACATTTCCTTGCCCTTGGCGTCCTTTGCCGGGGCGGTCGAGCGCAACACCTTGCCCGACGCGTCTTTCACCTCGCGATTCAGATAGGCCGCGCGCGTTTTGCCGGCGTTGAACCGCAGCAGCCACTCCGGCGCCTTCTGCATGTAGTACGTGGAAGTAACAAATGCGCCCGATTGCGCATCGAGGAAAAACGCCGCATCGGCGGAAAAACCAACCGGAAGAATCGCCGCCCGATCCTTCAAGGCGACGCCGTAAACCTTGGCGCGCCCTCCGGTGGCCAGCTTCAGTTCGTCGCCGATGGTGTCCGTCTGCAGGTTGTGGGGCGACGAACTCCAGCGCACGCCCTCGGCACCGTCAGGCAGCCCGAGCGGCCTGGTGCTCTCGTCCTCCACGCTGGTGACGATGCGGCGCAACTTCGGATCCCACCAGTCGTTGGCAAGAATCCCATGCCCCAGCACATAGGTACCCGTGCCAATGGTCGAGTGCCCCGGCGCCGTCTTGGTGGCCGCGTAGTTGTAGTAGCAGGAGGTAAACCAGGCACCGTGATCCATCAGCAGGCGGAAGCCGCCCTCACCGAAGTCGTCGTGATAGCGTTCCAGCAGATCGCCGCGCAGTTGATCCACCACCACGATGACCACCAGCCTGGGCTGGGCGTTATAGGCGCTGGCAAAAGAGGCGACGGCCCACAGGCCGAAAACGAGCAGAGCGATGGCACTACGAAGTTGGCGGCGCATACGAAGAATAGTGTAGTGCAGACCCGTGAATGCGAGGTGAAAGCGCGCAAAGTAAAAGGAGGGACATCCGCATGTTCCTCCTCCTTCTTCCTGCTCTTTGACCATCTGTTTTTTTAGTTGGCCGCCGGTTTTTCCACTGGCTTCTTTGCCGCCGCGGGCTCCGCCTTCGGTTTCCAGAAAGCCGGGTCCGCCTTGATCCAGTCCTCGGAAATGTAGCTCATCTTGGGATTGAAGGCGAACAGGTTTGTTTCGGTCGATTCAATCCCCGCCGCCGTCAGTTCTTCGAGTCTCTTCATCCCGTCCATGCCCATGGCGGCCATGAACGAATTGTTGGCCGTCATCTCCTGGTCCAGTTCCGCCAGGGACTTCATCGGGGTAAATACAATGTAGCGTTCCCTGCCTCCCAGGATCGCCTGGTAGGTGGCCCAGTGTGCGTCCGGCAGGGCTTTGTCATAGGCTGCCTTCACCAGCTTCACCGCCTCATCCCATTCGGCGTGGTGTCCTGGGCGCGTCTGGAAAACCTCGATCTCAAAGTAGCGCATCTGCGCCATGTTGACCGCCGGGTGGTAGCTGTATTCTTCGCTGTAGGTAAAGGCGCCCTGGTCGACGGACTCCAGCAGTTCGCCGTCGACAACGGTGGCCCGGTCCAGTTCAGCGGAGAGAGCGGGGTTGTGCTCGACCCACCGCCTGTCCTTTTCCCAGGCTTCGAACGAGTCATAGGGGACCAGGAACAGCGCCCGTGTCTTTCCCGACAGGGAGTTCATGCCCAGGTAGTGAACCGGCTCCTTGGCGCGGCTGAGCGCCTGCACAAAAGCGCTCTCCGTCCTCTCATGCGGCATCCCGTCTTTTCCCGGCTTCAGGAATTCGCGGATGATCAAAAGAACTTTCGGTGGTTGGTTGAGGCCCGGTTGCTGCGCAACGGCAGTTCCCAGGGATACCAATACGAGGAAAAACCCAACGAGAATCCCCACACTCTTTCTCATTGTTTGCAATCTCCTGTCTTGCGCACTGGATTTCCCGCGATGATTCTGGCGGGCGATGCAGTATATATCCAGATTGTTTACTAAGGAAACTGCCGGCGGACGATTTAGTACGACTTCCTGGCAGTCCAGTTTCCAGGTGAAGCCGGTCGCAGTGTCCGGTTTTGCTCCTCGCCTTCGGTCCGGCGTTCTTGATATCCTTACCTCTTATGCTAGACCTTGCCTTTGTCCGCGAGCACTTATCCGTGGTGGAAGAGAAGCTGCGCAGCCGTGGCGCAAACCCCGCAGAAGTTCTTGGCGGTTTCCGCCAGATGGACAGCCAGCGCCGCACCCTGACCCGCGAGTTGGAGACCGCGCTGGCCCGCCGCAACGAGCTCAGCAAGAAGATCGGCCCGCTCATGGGTGCGGAGAAAAAGGGATCGATCACGCCCGCGCAGAAGTCTGAATTGGAGTCGCTGAGCACCGAGGTCGTCAAGCTGAAGGAAGGCATTCCGGCCCTGGAAGAGCGGGCCAAGGCAGCCGACACCGCCCTCTACAACATCCTGAAAACCATCCCCAACCTGCCGCACGAATCCGTGCCGGTGGGCAAGGATGAGACCGCCAACGTCGAGGTGAAGCGCTGGGGCAAGGCGCCGGAGTTCGACTTCACTCCCAAGCCGCACTGGGAGCTTGGCGAGCAGCTTGGCATTCTGGACCTGGCGCGCGCCACCAAGATTACCGGCGCCCGCTTCGCCCTCTATTGGGACCTCGGCGCCAAGCTCGAACGCGCCCTGATGAACTTTATGCTCGACCTGCACACCCGCGAGCATGGCTACACCGAAGTGTTGCCACCCTACCTGGTCAACTCGGAGTCCATGTACGGCACCGGCCAGTTGCCCAAGTTCGAGCAGGACCTGTTCCGGGTTCCGCAGGGCGAGCACGACCTCTGGCTGATTCCCACGGCCGAGGTTCCGGTCACCAACATCTTCCGCGACGAGACCCTGGAAGCCTCGCGCCTGCCGATTTCGCTCACTGCCTACACGCCGTGTTTCCGCAGCGAGGCGGGCTCCTACGGCAAGGATGTCCGCGGCATCATTCGCCAGCATCAATTTCAAAAGGTGGAGCTGGTAAAGTTTACCCGTCCCGAGCAGAGCTACGACGAGCACGAGAAGCTGACGCGCTCGGCCGAAGAGGTGCTGGAGCGGCTGGGCCTGCACTATCGCCGCATGCTGCTGTCAACCGGCGATATGGGGTTCAGCTCGGCCAAGACGTATGATCTGGAAGTCTGGTTGCCGGGGCAGGGATTGTTCCGCGAAATTTCCTCCTGCTCGAACTTTGAGAGCTTCCAGGCGCGGCGGGCCAATATCCGCTACAAGCCCGAGGGCCGGAAAGGCGCCGAACTGGTGCACACCCTCAACGGCAGCGGGCTGGCGGTTGGCCGCACCTGGGTCGCCATTGTTGAGAATTACCAGCAGAGGGACGGCAGCGTCCTGATTCCCGAGGCGCTGCGCCCCTACATCGGCGCGGAAAAAATCGAGGCGCGCAAGCTGTAAACCCCCGGGCGCGGAGCGGTCTCCGGCGGCAATCGGCCCTGCGCCAGCTCCATGATCGAATAAACTGGATGTGCAATGAGAGACGTGCAATGAAAAAAGCGTGGCAGACAATCAAAGGCTACATCTGGTGGACCTATCCGCGCGGATCCTTCCACTACGATGTGATGGTCACGCTGATCCTGCTGATCATTTTTGTGACCCCGCACTTCATCAACTACAAGGACAAACCGGCCGAGCGCCAGCCCCGTCCCAAGAGCGTCCTGGTCATGCCGGACGGCGACAACGGACTCATCTTCCGGGTGGATGCGCGCGATGTGAACGGCGGCACGCCGGCGGACACCCAGGCCGATCTGCAGCGCGTCATCGAGCCGATCAGCGGCTATGTGAAGATCAAGCGCTGGGCGCCCGAGCTGGACAGCAAGGGCAATCTCGTGGGATATCATGTCTGGGTTCGGCGGTAGCAGCCTTCCCGGTGGGACCGTGTTCGAAAAGAGAGTGCAATGAAAAGACTGGTGCTCGTGGCATCCCTGGCCGTCCTTTTGGCGACCTCCGCATTGGGCCAGGCCAAGCCCGTCGACCTGGAACAGGTCTTGAACCTGCTGGACAGCAAGAGCGCGAACTTCAAGAACGTGCAGACGGAATTTGTGTGGGACCAGTATCAGAAGGTGGTCAACGACCACGACATCCAGAAGGGCGTGATGTACTTCCGCCGCGCCGGTTCCAACGTGGAGATGGCTGCCGAGATTACCTATCCCGCCCCGAAGTACGTGCTATTTACGGAAAAGGACGGCTTGCAGGTCTATCTGCCCAAGGCGGATGAGGTGACCAGCTACAAGGCAGGCAAGAACCGCGGGGACTTTGAAGCTTACCTGACGCTCGGCTTTGGCGGCCGCGGCCACGACCTGGCGAAAAGCTTCGATCTGCGCTACGTGGGTGCGGAGAACTTTGACGGCAAGGCCACCTATAAGATCGAGCTGGTGCCCAAGGCGCAGAAGGTAAGGAATATGTTCAGCCAGATCAGGATCTGGATCGATCAGCAGACGGGGATGAGCGTGAAGCAGGAATTCCTGGAGGGCGGCGGCGATTATCGCATCGCCACCTACACCTCGATCCAGGTCAACCGGCCTCTGCCGCGCGACGCCTTCAAGCTCAAGACCACGGGCCGGACCAAGTACATCAGCCCCAACTGACCGGCGCCGGGTGGAGGCCGCATTCTCTTAATTCTGCAACCGCCAGCGCCCAGCGCGCGTCTGATTCATCAAGGAGTTTCATGGCCAAACCCAAAGTAGTAATCATCGCGGCGTTGCCGGACCCAACCCGGCGCACCCGCCTCCGCACCGACGATCCCAGGTATCTCGAGGGACAGCGGGTGCTGGTGGAAGCCATGAAATATCTTCTGCGCAGTGACCGCGAAGCCAATCGCCAGGCCGCCGAGTTGCTCAGCGAGCACATTCGCACCAGCTTCCGCATGAGCGACTCGCCCTTCGACGATGCCGCGGGTCCAATTCCGTCGCCCTCCTAGGAAATCTCCCGAACCACAACTCAGCCTCCGGCCTTTGCTGCCGGGGGCGTATCCGTGAATGGGCTCGTCTCTGCGCCCCGGCTGCGCCCTTGCCACCACAGCAGCAGGGCGGCGGCCAGAACAAACAAAAACGGGAAGCACTCCAGGGTGTAGCGGTCTTCCGCCGCGCCGGTGGTTGCCAGGAACAGCGAGCGCAAGATGGGATAGGCAAGCAGCAATCCCAGGTAGCGGATGCGGCCGCGCATCAGCCATGCGCCGCCCAGGGCGGCCGCCACGTAGGCCAGGTTCAGCAATCCCAGCGCAATGGCGCAGCAGGAGTCGTGCGGATCTTGTTCCATCTCCCAGAAGTGCGTGTCCAGCGGCATCATCTCGGTGCGGGGCCGGAACCACATGTCCAGCATGCGGGCCACCGGCAGCAGCAGGTAATAGCGCAGCGGATGCAGGCGCACGTTCTCGGCGGCCAGCGCCGCAAACTGGCGGTCCAGCTCCGGCGTCATCTGGTGGTTCCGGTTGTATTCGTCCAGCAGGCGGTGCACCAGTGCCCGCCCGGCCTCGGAGTTGTAGGCGCGGTCGGGAATGTCGCCCACGTCGATGGTGTCGCCGGGAACGCGGAAGCCCACATCCTCGACGCTGGCATAGTCGATCAGCCAGCTCTTGAACCAGCGTTCCCATCCCATCGGCAGGTATTCGCCCGGATCGCTGGCATGGGTGGTCACCAGCGGCTGGAAGACGTGCATCACCCTCCAGTTGCGAATCGTCCACGGCAGCAGCGGGGATAGCGAGACGGCGCCCAGCAGCAGGGTGGCGGCAAATAACTCGCGCCGCCGTCCGGGCTCGCGCAGCCCGCGCAGCAACACGGCAAGGCCGATCGAGATCAGGATCAGGCCGCCGTCCGGACGCAACAGGATCGCTCCCGCGCATGCCACGCCGCACAGCGCCCACCAGCGCAGGAGCCGCGCATCCAGGGCAATCACCGCGCTATCGATGGCGGCCGCGATGCAGAAGATTTCCAGGCACTCGGTCAGCGGCGTAGCCACGTAGTTCATCAGAAACGGGCAGAAAGCCGCCAGCAGGAATGCGGTTTGCGCCGCCCGATCGTTCACAACCCGCCGTGCAATGTCAGCCACCAGAAAGCAGGTCAGCACGTCAAAGACAAGCTGCACCAGCGTGGCGCCAATGTAATGGTCCTGTCCCCAGATCAAAAACGTGAAGGCGAGAAAGAACGGATAACCCGGCAGGCGGATCAGAGTCGGCTCCCACCCGGATGCCTTTTCCATGCCGAACATATGGTTATTGATCAGGCACTTGGCAATGTCGCCGTAGACCAGCGAATCGCCGGCGATCACCGGCAGCTTCAAGACGAAAAACAGGCGCAGCAACACCGCCGCCATGGTTGTGGCGGCAAACCACCAGGGATGCCTGCGCAGCAAGGTGAGCACGACCGAATATAACAGATGACGCACGGCGGAGTGGAGGCCAACCGCGCGGCCGCGCATGCTTCATTGACGGCGGCAGATGCGGGCCATACGATAGGAGCGACGGCAATTAAGGAATGTCCAAGCCCATATTTTTCGATCCTGACCGGCGCCGCTGGAAGCGGATTCGCCAGACGACTGACGTTGCGGTGGTCGTACTCAGTCTGCTCATCGTCTTTTTCGTCATCACCATCGTGCGCAAGACCAGCATTCCCGCCGTGCTGCTGGCTGAACAGAAGAAGAACTATCGCGCCCTCAAGCTCAATGAGCACAAGAAGCCGCAGCGAAAAAGCACGCACCGCAAGACGCGAATCCCAGCTTCCGAAGTCGTCTTGAACTCCGGCGAAGGGATTCGTGGCGCATTCTATGTGACCTGGGACGCGGCCAGCTACAGCGAACTGCGCGAGTACATTCACCAGATCGACTTCGTCTTTCCCGAGTGGCTGCACGTCCTGGGGGCCGATGGAAATCTGCAAGCCGTGGATGAGAACAACGTCCTGTTCAACGTCATCGGAAACGGCCATGTCGCCCAGATCGATCCCAAGCTCATGTCCCTGATCAAGAGCAGCAACGCCCAGGTTGACGTCCTGCCGATGGTCAATAACTTCGATCCCATCGTCAACGAATGGCGCAGTGACATCGCCACGATGCTCGACTCCAAGGATGGGCGCGACCGCTTCCTCCAGCAGATAAACACTTTCCTTGGCAGTGACAACTACAAGGGCCTGACCGTGGACATCGAGGCTATTCCCACGGAGGCCCAGCCCGGATACCGCGCCCTGATTGCCGAGCTTGCTTCCAGCCTCCATCAGCGCAATCAAAAGCTTTACCTCAGCGTGCCCGCCAATAACCCGGATTACGATTACGCCTACCTGTCCAAGCTGGCCGACGGACTGATCCTGATGAACTACGACCAGCACTATCCCGGAGGCCCGCCGGGCCCCATTGCCAGCCAGGACTGGTTCACCCAGAATCTGGAGGCGGCCTTGCGGCGCATCCCGCGCGAGAAGATCATCTGCGCCATTGGCAACTACGGATACGACTGGACGACCGCTGCCAAGGGAAAACCAGGCATGGCCGGCGTGCACAACGTCAACGTGCAGGAGGCATGGCTGGAGGCGCGTGATTCCGAGTCCGACATCGACTTTGACTCCGACATGCTGAACCCCCACTTCACGTATCTGGATGGCGCCAACAACCGCCATGATGTCTGGTATCTGGACGCCGTCACCGCGCTTAACCAGATGCGCGCGGCGCGCTCGCTTGGACTCTCGACCTTTGCCCTCTGGCGGCTCGGCTCCGAGGACCGCTCCCTCTGGAAGGTGTGGGATTCACCCCGCGACACCGACGCGCCGGACAAACTCGAAGTGGTCGATCCCGGCCAGGACGTGGACATCGAAGGCGATGGCGACATCCTGCGCATCGAGAGCAAGCCCTCGGCCGGCACCCGCAACATCACCCTTGACGCCACCGGGCTGATCACCGACGAAATTTTCCAGGATCTGCCCAGCCCCTACCGTCTCGAGGCTTATGGCGGATCCGCCAAAGAGGTCGTCATCAGTTTCGACGATGGCCCAGACCCGCAGTGGACGCCGAAGATTCTCGACATTCTCAAGCACTACAACGTCAAAGCGGTGTTCTTCACCATCGGCCTCGAGGCGGAACGGTATCCGTCGCTGCTGAAGCGCGTTTTTCGCGAAGGCCATGAGATCGGCAATCATACCTTCACCCATCCCGACATCAGCATCATCAGCGCCCAGTACCTGCGCGTCGAGCTGAACCTCACCGAGCGCCTGCTGGCGGCCAAGCTCGGCATCAAGCCCGCGCTCTTTCGTCCCCCGTATGACGTGGACCAGGAGCCCGACACTGCCGATGAGGTTCGTCCCCTCGAACTCACCCAGAGCATGGGGTATATCACCGTCGGCGACAAGATTGATCCGGATGACTGGCGCGATGACCCGCGTCCCACGCCCGAGCAGATCACCCAGTCCGTTATGAGTCAACTTGGGCGCGGCTCCATCATCCTGCTGCACGATGGCGGCGGCTACCGCGGCAACACCGTCAAAGCCCTTCCCATGATCATCGAAGGGCTGCGCGCGCGCGGCTATGCGATCGTCTCCGTACACGAGTTGCTGGGCAAAAGCTACGCCGATGTCATGGCTCCCATCTCGACCAACGAGCGCATCTGGGCCACGGTCGATTCGGCCGGCTTCCTCATCTTCGGAGCCGTCAACGCCTTCATTGTCTTCGTCTTCTTCGTTGGCGACGTTCTCATGAGCGGCCGCCTGGTCTGCGTCGGCGCCGCCGCGATCTTTGACCGTTTGCGCCGCCATGCCACGGAGAAGGCCACGGACAACTCCGACTTCCAACCCGCCGTCGCCGTCCTGGTTCCCGCCTTCAACGAGGAGAAGGTCATCACCCGGACGATTCAGAGCGTCCTCTGCTCCACCTATCCCAACCTGCATGTCGTGGTCATCGATGACGGCTCCACGGATCGCACCTGCGAGGTCGCACGCGCCCAGTTTGCCGAGGAAATCGCCCTTGGCCGCGTCACCATCCTGCGCCAGGAGAACGGCGGCAAAGCCAAGGCGCTCAATTACGGCTTGCAGTTCGTCACCGAGGAAATCTTCGTCGGCATTGACGCCGACACCATCATCGCCAGCGACGCCATCGCCTACCTGGTCCCTCACTTCCAGGATGCCCGGATTGCGGCCATGGCTGGAAATGCCAAGGTCGGCAATCGCGTCAACCTCTGGACCCGGTGGCAGGCCCTTGAGTACATCACCAGCCAGAATTTTGACCGTCGCGCTCTCAACGTCTTCAGCGCCGTCTGCGTCGTTCCCGGCGCAATTGGCGCCTGGAGAACGGAAGCCGTGCGCCAGGCGGGAGGCTACAAGACAGACACCGTCGCCGAAGACGCCGACCTCACCATGGCCCTGCTGCAAAACGGCTACAAGGTGGAGTACGAGGACCGGTCCCTGGCTTACACCGAGGCGCCAACCACCGCCAATGGACTGATGCGCCAGCGCTTCCGCTGGTCGTTCGGAATCCTGCAGGCGGTCTGGAAGCATCGCTCCGCGTTCGCCCGCAAAGGCGCGCTGGGCTTTGTCGCCCTGCCCAACATCGTCATCTTCCAGATTTTACTGCCCCTGGTCTCGCCCTTCATCGACATCATGTTCGTCGTCGGTTGTGTCAAATACCTGGTCTGGGACAAGCACTTCCATCCCGAGACCGCCGACCCGGCCAGCTTTGACCAGCTTGTACTGTTCTTCCTCATGTTCCTGGTCATCGACTTCATCGCCTCCGTCATCGCCTTCTCGCTGGAGCGCCGCCACGGACGCGACCGCCGCGACTGGTGGCTGCTCGGACACGTCTGGCTGCAGCGCTTCG
>CAZQDD010000059.1:0-14992 GCA_964591805.1 uncultured Acidobacteriaceae bacterium | reverse complement strand
CGAATCGCGGTGCGGGGATGGTGTTTGGGAATTTCCTCATCAGCACCGGCGAGCGGGTCGTCAGCAGCCTTGCGCAGGAGTTTCTCGTGGCTAGATTTACGTCCAAAGCTAAGAATAAATATTGATGACACAAGCGCTATGTGTTGAATTGAAATAACCAGAATCATTGCAATGGTTTTCATGAATACCGCAATCATTTAGAGAAAATTTTAAATGTCCGAGATCAGAAAAATTGGCATCTGCACCGGCGGAGGAGATTGTCCCGGCCTCAACGCAGTCATTCGCGCTGCCGTAAAAACCGCCATCCTCAAGTATCGTTTCGATGTTGTTGGCGTCCACGACGGCTTTGACGGTCTCATCTGGCCAGAGAAGAGTCGTCCGCTCCTGCTGAATGACGTGAGTGGTATACTCCCGCGCGGCGGCACCATCCTGGGCACCACGAATCGCGGCAATCCCTTCCAATATCGCGTAAGCGACGACGGCCAGGGTGCCGCCAAGGATTTCTCCGACGAAGTCATCAAGAACGCAAGAATCATGGGACTGGACGCCCTGATTGTCATCGGTGGCGATGGCACGCAGAAGATCGGGCTGGAACTGGCGGCCAAGGGCCTGCCCGTGGTTGGCGTGCCCAAGACGATTGACAACGATCTTTCCGCCACCGACGTGACCTTTGGCTTTGACTCCGCCTTGCACGTGGCCACGGACGCCATTGACCGCATCCACACCACCGCCGAGTCGCACCATCGGGTAATGATCGTGGAGGTGATGGGACGCGACGCCGGCTGGATCGCCCTGCACGCAGGTATAGCCGGCGGCGCCCACATCATTCTTCTCCCCGAGATTCCTTTCTCTTTGGAAAGCGTCTGCTCCTGCATCAGCCAGCGCCAAATCTTCGGGAAGAAATACACGATCATCTCGCTGGCTGAGGGCGTGCAGGTTCCCGAGGAGATTCGTCAGGACTGCATCCAGCGTTACGGCGCCATCCCCAAGGGCATCAGCGTCGGCAGCCTCATCGGTGAGGGTATCGCCGCCGGGGCGAACAAGGAGGTACGTGTCACCGTTCTGGGGCACACCCAGCGCGGCGGTTCGCCCTCACCCTACGACCGCGTGCTGAGCACGCGCTTCGGCGTAGCCGCCGTCGACCTCATCGCACAGCGCGGCTTCCTCAAGATGGTGGCGCTGCGCGGAGGCAAGATCGTGTTCGTTGACATCGCCGAGGCCATCGGCAAGATGAAGGCCGTCGACCCGAAGGGGGAACTCGTCAACACAGCTCGTTCTGTCGGTATCCACATGGGCGATGAGTAGGCTGAGGGACCACTCATCTAGCCCACGAGGCCACGAACATTTGGCGTCAACTATGCGAGCTGAACTCGTGCGCAAAGAGCACTGCCACCGAATGAGGCGCAACACGATAGGTTTCGCCCGGGACCAAGGGCGCCTTCTGCCAGTCAACGATATCGTCCGGCGACTCCAGCGCGGTGTCGATCCAGCGGCGCCATGGATTCTTGCAGCTCGTCGGTGGCAGTTTGAACTCAAGCGGGTCTCCGCCGCTTTTGTTGGCAGCTTCGTCAACCGGGAAATGAACTCCAGTCCCAGCTCGAAAGTTGACGCATACTGCATGTTGAAGATCTCCAACGCTTCCGTTGAATCAACCCGCTCACGACGGATAAACTGGACCCACGAGCTCGGTGTACCAGCATCACTCTCGGCCCGCATGATGCCGGCGATGAACTCGATAAACAGGCTAAGCGTCTGGTCGTGCGTGAGCGTGGTACTCACAAGTTCTTGGCGGGCAACGTCACAGACAGACCGGAATAGACGTGCGATGTTCGAGCCAACGAACTCGGCGGCCGCGCCATAGAGTCCCCTTTTGCTGCCGAAGTAGTAGAAAATCGAAATCTGAGAAGTTTGGGCCTGTTCCGCGATAATCCGTGTGCTGGTAGCCTCATAGCCCAGTTCTGAAAACGCCCCAATCGCCACTTCTATCAGCCTTCGCCGGGTTCGCTCGCTCCGTACCTGGCAGGCAGAGCGCTCAATTGAGCGATTAACCGTGCGATTGCTTTTCATAGCTTAGTGGAGCACTTCCGTGCAAGTTGTTTCAGCATGTGACTGGTGAGAATGCCACTACGGGAGAACTTCGCGCCCTCTTTCATCAGGTCGAAGATCGCGCCTTCTCCTTCGCGACTGATGACGGTCAGGTTGCTCAGGTCGATGACCAGTTCACGTTCGCCGAGTGTCTGACTTGCACTAACACACGTCCTCCGCAACTCATCCACCCAGGGTCCCATGAGAGTTCCTTCCACGACTAAGGTGCGCTTTGATCGCGTATCGACGGTAGAGATCTTGAACATAAACCTACCCTTAGCAATGCGCTTGCCAAAGGCACCGCGGCATACCCGTATGCGTAACCTATTGAATCAAACGCTATGACAACACTGGAAATCGCGCAGTTGAGCTGAATGTCGAAGGCAGTCTCGACAATTGTCGAGAGTGGCGACAGTTCGCCTTAACCTTGGGCACTGTTCGAGGCTGGAGCCGGAGTAGGTACGGAATCAGAACGTAGCGCGTTGGCAGCCTTCCATGATCGCTTAGAAGAGGGTCTCCGGGAATTGGCCCGGTATCTTTCACAGGTGCCAATGCGCAGCGCAAAACAGACTCAACAGTCTGTGCAAGCGCTGGACCTGCCCTGGGGAAACGTGCCGAAGTTGAAAGAAAAGACAATCGATAGCTTCCGGGAACTACAGATGCTCTGCGAGAGCATTGTTGCTATCGGGGAATAGCGCCACTGCATCGCCAAGCGACAGCAGTGACGAGGAACAGCAGAAGAGACAAAACGGCTGAGGATTAAAAGCCTGCCAGCCGCTCCGAATATATTTACGCACCATTCAGGAGGCGCAACACGTCAGCTCTCACATCAACCAAGCTGCCTGGCCTACAACTGAGGTCGATTCTCGTCGCCACCGACTTCTCTCAGGCTTCGGACCAACCCTTGGACCAAGCTATTTCGCTGGCGCGGCACTATGGTGCGAAGCTCTGGGTTGTTCATGTTGTTTCGTCGCTTGGCTTTACAGTTGTTGGCCCGGGTGTCCTCGCCTTAGCAACTGAGGCAGCCTGGAGAGACATCGGAGTACTGGAGCAGGAACTCTCTCGCAAGGGGCGGTTGAAGGGGCTGGCATATGTTCCGCCGGTCATTGGCCACCTTGCTGATCTCGAATGGGGAGAACGTGAAGGTCACGCAATCCCAACTTCGCCACACCACGCCGAAGATCACCCTCGAGTCCTACGCCCAGGTGGTCTCGGACGACCAGAAGAAGGCTCATCAGAAGGTCGTCCAGATGGTCGTACCGAAGCAGTTGTCGGCGAGGTTGAAAGCAAGAAAAGCCGCCGGCAACAACTAGGCGACGTGCTTTTCTCGTGTCTGGGTGTCTGGGGGTGCCTGAAACTCACTACTCAGATTCGGCGTAAGTCATTTAGAATCATGGTGAGCGCGCTGGGACTCGAACCCAGGACCCACGCCTTAAAAGGGCGTTGCTCTACCAACTGAGCTACGCGCCCACACATGTTTAGCCTACCACAGAACAGAAGCGCCAATCTCTCTGAGACTGACTGCCCCTGGCTGCCGCTGGTTCTGGCGCAACACGGCGCCAAACATGGGTCCACAATGGCTGGCAACTTCGGAAACCGCCCGCACGGCGGCGTGTCCCAGCCAGCGGCGGCCGTGGCGATTGAAAGACGGAAGGTTCACCGCGCGGATGATCTGCCAGGGGCTCGACGCCCGTCTTCTGCGCGATCTTGCAGCAGGGCGGGAGACTTCCGCGTCCGCAGGAGGATCGAACCCGGCAGGGAACTGGCTTGCCGCGCCATCCCTGGCAGCTCCATTCGTTGTAACATCTATTTTGTATGTTGCGAGGCAATGCATGGAGCAATTCGACGTATTGATCATCGGCGCCGGTCCTACGGGTCTGGCCTGCGCGATTGAGGCGCGGCGCGCGGGGTATTCCGCGATTGTCGTGGACAAAGGCTGCCTGGTCAACTCGCTTTACAACTACCCGACCCACATGACATTTTTTACCACGCCGGAGCTGCTGGAGATTGGCGAGATTCCCTTCGTCAGCGCGCAGCAGAAGCCCTCGCGCCTGGAGGCGCTGGAATACTATCGCAAGGTTTCCGAGTTCTATCGCCTGGACGTGCGCCAGTACCATGCGGTGACCGGCATCGAGGGCGCCGACGGAGCGTTCCTGGTGCATTGCAAGGACCAGCTTTCGCGTCCATCCGGGTTTCTTGCGCGCAAGCTGGTGGTTGCCACCGGTTACTACGACCTGCCGAATCGCATAGGCGTGCCCGGTGAGGACCTTCCCAAGGTGACGCACTACTATCGCGAGCCGCATCCGTTTTACGACGCCGATGTGGTCGTGGTGGGAGCGAAGAACTCGGCAGCCATCGCGGCGCTGGAGTTGTGGCGTCACGGTGCGCGCGTCACCCTGGTGCATCGCGGAGCGGCCATCTCGCCCAACGTCAAGTACTGGATCAAGCCGGACCTTGAAAACCGGATCAAGAACCAGGAGATCGCCGCTTATTTCAACACGTCCATCCGCGAGATCACCCCGGACACCATTCTGCTACAGACGCCACAGGGCGAGTTACGGCTGAAGAATGATTTTGTGCTGGCCATGACCGGCTATCATCCGGACTTCAACTTTCTGCGCGCGCTGGGAGTGGAGCTGTCCCAGCAGCCTTCGTCAAAGCCCGTGGTGGACCCTCGCACCCTGGAAAGCAATATGGCTGGAGTTTATCTGGCGGGCGTGATTATTGCGGGAATGAACACCAACGAAATTTTCATCGAGAACGGGCGTTACCACGGGCGCCAGATTGCCGAGGATCTGCGCCGCAAACTGGGCCCAGCGACCACCGGGCCATTCATTCCCGGCAACGGCCGCAAGATTGCCTCCGGCGTGGTTCCTCCGGCGCATCTCCGCAACGCCGAATAGACCCCGGGCGCCGAACCGTCAGTCCAGCGTGATGGCATTGCCCGTCTGCTGGGTGAGCAGGCGTGCAACCAGCGGCAGCAGCGGCTCTCCGCTCTGGGTGAGGACAAAATCCGTGTAGGCCGCGCTCCAGTCGAGTTTGAAACTGGTGGACAGTGCCGAGATCCAGATCTGGCGCGCCGATGAATTGGGCGAGATGACAAAGGTGCCGGGCGGTTCCTCGAAGGTTAGGTGCAAGGCTCCGCCGCGTTCCTCTACGTCAAAATCCGCTGCTTCTTCCACGTCGTAGAGAGCGCGCGTGAGCCGCTCCATGGCTTGCTCGGCGAGTTGTTGGAATGTCTTTTCGTCCATAGGGTCGATCATACGACAAACCCTCCGGCTTGAGGTCCTACATCTCGCGCCGTCCCTCCAGCGCCCGCTGCAGAGTTACCTCGTCCGCGTATTCAATGTCGCTGCCGGCGGGAATTCCGGTTGCAATGCGGGTGACCCGCACCCCGGTTGGCTTCAGTTGCTGCGCCAGGTACACGGCGGTCGCTTCGCCCTCCACGGTTGGGTTGGTCGCCAGGATGACCTCGTCGACGGAGCCGCTTTCGGCGCGGCGCAGCAGGTTGGAAATGTGCAGGTGCTCGGGGCCGACGCCGTGAATCGGCGACAGGGTTCCGTGCAACACATGGTAGGCGCCGTTGTAGGTGCGTCCCTTTTCCACCGCGGCGATGTTGGTGGGCTCTTCCACCACGCAAACCACGCGCTGGTTGCGGGTGGCGCTGGAGCAGTAGACACAAGGGTCCACGTCGGTGATGTTATTGCAGATCGAGCAGAGGCGCAGGGCGGCCTTGATCTCGCGGATTGCGCCCGCCAACTGTTCGGCATCCTCGTCGGAGCCGCGAAGGATGTGGAACGCGTAGCGTTGCGCGCTCTTGCTGCCCACGCCCGGCAGCTTCTTCAGTTCGTCAATCAGGCGAGCCATGGGCTCGGCAAACTTGGACATGACTTACTTCAACTCCGCGCGAAATCGCGATCCGGAAACCCTCTGCGGCAGCGGACGCGCCGCCCCTAAAACAGTCCCGGTGGCAGCCCCATTCCGCCCAGCAATCCGCCCAGTTGCGATTGCATGGCGGCATCCACTTTACGCACGGCTTCGTTCATGGCCGCCGTCACCAAGTCCTGTAACATCTCCACGTCGGCCGCCGCATCTTTTTCAATTTTGACGGAGAGCACTTGTTTTTCGCCATTCATGCGCACCACCACGGCACCGCCGCCCGAGGAAGCCTCGACCTGCGTCTCGCGCATCTTCTGCCGCATCGTCTGCTGCATCTCCTGCGCCCGCGTCATCATTTCCTGCATCTGTTTCATGTCCATTGCGGTCACCTCTCCGAGCGGTCCATCACAATGCGAATCTCTGCTCCAAACTTTTCCATCATGCGTTTCACCACCGGCTCATCGGCGGCCCTGGTCTTGATGCCATCGCGGGCCGGGGCGCGTCCGCTGCTGGATGGAGATGGCTTCCCCTCCGCGCCATGGGTGCTTTGGCTCACCAGGCGAACCTTGACCGTTCGCCCCGCCACCGTGGTTGCAGCCCGGTTGGCGAGCTTCTCCTGTTGCCGCGTATAGCTGACCTCGATCATCTCCTCCGACATTTCCACCTGGACGGAAACCAGCTTGGCTTCCACCGACCAGCGTCCCTCTTCCAGGGCGAGCGACAGCATCTGCGAGCCGCCGGTCTCCAGTGCCTGCAACACGGCCGCGCGGATCGTATTCACGTCCGGAACTGCATCGGAGGTTTCCACCCGCGGCGCAACCGCCAGCGCGCTGCCGTTGTCGAATGGCGTACCGGCTGCCGTTGGCATCGCCTGCGCAGCGATCGCCGGAATCCGGCCGCCGGACCCTTGCGGCATTGGCTGAGCGCTGTAGCTTGCGGGCATGTTGGATGAAGCTGGGGCGGGTGCGGTCGGCGCGGCATCCTCTGCGGCGGACATATCTTCCCGGCCCTTGCGGGCGTTGTCGGCGGCAAACGGCGAAGGCTTCGAGGACGCCTGCCCAAAAGGCGAAGAGCCGCCTGCGATGGGCGCAACGCCGGGCGGGCGCGGGGTGAAGGAAGGCGGCGGCGCCGGACGCGGCGCAGTTCCCGGCTGCCGGGGCGTGGACGGTGCCGCCGGGCCCGGTGTGCTTGCAGCATCGGTCAGGCTGACGCTGCTCAGCAACTGTTCCAGCGGCAGCAGGCGTTGCGCGTGCACCATCTTCAGCAGTCCGAGTTCGAGGTGAAAGCGTTGCTCCTGCTTGTAACTCACGTCGCCATGAGTACGCAGCATGATCTGCAGGAAGCGGGTCAATTCTTCTTCGCCAAACAGCGCGGCCACGCCGGCGACCCTTTTCTTTTCATCGGCGCTGATCTGCAGAATCGGACTTTCGATTCCGGCAACTTTTGCCACCAGCGCATTGCGCAGGAAACGAACCGTCTGGCGCGCGAAATAAGTCGCGCTCTGGCCTTCCACCATCAGTTTATCGACAACCCGCAGCACTTCGTCGCTGGAGTTCTCATGCACGGCGTTCATCACCCGCTCCAGCACCTCGGTGGAGACCGATCCGGCGAGGCCACGCACGACTTCGGCGGTCAGGCGGTCGCCGCTGCAGGAGATTGCCTGGTCCATGATGCTGAGAGCATCGCGCATGGAGCCGTCGCCGGCCTCGGCCAGCAGCGCCAGCGCGTCTTCATCCACCGTCAATCCTTCCGCCGCGCTGATCTCGCGCAGGTGGCCGACAATCTCTTCAAAACGAACCGCATGGAAGCTGAAGTGCTGGCAACGGGAGCGAATTGTCTGCGGAATATCCTCGGGCTGCGTCGTCGCCATCATGAACACAACCCACGGGGGCGGCTCTTCCAGGGTCTTCAACAGCGCGTTGAAGGCGGCGTCGGTCACCTGGTGAGCTTCGTCGAGGATGAAGATGCGATAGCGGTCGCGCGCCGGTTCGGCCGAGGCCGTGGCAATCAGGCTGCGCACCTCTTCAATGCCGCGATTGGTGGCCGCGTCGATTTCGATCACGTCCATGGCGCCCACCGAGCCCTCGCGAATCTCCCGGCAGGAGTCGCAAACGCCGCACGGTTCCACCACCGGGCGGTCGCTGGACTGGCAGTTCAAGGCCATCGCCAGGATGCGGGCGATCGTCGTCTTTCCAATGCCGCGATGTCCGCTGAAAATGTAGCCGTGGGCAATGCGCTGTTGCTCCAGCGCATTCTTCAGGGTGCGGACCACGTGGTCCTGACCGATTACATCGGCGAACTTCTGGGGACGGTATTTGCGCGCCAGGACGGTGTAGCTCATGGGAGAATCTGATTATAAACGCCGCGCCCCGGCTGGCGTCAGCGGCGGGAGGGTCATTTGTTGGCCCGTACCCGCCGCCAGCCCCAGCCGCAGCGGCAGAATTCATTTTGCCATGGGAGTCGCAATGCAGACGCTGGGCTCGCGAATCGTTTACCGGAATCGCTGGATGACCGTGCGGGAAGATGAGATCCGCCGCGCCGACGGCTCGAAGGGAATTTTTGGCGCTGTGGAGAAACCCGATGCCGCCATGGTCATCCCTGTCGATCACGGCAGGGTACACATGGTGCAGCAGTTCAAGTACGCCGTTGGCGGCCGCTTTTGGGAGTTTCCTCAGGGTACGTGGGAGCAGGCATCCAATTACACCATCGAAGACCTTGCCCGCGGCGAACTGCGCGAGGAGACCGGACTGGTCGCGAAGGAAATGGAACTGCTCGCCCGCATCTATATCGCGTACGGTTTTCTGACCCAGCCTTTGTACGTCTTCCTAGCCACCGGACTTACCCAGCTTGATGCACAGCCCGAGCACGAGGAGCAGGACATTGTTCGCCAGAGCTTCACCTGGAGCGAGTTTCATCAGATGGTAGAAAGCGGGCAAGTGGCTGACGCGCAGACCCTGGCCGCGCTTTCGCTACTGCGCCTGAAGCGCCCTGAATTGGCAGGTTAGTGGTGGATTTACTCTGTCACTTACCCGGGCGGCTTACGTTCTTTTCTGAAGGAGTTCTTAACTTGTGGGTTACGATGGTTCCACAAAGAGCGCTCATATAACTCCACAATGTTAATTTCTTGTTACACTGTGTAACATGGCAAATCAAGCAATCAACTCTGCAGTCCATCAATTGAAGCAGGAGCATATCCGGCTTTGTAAGGAATTGGCCCGCGTCGACAACGCTCTTTCCGTTCTAAGCAGCCTGGAAGAGGCCCCCGTAAAGAGCGTGGAGAGTAAGGCGACTACCGTCCGGCTCAAACGCAAGATGTCGGCTGCAGCCCGCAAGAAGATGTCAGAAGCAGCGCGCGCCCGCTGGGCTGCCCGCAAGAAAGAAAAGGCCCCCGCGAAATAACAGAGAGCCCAGCCTGGTTCGATCCGCACACTCCTCCTGCACATGCGTCACGGGACAGGAGTCGTGTGCATTTTCATGCGGAATTTTATTTCTTTGCTGCGCGCGCGTCTTTCGCTGGCTTGCGGCCTCGCTGCCCTGGAGCCGCGCGCTTGCGTTTTCTCAATTCCTTGGGCGAATACATCGTTCCCCGGCATCGTTCTGCACCGCATGAGCAGGGCGCATCTCCCTCGCCGTCATAGAGAAAGTAGTCGTAGACCAGTTCCTCGCCCGCTTCAATGTCACGAATGGCGCGGATCCAGACATGTTCGCCCTCGTCCTCTTCGGTCTCACAGTTGGGCGCGCAGGAATGGTTGAGATACATCGCCATGCCGAAGCCATCGATGACGCAAGTGCCATCGCCTACCCCGAAAAGGTAGGTATAGGGCCGCTTATTATAAAGATCGTCGGCATCGTCATGCTTCATGCGTGTCCCGGTGTACTCCACGACGAGCGTTCCTTTTGGAATGCGTTCCAGGGTGAAGACACCGGCGGCATGGATGGCGGAAGAGCGAACGATGAGGCGCATGATGAACTGGATTGTAAATGCACGCGGCGCAAAGAAAGAAGCTTTGTCCAGACGGGAGCCGCTACCACTCCTGAGTACAACTCGGTTTGGGCTCGTGAATCCAGCTTGCTCCGGGGTGAATCCAATGAGTTAGTCCTAACTTTAATTGAAAGCACGGATGCCAACTCCGTGCGGGAGAACCGATGAACGAAACAGTGCGTCTTCTTCAGTCCCATCGCAGCGAACGCAGTTATAAGTCCGATCCCATCCCCGACGAAATTCTCGACAACATCATCGAGTCGGCGCACCTGGCGCCCACTTCGATCAACAGCCAGCAGGTCTCTATTGTCGTGGTAAGAGACGCGGAGCGACGCAAGCGTATCGCCGAAATTGCCGGGGGCCAACCTTGGATTGCCAAGGCTCCCGTGTTTCTGGCGCTCGTCGCCGACCTTTACAAGACAAGCGTTGGGTTGCAGAAAGCCGGCGTTACCCAGCAGGTACAGCATAGCGTGGAAGGCCTCGTCGTCTCCGCGACGGACGTGGGCATTGCCCTCGGAACCCTTATGATTGCTGCCCGCTCCTACGGCCTCGGCATCGTTCCCATCGGAGGCATCCGCCGCGACCCGCAGGCCATGATCGACCTGCTTGGACTGCCCGAGGATACCTTTCCGATTGCCGGCGTAGTGATCGGCTATGTCGATCAGCCGTCCACACAGAAGCCGCGTTTGCCCATCAAAAGCTTCCGGCACGAGGAGAGTTATCATGTCGAGAACCTGCGGCCGGCCATCGATGCCTACGATGTGACCCTTCCCGAATACTGGAAGAACATTGCCCGATCGGATGGTGGTTCGTGGTCGAAGAACACCGCGGAAAGATATTCCATGGTGTACTTTCCCAAAGTAAAGCCGGTCGCCAACAAGCAGGGATTTACCTGCGTGGACTAGCAAGCATAGGTTACAAGGGTTCGAGGACTGCGCCGCCTCGGCGATTCCTCGTGGGTAAGGTTCGACCTTGTCACTGCTCAAGCTGCGGAGAGGAAGTTTCCATCCCTGGCAGGTGGACCTTCTGGGTCGGTTTGGTGAGGCGGTCCCGCGGCAACGATTAGCAGAGTAGTGAATCGTTGCAGACCCCCTCGGTAGCAAAGTGAGCAATCCTTTGGCGCTCACCCCAAGGATTGCCTATGCAGGCACTCCCCCCGGCCTCAACGATTGACCAGAAGATCAATCGTTGAGGCCGGAGCCTTGAAACCTTGAAACCTTATTCTTGTTCCTCCCTGTGCATCTCCTGCCGTACTCGGTTCCGGGTATCTGCCGCCGTGGGATGGAAGACTTCGCCGGTGTAGAAGAACTTGTCGCCAGGGAGAACCATCCTCCACGGATTCCTGCTGGAAAGTTTCCCGGCGGATTTGGTAAGCGGAGGCGGATTTCGCTGTGGCAATCCGGGTTCTCTGCTGCGGACCACGGCGATGCCCAGCGCCATCAGCAGCGGCATCCACGCCACCAGCACCAGGGCCACCGAAGTCCGCCATCGAATTTGTGGCCCGGCGCCGCCGGCTGTCCCTCGGCTGCAAGCGGTGACCCGGCGCGGGCGGTGCAAGGCAAAGGCAGCCGACAGGTCGAGGACGGCAATCGAGGCGGCCATGACGAATAGCGCGGCGGCGGCAATCAGTGTGTATTTCAGCGTCAGCATCACAGCTCTCCTGGACCTTGTCCCAGCTCGCGCGGTTCCGGCGGGCGCGGGGTGCGAGAGGTAAAGAAGCACCGGCACAGCCCGCCAAAGATCAACTCTTCCAGCAGCGTCGCCAGCCCGAGAGAAAGCAACAGGGCTGCCGCCGCCGTCATCGCCGTTAACATCCTTGCCATAACAATCCTTTCCGTGACTCGCTGCCTGGACCCCTACTGGCCGCCGTGCGCCAGAGGCTCGGTGGCCGCCATTCCCACCGGCTTGGCGGGCTCCGGAGATGCAAACAGCGCGGTGGTCTCGGCGTCACGCCCGGCGCGAATGCTTACCGGGTCGCCGGGGCGCACCATCTCGAAAAACTCCTCGAGGTCGCGCCGCGCCATGCGGATGCATCCGTGGGAGGCACTTTTGCCGATGGAGTTCGGAGCGTTGGTGCCGTGAATGCCGTATCCTCTTTCATCGAGTCCGATCCAGCGCGTGCCAACCGGATTATCCGGACCCGGTTCTACTTGCTTGCCGCGGTGGTAGTAGGTAGGGTTGGTGACGCGATTGACGACCTTGAAGTCTCCGGCTGGACTCGGCGTCTGCTTGCGCCCGGTGGCTACCGGATAGACTTTCTTCACTTCGCCGTCTTCGACGAGGGCCAGCTTGTGGTCGGGAATGCTGACCACGATTTGCCGCGTTTGCGGCGTGGCCGGGGTCACCAGGGCCACCAGTATGAGTGCTTGCACCGCCGTCCTGCCTCCCAGAGCTTTCATTTCCTTGCCTTTCCTGACTTGCGCATGGGCTGAGTGCAGGAAGCGTGCCACGCCCGCTTGCGTTGCAGGCAAACGGGTTAGCGGCGGTAGAAGAAGGCGCGGCGTGGCTTGGCTGACACGCGGCGTGTCCGCCAAGCCACGCCGCGCGGGGCGGGTCCTGATGCCCCATGGAGGCGCGTGGGTAAGGCGGCGGGCGGGCGGTACTGGCGCGGCGGGGGAAGGACGGGGATGGGGAGCGGGAATGCGGCGGGGGCGGAAGAATTCGGGCAGCGCCCTGTGATACGTATCACAACAATGCGTGACTGAAATCAGTGCTCACGAGGCATGGCGTCGAGTATCACATTCTCTAGTGAGTGGGATCACTGCTGGGTGAGGCGTAATGACAGATAAACAGAGCGCTGTATCACGTCACAATAAATTTTGAGTGTTGTGTACCCGCCGGGCTTTCCCGGCGATGTGGCCCAGACTGTTCCAGGTCCATCATCGTTCGGCCGGAAGTACTGATGCAGACAAATGTCACCGCACAGGATATTACATGGCAAAAGACGCTATCGAAAAGGAAACAATAGCCCAGAGTTTGAAAAATGCGGGCTACTCACGGCGAGATTTCATACAGCTTTGTACGACCATCGTGGCAGCGGCTCCCATGGGATTGGCCCTCACAGAGAAGGCCAAGCCGGCGGAGATTGCCAAGACGATCGCCAAGGCCAAGAAACCCTCGGTCGTATGGCTTCACTTCCAAGACTGCACCGGGTGTTCTGAAACGCTTCTTCGCACTTCCAAACCCGACGTGGCAGACCTCATCATCAACATCATCTCTCTCGACTATCACGAAACCCTGATGGTTGCCTGCGGTCAGCAGGCCGAAGACGCGCTGAAGTCGGCCGTCACCGAAAACGCCGGGAAGTTCGTGCTGGTTGTCGAAGGCGCAATTCCGACCAAGGAGCAGGGAAATTACATGCTCCTCGGTGGCCGTACGGCGGTGGACGTTCTGAAAGACGTGGGCTCGAAGGCTGCGGCAATCATTGCCATCGGCTCATGCGCCTCCTGGGGCGGTGTGCCCTCGGCGGATCCGAATCCCACCGGCGCGACCGGGGTTGATTCGATCATCAAAGACAAGCCGATCGTCAATCTTCCCGGCTGCCCACCGAATCCGTATACGCTCCTGGGGGTGGTGCTTGAGTTTGCCGTGATGGGCAAACTGCCGGCCTGCGACGACCTCAAGCGTCCCAAGTTTGCCTACGACCGCCTGATCCACGACCACTGCCCACGGCGCGCCCACTTTGACGCAGGGCGATTCTCGGAGAACTTTGGTTCGGCCGGCCATCGCGAAGGCTATTGCCTGTTCAAGCTGGGTTGCAAGGGCCCGGTCACCCATGCGGGCTGCTCCACCCGTCAATTCAACGAGATGGTGGACGCATGGCCGATCGGCATTGGCGCTCCCTGTTTTGGCTGCACTGAAAAATCGGTAGCCTTCCGCATTCCCGCCTTCGATAAGGTCGATGTTCACACCGCGACTCCGCCGGATACCTATGCTCCGATTGCCAATACGGTAGGCAAGTTCGGGGCTGTTGCCGCCGGATTGGTTGGCCTGGCAGCGGGTGCGCTGGGCGGCGCCGCCTGGACGGCCTCGCAAAGGCTGGCCAGCAGTGAAGAAACCATTGCTGACGAGGCCAAGTCGACGACTGTCGGAGGTAAATAGCCATGGCAATGACACGCCGCGAGGCATTCAAAAATCTCGCCAAGGGCAGCCTGCCGATTCTTGCGGCCGGTTGCGTGTCCGCCGCACTTCCGGGGATCGCCCACGCCGAGGAGGAGAAAAAGGCGCCGAAAGGCGCACTCGGTCTGCTCTACGATGCTACCAAGTGCGTTGGATGCAAGTCGTGTATGGTGGCGTGTTCCCAGGCCAACGGCCTGAAACCCGACACCCGCATCGATGGCCTCCACCAGGCTCCCCCCGCGCTGAACTACTTCACCAAGAACATCATCAAGCTGTACCGCACGGCCGACGGGTCGGATCACTCGTATTTCAAACAGCAGTGCATGCAATGCATCGATCCGGGCTGTATGAATGCGTGCATGTTTGGCGGATTGCGCAAGGATGAAGAGACCGGCGTGGTGTGGTGGTACGGCGGAAAGTGCGTCGGCTGCCGCTACTGCGAAATCGCCTGCCCGTTCCACATTCCGGCGTTCCAGTGGGATGGGTTCAATCCGAAGATTGTGAAGTGCGAGTTGTGCCGCGATTACATTGCCAAAGGCGCCAAGCAGCCCGGATGCAGCGGAGTCTGTCCCACCAATGCGGTGATCTACGGCAGGCGCGAAGATCTGCTGAAGGAAGCCAAACGCCGCATTGCCGCCAACCCTGGAAAATATTTCCAGGAGAGGGTGTACGGGGAACACGACGCGGGCGGAACCCAGGTTCTGTACCTGTCGCGGGTGGGCTTCGACAAGATCGGGTTACCGGATGTTGGCGAAAACTCGATTCCTTCCGGCTTGAAGTATTCCCACATGGTCTACAAATGGCTGGCTCTGCCGATTGCGATGTATGCCGGCATGGTCATGTTCGCGGGAAGAAACCTTAAGGAACATACGCATCACTTGGTCGAGGATCAGAAGAAGACCGGATTGAGGCCACAACTATGACACG
>CAZQDD010000058.1:0-15260 GCA_964591805.1 uncultured Acidobacteriaceae bacterium | reverse complement strand
CATTCGGTGAGCAAGTTGATCGGCTCGCCTCCAGGCTATGTGGGCTACGAGGAAGGCGGACAACTGACGGAGCGGGTGAAACGCGCGCCGTATTCGGTGGTGCTGCTGGATGAAATCGAGAAGGCGCACCCGGATGTGTTCAACATCCTGCTGCAGGTGTTTGAGGATGGGCAGTTGACCGATGGCCTGGGCAACACGGTGGACTTCAAGAACGTGATCCTCATCATGACTTCCAACATCGGCGCGCGCCACATGATCAAGCGCGAAGGACTGGGCTTTTCCTCCAACAAGGAAGAGAAGATCAGCGACAAGGTGGAAGAGATGGTGCGGAGCGAGGTGAAGAAGACCTTCAATCCCGAGTTCCTCAACCGCCTGGACGAAGTGGTGATCTTCAACGCCCTCAGCGAACAGGACCTGAACCAGATCGTGGAGTTGATGGTGACGCAACTGAATCACAACCTGGCGCAGAGAGCGATCACGATCACGGTGACCGAAGACGCGCGCAAGTGGATTCTGGAAAAGACCATTACGGATCGCAGCTACGGAGCGCGTCCGCTGCGGCGGGCACTGCAGAAGTACGTGGAAGATCCGCTGTCAGAGGCGCTGATCCAGGGCAGCATCAAGACCCGTCCGGCGTTTGTCGAAGTTTATCTCGACAACAACCAGCTCTTCTACCGCGAAGTGGGCGAAGAGAAAACCGACGGCGCACTGCTGTTCAACTAAGTTGCACCGGGTTCGACCGGGAAACGCCGCCGGCATGCCGGCGGCGTTTCTCTGTTGGCGCGGGCGCATGGGAAGAGGTTTTGGGCGGCGAAAATTGAACCTTTGCGGCACCGTGCCTCATCCATTCACTATGCAATTACTTGTCTATTCAGCGCCGTGGTGCGGGGACTGCCGCGAGGCAAAACGCTTCCTCGACAAGCACCACATTGCCTACCAGGAAATCAACATTGAGACCACGCCGGGAGCCGCCGACGAGGTGGTTCGCAATACCGGCAAGCGCGCCATCCCGCAGTTTGTGGTCGATGGCAAATGGGTACAGCCTTACCGGCCCGGCCAGGGATTTCTTTACGAAGAAATGAGTGCGTTGCTTGGGGTTGCGAAGAGCTAAAGAATTGCCTCCGGGCAGCCGTTGAGGTTTGCAAGACCGGTTTCCCTTTTCCCCCTGGGCACCGGATCAAGAATCCTTTCCTCCTGTGTGGGCCGGGACGTTTCCGGCCCATTTTTTTGGGGCGGCGGCAAACTCGGAGACCTGTTGCCGGGATTGTTACAATAAGGAGTCCGGGGCTTACTGAGAGCCCGGTAAGGAGCTCGCCTTGATTTCCCGTTATACCCGCCCTGAGATGGGCAAGATATGGAGTGACGAAAACAAGTTCCGCACCTGGTTGCAGGTTGAGGTCGCCGCCAGCGAAACCCTGGCCGAAGCGGGCATTGTTCCCAAGTCGGCGGCGCGGGCGATCCGGGTGAAAGGCGCGGGCTTTGAAGTGGCGCGTATCTACCAGGTTGAGGCCGAGGTGAAGCACGACGTCATCGCCTTCACCACGGCGGTGGCGGAAAAAGTCGGCCCCGAGTCGCGCTGGCTGCACTATGGACTGACGTCGAACGACGTGGTGGACACCTCCCAGGCGCTTCTGGTGCGGCAAGCTTCGGCGCTGCTGCGGGCAGACATCGAACAATTCCTGGTGGTGCTTGAGCGTCGCGCCCGGGAGTTCCGGCAGACGCCGCAGATCGGACGCACCCACGGGGTGCACGCGGAGCCGATCACCTTCGGTCTGAAGATTGCGAACTGGTACAGCGAGATGCAACGCAACCTGGAGCGCTTTGATTTTGCCGCGGAACAAATGCGGGTGGGCAAGCTGAGCGGCGCGGTTGGCAATGGCGCGCACCTGGATCCGAAGTATGAGGAGTTGATCTGCAAGCGGCTGGGGCTGGCGCCCGCGGCGGTTTCCTCGCAGGTGATTCAACGCGACCGGCACGCCTTCTACGTGGCCGTACTGGCCGTGGTGGCCTGCACCCTGGACAAGATCGCCACCGAAATCCGCCACCTGCAGCGGACCGAGGTGCGGGAAGCCGAGGAGTTCTTCAGCGAAAAGCAGAAGGGATCGTCGGCAATGCCGCACAAGCGGAATCCGATCACCTGCGAACAGATTTCGGGGTTGTCGCGGGTGATTCGCGGCAACGTGCAACCGGCCCTGGAAGACGTGGCGCTGTGGCACGAACGCGACATTTCGCACTCCTCGGTGGAGCGCGTCATCCTGCCCGACTCGACAATTCTGCTCGACTACCTGCTGGCCAAAACCAGCAACCTGGTGGACACCATGCTGGTGTATCCGGAGCGCATGCTGCGCAACTTGCACTCCACGGGCGGGTTGGTGTTCAGCGGCCAACTGCTGCTGGACCTGGTGGAAGCCGGGGTGAGTCGGGAAGATGCGTACCGGATTGTGCAGCGCAATGCGATGCAGGCGTGGCGCGAGGAAAAGAATTTCCGCGAACTGGTCTCGGCCGACCCGGAGATTACCTCGCGGGTTGAGAAAAAGACACTGGACCGCGCCTTCGACCTCAAGCGCCAGTTGCGGAACGTGGATAAAATCTTTCAGCGCGTTTTTCCGAAGCGGCGATCCGGGGCCAAGACGGGAGGCGCCAAAGCGAAAGAAAACAAGCGCAGCCGGGGTTGAGCCGGCCAGAGACGAGAGACAAGCACGACCGGGGATAGCTGGTTTCATCTTTTGATGAACATAAAATGATGAGCATAAAAGCGCTCTTAGAGAGGGGCATTCGGCGCTAACATAGCCGTTCAGCATGACGCCCATTCTTGACACGATTCACTCGCCGGCGGACGTAAAGCGGTTGTCGCTTGCCGAACTCATCCAGCTTGCCGAGGAGATTCGCAGTGAACTGATCATGGTGCTGTCCCGCACCGGCGGCCACCTTGGTCCCAACCTGGGCGTGGTTGAGCTGACGATCGCGATGCACTATGTTTTCGAGACGCCAACCGATCACTTTCTCTTCGACGTGAGCCACCAGGCGTATGTTCACAAGCTGCTGACGGGACGGCGCGATCGCTTCGCGACGATCCGCAGTCCCGGCGGACTGAACGGCTTTATGCTGCGCACCGAGAGCGTCCACGACTGCTACGGCGCGGGACATGCGGGCACGGCGCTTTCCGCGGCACTGGGGATGGCGGTTGCGCGCGACAAGCTGGGAGGCAAGGAGCACGTGGTGGCGCTGGCCGGTGACGCCGCCTTCACCTGCGGCATCACCTACGAGGCGCTGAACAACATCAGCCCGCAGACCAAGCGGCTGATCATCGTGCTGAACGACAACAAGTGGTCGATTGACAAGAACGTTGGCGCCATCGCCAGCTACTTCAACAAGATTGTGACCAGCCCGCAGTACCACCGGCTGTATGAACGGGCGGCCAAACTGGTGGAAAAAGTAGGCGGCAAATCGGCGGCGCAGGTTGCGCGGAAGGCCGAGGAAGCGGCCAAGAGCATGCTGTGGCCCTCGGTGATCTTCGAAGAGTTCGGGCTGAAATACTACGGACCCACCGACGGCCATGACATCGCCTCGCTGATTCGCACGTTTCAGTTTCTGAAGACACTGGAGCGGCCGGTGCTGCTGCACGTGATCACGCAAAAGGGACGGGGCTTTGAGCCGGCGGAGGAAAAGCAGAAGAAGTTCCATGGCCTGGGGCCGTACGATCCCGAGACCGGCGAGACCAAACCGCTGGGCCGGCGGACCTACTCGGAGGTGTTCGCCGACTCGCTGACCAAACTTGCGACGGGGAACGAGCGGGTCATCGGGATTACCGCCGCGATGCCAAACGGCACGGCGCTGGATCGCTTCCGGGTGGTGCATCCGGGCAAGTATTACGACGTTGGCATCGCCGAAGAACACGCGGTGCTGTTTGCGGCGGGAATGGCCGCCAAGGGGTTCAAGCCGTTTGTGGCCATCTACTCAACATTCCTGCAGCGCGCCTTCGATCCCGTGGTGCATGACGTTTGCCTGCAGAAACTGCCGGTGGTTTTCTGCATGGACCGCGGCAGCCTGAGCGGAGACGACGGCCCCACCCACCACGGACTGTTCGACATCAGCTACCTGCGCGGGATTCCCAACATTGTGCATATGAATCCCAAGGACGAGGACGAACTCGCCGACATGCTGTATACGGCGATGCTGCATGACGGGCCGGTGGCGGTGCGCTATCCGCGCGGCATTGGGCCGGGCAGCCTGGTGAAGGAGCAACCCGTCGCCATCGCCATTGGCAAGGCCGAAATCCTGGAGCAGACAGGGCAGGACAGGGTTGCCATCTTCTCCCTGGGAGCGATGCTGCCGATGGCGCGCGAGATTGCCGGGACGCTGGCGATGGAAGGCGTAGGGGCTGCCGTGATCAACGCGCGCTTTGCCAAACCGCTGGATACCGAGGTGATCGGGCAGTTCGGGCGCTCGGCTGAAATCCTGCTGACGCTGGAAGACCACGCCCTTGCCGGAGGCTTTGGCAGCGCCGTGCTGGAGGAACTGAGCCGGCAGGGACTGAGCACGCCGGTGCTGCGAATCGGCTGGCCCGACCAGTTTATTGAACACGGCAAGCCGGATGAGCTGCGCAAGAAATACGGGTTGACGGCAGAAGCCGCGCTGACAAAGCTGCGGCTGCATCTTGGGATTCCGGTATAGAGGCTGGGGTTGGTTGGGAAGTGACGCGACGCTGCCACGTTGGGCAGCGTCGTTTTTCAGATGTAGAAATTTCGGATGGAGCCAGAGAAGCTATATCCTGCGGCACGGCGAGGAGCTACGCTGCTGCGATGGTGCGTGGAGTTTCCGCTTTTCTGGTTTGCCTCTGGGTTTGGCCGGTGGCGCTGGCACAGGCTCCCGATGCGGCTTGGCGTGCGGCGTTCACCGGGCGCCTGGTGGCTGCCGCCATGGCACGCGCCCAGGTGCATGTCCGCTACGTTCCCGACTATGTGAAGATCGGCTATCCAGGGGGCGATGTGCCGGCCGATACGGGCGTTTGCAGCGATGAGATCATCCGAATCTACCGCGTGGTGGGGATTGATCTGCAGAAAGAAGTCCATGAGGACATGCTGCAGCACCTCGCTGAGTATCCGGTCCGCGAGCGCCAGGCGGACTCCAATATCGACCATCGGCGGGTGCCAAACTTGGGAAAGTTCTTTGCGCGCCACGGCAGCGCGCTGCCGGTTACCCGCAATGCGAGCGACTACAAGCCGGGCGACATTGTGACCTGGGACCTCGACGGCAAGCACACCCCATTGGAATGGTGGTGGACCGAACCAATTTCTGGGGACGCTACAAGATCCTGCATAACATTGGCCAGGGACCGCAGATTGAAGATGTGTTGTTCGACTGGAAGATCACGGGGCACTATCGTTACTACGGCCCCAGAGGTTGAAACGCGGTGGGTGCAGACGGGTCGTGAGTACAGTGACCGAAGGGAAAGATATTTGATCGCTACGGAATGAGTTTCGTGGGCGTTCCGGTGATCTAGCTTTCTTGCACAACGGGGTTGCGTGTTAGGATCCGCTTGGGCTCAAGTCTGGATTGGAAACATGTTGCGGAAGCCGTTTTTGCTCTCGGTTGTAATCTTTGCCACTCTCCTGCTTGCGGCATTTGCGATGATCGAAAAACTACCGAGGCCTGCCGGGGTCCTGAATCCAGGGACCGGCGCCGAGGCGCGCCGGTTGGCCGAGCTCCAGACGCGGCCGGCACCGGCGGCGCTGCGTAGCGACCTCACCCTGCCTGCTCAGAACAAGCTGCACCTGGTGGCCAAGGGTGAAAGTCTGGCCGGCATTGTGCATGATTACCTGCCGCTGACGAGCTTTATGACGGGCGGCGAGTTGGAGCGGGCGATTCGCTCGGCGAATCCGGGGATCAAGGGGAACTGGCCCAGGCCGGGAACCGGGATCGTAATCCCCTGCTACCGGGAGGATTGGACGGAGAAACCGGTGCGGATTGCGAGGGATTTTGAGGTGCGAGCTGTGTACCTTACGGGCGCGATGGCGGGCAGCTCCAAGGGACTTGCAATCATTCGCAACTGGCGCGAGGCGGGCGGCAACAGCGTGGTGTTCGACATGAAGGACTCCGACGGCTCGGTGAGCGTGGCGACCGGATTGCCGCTGGCGCCAGGGCAGAAAAGCTATCCGATCCGTAACCTGGCAAAGTTCATCGGATTTCTTCATTCCCAAGGGATGCACGTGATTGTGCGCATTGCCATATTCCGCGACGAAATGCTGGTGACGAGGCATCCGGAGCTGGCGGTGCAGTCACGCAAGAACGGGGGAGCGTGGCGGGAAAACGGGAAGCTGGTCTGGACGGACCCGTCGAATCCGAAAATCTGGGAGTACGACATCGGGTTGGCGAAGTTTGCGGCCGCACGTGGGGCGGACGAAATTCAGTTTGACTATGTGCGCTTCCCCGCCGAAGGCGAGCAGAAGGACGCGCGATTCCTGTTTGAGATCCGGCATCCGGATTGGACGCGCGCCGGCGTGATTACGAAGTTCCTCGAGCAGGCACAAGCCGAGCTGAAGCCTTCGGGAGTGCTGTTTTCGCTGGATGTGTTTGGCGTGATGGCCTGGGAGCGTCCGGTTGACCTGGCACATACCGGGCAGGATATTGCGCAGATGGCGAAATACTGCGACGTGATGTCGCCGATGATCTATCCCTCGCACTTCTTCGGCATGGACGGGTACAGCTCTCCCGGGGACGCGCCGGAACACTTTATTGCGGAGTCGATGAAGCGCTTCCAGAAAGTGACCGCGGAAAGCGGGGTGGTGTTGCGTCCATGGTTGCAGGCCTTTGGCTGGAAGACCCGGAGCTATTCCGCGGAGTACATACGCATCCAGGTTGCGGTAGCGCGCGCCAACGGCGGCGACGGTTTTTTGTTCTGGAACGCGAATAACGATTACAGCAAGCCGTATGCGGCGATGGCGCAGATGCGCGAGGACAAGACGAAGTACTTCCGTGGCGACGAGGTGGCCAGCTTCGCGAAAAAGACGCAAGCGGCCGAGGACAAGAGCGCGGCTGCCAATTAGGCGCAGTCCTCCCGGAGGGCGCAGCCGGACGCCATTGAGATACTGGCTTGCACTTTGGGTGGCGGCGCATATAATGCTAGTTTGCCATGTTTTGCGACGATTGCCGTCCTGACCAATACGCGCTGGTCGCCTACGTAAAAAGCGAGCTTGGTGAGTTTGTGGAGGGTTTACGGCGTGAACTGCACCCGGTGCATGCCCACCTGCCGACTCATCTGACGGTGCTGCCGCCGCGACCGCTGCAGGGATCGGAAGAGGAAGCGGTAGCAATGCTGCGGGGGCTGAGTGCGCGGGTGGCTCCCTTCCAAGTGGAACTGGGCGACGTGGAAAGCTTTCTGCCGATCACACCAACAGTGTTCATCCGGGTCAGTTACGCCGGTTACCGGATGCGGGAGTTGCACGACCTGCTGAACCGCGCCCCGCTGGCCTACGACGAGCCACTTCCCTACATGCCGCACGTGACGGTGGCGAAGCTGGGCAACAATTATCGCGCCGCCGAAGTGCTGGAAATGAGCAAAATGCGCTGGGAAAGCTATCCTGGGTCGCATCGCGTATTTGTGGAACGGCTCACCTTTGTGCGCGGCAATGATCACATCTGGACCGACCTGGCCGAGATCGCCTTGTCGGCTCAGCCGCGGTAATCTGCCTGCGGCCGAGGCCTGGCGCCGGGCGCACGAGTGGACAATGGCCGTCTTTCACCTTGCAAATCCAATCGGTTCAACGCTAAATGATCTGAGCGCGGCGTGATCCGGAATGCGCCGAAACCTCCCCGCCCGCTTGCGCAGGATGGCATGGGTGTCAGGAGAGGGGTCGCAACGAGGATACAATGCAGATTGCCGTTTATGGCGCTGGATACTTGGGGACGGTTCTTTCGGCCTGCCTGGCGGATTTTGGAACGCCCGTGGTGTGCTGCGATTGCGCAGAAGGGAAGATTCTGAATCTGCGGGAAGGGCGCATCGACTTCTACGAAAAAAACCTGGAAGAGATTATCCGGCGCAACGTGCGTGCGGGCAGACTGACGTTCTCGACCGAGATCGAGGCGCAGATGGCGCGCGCGCAGGTAATCTACCTGGCGCAGGACAATCCCGACGAGAGCGAAGCACTGGCGGTAAAACTGGCGAAATCGGCGCCACCCGACGCCCTGTTGCTGATATGCACTCCGACGCCGGTGGGCACGGTGACGCGAATTGCGCGGAAGTTCCGCGCGCTGAGTTACGAGCAGGTGGTGGTGTCACATCCGATCTCGCTGACCGAGGGCTGTGCGGTGGAAGACTTTAACTGGCCGGACCGGCTGCTGTTTGGCACCAGCAGCCCCCAGACCATCGCGTTGTTGAAGATCATCTACCGCCCGCTGGTGATGCGCGGTACTCCGCTGATTGTGACCAACTCAGAGACGGCGGAACTGGTGCGCGAGGCCGCGACCGCGTTTCTGGCAACCAAGATCTCATTCATCAACGAGATGGCGGCGCTTTGCGAACAGGTGAACGCCGATGCGCTGGATCTGTCACTGGCGCTGGGGTTGGACAAGCGGATTGCACCACGCTGCCTGCAGGCAGGCGTGGGCCTGGGCGGCAGTTTTGTGGAAAGCGACATTGCCAGCCTGACCGCGCTGGCATCGCGTAAGGGAGTGGAATTGAAGATGTTGGCGGCGGCACGGGCGGTGAGCCAGCAACATGCCGAGCGTACCATGCGCCGGATCGCCGAAGTGATGCCGACACTGCGTGACAAGCGGGTGGGAATGCTGGGATTGGCGGTGAAGCCACACACCAGTTCGGTGGCGGGATCGGCTTCGGTGGCACTGGCGCGGCAACTGGTGGAGAGTGGCGCCGTGGTGCGAGCCTACGATCCTTTTGCGATGATGCAAGCGGACCGGGAGCTGGCGCAGGTTGTGTCCATGTGCGACTCGGCTTACACGGCCGCCGAGGGAGTGGACGCGCTGATCCTGGCGACGGGATGGCCGGAATTCCGCAGCCTGGACTTTGTAAGGATGAAGACCCTGCTGCGCCGTCCGCTGATTGTGGATACGAAAAACCTGCTGGATCGCGAGCGGCTTCGCGGCCTGGGCTTTGAGTACATGGGAGTGGGGCGGATGCAGTCATGAGGGCACGGTGGGAAAGATGAGCGAAATTGCAGCAAGGCCTGGAGCGATCCGGGCCTTTGTTGCGCCTATTGCCGGCGGCGGGTATTCAGCTTGCGCCCTGGGGCCAGGAGACAGAAGAGATAGCGCCGGTCTGCTATAATCGATTTCGGTTCCATGGTGGGTATAGTTCAATGGTGGAACGCCGGTCTGTGGCACCGGATGGTGTGGGTTCGAGTCCCACTACCCACCCCAACAAACTTTTTATAACCAATAGCTTAAAGGTTATTTTGGGCGTGTGCCCGACACGTACCGAATTAAGTATTCAGCCCGAGTTTAGAGTGGGTTGAAGCGCGTTGGCACCAGAATTCGAGTTCCTCCTCCCCCATAAAATCCATTTAATCAATTATTTAGCAAAACAGAAATGCTCTCTTGTACCAACTGCTGTGCCCGCAATCTTTCGAGTGGGTACCCAAGTTAATAACAGGCTCTAAGCAACCGGGTGAGGACAATAAGGCTGCGTGGGCCAAAATTCGCAAGGCGCTCCGGGTAAGCCAGGGCTGGATAAAGCCGACAACCGACAAATCCATATCGAACCGCCATGGAGAGATGGCAGCATTGTCCGGAAACGAGCGCGTTTTCCTGATGGCGCGTTCCTCGACGCTCGTCTATCGCTTGGTACGTTTAAGGTCATTTAATCCAACACAGCTACCGGATTCCGATTTTCCGTTATTGGACGCGGGAAGCGAACCGACCCACCAACACCCGGTAGAGGGTTATACAGCTGACGCGCAGAAGGACGGCGGCCACAGGAGACGCACCCTGTTCAATCAGCTTGCGGGCGTGGCCGATCTGCTGCGCCGTCAGTTTTGGTTTCGGCCAAACTTCACGCCACGATGGCGAAACAGCCTAGTGGGTCGGGCCTGCGTGGAATCGCGGCGCTCCCACCGCGGCGGCGATTGCGGGCGAGCGACGGGCAACCCGGAAGCCAATCTTTGGACGATTGTTGGCGCAAACCGGACTTTGCGTAAACCGGTCCGCCTGCGGCCGACTGCCTCATGCACCCCACGCGCAAGACTTTCTTGGCGATGGGCTCCCCAAAAGAGTGAGGCGCCGGCCGGGAATTGCTGAAGCTGTCCATTCGATTTTCCCCGGAAGCCGATGGCTCGTCGCAAGCAGCGGCATTGACTGGGATCGAATGGACAGCCGGGGCAACTCCCGGGCTAGTTCACGCTCTCCAGACGAGCGCGGATATTGCTGGCAAGCTGGCAGACCGAGGCCAGCTTCTCAACCGCGTCGGTGGGCATCTCCGGCGACTGCATCGCCAGTTGGGTAGAAAGCAGAATCCCGGTCACGGCGTCTCGAATCTCGCTGCGCAACTGCTGTTCGGCGGCGCGAATGGCGATGATCCGCGATTCGCGGTTGCGGCGCATCGCCAGCCGCAACTCGCGCGCGATGCGCTCGGCGTTGCTGATGGCAAGGTTGACATAGACGGGCACGGCCAGGCCGAGATTGTTCAGCAGAGACTCCAGGGCCTCACCCTCCACCTCCACCATCGGATCGTCCAGAATCACCGACGAGTACTCATTGTTGCGCAGCATCGAAGCCGCTTTGCGAACCGTTTCGCAAACCTCAACCGACTCGCCAATGGACTGTTCCAGGGCGTTGCCGCACTCCAGGCGGCGATTGCTCGATGTCACTAGTAGAATCATGATCTCCTCACTGGGCCCGGGCAGCATCCGTCCGGGGCACGGGCGCAGAAATGCATTCACGTGGGATTCCGGATGGCCGCCAGCCTACTGCAGCGCGCCGTACTCTTTGAGTTTGCGATACAAGGTGGTCTTGCCAATGCCGAGCAGCCGCGCGGCTTCCAATTTGTCGCCGTGCAGCAGCTCGATTGCGCCCAGAATCGCCTGCCGTTCCATCTCGGCAATCGGCAGGATGCCGCGCCGCGGCACCGCGAATTCAGCGGCCGGCTCGCTTTGCTCCCGCCAGTTCTGAATCGCCGTGGGAAGGTCGGCGATGTGAACCGTGGGGCCACTGGTCAGGGCGCAGGCGCGCTCGATGCAGTTCTCCAGTTCACGAATGTTGCCCGGCCAATCGTAGCTGAGCATCAGCTTCAAGGCGTCGTCGCTCACATTGCGCTGCAACCCGGTGGAACGCGAAAGCCGCTCCAGAAAGTGGCCGACCAGCAACGGAATGTCCTGTTTGCGCTGCCGCAGTTGAGGAATCCGCAGACTGAGCACGTTCAGGCGGAAGTAGAGATCCTTGCGGAATGTGCCCTGGGAAACCGCCTGCTCCAGATCACGATTGGTCGCCGCCAGCACCCGCACGTCAATGGCGATGGGCTTGGTGCCGCCCACCGGCCGCACTTCTTTTTCCTGCAGGGCGCGCAGCAGTTTGGATTGCAGGTCGATGGGCAGCTCGCCAATCTCATCGAGGAAGATCGTGCCGCCGTCGGCGGCCTGCAACAGTCCATCCTTGTTCTTGTTGGCGCCGGTAAAAGCGCCCTTGACGTATCCGAACAGCTCGCTTTCGATCAGCGACGGCACCAGCGAGCCGCAATCGATGGCCACAAACGGCTTGTCGCGATAGGGCCCGGAGTAGTGAATCGAGCGCGCCACCAACTCCTTGCCGGTGCCGCTTTCACCCAGAATCAACACCGGGTGCGAGCTGTGCGCCGCCTTGCTGATGATGCGATAGAGCTTTTCCATCTCCGGGGAACGGCCCACGATCGCCCCGAAGCCTTCCTTGCTCTTCACCTGCTGACGCAGGATGCGATTTTCGCTCGACAACTGCAGATGACCCAGCACCCGGTCCAGGATCAGGCGCAGTTCTTCCAGGTTGAAGGGCTTGGTCACGTAGTCGTAGGCGCCCTGCTTCATTGCCTGCACCGCCGACTGCACGCTGGCGTAGCCGGTCATTACAATCACTACCGTCTCCGGGCGACGCCGCTTGACCTCTTTCAGAACTTCCAGCCCGCCCAGCCCCGGCAGACGCAGATCCAGCAGCACCACGTCGATGCTGGTGGTGTCCAGAATCCGGAACGCATGTTCGGCGTTGTCTGCGATGTAGGTGGAATAGCCGATGCCCTGGGCCACGTCGCGGCAACCTTCGCGAATGGAGCGTTCATCGTCCACGATCAGCAGATTCAAAAGATTCGCTTCCGCTTTTTCGCGACTGGGTTCCATGGCTAATGCACCCAAGATTGTACTGATCGCCACCTCTGAACTTGAAGTACCCGCGTCACCCATTCGTGTGCCGTGGGACACGCCCGAACTGTGACTGGGTATCGGCGCCTGCCCGCTTCCCCTGCCTGTATCCATCATCTTCCTTGCCTCCATGCCTGACTGTTTCCTCATAAAATCCCCGGCTCTACCCGTGCCGGATCGATTGCGCTCCGGCTTACGGCGGCTTCCAGCTCGCTGCTGGCGGCCAGCAACTGGCTGCGAAGCTCCCGCACCAGGACACAGCCGCGGTCACTGCCCTCACAGATGTCGGTGGCGTAATGCTGCAAGGATCCACCTTCCAGATACTGGGAGAGCAGTCCAGCCGCAATCATGACCCCGGTAAAAACATTCGCCAGTTCATGCAGACGATGACGCATTGTCTGCACCTCGCCGGTCTCCAGGATGACGCTCTGCGGCGTTCCCATCACCGGAGAACCACTCGCCTCGTTCGTGTTCATTTCGGAGTTCATGCCCTGCTATAAGGCAAGACGAGTGCCAAATCGGGCTCCTGGTTGCAACCCATTACAAATGAAGGATTTTCATCAGGCTGAAGACAAACACAGACGGCGGCTTTGTCCCGGATGAATTCCCATAACGGAACAAAACCGCTCGTATTGTCGATCAACTTTATTGTTTTTAAAGGTTTACCGAGTTGGGACCAATTCCGGAAAAGGGAGAAGAAAAGGCGGAGGGGTAACCCTCCGCCTGGGACCTGCACAATCTCTACATTATTCTTATTGTCCGCCGGGTCGTGTGGCCGTCGCTAGCGCGCTGCCTTCCAGCAACAGCACCCCGTGGTGCCGGGTGGTGACGTAGAGCGCCTCACCCTGCAGCATCGCCCCGGTCACTTCAACGCCTGCGGCGGGCTCGGCCTTCCAGCTCCGTCCCTCGTCGCGGCTCACATACACGGTCTTGGAGCCAGCGGCCCCGGCCACCAACCGGCTGCCCTCGGCCCGGATCGAGAGGACCTCGCGCGGCGGCAGCCCGTTCAACACGTGCTCCCACTCCGCAGTACCCTTCGCCTTGCGCGCCCACCGCAGCGCTCCCTCGCTGGTTGCAATCCACAGCGTCTCGTCGCCTGTGACCGTTACCGCATAGACCCGCGTCACCCATTCCGGCAGTGGCAGACGCGACCAGTGTGCTGCCGCATCGCTGCTCTGCCAGACTCCGTGCAGGGTCGCCGCCGCCACGGTCCCCCCATTGGCGGAAACCGAGAAGAATTCTTTTTCTCCGTCCACCGCGCCACCGCTCCAGGATTCGCCCTCGTTCGCGCTCACCAGGACCCCGGCTTCGGTGGCCGCATACCACTGCTGGCCACTCAGCGCCACGGCGGTTGCCCTGCCCTCAAAGGTGGATCGGGTAACGGCCGGCTTCGGAGCTTTCCGGGCAGTGCGTCCCCGGCCAACGGCGGCCACCGGCTTGCCGGGTACCGCGGGCGTTGCTTTCACCAGGTTCTTGCTTCCCTCCCAGCGTTGGCTTTTCGAACTCAAAACGTAGAGGCCGTGGTTGGTCGCCGCCACCAGTTTTCCCTTCGAAGACTCAGCCAGATCGAAGACATCGCTTCCCGCCAGACCCTCGCTGAGTTGGCTCCATCGTCCATCGTGCGAGCGGAAAACTCCGCCGAATTCCTTGTCGTTCAATACGCCGGCGTAGAGATCGCCGGGATGTTCCGAGTCGGCCACCAGGGCCGTGATCTGGCGCTGGCTGAAGCCCTCGTTGGAGGGATAAAAGCTCTGCCCGGCGTCGTCGGAGGCAAAAACTCCGCCGCGATCGGTGGCAATGAGCACCCGCCTGGCGTTGCGCGGATCCACCAGCACGTCATTGAGAATGTAATTCGGCGGTGAAATCAGCTTGAAAACCTTGCCGCCGTCGGTGGTTTTCCATAGCCCCTCGGTGGTCCCGGCGTACACCGTGTTAATGTCCTCTGGATCCTGCTGCAGAACCAGAGTCCGGCGGGCGCTGCTCGGGATTCCCTGCACCTTGTGAAAGAGTTCGCCCCCGTTTTCGCTCTTATAGATTCCAGAGCAGGCGCTGGCATAAACCGTGCGCGGATTCGAGTGGCCGAGAATGATGGAAAAAACGTCGGAGTCGTCGATCAGGCCTTGCTTGATGTTGCGCCAGGTAGCTCCGCCGTCGGTTGTCTTCCAGGGCAAATGCCAGGTTCCGGCATAGATGATCTTGGGATCGTGCGGATCAATGGTGACCGACTCGAAGTTCTTCAGATCAGGGTGACCAGCGGGTGTGATCCGCTCCCAGCGTTCGCCCCGGTCCGTGCTGCGGTAGAGTCCGTCCAGCGACGCGGCGACCAGGATCCGCGGATCGGACTCGGCCAGGGCCAGAGCCTGAATGCTCTTGCCGCGCAGTTCCGCCGGCTCGCTCCAGATGTGTCCGCCATCGCGGCTCACGAAAAATCCCCCTCCAGTGCCTGTGAGACTCCAGCCAACCACATAGATGGTCGCCGGATGAGAGGGATCGAAGGCAATATTTTTCAGCATGAGCTCGTGGCCGGAGCCAAGTTGCGCGAAGTGTTTCCAGTGGCGTCCGCCATCGATGGAATCAAACAGCGCTCCCGCTCCCGAACCCAGCAGCAGGTGGTCCCGGTTGGACGGATCGGCGGCCAGGGCGCGGGCATTGCCGCCAAACGGCCCCACGGCCTGCCACTGTGAGAACGCGGGAATGGAGATCGCAACTATCAGCACTATCAACAGAAAGGCGCAACGTTTTAGCATGGCAATCCTCATTTCATCTGGGCCGCTGGCCTCTGCCCTCGCCTATTGGGTTGGCTCGCCTGCCGGCTTGCAAAACCCAATGGCCCCACGAGAAGACTACTCCCCCTCGTTTGACGAAAACAGAAACCCCGGCTGGATGCTATGAACATGAACGCATCCAGCCGGGGAGATTGTCAACGGG
>CAZQDD010000057.1:0-16259 GCA_964591805.1 uncultured Acidobacteriaceae bacterium | reverse complement strand
TGCGCGCCAGGCGCTGCTTGTTCTGCACTTTTACGTCGGCAAAATGCGACTGAAAGGCGGCATCGTTGGCAAAGGGCTCAAGCTTGCGCAACTCCGCCAGGTCGGTAATCCAGGCGTCGCCGATGCTCTCGCACAGCAGGCGGGACAGGTGCGGGTTGGCCTTGAGCAGCCAGCGCCGCGGCGCCACCCCGTTGGTCTTGTTGCTGAATTTTTCCGGCCAGAGCTGGGCAAATTCCGGAACCAGCGTGGTGCGGATCAACTCGCTGTGCAGGGCCGAAACGCCATTGACCGCATGCGAGGCCACGATGGCCAAGTGGGCCATGCGCACGTTCTTGTCATGCCCTTCCTCGATGACCGACATCTTTCTCAGCTTCTCGCCGTCGATCCACGAGTAGGCGGTCAGGGTGCGCAGAAACTCGTGATTGATGCCGAAGATGATCTGCATGTGGCGCGGCAGCACCCGCTCCATCAGGCCGATGCTCCATTTTTCCAGTGCTTCCGGCAGCAGGGTGTGGTTGGTGTAGGCCACCGTTTTCTGGGTAATCTCCCAGGCATCTTCCCACGACAGGTTATTTTCATCCACCAGCATGCGCATCAACTCGGCTACGGCCAGCGCGGGATGGGTGTCATTCATCTGGATGGCGACCTTGTCGGGGAAGGCGGAGAAGTCGTTATGCCCCGCAAGGAAGCTGCGGGCGATGTCGCGCACGGCGCAGGCCACGAGGAAGTATTCCTGCACCAGGCGCAGTTCCTTGCCGGCCATCGCCGAATCGCTGGGATAGAGTACGCGCGAGATGTTTTCACTGCCAATCTTCTGTTCGACGGCGCGAATGTAATCGCCGCGGTTGAAGATTTCGATGTCGAAATCGTCGGAAGAGCGCGCCTGGAAGAGGCGAAGGTAGTTGACCGTGCGGCCGTTGTAGCCGACCACCGGCATGTCATTCGGCACGCCCACCACAACCTGGAAATCCAGCCATTCCTGGCGATTCTTGCCGCGGTCGCGCGCATTCTCAACCCGGCCGTAGAGGGGAATGACGATGGCCTCTTCGGGGCGTGGAATCTGCAACGGGGTTCCGTTGGTCTTCCAGCGGTCCGGCTTCTCGCGTTGGAAGCCGTTGACAATTTCCTGGCGGAACATTCCGTATTCGTAGTCGATTCCGTAACCGTAACCCGGCATGTTCAGGGTTGCCAGCGATTCCAGGAAGCAGGCGGCCAGCCTGCCCAGGCCGCCGTTGCCGAGGCCGGCATCGGGCTCACTTTCCAGCACCTGTTCCAGGCGCATGCCGAATTCGCCCAGCACGCCGTCCAGCACTTCGTTCAGGCGCATGTTGCAGATGGTGTCACCCAGCAGGCGGCCCATCAGAAATTCCATGGAAAGGTAGTAGAGATGTTTGGCCTCGGCCTGACGGTAGCGCTTGCTGGTGGCCAGCATCTGGTCCACAAACAGGTCGCGCACCGCCAGCGAAACCGGAACCAGCAATTCAGCCGGAGTCAGGTGATCCAGCGGCCGCACCAGGGTGTAGCGGACATGGCGCACGATGCTTTCGCGCAATGTCTTCGCGATGACGGCCGAAGAGTCAAAATTCGAATGCGACATAAGCGATCAAAATTCCCGGAATTCAATATGAACGACGCAAGCGTAATGGATCATGAAAGCGCGACGCCTGCCCGGCTTTTGCCAACACCGGAATGGTGCAACCGATTAAACGGAAAAATAGAAAAGGCTTCCGCCCAGCAAGCCTGGCTGGCGGAAACGTTTGCCTACGCAAAACTCTCTTCCCAGTTGAATTCTACGCATGATTGGCCCGCATTTCCATGCGCCAGTTCACCACAAACTGATTCCGGGCAATCAATCGCGCCCGAAGCCCGGAATATGCCGCCAGTTTGGGACAGGCAATGCCGCCCCCCGAAGAGACGGCCCCGAGGACTCGCCGCAAAGAGTCCTATCTGCTTTTTAAGTCAAGCGTAGTGACTACAGGTGACGACGGAACCAATGTTGGTCTCTTGAGGGCAGCTGAGACTCTCCAAACCGGTATGACTAGAAATGGCGAAATTATCAGACCGACACAAAACAAGAGGATGCCCTCACACCCGGCTGCCCGGGCAATCAGCAAGCCTATCACCACAGCTATGAGCCTAATCACCAGCTCATAAATTCCGTGGACCTTCAAATCCTTCCCACAACACGTACACTCAAACGACCCCCGAAGCATGACAAATCCGGGAGGGACAACGCCGCCGCAATATGGGCATTCACCGTCGCGTGAATAGAGCTTTCGTTCCATCATCCCAACTCCTAACCACAGCACTGCCCGCTATCGAAGCGCGTTGCATCCAGCGCTAACGGCATCTCCAATCGTTTGCGCGCGTGCCCCCGGAGCGCATAGGCGACAGATGCTGAAACGTACCCATCCGCCGGCTTTGCCAAGGCCGTTACTTCTTGATGGCGATGTTCAGCTCCTTCAATTGGCTGGCGGTGACCGGAGTTGGCGCCTCCATCATCAGGTCCGTGGCCGCGGCCGTCTTGGGGAAGGCGATGACCTCGCGCAGGCTGGGCGCGCCGGCCAGGATCATCACAATGCGATCCAGTCCCAGCGCGATGCCGCCGTGCGGTGGCGTTCCGTATTGTAGCGCCTCCAGGAAGAATCCGAAGCGCAACTTCTGTTCAGCCGCGTCCATCCCCAGCGCTTCAAAGATCTTCGCCTGCACCTCCTGCTGGTGGATGCGGATCGAGCCGGAGCCGAGTTCGGTTCCGTTCAGCACCACGTCGTAGGCGCGGGCGCGGATCGCGCCGAGCGCCGAATTGGGATCGTGCAGCGCCTTTACGCCTTCGCTCAGCAACTCCATGTGGTCTTCATGAATCGAGGTGAACGGGTGATGCGCGAAGGTCCAGGTCTGGCCCTGCTCGTCCCACTCGAACGAAGGAAAATCCGTGACCCAGAGGAACTTGAATGTTTTTTCCTCGAATGCCTTGTGGCGCGCCGCATAGCGTTGCGCCAGGCCCAGCCGGAGTTGTCCCGCATTGGCATAGACGGCGTAGGTATCGCGCTGACGGCGGCGTTCGGCGGCGGCGTCCCCGGAGTTCGCGGCAACGGCTTCCGTCTTTGCGGGAGCCGCCACCAGCACCAGCAGGTCGCCTGGCTCGGCCCCGCTCAGCTCGCGGACCTTTGCCATCGCTTGCGGCCAGCTCTTGTCCAGGCGCTTGAAATCGTCGAAAAACTTGATGACCTTGGATTGCTTTTCGCTCAGCAGCGCCTTGTGCTCGTCGCGCTCCTTGCGGGTCAACTCGCCCACCTTCGGGATGCGGATGACGACGACCGGCAGCAACGGGTCGATCAGCAGCGTGGCCAGTGCATCCGGGGGCAGCACGGCCTTTACGTCCGTCATTGGCGGCAAACGCAGGTCGGGCTTGTCGATGCCGTAAAGCCGGATGGCCTCGTCGTAGGGCATCTGCGGAAAAGGCCGCTCGATGGTGAATCCGGCAGTGCGGAAGGCTGCGTCGAGGAAGCCCTCGGCCACTTCATGAATCGTCGCTTCGGTTGGGAAGGTCAACTCCAGGTCGATCTGGGTGAACTCGGGCTGACGGTCGGCTCTCAGGTCCTCGTCGCGGAAGCAGCGCGCAATCTGGAAGTAGCGGTCCAGTCCGCCGATCATCAGCAACTGCTTGAAAATCTGCGGCGACTGCGGCAGGGCGTAGAACTCGCCCGGATGCACCCGGCTGGGCACCAGGTAATCGCGCGCGCCTTCCGGAGTGGAACGCGTCATGTACGGCGTTTCGATCTCGTAAAATCCCTGGCTGGAAAGATAGTTGCGGATGGCCAGCGTAACCCGGTGGCGCATCTCCATGTTGGCGTGCATCTCGGGACGGCGCAGGTCGAGGTAGCGATATTTCAGGCGCACCTCTTCGTTCACGTTGACATTGGCATCGCCGGGAAAAAACGGCGGTACCTTGCTCTCATTGAGCAGCTTCAATTCGCCGGCAATCACTTCGACTTCGCCGGTCTCCATCTTGGGATTGATAGTGTTTTCCGAGCGCAGCTCGACCTTGCCGGTGACCGCCAGCACATACTCGTTGCGCACCGCTTCAACGCGCGCGTGCATCTCCGGATTGCGCTCCTTGTCGAACACAATCTGGGTAATGCCCGAGCGGTCCCTTAAATCGATGAAGATCAAATCGCCGTGATCGCGCCGCCGGTTGACCCAGCCCATCAGCGTGACTGTGCTGCCGGCATCAGTCGAGCGCAGCTCGCCACAGCGGTGGGTCCGCTTTAAATCTCCTAAGAAATCCAGTTGCATCGTCGCTTCCCGTGTTGCGAATTATGTTGCGGATTATGTTGCGGATAAAATTCCGCACTCTCCATCGTACGACAACTGGCGCGGTTCGGACCGCCCCGGTTGCTTTCATGGAGTTCGTCTTCCTATTTCTGCAGGGTTGGCAGCAGTTCCGCGCGCCGATGCGTGGTCTGCTCACCGCTCTTCAGGTTCTTGACCGTGAACGCCTGGGCCTCGACCTCGTTTTCACCCACCAGGATGGCGTAGGTTGCACCCAGCTTCTCGGCGGTCTCAAAGCTCTTCTTCAAACGGAAACTTTCGTCGCTCACATCCACCGTAATGCCGGCGGCGCGCAACTCCCGCGCCAACTTCAGGGCATGGCGATTCATGCCCGCGCCCAGTGGGATGACAAACGCTTTGAGCGGGGCTAACGCTTGCTCTTTCTGCGCCTCCAGGGCCAGCACCAGGCGGTCTTCGCCGATGGCAAAGCCGATTCCCGGAGCCTTTGGGCCGCCGATCTGCTCGCTCAGCCCGTCATAGCGGCCGCCGCCCAGCACCGCGCTCTGCGCGCCCAGCTCGCCGTGGGTAAACTCAAACGTGGTGCGGGTGTAGTAGTCCAGCCCGCGCACCATGCGCTCATTAACCTGGTAGGGAACGCCCAGCTCGTCGAGCAGGCCGCGCACCTGGGCAAAGTGGGTGCGGCAGCCTTCGTCCAGGTAGTCGGCGATCCTGGGCAGCTTGTCGATGATCGGCTGGTCCTCGGGAACCTTGCAGTCCAACACGCGCAGCGGATTGGTTTCGGCGCGCCGCCGGCAGTCGAAGCACATCTGGTCTTTCACTCCCGCGAGCGCTTCGCGCAGAGCTTGGTTGTAGACCGGACGGCAGTGGAGGCAGCCCACGGAGTTCAGATACAGCGTCCAACCCCTGAGCCCGACGGCGTCCAGCAGGGCGGTCAGCAGGTCCAGGAGTTCGGCATCGCGGATCGGCAACTCGCTACCCGCCGACGGCGGCCCGATCACCTCCGCGCCAATCTGGAAGAACTGGCGGTAGCGTCCCTTCTGCGGGCGTTCGCGCCGGAACTGCGGCCCAATGTAGTAGAGCTTTTGCAGCAGCCCGCTGCGGCCCAGCTCGTGCTCGATGTAGGCGCGCACCACCCCGGCAGTGTTCTCCGGGCGCAGGGTCAGCGCCTGGCTCTTCTCGCTGGCGGCGCGAGCCTTGTCCTCCCAGGTGAACATCTCCTTGGAGACGATGTCGGTTTCCTCGCCGACGCCGCGGCTGAACAGTTCGGTGGATTCAAACACCGGGGTGCGAATCTCGTGGTAGTTATAGCGGGCAAACACCTCGCGTACCTTGCCATCCACAAAGTTCCAAAGTTCGGTATCGGGAGGCAACAGGTCCCGGGTTCCGCGTACAGCTTTGATCATTTTGTTGTCCTTGCCCGGAGATTCTGTTCGTCCGGGTATGGATATTCCATTTGCCGCGCGGCCTCGCGCGCAATCGTCTGCCCATAGGTCTGCGCCACCAGGTACAGTGCCATGTCGATGCCGGCGCGAATGCTGTTGGCTGTGGTAATGTTTCCATCCACCACCATCGGCAGCTCCGGACGCAGCGAGGTGCGGGGAAACCGCTCGCGGAAAAAATCCACCGAGCGGAAGTGGGTGGTAGCGGTCTTTCCGGTCAGCAATCCAGCCTCGCCCAGCAGCAGGGAACCGGTGCCAACCGACGCCAGGCGATCCAGTTGCGGAGCCATGTTTCTCAGCCACTCCAGGTATTCCGGCTGGTGCATCAAGGCGCGAGTGCCATGCCCTCCCGGCACCAGCAACATATCCAGCCTGGGGCAGGAAGAAAAGTCCACATCGGGCAGAATCCGCATTCCTCCGGCGGTAACCACCACCTCGCTGCTCTCGGAAATCAGCAACTGGTGGATTGGCGAATCGCTTTCGCGCCGCGTTTCTTCATCCAACCGGGTGGTGGCAAAAACCTCGAAAAGGCCGCAGAAGTCCAGAACTTCCACGTCGGGATAGATCAGGATCCCGACCGTTTTATGTTCCGTCGTCAGGGGCCAATTGTTGCCGCTCACCGGCCCAGCTCCCGCAGATACTGCTCCTTGTAACCCAGGTAGTTGGTGCGATAGGTCAAAATGGATGCCTTCTCCTCTTCACTCAGCGGGCGGCGGAATTTCCCCGGCGCGCCCATCCAGAGTGAACCCGGTTCCACCACGCTCCCCTCGGGAATCAGGGTCCCGGCGGCAACAATCGAATCATGCCCGACGCGGGCGCCGTTCAAGATGATGACGCCCATGCCGATCAGGCAACGGTCTTCAATCACGCAGCCGTGCAGGGTCACGGTGTGGCCCACGGTGACGTCGTCACCCAGTTCTACCGGCCATTTTCCCAGCATCCCATGGAGTACCGAGTTGTCCTGGATGTTGGTGTTGCGTCCAATGTGGATGTGATGCACGTCGCCGCGCACCACCGCATTCATCCAGATGCTGGCGTGCTCGCCCAGCACCACGTCGCCAATCACCTGCGCGGACACGTCCACATAACAGGTACTGGGAACCTTGGGAAACACACCCTTGTAGGGCCGAATCATGAAAATCCTCCAGATGCAGGACCGGCCCGGCCGGCAAAGCAGCCGGAGCCTACGGTCTGTGCAATCCCCCTTTGCACAAATCGTCCCAAACCATTGACCATACCAGAACCAAAGGCGCGAAGAAACCAGCAAAACTACCCATCTTCCCATCGGGGAATTCCCTCCACCACCGCGGGCGGAGCAGGGCGCCGGGGCGCGAGCGGGCTTGGCGCCAGCCCGGCACGGCAATCTCCCCCTTTGCAGCCCCCGCAAAAAGCCTCGCCGGGAGCTTGATTCGGTAGTAATATCTTGGCGTTCTAAATTGCGGTGGTGTGGTTCATGTGTCTTAAGGAACCGGGTATTTCTGGAGCGGATTCCGCTTTTTGAGCAATCTTATTTGTCAGTCAATAGTTGCGTCCGGCCAGTGGCCGGGGTTCACGGTTGGGAACCGGTCTTTGCGGGTAGCCAGCCGGAGCCGGGCGTGCGCCGTGCGCCAGTTGAGCAGCACGGTGGCGACCTTGTGGAGTTGGGGCTGAAAGGGGATCCCATGGAATTCCAGGACAAGGTGCTGAAGTGCGTAGACTGCGGAGCGGATTTCATCTTCACGGCCGGCGAGCAGCTTTTCTTCCACGATAAGCACTTCAAGAATTTACCCAGGCGGTGCAAGGCCTGCAAGCAGGGGCATGCCTCCACCCAGGCGTCGCCGAATCACCCTGCCAAGGAGGAGACGACTGCCGTCTGCTCGGGCTGCGGAAAGGAAACTACGCTGCCATTCCGTCCTACACAGGGCCGGCCCGTTTTTTGCCGCGAGTGTTTCGCGCAGCAAAAAAAGGCGCCCCGCGTCTGAGCCACCCGATTCCGCCGTACCCGTGCCCAGCCGCTTCCTCGGGTTGCAGAAGGCGGCAGGGCGGGGAGGCGTGGTACCCAGCCACTGGTCCACGGATGGCAAGCTCCCCAGTGGCCGCCAGTGCTTCGGTTCGCCGCAAGAACCCAAGGAAATTCCTGTGTCCTCGACTGAAGGCCCGGCCGAAACCGGCTCCGCAATCATCCCAGGTACCCATATAATGATGGGGTGGGCAGTTTCTATGTTGAAAACTTCGGATGCCGGGCCACCCAGGCCGACGGGGCGGCCATTGAACGCCAGTTGGCCGACCGCGGATTGTCGCCGGCAGGCACCTCATCCGAGGCCGAAATCGTCGTTTTGAACACCTGCACCGTCACCGCGTCGGCCGATCAGGATGCGCGCGCAGCCATCCGGCGCATCCATCGCGCCAACCCGTCGGCCCGCATCCTGGTGACCGGATGCTACGCCCAGCGCGCTCCCGAGGAGATTTCCGCCCTCGATGGCGTCGCACTCGTCGTCGGCAACTCGCACAAGCATTGTCTTGGGGAGCTTGCCACCTCCGCCAACTTTGTCGCGCTTGCTTCCCTTGGAGGCCAGCGCGCGCCCGTGGTGGTGGAAGATATCTTTGCCCATACCGAACTATTGGCCGCGCCCGTCTTCGACTCCGATCACGAAAAAACCCGCCCCAACCTCAAGGTGCAGGACGGCTGCAACAACCGTTGTTCCTTCTGCGTAATCCCCTTTGTGCGCGGACAGAGCCGCTCGCTTCCCTTGGAGGAAGTTCTGCGCAATGTCGATCAACTGGTCGCCAATGGCTACCAGGAACTGGTGCTGAGCGGCATCAACCTGGGCCGCTGGGGTCGGGATTTGCGCCGTGATTTGCGGAGCGATTTACAACTTTCCACCGCTGCCGCCGGCCCGGAGTGCACCCGCTTCGCCGGTCTGCTGCAAGCCATTCTGCAGCGCACCAGCGTGCGCCTGCTGCGCATCAGTTCGGTGGAACCCATGGATTGGAGTGATGAGTTGATCGCCCTGGCCGCCACCTCGCCGCGCATTGCCAAGCACGCCCATGTTCCGTTGCAGAGCGCGAGTGACCGGATCCTGCGCCGGATGCATCGCCGCTACCGCCCCTGGCATTACGAAGACCGCATTCAGCGTATCCATGCCGCCATGCCGCAGGCTGCCATCGGCGCCGACGTCATGGTCGGATTCCCCGGCGAAAGCGAGCAGGACTTTGAAGAGACCCGCGCCTTCATCGACCGCCTTCCCTTCACGTACCTGCACGTCTTCACATATTCTTCGCGTCCTGGCACCCCCTCGGCGCAGATGCCCGGGCAGGTTCCCGTACACCAGGCTCGCGAGCGCAACCGCCTGTTGCGTGAGCTTGCCGCCCGCAAAAAGCGCAGCTTTCAGGAGCAGTTTATCGGCCAGACATTGCCGGCCCTCACCCTTACCCACGTCTCCCATGGACGCACCGAGGCGCTGACCGGCAACTACCAGAAGCTGTGGCTGGGCGGCGAACTCCCGGCGAATCGAATGCTCACCGCCCGCATCCATTCCATAGACGGCGAGGCTCTGGTGGGAGAAGTGGAGTAGCTGGCAGGTTTCAAAGTTGCAAAGTTTCAAGGTTTCAAAGTTAATAGCCTCGGGCGGCGACACTGCGGCGAGACTTGAAACCGGTTTTGCTTCTCCAACCTTGAAACTTTGAAACCTTGAAACTTTGAAACCTTGAAACTTTGCCCCTTACCCTTGCCCTTACCCTCGAACTGAAAGGACTGCCATCCGTGCCCAACGTCTTTGATTTTTCCGCCAAATTGAATAACGGGAAAAAGAAGCCGCTCGCCGATTATCGCGGCAAGGTTCTGCTCATCGTCAACACCGCCAGCAAGTGCGGATTCACCCCGCAGTACAAGGGACTGGAAGAGCTTTACAAGAAATATAAGAAGCAGGGACTGGAGATTCTCGGCTTTCCCTGCGATCAGTTCGGCCACCAGGAACCCGGCACCGACAAGGAGATTCTCGACTTCTGCGAACTCAACTACGGTGTCACCTTTCCGCTGTTTTCCAAAATCGACGTCAACGGCGGCGGCGCGCATCCACTCTACAAGTACCTGAAATCCGAGGCCGGCGGACTGCTGGGCGACGACATCAAGTGGAACTTCACTAAATTTCTGGTCAGCCGCGAGGGCCAGGTTCTGGAGCGCTATGCCTCGCTCACCAGCCCCGAGCGGCTGGCCGGCGACATTGCCAAAGCACTTCAGAGGTAGGCTGCCCGAGGCCGGTGCGCCGCCGCTGTCCAGGTTGCGGCCTGCCGCTTGACCTCCGGGAGAACTTCCTTTCCGTGCTATACTTTAAGCGGTTTCAGTACCACCGGAGGACCGTATCGATAAGCGTTTTATCCGCACCAATGAACGCATTCGCGCTCGCGAGATTCGGGTGATCGACGATCAGAGCGCGCAGCTTGGCATCATGGCCCCGCTGGATGCGCTCAAAATTGCCAGGGAAAAAGGATTTGACCTGGTGGAGGTTTCACCCACCGCGCAGCCACCTGTCTGCCGCATCATGGACTTTGGCAAGTACATGTATGAGCAGGAGAAAAAGGAACGCGCGGCCAAGAAGAACCAGAAAGTCATCACCATCAAGGAAGTGAAGTTCCGCATCAATGTGGATGAGCACGATTATCAGACCAAGAAAAATCATGCTCTGCGCTTCCTCGGTGACGGTGACAAGGTGAAGGCGACCATCTTTTTCCGCGGACGTGAAATGACCCGCCAGATGCTCGGTCGTGAGATCCTGCAGCGGTTGATCAAGGACATCGCGGAGAAGGCCGTGGTAGAAAACATGCCGCGGCAGGAAGGCAACACCCTGCACCTGATTCTGGCGCCGCCGAAGGTTCAGAAGTAGCGGCATCGGCGCAGTCCGCCCGATGCGGGTGCGCCCCACGCGGCGGTTTTGCTCCACCGCGTGCTGCCAGTTCCAGCGATCTGTTTCAAGGGCTGTCCCGTGGGCTGGTTTGCCCGCAGCGGCTATTCTCGTGTTTAATAACAGTAGTTGTGTTCAGGACGTAAATAATGCCGAAGATGAAGACTCACAGCGGCGCCTCCAAGCGCTTCAAGAAGACAGGTACGGGCAAGGTAAAGCGTGGTTACTCTTTCCAACGCCATATCATGACTTCGAAGGGCACCAAACGGAAGCGCCAGATGGACATGGGCGGAATGGTCGACAAGGCCGATCTGCCTAAAATCCTGAGGATGATCCCCTACTAACCGGGCGATCTCCCGCCGGACGGCCTCGTTTCAAGGCCTTCTCCGGTGCAACCAAAGGGTGAAAACCCGGGTGTGTGAAGAGGTTCAAGGGTCGAAGACCTCCTGCCTCCAGCCGCCATAATCCCGCGGACCCTCGAGTCCAGCGGATGTTTCTAAAAGGAAGGTAGTAGCAATGCCTCGCGTAAAACGTGGTACCAAGCGCCGTGACAAGCGCAAGAAAATTCTCGAACGCGCCAGTGGGTATTTCCTCACTAAATCCAAGCTCTACCAGGCCGCACAGGAGGCCGTGCAGCGTGGCCTCAAGTTCGCTTTTAGCGGCCGCAAGCAGAAGAAGCGCCAATACCGTTCGCTCTGGATCGTGCGCATCAACGCCGCCGCCAAGCTGAACGGGATCAGCTATTCGCAGTTCGTTCACGGTCTCAAGGTCGCAGGCATCGAGCTGGATCGCAAGATCCTGGCCGATATCGCCGTCCATGATCCAGCCGGCTTTGCCGCCCTGGTCGTGCAGGCCAAGGCCGCCGTGCCGGCACAAGCGTAGAACAGCGCTCGACCAAGTCAGAAGCCACCAACGGCACGGGAGCACGAACTCTAACGGTTCGTGCGCTCGGCAGGCCGTTCGTGGCTTTCGTCTTTGCGGTGGCTATTTGATCTTGAGGTGTCATCCTGAGCGAAGCGAAGGACCCCTATGGCAAGCAGGGAGTACCGCTTTTACACATACATCCTCGGGAGCATATCCGGTACGCTGTACATCGGGATGACGAACAACCTTGCGAGGCGGGTGTAGCAGCACAAGCATCATGAGTTCCCCGGCTTCACCTCAAAGTACGGCGTCGATCGCCTGCTGTATTTTGAGAGATTCGACGATGTTCGCAGTGCGATCAACCGTGAGAAGCAGTTGAAGGGCTGGACGCGGGCGAAGAAGATCGCGCTCATTGAGTCAGTAAACCCGAAGTGGGAGGACCTGAGCCGGAGTTGGTATGAGAGGACTAGGGGTCCTTCGGCTCCGCTCAGGATGACAAGTCTGGTGAAAGTGATGACAGATAGAGAGGGAGTTATGTACACCGTCCCGAAGCTGGAAGATTTTTCTCCCGCCGCGCTCGACGCGGCCGCCTCTGACCTGCTTCGGTCGCTGGTCAGCGAGTCCCAGGCCGCCGCCTGCGATCCCAAGGCTTTTGAGGAGTTCCGCAACCGCTGGATGGCGCGCAAGAGCGGCCTGCTCACCCAGGTCAACGATCTCTGGCTAAAGGCCGCGCCCGGCCCCGCCAAACGAGAGGTGGGGCAGAGGGTCAACGCCCTCAAGCAGCGCGCCGAGGCCATTGTCTCCGAGGCGGAGCAACTCGCCGCCGGCTCGGCTCTGGGCGCCAGGCTCAAGTCTGAGGCCCTGGACATCTCCCTGCCCGGCATCGAGCGTCCGCTCGGCGTGCGCCATCCCGTCCTGCGCACCCTGGACGATCTCATCGCGGTCTTTGCCGGCATGGGTTACTCCATCGCCGAAGGTCCCGAGGTCGAAAGCGACTACTACAATTTCGAGGCCTTGAACTTTCCGCCGAACCATCCCGCGCGCGATACCCAGGACACGCTCTTCATCGCCAATCAGGAGCAGCGCCCGCAGCGCGACCGTCTGCTGCTGCGCACCCACACTTCGCCGGTGCAGATTCGCACCATGGAAAATCTCCGCCCTCCGGTGCGCGTCATCTGCCCCGGCAAGGTGCACCGCAACGACGCGCCGGACGCCACCCACTCGCCTGTCTTTCACCAGCTTGAGGGCCTCTGCGTCGATACCAACATCACCTTCGGCGACCTCAAGGGAACGCTCGACCACGCCATGAAATCGCTGTTCGGCACGGCCGTCAAGACCAGCTTCCGTCCCTCGTTTTTTCCCTTCACCGAGCCCAGCGTGGAGGTTTCCATCTCCTGCCCGTTCTGCGGCGGCAAAGGCTGCCGCCCGTGCAAACAGAGCGGCTGGATCGAGCTTCTCGGCGCCGGCATGGTCGATCCCAATGTCTTCGGCTTCGTCAACTACGATGCGCGCAAGCTCAGCGGCTTCGCCTTCGGCATGGGCGTGGAGCGGTTGACGATGATGAACTACAACGTGGACGACATCCAGCAGTTCTTCTATGGCGACATGCGCTTCCTGGAGCAGTTTGCGTAAAGAAAAATGAGTGTACTGAAAGCAATTATCGATGCACTTGGCCCGGCCCGCGATCTCCTCTCAGGAGTTTTGCTCGGCACACTCATCTCTTTGCTAATTGCTGAAAATTATTTTCAACGGCAACGCAAGCTTGATAAAGAAAAAGAAAAAGCAGCTGTTCTCCTCCAGTTCTTAAAGCTTACGAATGCCTATAAGCGATGGCATCTCGAGAAACTCGGCCGAGAAGAAGAGGGCGCTTTCCCAATTTATGTAAAAGATGCTATGGCAGAATATGCGACCGTATACGACTTGTACTTGCCGAATGGTGATCACACGCAAGGATTTAAACAGGCACTAGAAACGGCACAAAAGGAAATTATCGAGCACCCAGAACGGTTCGTGCTTAAGAATGAAATTGGAAATAAGCAATCATGAAAATTTCACCGAATTGGATTCGCGATTTTGTTTCTCCCACCGCAACCGACCGCGATGTCGCCGAAGCTCTCACCATCAGCGGCATCAGCATTGAAGGCTTCTCCGGCCAGGGTATCGATGAGGTCTGGGAGGCGGAGATTACCACCAACCGCGTCGATGCCATGAACCACTACGGTGTTGCCCGCGAAGTCTCGGCCATCTACGACCTCGACCTCGCGCCCCTCGCGCCCAAGGTCTCCGGGAGCGGCCCGGCCGATTTCTCCATCGTTATTGACGACGCCGAGGGCTGCGCGCGTTACACCGCCCGCATCGTGCGCGGAGTAAAGATCGCGCCCGCCCCGGCCAACATCGCGCATCGGCTGGAAATCATCGAGCAGCGCAGCATCAGCAACGTGGCCGACGCCACCAACTATGTGCTCAACGAAATCGGCCAGCCCACCCACGTCTTCGATCTCGACAAACTCGAGGGCCACAGGATCATCGTGCGCCGCGCCCGCGAAGGCGAAGTGATCACCACGCTGGACGGCGTGGAGCGCAAGCTTGCTCCCGAGGACCTCGTCATCGCCGACGCCGTAAAGCCGGTGGCGATTGCCGGGGTGATGGGCGGCGAAGCCACCATGATCACCTACGCAACGAAAAACGTACTGATCGAGTCGGCGTGGTTCGATCCAGTCTCCATCCGCCGCACCGCCCGCCGTCTTGGCATGCACACGGACGCATCGCACCGCTATGAGCGCGGAGCCGATTATGGCATCACGCCGCTGGCCTGCGCCCGGGTTGCGGAGTTGATCGTATCTTCCGCCGGCGGCGCGGTCTCCGCCGAGATCGACGTCATCGCCCGCCGCATTACGCCCCCGTGCGTTGCCCTCGCCTCCAGTGAAGTCCGCCGCATCCTCGGCGTGGAAGTTCCTCCGGCGGAGATCGCCCGCATTCTGCGCCGGCTCGGCTTCGGCGTGGAAGGCAGCGGCTCACGGTTTGCCGTCACCGTTCCCACCTGGCGGCTCGACGTGGAGCGCGAGATTGACCTCATCGAAGAGGTTGCGCGCATATACTCATATCTGAAAATTCCCAGCACCCTGCCTTCGTTCGCCGGCGGAGTGATCGAGCTGCCGAACGCCCGCAAACAGGCCGCGTTGCGCAGCCGCCTGCTCGCGCTCGGGTTGAATGAGTCGCTCACCTCCACGTTCATCCCGCAGGAGGACGCGCGCTTTTTCTCCCCGGCCGAGCCCGTGCGCATCGCCAATCCTCTCAGCGAGGAGGCGTCGTTCATGCGCACCTCGCTGGTTCCCGGACTGCTGCTGCAGGTTGCCTATAACCTGAATCGCGGCAACACCGACGTGCGCCTGTTCGAGGCCGGGCACGTTTATGCCGTCGCGGGCGAGGCCGTGGATGAGCACAACTCGCTTGCCTTCGTCTGCACCGGGACGGCTGGCGAGTCCGGCGTTCACCGCAAGCCGGAGCCGCTCAATTTCTACCACCTCAAGGGAGATATCGAGCAGCTTCTGGCCGCCTTTGCCCTGGATCAGGGAGGCACGCAGCCGGTGACCTTTGACCGAACGGTTCCCACCTGGCTGCATCCGGGCCGCGCCGCGCGCGCCCAGATCGCGGGCACAACCGTCGCCATCTTCGGCCAGCTTCATCCCGAAGTGGCCGCCGCGCGCAAACTCAAGCCGGAGGTCTTCGTCGCCGAGGTCTTCGTCGAAGCGCTCTACCAGCTCGCTTTGCGCCAGCCCGCCTACACGCCCGTCTCAAAGTATCCGGCCATCGAGCGCGATTTTTCCTTCGTCCTGCCCGAGGGCCTGGAGTTCGCAAGCATCCGCCGGAAACTTTCCGCGCTACAGATTGCCGAGCTCACGCAGATCCTCCCGGCGGAAACGTTCCGTGGCGGCTCGCTCGCCGCCGGGACGTACTCATTCCTCCTGCGCGTCCGCTTCCAGTCTGCCGAGCGCACCCTGCGCGACGACGAAGTCGCCAGTTGGTCGCAGCAGATTGTGCAGTCCGTCGAGTCGCTCGGCGGCGCGCTGCGCCAATAACCTGCACGCACGCAAAAGCCCCGCGGCGCGAATCATCGCCCGCGGGGCTTTCGCCGTACTCCCTGCGTTCTAGTGCGCGCCGTTCCGCGCCGTGCCCGCCGCATCCACCGGCTCGGGCAGCAGCGGCTCGTCTTCCGCGCTTGCTTCCACCAGTTCCTGCGGCAGATTCTTCTTCGGCTTCACCCCCAGCTCTTTCAGCATCTCCGCCTGCCGGATCACGTTTCCCTTGCCAGTAGAAAATTTGCCAAGCGCCAAGCCGTAGCTCTTGTTGGCCTGGTCCAGCCCGCCGCCCACGCTCTTCAGGTCTTCCACAAAGCCCACCAGTTTGTCGTACAACTCGGCGCCACGTTTCACAATGTCGGCCACGTTCTGCTTCTGCCGCTCCTGCCGCCACAGGTGCGCCACGGTGCGCACCACAAACAGCAGCGTGCTCGGACTCACCAGCAGCACGTTGCGTTCATAGGAGCTGCCCCACAGCTCGCTGTCGTTGCTGATCGCCGCCATGAACGCGCCTTCGATGGGAACGAACATGCAGACAAAGTCGATCGATTGCAACTGGTGCAGCGACTGGTAATTTTTCTCCGCCAGTTCCTTGATGTGGCGCCGGATGGAATCCATATGCCGCGCCAGCGCCGCCTTGCGCGCCTCGTCCGTCTCCGCGTTGACGTAATCGTTATAGGCCGTCAGCGAAACCTTGGAGTCGA
>CAZQDD010000056.1:0-16532 GCA_964591805.1 uncultured Acidobacteriaceae bacterium | reverse complement strand
TCGTTACAAATTGGCGTGACCTTTGCTTTTGCACGGCAAAGGTCTTGGCCAGAATCCCAGGCATTAGGGCAATTGAGGGTGCTCAAAAGGGTGCTGAACTGAGTGTCGCTTGCCGAAAAATTGATGGCGGTGCTGACTTGAGAGGATCTGAATGGAGAGCTAAACTCTCACACCATCAGATCCGGACACATTTATCGCCATCTCCGCGTAAATGGCAGATATATATACTGTTATCTTCGACGATTATTTCAATGCGGTAGAGCAAACGTGAATCGGATCTTTTTGGTGCTATCCTGATTCACCGAATCCTTACCATATTTTCTGGGGGCAAAACGAATGCCAACACCTGGAGTTCTTCTTTCCTGCCAAGCCTTTTGTAATACTTTCCCTCAGTCACTTGAACGCGAGGTTTCTCGGGACGCTCTTCTTAACCAAATGGACGAGCTTCTCGCAGATCGGTTCATTTTGATTCGGCTCGAAGGCAAAGTTGACATCGGGAAGACGCAGGTTCTGTCACAGTTTGTAAGACGCCATCCAAACAACGCCATCAGTCTCTTCATTCGCCCTGACTCCTGGTACTTACAAGATCCGAGTTTTCTATATAACGACCTTGCAGCGCAAATGCATTGGGCACTTCATCGCGAAGAACCACCGTCTTCTTTCGTCGCAGATGAAAAAGCTGTTCGGACTCTTTCTTTTGAACTTCAGCGAAAAGGTAGGCGTGAGAATCAGCTCTTTTATCTAATTCTCGATGGTGTAGATGAAGTAGCCCCCGCCTCCGGTCATTTTCTTTCATGTGTGCTGCGTGTTCTTCCAACTGAATACAAGCAGTTCCGATTTGTATGCGGCGGAAGTGCAAGCTATATTCCCCTTGCGACTTTGCCCAACAATCTTCGGAAGACGCTGTCTCTCACTGGCTTTTCATTCCTTGAGACGTCCTATTTCCTGGAAGGCCTTGATCTCTCACCTCGGCAGGTTGAGGATATCTACAAGACTTCCGGGAGGGGAGTCCCAGGGTACCTAGGTAGCGCACGCAGATTACTCCAAAGCGGCATCGCTCCTGATGATTTGATCGAAAGACTTTCTGACGACTTAAAGGAATCGTTCGCTGTTGAATGGAATGCGCAAGTGTGCGATGACAACTTCTGCCGGAAGCTACTTGCGATCATTGCGTACGATACCAACCCCCACAGCTCAGCCGACCTTTCGGATATATTGGGCGTTCCATTGCTCAATGTGGAATCTACGATAAAGCGTTGCAGCTTTTTAGAGACGACCGCAGGAGAATCCTCTGCCACTTATGTGTCGGAATCGTCCCGGCGATTTGCCGTCGTACACTTGGAAGACCAGGAACACCAAACTTGGGCGCTGTTGGCTGACTACTACTCAAGATCTAAAGAAAAGGTGCCCCTTGATTCATTACCGGTATATTTGGAAAAAGCTGGACGTCAAAAGGAACTATTAAACGTACTGAATCCAGCTGCGCTGGTTGCGCTGGCGCAACAGTCAGAATCATTCCTTCCTCTTCAGGATCGCTGTGAACTAGGGCTGAAGACTGCCTTGGCCTTGAAGCGTTACGACGAGTCTCTTCGGTTTCAACTTCAAAGCGCGGTTGCTGCGGATATCTCTCGGTTTGAATTCGCGGAGGCTGAAGTTGTAGCTCGTCTCTCTCTTGATGATTACAAAAACGCCCTAAGAATTGCTCAAACGGCGAGTCTGAAAAGACATAGATTGCAGCTGATGGCCGCGATCGCACGCGTACAGAAGTCGGACGGGCTTGTTCCTGAACCTACACTTATTCAGGCGGTGGAAATACTCGTTCAGCAGGTAGAACCAAAAGAATTCGGAGACGACTTGGAGTCTGTTGCATCCGACCTAATGTATGTTGATGCGAACCTTGCTCTCTCATTTGTTTCCCGGCTAACACCAGACGTAATCGACAGAAAGGATGTGGATCTCGCGCTTTTGCATCTGACTACAATCGCGGCGGATAAAGCAACTGCAGATGCGGGCATGTCATCTGCATTAGAGGATATCCAATCCAAAATACACAACCCCACCGCTCGTCGTTTTGCGAAGACGTTATCAATATTGGTTGTTGATCTTACTCCGCACGAGTTGCTCAATCAGGTGAAGACTGTCGGAAGCCCAGGTGACCAACTCTTTCTTCTTAGAGAGTGGTGTAGCCATTGCAGACATCCAGAGACAGCCGCACCTGTCTTGGATTACGCAGTACATCTCGCGATTCGTACAACTGAATATCGTCCGAGCGCAGGCGATTTCAGAGCGTTTTCAGAGCCATTACCCCTTCTTAGTAATGTAGACAATATTGCATCCCTCATTACTTCCCTTGACATCCAGAAGGAAGCTGCACGTTCTGCTGGACCGACACAAGATTACGTGCAATGGCAGCTGCTCATAGCTGAAGCTGAAGACAGGATCAGCTCTGTTCGATCTGGACAGCGGTTGTTCGAGATCTATGACTACGTCACCTCGCTTAAAGAGCTAGATGTCAAAACAGTTTGCCTTGGGCTGATCGTGGCTGCGCTCCCAAAAATTGATTCCAGTGGAGCATTTGACGAAACCCCACTGATACGCGATGATGCAGAGCAGGAATTCGAAAGGGCTGTGTCGAGTCTCCTCGCGTCAACTGCTGATCACTCTGAGATATCGCGTCCCATCATTAACTCGCTTGGACGGTCCCGGCCCGATTTAGCTATTAAGGTAATCCAGCAAATCAACTATGAATCACGAAGAGATGCTGCATTGTCCGTTTTGTGCCGGGTTTTACTGAGGTGCCCACCGGAAGCAATCGCTATCCAAGAATTGAACTCATTGATTGGACGATGGAAAGATACTGAGGTCGAGGACGACGCGATTGATGACATAATCGCCGCGATTAGCAGGATCGAGAAAAGCGAGGTCCTGCGCCTTCATTGGGATCAAGTTGCTCAAATTATAGAGAGAGCCCTACGAACCACGAATCCGTGGTTGCAGTGCCGAATGCTAAGTAGCTCGTTGGCACTCTATACTCGGTCAGAGATCAAGGACCTTGCGCTCCAGTCCAAAATGATTGCCGCGTTGGAATCGGCTTGGAAGTCGATAGGAGATCCTGCCGTTAAATTGCGCACGGGGTACCAGATCGCAGCCGGGCTTGCTGATTCAGACCGGGAACTTGCAAAAGAGTACCTTCGTCGAACAGATTTAGAGAAGACTGGATATTCTGATCTGTCGAATTCTGCATTTACATCCTGTTTAAGGCTGTTGATCCGATCATATTCGGGTCTCTTACCGCAGCGACTTGAAGTTCCAAACGATCTTGAGCGCATCACAAGTCTGGTCGAAAGAGTTCCACAGACAGTCTCTCGCATATTTTTATGGACAGATATTGCTCTTCGGAGTGATCGAGAGAAACATAGAGACATTTCAAGGGAGATTGTTCGTAAGAGAATACTCCCAGCTCTCGACTCTCTGAGGGGAAGCTGCATACACGAATGGTGCTCGGCAATGGTATTTGCGGCACCAGCTCTTTACGTATTCTCCCCAGTAACCATTGGAACTTATCTGGATCGTCTTCCAGAACACTCACAGGACTGGGCATACAACAATGTGCTTCGCTATTTATGGACGGAAGTGCCGCCTGGCGAACCGTTCAATAAGGGCGGGGCAGCTGGCTACGATCTTGGATTTGATAAATGTGCCGAAATTCTCAAGGTAGCGGAGAATGTTGACATCGACTATTTGGTATACAAGTATATTGCTATTGTGGCCGAAGCAGCACGATGGCAGCATAACCGGTACCCTCTCAGCCAGGAGCAGAAGAATGAGCTAGGGAGAATGATCCGGGAGTTAAGCCTGCGAAAGTTTCCAAACCCACGTTGCATTACGCATGATGGTTTTGCAATTCTCGCTGAAGCGCAAGCTGTGCGTTTGGTTCGCGAAAAGCAGGCGAACTGGACGCCGTTGATAGATAGAAGTCGCAATCTTCGAAACGAGGCGGACCGCGCGTTTGTCTTGATGCATCTAGCAGATGTTCTCCACAGCGGTCTTACTGATATACGAAATACATTAAATGATGAGGCCCACGCCGCAAGCCTCGCAATTCCGTCCACTCGCGATCGGGTGGAGCATCTCAACCTGCTGGCTGGAATAGTTCAGCAATACGATCCGGCTCAAGCTAAGGCGTTAATTTCAGAAGCAGTAGAGGTCTTGCAGGGAAAACCTGAGGATGGAACAGAGGAGATATGCCGAAACCTCGTCGATCTCGCATATCAAATTGATCCGGATTTTGCGTCTTCGCTCACGTCTGCACTCGATCAAGATAAAGGTCGGCAAGTCGCTCGCTCTAGGCTTGCATATCAGAAGCTCAAGGACAAGTGGAAACAGGAAGAGGAAGAGATTGAATTGGAATCGGCGAGTGGGCGTGAGCGTTTGGATGGAATTGCTTGGGATCTCTTGGGAAGTCTGAATGCAGGGCGCGTACCACCTCGCAGCTTCAAGTCTTGCATTAGTACACTGAGTCACGTGCATGGAATGGCGCTTCACGATCAGTTTGGTACCTTTAGCTGGGCATTGGAGAACCTCATTAAGAAAAGAGCAGCATCCGGAGAAGCTGAATCACTGCTTCGGGGGGTCTTCGAAGCGCTCCTGACTGCGAGTGAGTTGGGTGCTGCCGTGATCGCTCGTGCAGCTGGTCATACGATGACCACAATTCAGTATTCACCAAGCAAGGACGGCTATCTTGTCAAAGCAGGTCACCGCGAGAACGCACTGGAGTTCCTCACTGGCTGGCTCGGAAGTCATGAAACAAATGTGCTATATATCTGTGACCCGTACTTTGGCAGAAAAGAGATGGAGGCCATCCACCTCGCTTTGCGTGTCAATCCCCGATTGCGCGTTCGTGTCCTGACGAGTAGACGGAAGCAGGAACAGGACCTTGGAAAGCTGAACCTCGGACTCGATGAAGCATACCGACAGTACTGGAGACAGAACTTCAGTGACCAAGACCCATTGGATTGCGAGATTGTAATAATCGGCAATAATGCGGGCGATCTTCCGATCCATGACAGATGGTGGCTGACGCAACGAGATGGTATTCGAATTGGAACTTCTTTCAATCAGCTTGGGGTGAATAAAGATTCCGAAATCAGCTCTCTAGATTCGAGCGAGGTCGAAGAGCGAATACAGGAAATTGAGAGCTTGATCCGCAGAGAGAAGCGAGAACACATGGGAGAAAGACTGACTTATCAGGCCGTCCCGTTCTGAGCACGCAGTAGATCGGAGCCATTCTACGGAGAACCACAGAGGCGTCTTTCGTTTCCCATGAGAGAGTCCTCTGATTGGTGCTGGTAAAATGCCCATGAGGTGGGAGATTTGGCCTAGCAAGAATTGTCACACGCAAGGCATTTTGGCCCAGACCTCTGCCTGTAAAGGGCAGAGGTCTGTAACCAAAAAGCAGAGGTCGGCGAGGGTGCTGGAGAGGGTGCTGAGAGTTTGCCTACCGATTTTTATAAGGACTTAGAGTGCTTTTGTTTGCCATCAGTGCCCATAGTTTCAATGGGTTACGATCAAAAGCACTTCTGTCACGACAAAGGCCGGAAGGACTGATCCTCGTAGGCGCCCATGCTGCCATCCACATTCGGGCAAATAATTCGGACGCTGGCCCAAGGGCGCGGTGTTGACCTGAACGATTCTAGAATCGACGCAACGCCTAAGCTACCCGCTGACGGGCCTTGTGTTGGGTTCCGAATATCAGTTGCCGGAGCTGAAACGAAATTGTGCTTTCCAGTCTGTCTCTTTGCTCAAGGTCAAGTATGCCTCGAAGCGCTTGCCCTGTTTGGAAATGAAGCCTTTGAGTAAGGCGGTCTTGCCTTTGGTGCAGAGCATCTCGATTTGTTTCGGGGTGAGGGTTTTCTTCGCAATGGTTTCGTTGAGGATGAAGTTGCAGCCCTCGCGGTAGCGGTTGCAACCGTAGAAGTTCTGCCCATTGGGCTTTTTGACGATGCCTTGCTTGCATTTAGGGCACACGAGCAATCCGGGTGGCGGGGTAGTTTCTGTCTTTGCCGGCGTAGAACCTTTTGACGTCAGAGCAGGTTGCGGAACGATGTGTAGTTGAGCCAGCTCTTTCTTGAGCTGGTCGTCGATGCTGGAAACCACGTTGAGATACTGGGCTTTGCCTTCGGCAATATCGTCGAGCTGCTGCTCAAGGGAGCGCGTGTAGTCGTACTCAAGAAAGGCGAAGTGGCCTTTCAGCGCGTCGATGAGCAAGATGCCGAGGTCCGTGGCTCGCAATATCTTCTCTGAATCGTCGATGTAGTTGCGGGTAATGATGTTTTTGAGGATGGCTGGGTAGGTGGAGGGCCGTCCGATTCCTTCATGCTCCAGCTTCTTAATCAGGCTTGCCTGGGTGTAGCCGTTGGGCGGGCGCGTCTGTTTGTTCAGCACGCGGGCGCTATCGGCGCGGAGTTGGGTGCCGCGCGCAAGCGAAGGAACGCGGCCATTCTCATCGGATTGTTTCTCCGAGTCTTCCTTGTCGTTCGCGTCGGGATCTTCGGCGGCGTCCTTGGCTGTTAAGGTGCGCCAGCCAGGCTTGATGAGCGTCCGGCCCGTGGCTTTGAAGACGAAGGGCTGTGATCCATCCTGGGCCGCGAGTGTGAGGGTGTTCACGCTGTATTCGGCATCTGCGAGTTGGGAAGCTACAGCGCGGGTCCAGATGAGGTCGTAGAGGCTCTTCTGGCCGGTGTCTGCACCGGCATGACGCTGCTCCAGGTGGGTGGGGCGGATTGCTTCGTGCGCTTCCTGGGCGCCCTCTTTGGACTTCCAGATACGCGGTTTGGGCGGCAGGGGGAGGTTATTGTTGGCCCCGTAGGTCCGAATCTCGGCCAGCGCCTCTGCGGAGAAGTTCTGGCTGTCGGTGCGGTGGTAGGTGATAAGCCCTTCCTCGAATAATCGCTGAGCGAGTTGGGCGGTCTGTTCCGGCTTGTATCCGAGCGTCACGCTCGCTGCCTGGAGCAACGTGGCGGTTGTGAAAGGTGGCGGCGGGGCTTTGGCCGCTGGTTTCGTCGCCGCGGCTGTGACGGCAAAGAGTCTGCATTTCGCAGCTTCTTCCGCTAGTGAAGCGTCCAGGATGTATTCCTCCCCTTCCTTGAGAAAAGGAGCGGTATCCCATTGGGCGCGCCATTTTCCGCCGTCGAAGATCGCCTCGGCGCCGAAATACTTCGTTTCTTTGAATGCATCGATCTCGCGTTGGCGATCCACAACAAGCCGGAGAGCGACACTCTGGACGCGACCGGCACTGAGGCGGGCAATGCCCGTTTGATGGGAGAGAGCAGGCGATACCTGATAGCCGACGAGACGATCGGCGCCTCGCCGGGCTTCTTGCGCGTGTATCAGGTTCGTGTTGAGCTGCCGCGGCGCCTTGATCGCAGTTCGAATCACGTTTTCGGTGATGGCGTCGAAAGTGACGCGCGCATACCGGTGAAGCTTCAGAACCTGCTGCAGGTGCCAGGCAATGGCCTCCCCCTCGCGGTCGGGGTCCGTAGCGAGATAGACCTGTTCAGAATGTGCGACGCGCTGCCGCAACTGCGCAACGACAGGTTTGCTCCGTTCGAGGAGTTGGTATTCGAGCCGGTAGGTATTGGGTTCGATCCCGAATTCCTTCGCTGGAAGATCCCGAATGTGTCCAACGCTTGCGGCAACGTCCCAGCCACTGCCGAGAATTGCCTTGATCTTCTTGATCTTGTTCGGGCTCTCCACAATCATCAGGTTCATGTGGTCGTCTTCTGTCTAGCCACGTCTCGGGCGGATTACACGTAGGTGGTTTGCGTGGGATTCTTCAGCTTGTAAATGGAGGCGAAATAGGCCACCATCACGCGAAATGTCTTGGAGCAATTCACTCCCCCAAGAACCTCGCCTCCAATTCTCTCTAGTTCGTCGGCGATCTCATAGGTCAAAGGGAATACGAAAGACGTGTCGATACTCTGAAAGGGAATGTTCAGCCACGGTCCGTTGTAAAACGCGCGAATCTGAGCCTGGGCCGTCTTGCTTTTGAAATTCATGATGATGTGTTCCGCGAGAGCGTTCTTTTTGCGAATTCCGAGCACGGCGAAGAGCTGATTGAAGTGCGTTTTTGTAAACTTGGAGTCCACAGTCAGCCGGAGCTGTGTCCTCTGTTCAAGCGGCGCGACAATTCGTCTCTTGGCACGGGTTCCGCTTCTTTTCGTTGCGGTCATACCGCCTCCTTTGTGTGGCGTAATTTCAGATATATATTACAGTAGAAGTATACTATTAAGCAAAGGCGGGAGCTAAAAAATAGCAATAAAAGAAGTTCCGGAAGTCACTATAGTGGGTTTATTGCAATGGGGGAAACGTCGATGGCGATTCCCCCATTGCAACTCTTACCGGAAGCTCGGTGCCGCCGCTGGCGTATCGAGTGAAAGTGCTCTTCCGGAGCGAGCTCCAACTTCCGGCTTGCGTCGCTTCGGTGGCCAGTAGGCGGCGTATATTTCCTTGATGCGACTCAGTATATCTCGCGTCACTAGTTCGTCTGAACACGTCTGAGCCCGCCGTATCGAAAGATGGACCTGTGGCCTCCCCGCAATATTCATCAGCTGGATAGCTGTATGAATAGCGGTCCGTTCCTCGAACGGGAGACGCGGGCTGTCCAGATTGAGGAGGGAGCGGACAATTGTGGATAATTCTGGGAATTTGTTCGGCGTAGGAGGTGTGCCGTCCGTTGAGGACTCATGTATGGCAGCTGGCAGAGCTACAGCTAGCTGTTCGGTCGTAGCACATCGGATAAGGTGAACCGCTGCAATGATCGCGGCGGCTTGCTGCCCGTTCAGGACGGAATTGTCGCTTATCTCAAGGAGAACTGTCGAGACGGAGGCGAGTGACTCATGCGCCCGCTGTTGAGCTCTTTGGATCACCCGATGGTACCGAGCCATCTTCGCTTCGACGGCTGTACGTTGTTTGGGCGAATTTGCGCAGGACGCAAGGGTCACTGTGAGAGCTTCGAGTCTTTCCTGTGCTTCCGGTACGGTCATTCTCTCCTCCTTACAGGGCCGGCTGCCGATCAGAAAACTTATACAACAAACTTCTTTTATATCACATTAACAATTGCCAGTACCTAGATAAAGAGTACGAAAGTTTGCCCCCCTCGTCTCCGGGCTGACTTGTAAGGCTTATTTTTTGTCTTTTGCATATAATACATAAATGATGTAATCTATGTATGTATCGTGAGGCGAACAGAGCCGTGCCCCGTGTGAAATTGCGTCAATCGGCGCTATCTGTGCCACGTACATGGGCTTCGAGAGTGCATGGAATGCTTGCAACATTCGCCGCTCAGTCGCTTGCATGTTCGTTCGATGAGGGGGCGAGGGCATACGGCGAAAGGCATTGCGCTGACCGTACGTGCCGTGTCCGTGTGCGCCATATCACAGTGGCTAGGCCTTCGGGATATGTGACGGCTGACCTGTCCAAATCTCGGACGATTGTTCACCCAAGGAAATCGTGTTTGGGGAGAGTAAATGAACAAAGCATGGCGTAGTTGGAAATGGGTTGTGGCCATTGTGGTGGTGTTGCAGCGAATGGAGACGGAAGGCTTGTCTCCGGTTGCTTGCGGAAGGAGTCAAAGGATGAATTGGAGAGGCTGGGGAGCGCGGTTCGTTCTCGCAGCGATCTTGTCATTAACCGGAATTGTAGCCCGCAGTCAAGTGTTGCTCCCTGCGCCTGGTGACATCAATACGGTTGCTGGAGGCGGTCCTTATGTCTTGGGGGGACTCGCCCTCAACACAGATCTGGTTTCGCCAGATGGCGTAGCGGTGGATACATCCGGCAACTTCTATATCGCGGAATACATGGAAAACAGGATCGACAAAGTCACTGCTGCCACGGGGCTCATAACCGTCGTTGCCGGCAATAACGGGGAAGGCTCTTCTGGCGACGGCGGCGCAGCAACGGCCGCACAACTTTATTACCCAACCGGCGTGGCAGTGGACGCGGCTGGCAATATCTATATCGCAGATTCGGGGAATGATCGGGTCCGCGAAGTGACGGCATCCAACGGCATCATTACTACGGTGGCAGGGACTGGCACGGCGGGGTTCTCCGGCGACGGCGGCTCTGCGACCAGCGCGGAATTGAACGATCCGTTGGGAGTAGCAGTGGATGGCAATGGGAATATCTATATTGCGGACAATGGCAATGAACGTATCCGAAAGGTAAACGTATCGACGGGCACAATTTCCAGTGTAGCCGGAAACGGCGGCGTAGGCACCAATTTTGGTTCTCTCGCCACAGAGACAGGTCTATGGAGCCCTGAAGCTCTGGCGGTTGATGCGGCTGGCGATGTTTACATCGCAATAACCTACCACAACCAAATAGGCATGGTGAGCGCGTCAACCGGCATCATCACCCTTGTGGCTGGGAATGGCGCGCGTGGCTTTTATGGCGACGGTGGTTCAGCGACCAGTGCAGAGTTTGCAATAAGCATTTGCGCGATGGCCGGCGTAGCCGTGGACGCCGCCGGTAACGTGTACATTGGCGACTACGCTAATAACCGTATCCGCAAGGTGACTGCGTCCACTGGGATCATTACGACGATCGCCGGAGGCGGTTCAGAGGAATTCTCAGGCGATGGCGGTCCGGCAACCAGTGCTTCGCTTCATTGGCCGATCGGTGTGGCGGCGGATGCAGAAGGCAATGTATATTTCGCGGATTACGGGAATAATCGCATCCGAGTGGTGGCCCAAAATAAAGCCACGCCCACAATCACTTGGACTACGCCATCCCCTAGCACGTATGGCACGTCATTAAGTTCCACTCAATTGGATGCGACAGCCAGTGTGCCCGGCACATTGGTATATTCACCTTCCTCGGGCACAGTCCTGGGTGCAGGCACTCAAACACTCTCGGTTAGCTTTACTCCAAACGACACTGACGACTACAACGACGCCTCCGCTACGGTCAGTCTTCAAGTCAACAAGGTTACGCCGACTGTGTCGGTGGCGTGCTCACCGACCCCTATCACCTATGGTGGGGCAAATTCCATCTGTACGGTATATGTGAGCGACGGCGCCACTGGGACAGTGTCCTTGACCATCAACGGCACGTCCTGGACGACAGTCACCTTGTCTTCCGGGGAGGCCACGGCTCAGTTCTCCTCCACCTATGGAGTTGGCGTTTTTACCGTTGGCGCGGCGTACAACGGCGACAGCAATAATGCCACGGCGGCCGGTTCGGGAACAGTCACTGTGAACCAGGTATCGCAGACGATCACGTTTACGCCACCGGCCTCGCCGGTGACCTATGGAGTCGCCCCGATCTCCTTGTCAGCGACGGGCGGAGCCTCCGGCAACGCCGTCGTTTTCAGCGTCTCGTCCGGACCTTGCACCGTTTCTGGCAGTACGTTGACGGTGATTGGTGCTGGCACCTGCGTCGTGCCCGCAAATCAGGCGGGCAACGCCGACTACTCCGCGGCGGCAACGGTCTTCCACAGCGTCGTCGTCAATGCTGCGGTCCTGACGGTGACCGCTAATAAGGCCTCGCGGGTCTACGGCTCCACGAATCCGACGTTCACCGCGAGCTTTTCTGGGTTCGTGAACGGTGATACGTCGAGTGTGTTGAGTGGCGCTCCTAGCTTGACCACTACGGCTACAAATACCTCCGCGCCTGCTTCCTACTCAATCACGGCTGCGGCCGGGACGCTGGCGGCGAGCAACTACACCTTCAGTTTCGTCAATGGAACCCTGACGGTAACAGCGGCCACGCAGACGATCAGCTTCACGGCTCCCCCGAGCCCCGTGACCTACGGAGTGGTGCCGATCTCCCTGAGTGCGACGGCCAGCTCGGGGCTGGCCGTGATCTTCAGTGTGTTTTCCGGTCCTTGCACGGTCTCCGGTAACACGCTGACGGTGGCGGGGGTGGGAACCTGTGTGGTGGCCGCAAATCAGCCGGGTAACGCGGACTACACCGCGGCTGTGGCGGTTCTGCAGAGCGTGGTCATTAACAAAGAGTCCGTGATTGTCAACGGTGCGTCTTCAGTCTCTCCCTCAATTTATGGCGACAACGTTGCGTTGATATTCACGTTGACAGGCAGCGGGGTTACTCCTACAGGCACAGTAACCATCAGCGATGGAGCAAACACGCTTGCCACGATCTCGCTTGATGCGGGTATCGCAACCTACAACACATCCGCCCTGATCGCAGGAAAGCACACTCTAACCGCGGTCTATAGCGGAGACAACAACTATCAGTGAACGCATCCACGGCGACTGCCGGGGGCGCTCGATTGACCCGGCTGCCATTCCAATAATCGCAACTCAACCGAAAGAGGACGACAGCCGACCATGAAACACAGTCAGAGAATTGCGAGCCTTGCACTTCTATTGGCCGGTGGCGCTGCGATGGTTTTCGCGCAGTCGACCGGCACGATCACACAAACTGTCAACCAAAGAAACACTCTTGGGGTTCTTTCCGCAGCCCCCAACGGCACCATCACCGCGGGCAATCCTATCGCTTTCACTTACATTCTGAACACTGCCGGTGCTCCGGCCCCTACGACGGAGACGGTGCAGTTCTACGACGGCAGTACGGCATTGGGCACTCCCCAGACCATAGGGTTAAGCACGGCTTCCAATTTGCTGCCCTACTCGCAAGTCAACACAGGGCAAGGATGGACTGCTTCGGGTACCGCTCCGACAGTTGCCTCTTTGACCGCCAATGGCCCAGACGGCAGCTCCAATACAGCAACCGTATTGACATTTGTGAATGCAACCTCGACGGTCCTCTATGCGGTGCCGGGAACAACCAAATATGCCAACCAGCAAGTGACCTTCTCGATCTGGGCGCAGTCGGCGACTCCGACGACGCTCAATCTCATCGTTCAGGACAGTCCCTTTGTGGCTGCGAATCAATCCGCGCCTTGCTCGGTTACCTCAAATTGGCAACGCTGCACGCTCACTTACGCCTTTCCAGCGAATGCCGGCACCGGCTTTGCCGTTTCATTGACCTCATCGAATTTTGGCGTACCTGTCAATGTTTGGGGTGCGCAGTTTGAACAGGCCGGCCAGGCAGGACCATACGTTTCGACCATTGGAACGGCGCGGGCGACCGGCGCACAGGCCGGTACGGTCGCGTTCTCCTGGAGCCAGTTCCAGACCGGGGTTCACACGGTCACGGTGCAGTATCTGGGGGATGCTAACTTCGTGGGATCGACCTCGAACGCTGTTGTCCTCACGGCTCAGCAGGAGATCCCGAAGATCATTTTGATCGATTCGCCAGCGGGTACGAGCGTCTATGGCCAACCTGTTACGCTGACTGCGCAGTTGTCGGATCAGGATAATGATGACGACTGGATTCCGACCGGGACTGTTATCTTCTACGACGGGACCACGATGGTCGGTTCCGGGACGTTGAACGCGTCGGGACAAGCCTCCATCACGCTCGTTGGCCCTACCTCCCTGGTTGTGGGTTCCCACTCGTTGACGGTGCAGTATAGTGGCGATGAGGATTTCAGCGCCCTCACTTCCAGACCCATTGTCCACGTAGTGACGAAGGCGAGTTCCAGCAGTGTGGTGACTACTACGGTCACCAGCTCGCTCAACCCGTCCGTCTATGGCGATTCTGTCACGCTGAGCATCAACGTCTCGTCTTCTGTAGGCATCCAGCCCACCGGCTCGGTGACGATCGTCGATGGAGGCACCACACTTGGGACATTGACGATTGATGCCTCCGGCAACGCAAGTATCACGATCCCTGTCTTCACAGCAGGAACGCACAGCATCGTCGTCACCTATTCCGGCGACAGCAACTACAACTAACCGACAAGGGGCGTTGCCGGACTTTCATGTTTGGCAGCGCCCCAGATTCGATGCAAAGCGGGCAGCGCCTGAATGGAAATGGGAGTTCGATGATGAAACGCATTCTTATCGTAGTTGGCATGGCGTTTGTAGTTGTCTGCGTTATCTCGCCGTCTCTTGATGCGCAAAAGATCGTCTCGTACCGGCAAGTTGTCGAGCAGGCGAACACGACAACTCTTGTTTCGTCGTCCATTAACCCATCGCCGGGCAGTTCCCCGGTCGTATTTACAGCGCATGTGAACGGCGTGCCTGCCGGTATGCCGACCGGTACGGTGGCGTTTAGCGCAAGTCAGGAATCTGGCCAAATCGCCACGGCTACGGTTCCCTTAGATGCATCCGGAAATGCAGCCTGGACGGTCTCTCTTGCGTCCGGCCAGTACAGGATTACGGCACTCTATAGCGGTGACGCGGATTATCTTGCATCTGTGTCCCCGACCCTTTCGCAGGTAGTTGGGGGATCTCCGGACTTCATCATCGGCATTCCATCGACACTGACCGTCGTTCAAGGCGCATCGGGTACCGCGACTGTCTCAGTCACTTCTGTCAATGGATTTGCAGGCACAATTCATTTGCAATGCACCGGCGTGCCAATCGAGAGTACGTGCAACTTTGCGCAGGACTCGATCATGATCCCCGCGTCGGCGGCAACCTCACCATCGAGCGCGACTACAACCACGTTGACTGTGACCACGACGGGCATAACGGTTACAACACTTGGGATACTGGGTCTTTTCCTTGGCTTGGGTTCGTTTTCCCACAAGAGATTGCGTTATCGTTCGATGATCCGGCTCGGAATGGCGCTTCTCTTGACGACCGTGACAGGCTGCATCGGATCGAATCGTTATATGCAATCCAACGGAACGCCCCCAGGGTACTACTCCCTGACAGTTGTCGCGACGTCGGGCGCGATCACTCATTCAAGCACGATGACTCTGCACGTGGTAGCTCAATAAGCGGAATGTTCAGAAGGGGATAGTGGAATTATGAAGATGCGACGGCATTCGATAACGATCATGACGATCTTTCTGTTTGCTCACTGTGCTCTCTTTGCCCAGGTCCGGAAGCAGACGAACTATGACCGGGCTCCAGACCAACTGGCGGTGACGTTTTTAGAAACTGTCGATGACTACTCGCTGCAGGTCACTTCATCTACTCTTCAGAGGACGCGATTGAGCGGAGCTGAAGTGGAATATGCGTCGCGTCATTTTTACCCATGGGAAGTCGTAGGAACTGCTCAGTATTCCGAGGGCCACCCGCTCGGCCAAAGACTGCTGCTTGCAGAAGCCGGGGCCGGATACTGTAGGAGCTTCAAACAGTGGACACCTTTTGGCCGCATCGTGGGAGGCGTGTCCCGAACAAGCTCAGGGGATCTGATGTATCTGTATACGGCCCCCAAATGGGGCCTGGCATCTACTATGAGCGCTGGCTTGGATGTTCAGTTGTCGCCCCGCTGGGGAATTCGCGGAGTCCAGGTACAGAACGAATATCTGCCGTATGGGTCGCGTGGTTCGGTCTATTGGTCCATTGGTGCGGGAATTACGTATCGCATCCGTCCGTGAAAGGCCAATTTCTTGGCGGTTGTGGTTCAGGCATGTTGCTGTTCCAAAACGTGGCCGTGTCTCGGGTCCGCTTTCCCTGAATTTGCCGGCTTTGATCTCAACATGGCCCCACGTCTCGGGCTAAGGCTCTGCAGCGGATAGCAATTGCAACCCTAAGCGGAGCGCAGCACGCAGGAGGAGAGACCCTTGGAGAGTCTCTCCTTTTGAGCGTGTGGCCATTGAACGGTGACAGTAGCCGGCACCTGAACATAGTTGCTGCCTGAGTGGGCGACAACCGTGACAGTTGGCTGTTGCTTCGGCACAAGCTGTTACGGCCGAGAAGAGATTTGGGGTTTCGTTTTCCCAGCGCCCCGCGCGCGCTGACGGCTGATTGCCCTGGAAGATGGCTTCGCCTTTGGCTGCATCACCTGAGACGGCTTCACCGGCGTGGTAGCGTGCTTTGAAGGAATGCAGGCGCCGATCAGCAAGATGCCGATCAGCACGGGCATCCAAATAGCGCGCACGATCGTTCTGGACCGAAGCGAATTGAAGAAAATCTGTAGGGCGGTCATGCTGGAGTCCTCTCCGAAGGGGGCGATCCGAAATCCCCCGTCACAGCTAGCTGAGGGGGTTGAGGAGCGCCCAGGAGAGGACGTTCGCGTCGGGGGGATGGCTTGAGGGGAACGACACGGAGCAACCGAAGTGCCAGCGCTTTTTGCTGGCGCGCCGGGTGCGGTCGGTCCCCGGCCCGCAAGGGCAAGCCCGACTCACAGCGCGACCAGACCGCCTACAAGACTCAATTGCATTCGGTCCTGGAGATGTGCCGGATGTTGCCCGCGTTCGAGATTGCTGGACGCTATTCTGCACTACGGCTGCCGCCTTTGAAGATAACCATGGTGCAATCAAGACTGGATCGAGAACCATCGAGTTGTGGAGGATGAAAGTCACTGTGTTGTCCATCGATTTGTTCCCAGCTCTTTGAGCTATCGCCTATTCGACAAGAGAAGGGGCCGATCGCCCCTTCTCTTGTTGTGCGCGGGTTGTTAAAACGGCGAGTCGTCGGTTAGCTCAGTTCCGTCCTCTGCCTCGACCGAAATCGGGGCGGTCCCGTTGTCACCAGCCGGGTCTGGTGCTG
>CAZQDD010000055.1:0-18120 GCA_964591805.1 uncultured Acidobacteriaceae bacterium | reverse complement strand
GGCCAAGGTCTGCAAAACCTTTATTCGTCGGTTCGATTCCGACCCGCGCCTCCAACTGAAACCAAATGGAAACCATCTAAATTCAGTAGTTTGGGACTGCCGTTGGATGCTTCCCGATCATTCCCGAACTTCCCCATTTCTTCCCCATATTGCCCGGCAGCAACCGGGCAAGCGCCGGGCACCAAGTGGTAAACTCCAGGGGATGAAGTGCCCTCATTGCGGCAAAGAGGTCGGCGAGGCTGTCGAAGAACCGGCCGTGGGGAGCCGTCAGCACTTACTTGCTTGGCTTAAGACGTGGAGGCAGGAAAACGGACTGGGGAACTCCGGGAGGCCGCTATCGAATCGTAGCCTCTCTCAACTCCAGAAAATGTACGAGCAGGCGAAGCTCGGAAAGCAATATCGGGCAGGGCGACGGTGGAGACGATCGACAATCTCGTAGCGCCCTTAGTGAAGTCGCTTTTTGCTCTCCGGCTTGACCTCTGCCGTTGTGACGGGCGCCATAGGCGATCCTGCCTCGAACTTCCGCATGCCGTCGTCGATGTGCGCCTGGGTCATGTGAACGTACTTCATAATCGATCGCAGGTTGCTATGGCCGAGAATTGCCATGAGCTTCGGCAATTCCATGCCGCGCTCGACAGCGCGCGTGGCAAACGTGTGCCGGCAGTCGTATAGTACGAACGAGACGTTCGCTTTCTTCAACGCGACTGAGTGTAACCGCTGGTGTTGCCCGACGTGTGTCCCTGGATTCTTGGCGCTCGGGAATACCCACCGGCCCGGCGCCTGAAGGCGCTCTTTAAGCACATCCCTGCTCGCAGTGGTGAGCAAGAGTCTCCGGCGCGCGGCGTCGCTCTTCCCCTTTCGGATCGTGAGGTGCATACGCTCCAGATCGACGTCGGACTGTTGCAGGCTCCGCAACTCCTCTGGCCGGCAGCCCTGATTGAGCATCAGTGTCGCCAGATCGTGTAGATCCTGGAGCCCTCGCGCCTCCTTTGGGCGCTTGCGTGCCAACCTCTCCTGTCGAAGAACTTCGAGCGCGCCGAAGTACTTGGCCTCCTCGGCCGCAGACAGGACGTGCATCCGCAGGGCGTCGGCATCACTCGGAATCTCAACCTCACGAACGGGGTTGGCCTTGCACCAATTGTGTTTTGAGCCGTACTGGAATAGAAGCGAAAGCGCGTGTAGATCGTGGCGGATTGTCACCTCGTGGACCTTGTGCACCGTTCGGCGCCAGACTTTGAAGTCCTCGATGTCACCGCACGTGACGCTCGATAGTGGGCGGCGCCCGAAGAACATCTTCGCGCTGGTCATGCTGCCGCTCAGCCGTTTCCAAGAGTTCGGATGGGCGGAGTATTCGCCTTCTGCCCATTTCTTGAATGAGTCGGCCGCGCTGCTGAGCGGTTGGACCTGAAGACGCAACTCCGGTCCGCGGCCCTCCAGCACGAGGCGGCGGGCCTCCGCTTCCAATCGCTGCGCTTTGATCCTGTTGCGTGCGGTGTCTTCCAAGTCGGTGATGCGACTGTACTCGTGGCCGTTGACTTCGAAGCGCCACTCCAACTTCCCGTTCCGTGCTCGAATTGGCATCCGGTCTACACTCCTGCGTTCTGACCCATGACATGAGGTCCGTAGCCGAATATCGCACGGCGCCACCGACGCGATACCAAGGAGGGCCGTATCCGGATGCCCGCCAGTTGGCCATGGTCTTTGGTGATATTGCGATCATCGCGCCAGCTTCTTCGGGCTTCAGATAACGCTCGATCATACTCCAGCGGCCTCCGTTTCGCTCGCCTCTATACGACGCTCAGGCCTGCAACTGGGCGAGGCCTGGGGACGTTCAGCGGGTCGTCTCCGCCGTATTGCTCCACGTCGGCGAAGATCCATTTCTGTCCGGCGCGAGTCGAGATCGAGTTTGAAAGCGCCGGTCCAAAGATTCCAAGCGTTCCAGGGCGTCCAACAACTGCAGGCTGGCCTCGCGCATGTGAATGCAAGGCTTGGAAAACTGCTCGGTGTGTTTGATCGCGAACTTGATTCGGTCAATCACGACGCGAGATTGGTAGGCCATCTCAAACTCAATCGCTGAGGGCCGCGATTGGACGTCGGCTTCAATTGTCTCTGCGATCTGGCGTAACATTTCTGACCTCATAGGCCTTCACCCACCTGCGGGGGTTCACCCGCCGTAGAGCAATAGTAAGGCAGACCACGCAATTCTCCAAAAGAGCGTCGAAGCGTTTTGGCGTCCACCTTGCCCGGGACAAAACGCACGCGAGAGGCTGACGGGTGATGTTGGGCTCTGCCAATGTTGGGGGGATCGTGCCGACCGACGGTCACGTCGCCGCCGATTTCCGCACGCACCCGCCTGATGCGTCTCCACCAGCCGCGTGAACCGCCTGCCCAGGCGACTGAGTTCCTCAGCAACGGAGCGCCTGCGCGCCTTGCGCTTGGGAGAAGGGCAGCGACCCACTCTGTGGCGGTTCGCGGGTCGGACAGAGCTTGCCCACCTGGGCGTTTCGCTGCTCGAAATTCCGAGAATCCTTGCCCACTCCCCTTTGAATCATAGAGCGCGACTCCGTACTTGGGGACCGTTAGGGCACTACATTTGGATAGCCGAATATGTTCCGCGATTGGGCAGCGGACGCTGATTTTACAGAAGCGTACACTTTAGGGTATGGCAAAGACCGTGTTTGAGACGGCAACAAACACGTACACAGCCGATGGAAGCATTGGCGACGGTGGCTGCGGCACCGTATACCGTGTGCGCGACTGCGATGGCGAGACATTTGCCTTGAAACTCCTACGTGATGCAAGCTCAGTCAAGCGGAAACGGTTCAAGAACGAATTGGCATTTTGCCGAAGAGACCGCCACGAACGGATCGTTCGGGTGCTGGACGAGGGTATTCTGCTGGAGGGTTCGAAACGGTTGCCATTCTATGTCATGCCCCTGTATGAGTCGACGTTACGCAAGCTTATGGATGCACATCTCCGCCACGATGACGTCCTTCCTCTGTTCAGTGACATCCTGGACGGAGTAGAGGCAGCGCATCTGTTCAAGGTGTTTCATCGGGACTTGAAGCCCGAGAATCTACTGGTGGCAATGCCGAGCGGGCGGGTTGTCGTAGCCGACTTCGGGGCAGCCCACTTCGAAGAAGAGAACCTCATCACTGCTGTCGAGACACGCGACGCCGACCGGCTAGCGAACTATAGGTATTCCGCCCCAGAGCAACGCGCACGAGGCCGCGCCGTAGACGAACGCGCCGATATTTTTGCCTTGGGCCTGATTCTCAATGAAATGTTCACAGGGGAAGTTGCCCAGGGGACCGGGCACAAGCTGATCGGAACTGCGGCTCCGCCGTTTGCCTACCTCGACAAAATAGTCGAGAGAATGATCCGGCAGAGTCCCGCGGACCGGCATGCCTCAGTGACAGCTGTAAAAAGCGAGTTACTCACGAGCGGCGTGGAGTTCATAACGCGGCAGAAACTAGATTCCGCTCGAAACACGGTGATCCCGGCCGCTTCTCCTGATGATCCGCTAGGCGGAATGGACGTGACAGCGATCGGGTTTGCTTACGTGCCTGGCCGCCTGACGTTCCAGCTTGAACCCACGCCCCCGCCGGAATGGGTCCACTCTCTCGTAACCCTCACTGACTATCTGGGGTACAACGGTCTCGCTAAACCTGCGCGAATTGAGATGACTTCGAGCGGAGCCACCGTCCCGGCGAATGAGAATATCGCAGTCGAGGTGGCTCAAATGGTGCGGCAGTGGGTTAGTTCCGCAAATCGCGAATATCGTAAGCATCTTCTGGAGAAAGCGGCCCACGAGGAGCGCAGCCAGCGTGAGAATTTAGCGGCGTATCGACGGCGGCTCGAAGAACAGGCTCGTGTGATGGAACGATTGCGCAACGCGTCGCTGGCTTGACCGTTTGTCGGTGGAACGGGGGGCCGGCCCTACCCCTTGGCGATGAATCGGGAATCTATGCATGTCCTAGTATCGCTTTCGTGCCGTCCGGCGACTCGCAAGAATGACCGATACCCTGAAGCTCCTCAGACGGCGTTGGGGGAGATGGCTCTGTGTCTCCGCTGATCAATCGCGCTGCGTTCCGCAACACGGGCCACTGGGAGGATGCGACCGCCTGGAATGCGGCCAAACGTCCTTTTGCTGATACCTACCCATGGCGGCCCATTTTATTGGGGTTCCGCCATGTCAGGTTGACGCTTCCTCGAAGCGCCTCGGGGTTTTCGGTGAAAATCGCGTCTTCCTGTAGAATCCTGGCTGAGGATACAAGGCAGCGTGCTTCCGTCGATTGATGATCTCCGCCAGAAATTCCAGGATGCCAAGTACATCGTTGACGAAGTCACGCTTTCCCAGGTGTACGTGGCGGGAGAGCTCAAGAAGCCCGTTCTGATTGAGGGGCCGCCAGGATGCGGCAAGACGGAACTCGCGAAAGCCCTGGCATCTGCTCTTGACACAGTGGTGGAGCGACTTCAGTGCTATCCGGGAATCGACGAAGAAAAGGCCATTGGAAAGTTCGATACGGCCCTGCAGAAGCTTTTCCTCGAAACGCAATCGGACCAGCTCGGCACGGACTGGGAATTCATTCGGGGCCGGCTTCACACTATGGACTTCTTCGTTCAAGGCCCGATCATGCGCGCGCTGCAGCACATGCCGAAACCTTGCGTCCTGCTGATTGACGAGGTGGACAAGGTGGACGAGGAGTTCGAATCGATGCTCCTCGAAGTCCTCTCGGACTGGCAACTCTCGATCCCGCGACTTGGCACCGTGCCGCACAAGACAATCCCGTTTGTCATCCTCACATCGAATGAGGTCCGGCGAATTGGCGACCCACTACGGCGCCGGTGTGCCTATTTCAGAGCCGAATTCCCGACCGTCGAACGGGAGGCTGAGATTTTGAAAACGCGGAGCAAAACGGGGAGCGCCACGCTGCAGCGACAAATCGCCGGCCTGTCGTATGCACTCCGGGCTTACAGAATGGAGAAGCCGCCGTCAATAGCGGAGATTTTGGAACTCGAGCAGGTGCTCCACATCATGGGTATCCACGAACTTGACGCAGGAATGCGGGATCTTCTATTGCCCTTCCTGGCAAAGACCAAGGAAGACCGGAAGCGACTGACGCTTCGGGATGGGTTCGCCTCGCTCGTATTGAACGCGAAATCCCACGCCGCAAAACTCAATGGCGCGGACCAGGTGGGAGTCGAAACGTGAAGGCAGCGCTTCTATTCTCGCTGCTATTCTGTGCCGCCCGTGGCGCTCAGCCTGCATGTACGGCGATTCCGGCGGCTGCACTGATCGATGTCGAGATGTGTTTGGTCGATTACTACGCACGGGGGTACGGCGTCCCTGTGGAATTCGTGCAAGCTGTGATCGACGTCGAATCGGCTTGGCAACCATACGTAGTTTCCGCGAAGGGCGCAGCGGGGCTCATGCAGCTCACGGCGCCCACCGCGTTTACTTTCGGCGTCACGAACCGGTTTCGGATCGACGAGAACATTCGCGGAGGGGTCGCATACCTTGCGTACTTGATTCGGCAGTTCGATGGAGAGCTTCGGCTTGTGGCGGCCGCCTACTATGCCGGCGAGGAGCGAATTAAGAAGCAAGGGCTCGGCTGCGCTGATGCGGACATCTGTCGCTACGTGCGGCAGGTCCAACGATTCTTTCTGAACCGGCAGATAGTTGGGAGGACCGCTGCGCGGTACTCATCCAGAGGAGTAGAACACCCATGAATAGTCTGAAACCAGTCATCGGCTGCGTCTGTGCGAGTTTGATTTCCAGCGCCCAAAGTCCAGCGGTTCGCCCGCGCATGGCAGGTCGAGCCATACAGGAAGGCCAGGTAACAACCGTATACCTTGCGCCGCGATTTGCGACGGCTATTCGAATGCCGGACGCGGTCAATTCCGTCGTACTCGGCGATCCGGATTCATTTACGGCCGAGCACTCCGAACGTGAGCCGCAGATCGTCTTCGTAAAGCCGACTACGACCAAGGCGGCGCAGACGAACCTCCTCATTTCGACTGTCCACGGATATCAGGCCAATCTGTTGCTGATCAGTCGAGGCGAGTCGACAGGGACCCAACCGGATGTTGATTTCATAATGCGATACCGCCCGGCGGGGAGATTTGTCATCGAGCCGACTGCACCATCTGCATCGGTCGCTCAGACTGTCGCTTTACCAACGCCTGACCAGATGACGGAACCCCCAGGACTCCGCTCGCCAGGAACTCCGCCCAGCATTGGCACCTCGACAGGGGCCACCCGGCCAACTGTCGAGCGTGCTTCCTTCAACCCTGGCAAAATGGACAGCTCGGCGGACACTGGATCAGCGGCAGACGCTCGGCCGACGACGCTCAATGCCGACGTAGCACTGGGCCTCGACGCCTTGCTGGAGCGACAGCGGCAGGCTCCGCTACCCGTTCTCTACGGGGAGAAGCCGGGGACCACTCCTCCCGGCAAACAGATTCTGAAGACCGGCGTCAGCGAGGTGATCGATCAGGGGAAGGAGGTGGTGGTGCTGTTTTCCGTGGTGAATGTGCAGGACCACGCGGTCGAGTTGATGCCGCCGCAAGTGCAACTCGGGGGCATGGTGAAGAAGGGGACGATCAGGCACCACTTCGTCTGGTCCAATTCCGAGCAGTTGCCCGTGGAAGACTTCCGCATGAGCCAGCGGCGGATCGGCCCCGGTGACCGTGCCGACGGCGTCTTGATCTTCCAGCGACCAAGTTTCAAGCAGTCGAACGAAACCCTGCTGCTTCAAATGGCCGATTCCGGGGCGGTCGACCGACCGGCTTTAGCGCCAATCGGTTTTGGAATCAGCAGTCTTCGAGAGAAAGGAACCGAATAGAATGACACCGGGATTGAACAAGACCGAGGGACTACCCGACGGCGTCGAATCGGACACGACGCAACTTATCACCGCCGGCGCAGCCGAGCAACCCGAAGCGGCGGAAGCAGAAGATAGGAGAACACCCTTCGGCACACTTCGCGAAGCATATGCGCGCGCCCGGGACGGTCGCAAAAAGGACCAACCGGAAAAGCAGAACAGAACCGCAAAGAGCGCAGACCGAAGCAAGGGTCTCTTAGTTCTTGCCGTCGCGGTAATCATCATGATCTTCGTGTTTCTGGGCATGTTCTCAAGTTCGAGCGGTACGAAGGACCGGGCCGCCAATAGAACGAAGCCGAGTCTCGGCAGGCCGGAGATGACGCCGGGAGCCGCAGAACACCGAGGGTCTGTGACACCGCTGCTGAATGCGGATGTGAGCGGGCAGGATGTCAACAACGATCAACTCAGCGCGGACGACGTAAAGGCAACTGGGCGATTGCGCATACGCGCCCAGGCGAAATCTGGAGATACGCTCGCCAGCGTCCCGCCCATGGATCCGGCTCTGGAAGCGTATCGCCAAGCGAGGGCTGGTTACCCGGTTCCGCAGCCTCCACCAGTGGTCGCAAGCGCCCCGGCACTGGCGCCGCCGGCAGCACCGGCACATAACGAAGCGGACGCCCTTAAGAAATCCTCGCTCGTTTTCGTTAGCAACAATTCTGACGCCGCAAGCGCGATTCGGCCGGCTTCCATGGCGACCGAACCAACGCTTCTGGAGCGAAAAGTGACCGCGTTGCTTCCAAATGGCAGCCGGCTGGTGGCACGGCTGCAATCCGCCGTCAGCACGGCAGTCAAAGCGCCTGTGGTTGCCGCCATTGAATACAACTATGAGAGCGGCGGCGAGATCATTATCCCGGCGGGGACGAAGGCGTTTGGGGAAATCCAACAGGCGAACCGGAACGGCAACGTTGGGATTCACTTTCACACGCTCCAAATGCCGGATCGAACTACCGAAAAGATTGACGCCGGATCGATGAGCCTCGCCTACGGTCCGCTAAAGGGTTCCGTCTCGGGCGGCAACACGGTGAAACGGATCCTCGTACGTTCCATGACGGGGATCGGAACGATGGCGGCCTATCTGGTCGGCGGACCGGGTGGTTTTGGAGGCGTCAGCGGCCAACTCGACAATAGCGTCCTTTTACGCGAGCGCATCGCGTCGAATGCCGGGCTCGCCGGGGAGCAGGAGATGCAGAGCCTCGTCACCAACGAGAACGTCGTGGTTTCCGTGCCCGGAAACACGAGGTTCTTCATCGTGCTGCTGGAAGGGAGCGGGGAGAAGCCGCCGGCCAGAACGGTCCCGACAGGAGGCCGCGGCGCGACTCAGGTCGCATCGGATGGGGCGTCGCCGCTGCCATCCGCGGCGGAACTCCGCGAATTGACTGAGCTGAAGACAGAGCTCAATCGGATGTATCAACAGCTGTCCACCACGCAAACGGCCGGTCCCGCAGCACCACCTCAACACCAGTAGACCTTCAATCTTAGAGTGTGATTCACAACACTGGCCGTCTTCCCAACGTGCGCCGAATCAACAATAGGTTGGGCGCAACGAGACTCGTATTGGCGCTGAGCGGCGAGGTGCCGCAAGGTCAGTCGGTTCGGAGCAGCGGTGCAGGGTTCTCCATCACATGGGGATGAGAGCTGCTACTCTGCGAAAAGTATGAGTCTCCAAAATTGGCTCCTCCCAAAGATCTGCGACTACTGGGATTCGACGCGCAGTTCCGTTGAGAAGTTCTCCCTCGAAATCGCGATGGCGCCGCCGGAGGTTCGAACCTCGCACCTAGCCTGTATTCGCGAGGCGATAACCGAACACGTCAGGGTATTGCCGGAACGTATCTTACTTGATGTCCTCATGGTCACCGTGGAGGACCTGTACAAGGAGGGTAACCGAGCGCAAATTGTAGAGCGATCCGTGTTTGAATATCTTGATGCGAGCGCAAACACCCTATTCACGCTCGCGACCCAGCGGAAGTGCGCCGTTCACTATCTTGTCGACAATATCTTCGAATACACGGAGAGTGGCATGATGCGACCGCTGACATTGTATCGGGACTGGTTTCGCTCTGCGGGGCTCGTATATGTCTGTCCTCAGTTGTATGCACTGGAAACAATGGTGGAGGCGGACCGACAAGATCCACGCCTATACTTTGACCTCCTTCCCCGGTATATTGACGAGGGGAACCATATTGCTAATAAGGTGGTTGAAGGATGCCATGCCGAGTCGAGGAGTTATGCGTTCGTGAATGCAAGCAATTCACCTGATCCATTCGATTTCGGAAGTCCGAAGGAGGCCGTAGGTTCCCCCGGCGTGGTGACCGTAGTCAGGTGCGAAGCCCCCGTCGTTGGCAGTAAATGTCACGTCATCTACCCCGGCGCTGTCGATTCGAAGTGACGGCACACTTAGCGCCTCGGACGTTCCTGAACGTCGGGACGAAGCGCTTTTCAGCAGGCAGGCTCACGCTTGAATCAGTGCCGCTCTTCTCGCCAAGAATGATACCGGGCTTGACGGAACGGGTCGCCTAGACACCGAGAACCCCTGAAATCAGACCGGGAAGAGGCGTATCGATTCCTGGGGAGAGAACATGGATTCCGACGCGATGCTCCTCTTGGAAACTAGGATCTTCGAGCCAGGCCGCTCCGCCCGATGATGGAACTATGAGAAGCGAGCCCTCCGGTCGGCGCGATCCGATCCGAAGGGAGTCGTGGTAGATATGAGCTGACTCCATCGCGTCCAGGACGTTGACGCGCGACGTGCGGTACTTAGCGTCCAGTACGACGAATCGAAGCCCGTCTGCGCTCTCAACCCTAAGCACAAGGTCCGGAACCCTTTGCCTCGATATGGACCACATCTTCCCGGTACCGGGATAGTTGGAAGGGAATGTCGGCTGTAGCAGCAATTCCGCCCGGCGTTCGTCATGCGAACCAGTCCATCGGCTCGGGTTCGGTAATCGTTGCCACCCCCACGCCGGCATTCTGGTGGCAAGCAGCTTCCCAAAACGCAGGAAGCACCATCTCTCATAGATCTCCCACGAAGGGCTAACCCAGAGCCGCTCCGCGTTTGTGCCGAGTTCGACGCCGTGGCGGAGAGCACGCCAACCACAGCTCCACGCCCGTGCGTAGATCGGATCGGAGGCAATCACAGTGAGGCCCGCGCCGGTGATCTCCGCCCGCACTACTTCCGCGAAGGGATCGAGGCGTAAGAGAATTTTGAACTGCGTTGCCAACCTTTCCAGAAACTGCTTACGTTTTGGCCAGCGCGCCGCAAGGGACGTTCGTGTCTCGCTCTCAACCTCTCGTTCAACTAAGCCTTGCAAGCGCTCGCCGAGCGCTCGCGTTCGCCGCAGGAGCGCGAGAACCAGAGCCAGAATCGTGCGGTTCGCGGCCGAGTCAACGGTCTCTTCGACACGTGGAACATCCAGTCGGCTCTTCTGTGTTAAGGCCGGCAACTTCTCTGCGTCGGGAGCGAATAAACCGACGGCGGGACTGCGAAGTAAGGCGGCTGTCGTTTGCCGATCGACCCTGCGGGCATAGTGAAGTGGCACCGAGTCGCGGCGCGATCGCAATGCTCGATGTGGGCATGCGCGGATTGCGGCAAGAGCTCGCAGTGATTCCGGCCCATATCGCCGAAGCCGTGCGAACGCCACCCACGGTTCCTCTTGGCTGCCCAGGTCTCCACTCCGGGTGGTGGCGGGTTCGGAGCCGATTACCAGGACTGGATCTTCCTGCCAGAGCTCATTGACCATCTGAGCGAAGACTTCACGACCGAGCTTGTTTACATCAGGCGCAACATCCAGCAGAAACAGGATCGGGTTGGTACCGTCGGCCATAACAATCTCGGCGGTCACCTCGCCGGCAAAAAAGCGCGGCTCCCAAACCCAGCACGAGGGTTTGCTGGGATGATCGGGGAGCGGCTCGTCATCTACGTAGAGGGAGCAATCGGCTTGGGGTTTCTGAAACAGGTAGTGCCTGGTCTCGGCGAAGCCAAGGTTCTCTGCCGGTGCTGGGTGAAGCACGCGCCAATCATTTAAGGCGTCGCTATCGAGACGCCAGCGTATTTCGGGGCCGAGCGTCATCTCCAATAACGAGCACTCCCAGTTGTCTCCAGATCTCGTCTAAGCTCGGCAATTTTCGCCCGCGATACCTGCAAGCCGGCCGTCGCAAGCGTTTCCTCGCAGACCTGGAGTGCCTCTCGCAGGCGCGCGGTATCTTCGCCCCGCAACTTCGGCAGCACCTTCGCGTTAATCACGCTATCGAGTGCCGACTCAAATGAGAGTTCGCCTCCGTCCGTTGCGGCGCGACTGAGAAAGTTCAGAACATCGTCTACTACACGCCAGCCGAAGTGCAGTCTGGCAGGCGAGAGCCCTCTCATAAGCGATGTGAGAATATCGCGGGTTCGGTTTTCGTGAGCCGGGTCGATCTTTCTCGTTCCCCATCGCGGATAGGCTGCGAGGTCAATGTCCCAAAACTCGTGAACGAAGGCTCGGTCCAGAACCTTGTCGGAAAGGCCATGCGTGGTCTCATCCATGTTGACCGTCCCAATCAGCACTAGGTTGCGTGGATAGCGAATCTCGCGCGGAATGCCATCGAACATCTCAACCTCGGTGTGAAGCTGTATGGCGTCACAGGTTTCCATCGCCGACAGAAGAGGCGCCATGTATTGTTCAGGATGCGAGAGATTCATCTCGTCAAGGACTACGATGTAAGGGTGTCTCGAATCGACAGCTGCAGCCATTAGGAACTCAAGGAATGCAGTTCGGACGTACGAGTCGCCGCGTAGAGGATTGGTGAACCCAAGCAGGGCGGCTGGGTCGTACCAGCCAGGCTGAACGGGAAGCGTGAGGAGCTGTTTTGCCGAACCGCCCTGAATCAGCGCCTTAGCATACATGCGAGCGAGCAGAGTCTTTCCGGAACCGGAAAGACCGGTCAGAATAGCGAAGTGACGGACGGATTGCGCCCATAAGCTGAAATGAAGACGCTCGATTAAGAATCTCTCGAAGTGTCCAGCCGCCTGAACGAAGTCCACAATCTCCGCCAGCTTGGGCAGTAGGATCTCATCAATAACTGCTGGTTGTTCCAAGGGATCGGTTCGCAGGTCGGACGGGAGCGGAACGGGTGCGAGCGGGTCAGACAGGGGCGGGAGTGGATCGGGTGGAAGCGACTCTGGCTGCCAGTGGATACGGGTTGCCCATTGACGCCCGACATCCGTCAACTCTTGCGCGGAGCCCTCAGCGCGGAGAACGCCCATGGAGCGGAGCCAGCCAAGAATCGCTTGAGGAGCGTAGTCCGACGTCCAACCGGGATTCACGGTCCGAAGGAGGGCGATCAACTCGGAGGTGGGCACGGGCCCCTTCTCCTTCAGAGCTACGATCACGTTATCTACGCCGAGAATGCGTGTCAAAAGCCAGTCGGCCAGATCGCTCGGATCTTGCGACTCAAGAACGCTCTCGCCTCTCTCGGTAAGTACGTAACGATCCCCCTCCAGCCGGATTGCACCCAGGTCGCTTCTGTAAACGTTGATCATCACACCAAGCGATGAGACTTTTGAGTCAGGCGCGGAACTGTGGAGGAAGTCTAGGAGCTCCTCTCGAGTAACCCCGTCATGAATGAACTCGAGGGCCGACAATAGACCGGGAAAAAGTCCTTTGATCGCGGTGAGCCCGCGCCGTCGGCGCGCAGCGGAGAGCGGCAGGAGTTGCGTCTGCCCGGGGCCGGTCACCTTCTCGGTGCGTTCGGAGGGTGGAGGCTGTACAAAGCGCTCGTAGAGCAACCAGGCGAGCGCCATGCGTTCCGCGAGGGCCGATGGACTGCCGTCGGGTGCTCCAAGTAGAGAATCCAGCCGGTGTCGCACCCAGACGTGACGGCCGGCGGAATCGAGAGTACGTTCGCCACCCATCGCAGCGGTTAGTTTGGCCAGCGCACCCACGCTCGCGATCGTCGTCATCGCGTCTGGGTACAACGCAGCTAGTACGCGAAAAACCTTCAGGTGAGGTGTACTCCGAACGAATGGCTCGATCTGCTTTGTTAGATCCTGGTAAAGCGCTGAAAGGAACCTGAGCCGTTCCTCCACGGATACGGGCAGAGGTTCCATTGACCTCGCTGCAAATCGTTGTCGAAAACCAGCGTCATCCAATGCTCGGTCGATTGCGATGTTGCCCTGCCCGATTGCCGCGACGTGGTTGTCATCCCAAAGTCTTCTCTGGAACTCGCGCGTTCCGCGTTGCGTTTCATCGCTGGATCGAACCCAGCGAATCGTCTCAGCAAGTTCCCGGATCCATTGTTGCCCATCTTCGTCCCAGGTGCTCGAACTTCCGATCGTCTCCGCAGCCGTGCGCAGACCAGACTCGCTGGCGAGGTCGTAAATGCTCATCATGCACCGTTGTAGCACGAAGCACAAGAGTCGAGTCTTCAGCCGAACGCGAACAGTAGATCGTCATTCGGCAGTCTGGTCTAGCGGCAGTCCGAGAGATAGATCATGCGAAATCCTCGGTTCACGCCACTTGGCCGCGTAACGCGTATTGCAACATTTGCTGGGCACAGCGTGATAGATCCTCCTTGTTGCCGAAACACGGCAGTTGCCAGACGCGAAGCCTAGCCGGGCCGCGTGGTCGCAGATCGGACTCCAGGCACGTCGGATTGTACAAAAACCCATCCCGCATTTTGGGGAGGTGAGCACACCGGCCGACGACGACGCCGTTGAAGAATCGTCCTATTAGGTCTCGCCCTTCGCCTTTTTTGAGCTTTGCAGATCCTGCCCTAGCATTCTCACAAGCCCCGAAGTTGCCGATCTGCTGCGGCTGGGCGATTCCAAGAGAGTGCGGCGGCGACAAAGGGGGCGGAATCCCAATGGAGGTCTACACGAAGATGAAGCACGTTCGTTTAGTAGCCACGGTCATGGCAGTCTGCCTTCTGGTGGTGTGCCAGGCCGTGGCTCTCGCTCAAAACCTTGGAGCGGCGCCACAGGTCAATGTCGCGGTCCAGGGTCAAACCGGGGCGCAGCCGGAAGGCGCGTTCCTGAACTTCGTTAACTGGGTTGGCAACGTCATCGCTCCAGTGGGGGCCGGCATCGCGGTGGTCGGCGGAATCGTCTCGTATGCGAGCGGTCGAGGGTACTTCCGCTGGATGGGGACGGCTGTGGGACTCCTGGCCGTTTCGGGTCTGACCCGGTTGCTGGAGTTCTGGATCGCGCAGGGTGCCGCAGGCGTTCCATAGGGTGCAATCACGATGGTCGGGCGAATGGCGCGGCGGTTCCACCATTCGCCCATGATCTAACGAGGTCGTTCGCAATGAACTTGATCAACGACGGAATCGGCTTGCTACTCGGCTTGGCGCCGGTCGCGGCTCTGGTGGCCCTGGTGCTCGCCGGGCTTGCGCTCCGAAATCAAAGTTCAGTTCTTCAGAACGGGAGATTCGGCATGTGGATGTTCTGGGCGGTAATGATGCTCACGTTGCCACAGATTCTGAGCTGGTTCTCCGGCTTTGGCATGAATGTGCCCATTTCCGGCGGTGGGGGTACGGCACTCCTGAATGTATTCCAGGTGGACGTCACGAATTTCGTCAATCAGTTTCTGGTCGGCTATCTGGCTCCGGTGCTGGCCGCGTGGCTGGTCCTTCGCGGAGTAGTCGACATATCCGAGGGACGGTCCCCGCTTTACTCGATCCTTGGCGCGATGTTTCTCTTGTCCATCGCAAGCACTCAGGCTTTGCTGCGAGGGTGGAATTCAGGAACCAAATTTGCCACGGCGGACGTGCTGGCCGGCCTGTGGACCTACACGGCGAGCCGCATTCTTCCGGTGGCCGCCGGCCTGGCGATTATTGGGGCCATTTTGAACTTTGCATTCGGTAAGCCGGCTATGCGGCTAATCTGCTGCGCGGCCGGATTCTTGACAGTGGCCGCCCTGTGGCGCCTGGTTGTCTCGATGATGTGACACGGTAAACCTATGACTTTTCTGAATGGCATCACGAATTTGACGAATTGGATGGGCAACGTCATCATGCCCACCGTAGCAGGGCTGTTATTCGCGCTCGCCGTCGTTCGTTACGCGCGCGGTTATCCCCATCAGTACATCGCGTGGGCGGGTCTAATGTGCCTGATGGTTTCCGGCCTATTGCGTGGCCTCGAAACATTCGCGTCACAGTCGGCCTGGAACAACCCAGACGCCATTTGGATTACGCTACGCGGCCTGGTGAACTGGGCCTGCAACGTGTTCATGCCCGTGTACGCCGTCTTGCAGATCGTACAGGGAGTGCTCGCGTACGGTGGAATCGGCCATCGCATCTACCAGGGGATGCCCTGGCTCAGGCATTTTGCGGCGGCCGGAATGGCGCTGTCCCTATCTGGCTTGCTGCGACTTGCGGAGTTCTTTGTTCGGAACGGTGTCGGAGGGATCCCGTGAGGAACGCACATGAAGTCAGGTAACAGGAGGTGTCAATGAGCGGACTGAATATCACACACGTCCATCGAAATCTACACACGCGCGTCACGTTCCTCTGCCTAGAGTTCGAGGATGCGTTCGTGATTCTGGGAATCGCGGCGCTTACCAACGTATTCGGACGGTTCCTGCACAGGGAAATCGCGGGCGTCCCACTGAACGTGTTTCTGCAATACATCGTTCCCATCCTGGTGATTCCGCTGCTGATCGCATTCAAATACGGGAAGCCCCGGCGTTACCTCTTCGATTTCCTGGAGTGGCACACCAAGCCGCGGATCTATTGCGGCATAGAGCGGGATTCTCAGCAGAAGGTGATGTACCTGAAGGAGGAGGAAACGGAATGCCTGTAACCATGCGCCGGCACGAGGCAACTCTGCACCAACCAGCGCTTTGCGAACTGCTGCCGGTCCGCGATTATCTCGACAATCTGATCGTCCGGTCTAACGGCGCGTTAGTGGCTGGCTACGATCTTGGCGGCATCAACTCCTATTACCACTCGGACGAAACACGAAACCAAACGAAGTATTCTCTTGAGGCGCTGGTCCGTTCGTTGGCGGAGCGATCGATGCGATTGCAGGTGCGCTTCGAGGTAGTCGAGGGCTTAGGTAAGCTTCCCGGTCATTATCGGGACCAGCTCCGCTCCGACAATCCAGTCGTGCAGAGCCTGGATCGCGTCCGGCTTGCAGCGTGGAAACAGAAGGAGCAGTCGGGCTTCTATCTCACTTCGAGGCTGCATGCGTATTTGTATTGGGATCCGCGCATCCATCACGAGCCTGCCGAGACAGGTGTTGGGAAGAAACTGGGCAAGGTGACTGGTGGTTGGAGCCCTTCAGCCACGAAATGCATCCAGCGAACGCGCCGGGAACACGAAGACCTGGTTGCGGAGTTCGAGTCGATGCTGAAAGGCGTTGAACAGACGCTCATAGCGACGGGCATGACCGTGCAGCGGCTGACTGATGAGGAGATGTTCCTGGAGCTGAAGCGGGCAATGAATCCGCTCTTTGGCGATGACATCGCATTCCGCCGGCCGGAACTGACGATCGATTACCGTAGCGCGCGGGAACAGGCAGCCAACACGCACATCGAGGACGACCAGGAGACCTACATCAAGATCGGTGGCCTTCTGTACTCATTCTTGTCTTTGAAGGACCTCCCGGATGCCACGTTTCCCGGAATCTTGCGCGAACTGCTAGGGCTTGACTTCCCATTGGTGATCAATACCGAGGTGAGCATCCCGGACCAGGCGGGTCGGCTCAAGTTGTTCAAGGGACGGTTACGCCGCATGACGGCAGCTCAGCGCGATTCCAAAGGAGGGTTCAAGGTCAACGTGGATGCGCGGGTTGCGGAAGGGCAACTGATGCAGACGCTCCAGGACCTGATCTCAAGCTCGCTGAAAAGTGCGCAGGTCAGCGTCGTCATTGCGGTAAGAACCTCGACGCCGATCCAGAGCCGCCGGGACTTGGAGGAGCAGGAACGCGTCCTGGCGGACCGGCGCCAAAGGGCTCTTCATGCCCTCATGCGCATGAATGGCGCGCGGGGCCTGCCGGAGGACCTCGCAAAGCGGCGCCTCTACATCAATGGGCTGCCGGGAATGAGCGAAGAGAATAAGCGCGAGCATGACTGCTTCACGCTACACGCGGCAGACCTGTTGATGGTGGAATCCCCGTGGAAAGGAACGCCAAACTCGCCGCTGATTCTGCTTGAGACGCCGTACCGCCAGCTCGTTCCGTTTTCCCCGTTTGACCCCGGCCTGGGCGACGCCAACGTGCTGATCACCGCGAAGTCCGGTGGCGGGAAGACGTTCATGGCGCAGATGTTCCTGACGATGATGGCCCGACTTAACCCGCTCATCTCGATTCTGGAACGCGGCAATTCGTATCGGCCCCTTGTGGAACTGATGGGAGGCCGGTGCATCGACGTCGACCTCGAGGGCGCGGAGACTCTGAATGCGTGGGACCTGCCTCCCGGATCGATGGTGCCATCCAACGACAAACTTGCATTCCTCAAGAACTTGACGCGGCACATGATTGGCATGAACAGCCCGGCCGCCGACACCGCGATCCTAGACAACTTGCTGACCGACGCCATCGTTTCCACGTATCAACGGTGCAGAACCCGAGAGGACAGGCCGGTCCCGACCTTCAACGATCTGCGGCAGGAACTGGAAACCTGGCGGGATGAGTCTGAGGTGGAGCGAATTCGCGACGAAGCGCAGCTCGCCGCGGTGAAGCTGCGGGAATGGACGGGGGATAAAGTGTATGCCCGGCTGTTCGACCAGCCCACCACCGTCCAGACCGACGAGAACTGGTTGTTCTTCAATGTCGAGGGCTTGACCTCCGATCCGAAACTCGAAAGCTCGATGAGCATGATCATCGCGCACGCGATGTCAGAACGGGCGTCGGGCAGAAGCGGGCAGGCGAATATTACGGTTCTTGATGAATGCTGGTCGCTCCTGGACTCGGCTGTTTTGGCGCCGCAGGTGGAGCAGTTGTTTCGAACTGGCAGAAAACGCGGAGCGAGTATTTGGGGTATCAGCCAAGCCCTGGAGGACTTCGTGGGAACGGAGACCCAACCTCGTCCGCATGGCCCTGGTATCGTCAAGAACGTCTCGACCAAGATCATTGGGCAGCAGCAGGGTGATCTGAAACCGCTCGCAGCGTACTTGCACTTAAACCAGACCGCTCTCAACGAGGTGCGTGGGTTCAGCGCACCGCGAAAGGGGCGGAAGGCGCAGGCTCTTCTCGTGCTCGGCGAGAAGGCGGAAACGACTCAGACCATCAACATCGTGCCGACGCCGATCGAGTACTGGA
>CAZQDD010000054.1:0-21107 GCA_964591805.1 uncultured Acidobacteriaceae bacterium | reverse complement strand
GAGAGTGACATTTTTACGTTGCAGTTAGCGGTGACATTATTTTGTTGCAAGTAGATTGCAGGAAAGAATCATTGACCTGCGGATTCTGGCTTTGATACTGTCAAACGTTCAACCGGGCCCGGCAACGGGGTAACGGTGTACTGTTGGCAATCCTATGGCCCTCAGGTTCCGCGGCGTTGATTTCCTCGAATTCGACTCCCTCCTCAGTGAAGACGAGCGCATGGTGCGCGATACGGCCCGCCAGTTTGTAGAGGATCAAGTCATCCCCATCATCGAGGAGTGCAACCGCCAGGGCCGTTTTCCCCGCGAGTTGATTACGCCGATGGGCGAGCTTGGCTTCTTTGGTCCTACCCTCGACGGTTATGGCTGCGCGGGGATGAGCAGCGTGGAGTACGGACTGATCATGCAGGAACTGGAGCGCGGCGACAGCGGATTGCGCTCGTTTGCCAGCGTGCAGAGCAGCCTGGTGATGTACCCCATCTACACCTTTGGCAGCGAGGAGCAGAAGCAGCGTTGGCTGCCACGGATGGCCAGGGGCGAAAAGCTGGGATGCTTCGGACTGACCGAGCCCGACGCCGGCTCGAACCCGGACGCCATGCGCACCCGCGCCGTGCCCGATGGCGATGGCTACCTGCTCAACGGGGAAAAGATGTGGATCACCTCCGGCTCGATTGCCGACGTGGCCGTAATCTGGGCCAAGAGCGAGGAGCACGGCGGCAAGGTTCGCGGATTCCTGGTGGAGAGCGACCGGGCTGGTTTTGTTGCCAGGGACGTACACGGAAAGTGGTCGCTGCGCGCCTCCGTCACCTCCTCTTTGTCGCTGCAGGACGTGCGTATTCCGAAGGAAAACCTGCTGCCGAAGAGCACCGGACTGAAGTCGGCTCTGCTGTGCCTGAACCAGGCCCGGTTTGGCATCGCCTGGGGAGTGATTGGCGCGGCCATGGCATGCTACGACACGGCTCTGCAGTACGCCAAATTTCGCAAGCAGTTTCGCGACCAGCCGATTGCCAGCCACCAACTGGTGCAGGAGAAGCTGGTCTGGATGATCACGGAAATCAGCAAGGCACAACTGTTGGCCTTGCAGGTTGGCCGCCTGAAGGATCAGCAAAAGGCGCAGCATTTTCACATCTCGATGGCCAAGCGAAACAACGTTTGGATGGCGCTGGAATGCGCCCGCCTGGCGCGCGACATTCTCGGCGCAAACGGCATCGCTGATGAGTATCCGGTGTTCCGTCACATGGCGAATCTTGAATCGGTGAAAACCTACGAGGGAACCCACGACGTGCATACGTTGATTCTGGGAGCGGCGATCACAGGCATTGACGCGTTCTGATTTCAGTAGCAAAATTGGCCCCTCTGTAACCGGTTCAGGGCTGATGATTTCCGGGAACAAAAGTAGTGAGTTACGGCACAAGGCCAGGCAAACAGTAAACGGAAGCCGCGGCCGTAGAATCAGGAGCTATCATGGCGACACAGCTGCAAAACAACCCAGTCCATCTGGAAGACAATATCCAGACAAACCTGGAATCGGATCTCGCACTGGAATTGCTGCGAGTGGTTGAAGCGGCAGCCATCGCTTCAGCCCGACAAATGGGAACCGGAGACCGCAAGAAGGCTGACCAGGTCGCGACGGAAACCATGCGCCGCGTCATGGATACAGTCCCGATGCGCGGCACCATCGTCATTGGTGAAGGCGAGCGCGACGAAGCTCCGATGCTGTACATCGGAGAAAAGGTGGGACGCCCGCCCAAGGAGGGCATCACCTATCCGGAAGTCGATATTGCCGTCGATCCGCTGGAGGGCACCAACCTTTGCGCAACCGGCGCACCGGGCTCCATCTGCGTGCTGGCCGCCAGCGAACACGGTGGATTGTTGCACGCCCCGGACTGTTACATGGAGAAAATCGTGGTTGGCCCAGCCTGCAAAGGCTCGGTGGATCTGGATGCTCCGACGGCGGTCAATCTCAGGATGATTGCCAAGGCTCTGCATCGCGACGTCGAGGACCTGGTTGTGATCGTGCTCGACCGGCCGCGCCACGAGACTCTGATCAATGAGATTCGCCGCGCAGGAGCGCGCATAAAACTGATCGGCGATGGCGACCTGGCTCCGGGCATTGCGGCAGCCGTGCGCGGCACCGGGGTTCATGCCGTGATGGGTACGGGAGGCGCGCCGGAAGGCGTCATTACCGCAGCCGCCATGCGCTGCCTCAATGGCTACATGGTTGGCAGACTGACCGGGTACACTGACGAACAGCGCGAGCGCATGACTCAGTACGGAATCACCGACATTCACAAAACCTATACCGCCGAGGAACTGGCGCCAGGCGAGAACATCATCTTCGCTGCCACCGGAGTAACCGACGGTGCGCTGATGCAGGGAGTTCGCTTCTTCGGCGAAGGCGTGCGCACATCGTCGGTGGTCATGAAGATGGCTTCGCGCAAGGTTCGCTTTGTGGAAGGCATTCACATGGAACAAGGCAAGGAATTCAGCGTCCGCTTCTGACTGGTCCTGCGGGATCAAAAGGCATGGCCCAGGCTATGCCTTTTTTTATGCCTTGGGAGGCACTGGCGGCTACTGCGGCGAGACGTTGATGATGCTCATCCGGGCCAGGCCGTTAATTACGAATTGCACCGCAATCGCCGTCAGCAAAAGCCCCATGATCCGCATCATGATTCGGATTCCCGTCTCTCCCATGCGTCTGCGTACCCGGTCCGCCGAGGCCAGGATGAGATAGCTAGCCAGGGACGTAACCGCGATGGCGACAAAGATCGGAATTGCATGCTGCCAGGTCGGGGAAGCCCCCATCAGCACCATGACGGTAGAGATGGCTCCCGGTCCCGCAAGCAGGGGAATTCCGAGAGGGGTGATGCCGATGTCCTCTTTGTGCGCTCCCTCCTCGGTTTCGTTCACGCCCTCCTGGGTGGACCGGCGCGCCTGCATCATCTCCAGGCCGATGAGAAGCAGGATGATCCCGCCCGCGATTTCAAAGGCCGCCAGGGTGATGCCGAACATCTTGAAAATGAATGTTCCGGAAATCGCAAACAAGCTGAGAACGATAAAGCAGGTCCAGGCCGCACGGCCGGCCATGCGGCGGCGCGCGGCGGAATCCGCCTGATCGGTCATGGCCAGGAAAGGCGGAACCGCGGCAAAGGGATCCACAAGAAAGAAGATGGAACAGAATGCAATAAACGAGAACTCGGTCATGGAAGTAAAGAACGAGTGGATACGCGCGGTTTCCGGCGGAAGGAACATACGATCCTGAGAAGTCTCCAGCCATTAGCCTACACGGGATGATTGCGGATTCCAAAGCGCGGTAACGATCGGCGCGCGCCTGGCTAGTGCGGCGAGGCAGGAGCCTCTTTTGCCTGGTAGGGATGGCGCAGATGGCGGTGGGCCGCCGATTGCGAGTCGCCGTCGCGGCCGGCGGCGATCACAAGGCGATAGCGAGCCACCGCCTGCTCGCGGTGGCCCTGGGCGTCATACATTTCTCCGGCGGAAACGTTGGCGCGGTCGGTCAACGACCCCTCGATACCGCTGATACCGGCGACCTCATCGAAGTATTTGGCCGCCTGTTCGAACTCGCGCTGCCCGCGCAAGGAGACAGCTAATCCCCATGCCGCCATTTCAGGCTGGAAGGTCGAAAATTTCCCGGCGCGTCCTTTTTCCAACGCCAGGCGGTATTGCGCAATAGCCTCGCGCCCGTGACCGGCGGCATTGAGCAGATGCGCATACTCAACCGCAAAAAGAAAGTTCCTGGGGTACTCACTCGAAATCCGGCTCACCAGTTCCAGCGCCTCCGAATAGCGCTGCTCGCGGCGCAGAAACAGGCTGAGCGCCAAGGTCGCGTCCTCGCTCGACGTGCCATGCGAGCGGCTTACCTCGCGCAGGTAATCCAGCCCCTTCTGTTTATTGCCGGTAACTCCCACCAGGGCCACTGCGGCACGCCCTGCCCAATTCAGCGAGCCGATGATGTAGTTGTGGATTCCAACCGTCATCTTGGCGTCCACGTAGCTGGGATCCAGTTCCAGGACGCGCTCGTGATCGCGGCGCGCGGCCAGCGCCGAGCGCACCGCCGACAGCCAGGACTTCTCGGCCATGCCCATGTACATCGAGCGGAACCCCCTGGCTACGCCGCGCGCATACAGCGCATCCGTGTCCCTGGGATTGGCTTGCAGATGGGCATTGCACAGCGATTCCACGTGCGCCGCCAGGTCAAAAATCCGCTTCTGTACCGTCGGATCCAACGGCCGCCGCGGCTTGCTGGTAAGAAAGCTCTCTCCCGAATACGTTTCGGTGTCGAGCGCTCCAATCCGGTTCAGTTCCTTGAATAGCTCGGCGGCCAGCAAGTAGTTTAAAGGAAACGGATCGTTTGGATGCTGGCTTTGCAGGGTAGTGAAATCGCGCAGAGCGAGATCATAATCCATATTGTAAAGTTCGCCAAAGCCGCGTGCCGCAAGGGCATTGGTGCCACGGCGAACAGGCGCGCCCTGGCTTTGCCTGGCAAATGCGGACATGCAAAGGCAAAAGCAGAGAGCAGCGATAACCGGGAAAATGAGGATGCGATTGTGGCTCATGCGACTGAGAAGAGTCTAAACCGTTGCGCGCGGCTTTTCACCTTGCCCTCAGGATTCAGCAATCCGGCCCTCGCCATCCGGAAGCTCAACCGCAACCGGACAGAATTGGCCGAGCAGGGGAAGATAGAGCGCGCAGCGAATGGGACGCGGGTCGAATGCGTGCAGAACGTGAACGTAGCGCTGCATATCCGGACGATACTTCTCCACCTGCATCTGCGCGAAGCGCAGCGGGTCGCCACCTTCTTGCGGGCTGGTTTTGTAGTCGATCAACCAGCGTGTGCCGTTTTCGACGAATGTGCGATCGACCCGCACATGCTCCACCTTGCCCTCGACGACCGCCGCTATGGCAAGCTCCGAGCGATGCTCCGGGTGAGGCGAAAGCAGCCAGCGGCCGCGCTCGTCCTCAAGCGTCCTGCACAACGCTTCCGATACGCGCGCAACCGCCTGCTCCAGCCTGCCCTGCTCCACGCCGGAACGTAACAACGAGACCGCAATCGCCTGGCGCGCAGCCACCACGCGCCCCGGGTTCCAGTGCGACAGACCTTCCCTGGCTATGCACTCAAGAAAACTGTGCGCGACAACGCCGACGTGCCGCGCAACGTCGCCAGCCCAATCGAAACTATGTTCCGCCCCCGCGAGCTTTCGCTCCGCAGCGTCCCACTGCAATGGCTCCGGCGCCGCCGGCGCAACAAACGTTGCGGGCAGGCGGCGCAGCAACAACTCCGCCCCCGGCGCAGCCGCGGCAAGCGGCGCGGTCACCCCGGGTGGCGCAAACTCCCGCTGCATACCCGGTACGTCCCAGAGCAGGCGCAGCATGGAGTTCGGATCAGGCTGGCGGCCATCGGGCACGGTGGCGGAGAGATAAAGCCGCTTCCGCGCGCGCGTGGCGGCAACATAGAAGAGACGCTTCAGTTCCTCGCGTGAACAGTTGCCGGCAATCTCGCGCAGGTACCCTTCGATGGTGGCCAGCTTGCGATCCTTCTTCCCCAGCTCTTCCATCGGACCGAGCAGCAGAAACTCCTGCTCGTCGCGGCGCCGCAGACGCCAATACAGCAACCTCTTGTCATCCTGCCGCGAATGGCGCTCCAAGGCCGGCAAAAAAACCACGTCCCACTCCAGGCCCTTGGCCTGGTGAATGGGCATGATCTCCACGCGGATGCCGTTGCGGGTATCGGCAGGGGCGAACAGCTCATGCAGCTTGGCGGCAAAGTTCTCCGCATCGCGCAACCCGGCTGCCGAGGATTGCGCGTCCAGCAGCGCAAAATACGCCTCGGCGTCGCGTACTCCCTGCTCGCGATCGCCCAGGCACGCGGGCCCGCCAAGCCGAAGCCAGGTGGACTCGACCAGAACCCGCAGTGAAGCGCGCCCCCACCGCGCCAGCGCGTCTTCCAGCACCGGCCACAAACGCGCCAGCGCCGTTTGCGCCTGCCCGGAAAGCTGCGCTCCCCGCTGACGCAAAAGTTCGCACACCGTGGAGCGCTCATCTCCCCGGCACAGCTCCAGCAGATCGGCCAGTGCCAGGCCACACCACGGCGCCCGCAGAATTGCCAACCATGCGGTGCGGTCTGCGCGATCCGTCAGCGCCTTCCGCAGCGCTTCCAGGTCGCGTACCAGCGGGCGATCGGCGAGCCGGTCGGTCTTCACCGCGCGATAGAGAATTTTGGCGGCGCGCAGGGCCTCGACCAATTCCGGCAGATGGGTTCGCGAGCGCACCAGCACCGCGATGGTGGTGGGCTTGTCATTCCCCGCTACCGGCAGCGCGAGTTTGCGCCGAATGCACTCCGCCATGTACTTTGCCTCGCCGGTGCGATCCCCATTGGCAAAGCCTTGGATCGCAACCGCCGCTCCGTCCAGAGCCGGGCGCGAAGCTTCCACCGGCTTTTCCGGATACGGCACCGCATTGGTCAGATCGCTCTCCTCGCGCAGAATCGCCGGAAAAACCTGGTTGAACCATGCGACCAGGTTCGCCTGCGAGCGGAAGTTTTGACTGAGCCCTCCGAATTGATGCGGGTGCCCGCCAATCCTTCCTTCCGTGCGAGCCTCCTGGAAGATGGCAACATCGGCCTCGCGGAAAGCATAGATTGACTGCATGGGATCGCCAACGCAGAATGTGGAACACAGCTCGCCGGCCTCCCAGGTCGCCAGCAGGCGTGTCAGCAGTTCGACCTGCACGCGGTTTGTGTCCTGGAATTCATCGACCAGAATGTGGCGGATTCGATAGCCCAGTTGCAAACCCAATTCGGTGGGGTCGCCTTCCTGTCCAATGGCATCCAGAGCGCGCTGTGCATACTCGGCAAAGTCGATCACGGCCTGCTCCGAGAACACAACTTTAAGATTGGCCGCGGCCTGCGGCAGCAGTTCCAGAACCGCGCACATAAACTCCCACTGCGCCTCGTTGTAGTGCGGATCGGGCAGCCGCCGAATCCGGCTCAGCGCCTCGCAGAGCTCGGCGGCGCCGGGGAGCTGCGCAATCTCCTTGAAGAAACTAATGCACGCCGCGCGCCGCGCTTTTCCCTCCTGCGTATCCGGTGGAAAACCATTATTCCGGTTCACCGTCTTGCGCAGTTCCTGTTTTCCTGTCAACAGAAAATCGCCGATGGCGCGCCACGCCGCCAGTTGCGCCGCGCTGGCCGCAGGCCAGGCTGCGATCTCTCGCAATGGATGCGCTGAGCCGGTTGAAATCGAAACTACCTCGGCGCTGGCCGCTATCGACTCAATCACCGCCCCGTCCTGCATCCCGCTGTTTTCAAGTTGAGCCGTCCCGTAGCGCATCAACTCGAAAAGCTCTGTAGCCTGGGAGCCGTCCAACACGGCCGCGGTGCGGGCGCGAATCAGCGTAAGGTCCTCTTCTACCGAGAGCGTCAGCGCCGCTTCAAGCCTGCCGCGCAATGCCTGCTGCTGCGAGGCATCGAAGGCATCCGAGCGTCCGAGGAAGTGCAGCCATTGGTCGCGCTGCGCCAGCATGTCGGCCAGCAGATCGCGCGCCCGCTCCACTTTGTTGTCCACATGCCTCAGCAGCGTCGCCACCGCGTCGCCCAGCTTGCCCGGAGCCGCAAGTCGGTCGATGACGCGCTGCGCCGAGAGTTCATAGAGAGGCTGCGCGTCCTGGGTGACCTGGGCAACACCTCCCAGCAGGTCCTTGAACGGAGCGCGCTGGGCCACCGCCTCACAGAACGAATCGAGCGTGCGAACCTGCAGGCGCGCTGGGTTCTCGAGAATGTTCCAGCCGAGCGCAGCCGAGGCGTTGAGCACCGCGCGCGCCAGTTGCAGCGATGGCTGCTGGTGCGGCGGGATTTCCGCCCCGCCCGGCTGCTTTGCCTCTTGCAGCGCGCCAAGAATACGGTTACGCATCTCGGCCGCGGCCTTGCGGGTGAAGGTGATGGCAAGCACGGATTCCGGCTGCTCGACCGTTGCCAGGCAGGCAAGAAATCGCTGCATCAGCAATTCGGTTTTGCCCGAACCCGCGGGCGCCTGCAGCATCCAGGACCGCGCGGGATCCAGAACCGCGCGGCGCAGGCCGGCGTCGGAGAGTACGGTGCCCGGAGCTGTGCTACTCATCGTCGGCACCCTCGGATTCGCCATCTTCATCGTCCATCGCCAGTTCTCCAATGCGGCACAACGACGCCAGGTGGCAATGCTCGCAGGGCGAGCCACTTCTTCCCGGAGGAATTTTCGGATCGACCGCGGCGTCTCCCTGTACGAAGGAAGCGGCGATGCGCTGCAGCTCATCGGCCCATCGCACGGTGTACTCATCGAACGGCATCCCGTCGAAGCAGCGCCTGGCCGGATCCGTGCACGGCAGCAGATCTTTTTCGCGCAGATAGCCTTTGAATCCGCATTCATTGCGGCGGACAATGGCGAACGAAACGCCGGCAAGATTGAACTTCTGCTGCGCCATGGCAAACGCGTAAAACGGCAACTGCGGCAGGCGCGGGCGCGGAACCTGCCAGGCGCCAACCGCGTTGGAGGCGCCGGTCTTGTAGTCGATCACCACGTGTGCATCGCCAATCTCATCGAGACGATCGAGGCGACCGCGCACCAGCAAACCTCCGAGGTTTAGGTCAACCGGAAGCTGATGCCCAACCACATGGAAAGGCTTGCGCGTGGACTCGACGTTGAGCCATTCCTCAAGCACCTCGATGGTGCGCTCGCGTTCCAGCGCGCGAAAACGCAAGCTCCATGGGTCATCGTCCAACGGCAATGCGAGCGCCATCGCTGCATCCACGGAAGCCTCGACAACGGCGGCGCGGTCCAGGCGGTGCAATCCTTCGCTGTCCTTCAAATCCTCCCATATCCGTTGCAGCGCCAGGTCAACGACGTTGCCCCGGTCGGTGGGAGCCAGAGCCTCGTTCGGACCTTGAGTTTCCCTGGCGAGAAGGCGCCGAATCGCAAAGGCGCGAAAGGGACAGTTGGACTGCTCCTGCAGCAGCGAGGTTCCACCACGCGGAGTCTCACCAGTTTGCAGCGCGGGCGCCGTGGAGTCGGAAATCACATCGAGAGTCGCAGATTCAAATTGAGCGGCAAGCGGCGGCGGTACGGTGGCGCTTTCGCCAACCGGTCCAAGATCTGCGAACAACGGACTCCAGCGCTGCTCGCGTTCATCATCGGTGCGGCGCGCCAGGCTGAGCGAAAGCCGCGGCGCCGACTGCAGGAGCCGGGAAGTCATGCGTGAAATACGCGCCTGCGCCGGCAAGGTTCCCAGCAGCGGCACGCCCGCCTCTTGCAACAAAGCGATCGGTATCAGCGGCGAAAGGCGGGGCGAGTCGGGCCATAGATCGTCGCTGCAGGAACCGATCCACAGCGCGTCGAAGACCGAGCCTTCCGACTCTGCCAGGTCCATGATCTGCACCGGAGCATCCAGCGTTTCGGGCTTGAACTTCGCGGTTGCCGCGGCGCGCTCCAGTCGCGCCACAAAACCGCGGAAATCCGTGCGCCATTCGAGCAACTCCAACGACGAGATGGAGGCGAGAAGTCCGCGCCAACTCTCACTGCACTGGAACTCCTCGCTGCTCAGCCGAACTCCGCCCGGCCAACCGAACGCCTTCAAGATTCCCCGCGAAACATCCACCCAGTATGCAATCGGCTGTTGGGAGGAAAAAGCTGAGTGCTTCGGCAAGGTCTCCAGCGCGGCGCGTAGTTCCGGCAGTTCGCGCGACTCATGCAGCCACCGGGCAAGATCGTCGAGGCTGACCTGACGCCGGGCAGACTCCCTCACCTCGGCCACAAAGCGAGCCACGGCCTCCGGCGCCACCGCCAGGTAAGGCGAACTCAACATCGACTGAAAGGAGTAGAAGTCGATGGGGGCCGCGAATAACGCAAGCAACCGCAGGGCAGAGCGCACAAGCGGATAGTCAGCGAGCGCCAGTGGCGAGGCGATCTCAAACGCCGAGAGCGTCTGCCGGCCAAGAAGTTGCTCGGGATGAAGCACCGAACGAAACGCGCTTTCTACCTGGGGAAGCTTCTGCTCGAGGTCGAAAAGAATGACGCCAATGCGCCCCCCGTGCGCCGCCTCTAACTGCTGACGCGCCCAAAGCGCCGCAGCACGCAACTCATCGGCAACACAATCGAATTCATATCTCACCGCCGTGGCGCCGATAGCTTCTTCAAACTCCGCGCCGACGGTGACCTGCACTCCCGATTGCGCCAGCGCCTGCAAAAATCTGCGCTGCGCAGGCGTGCTTTCGGCGAGGAATGCAAAGACCTGCTGCGGAAGCTTCAACGATGACGGGCACCCGGCAAGTTCGCGTGTAAACAGCGCTGGACACGTCCAGCCGTGCGCCGCAAGTTGGCGGCGAAATTCCGTGGCCCAGCCGGAGAATGCGCGGGTGTCGCCCGAGGCACTCATCAGCGGAGAATCGAGCGCAATTTCATGCTCGCAGGCCGTACGAAAAGACTCTGAGGCGAGGGCCGCGGCAGACTCCGGCAGCAGCATCTCCCGCCCGCCGGGCGAGCGCTCGATGATCAGGCGCCACAACTGTAACTCCTGCTCTCTCTGGAGGGCCTGAGCGGTCACGGCCCCGGCGACCACCGCATAGCGGTAAAGTTGCTCCACAAAGGCTCCATACGGCAACACATCGGGTGAAAGCCATGCGGATTGGGAGAGTCGCAGGCGCTGCTCGGCGGCCGCGTGAACCTGCCGGGCACAACGCGTATTCGCCGTTAGCACCGTTGCTCCGGCAATGGCAGCGGCAACCGCCTGTTCGAAGCACTCGCGATAAGAACTCAAACTGCCTCCGCGGCAAAGCCCAGATGCAGGCAAGACTCATGCGATCTGTCCGGGCTACAGCACCGTTCTACCACGGCAGGCGGCGCTTCTCAATGCGCAAGGCCCTTGATTCACAATTCTCCATGCCTCCAGGAAAAGATGCGCCGGGACCGGCCTTAACGAGCGGCGATCAGGGTTCCGCTGCATTCGCCAAGACCAATGCGCACGGCTCCGTCGCGCTGGCAATAAGCCCGCAACGTCACCTGGTCTCCATCTTCGAGAAAAGTCCTTTGCTCCCCGTTCGGAAGCAGGATGGGCTCGGCTCCGCCACGCGTAATTTCCAGCAGACATCCGCGCGCCTCCGGGCTGGGACCGGAGATGGTGCCGCTGGCAAGCAGATCGCCGGGCCGGAGATCGCAGCCATTCGAGGTGTGGTGGGTGAGCATCTGCGCAAACGTCCAATACAAGTGGCGGAGATTTCCCCGGCTGATGCGATGCCCGGCGCAACCCGCCTCTCGCATCGCCGGCGTTTGCAGACAGACCTCCGCCGTCAGATCGAAGCCGCCGTGCTGCTGGTCATCCGGGTCCGCAAGATACGGCAGTGGCTGCGGGTCTCCCGCCGGACGCGCCGAGGCCGGAACCTGAAACGGCGCCAGCGCTTCCAGGGTGACAATCCAGGGCGAGACACTGGTGGCAAAGCTTTTTGCCAGAAACGGACCGAGCGGCTGGTACTCCCAGGATTGAATGTCACGCGCCGACCAGTCGTTTACCAGGCAGAGCCCGAAGATGTGGCTGCGGGCCTCGGCGACCGGAATGGCTTCGCCCATCTCGTTGCCCACGCCAATGACCGCACCAACCTCCACCTCGTAGTCGAGACGACGCGCAGGCGCGAACTGAGGTTGTTCAGCAGAAGGTGGTTTCAACTGGCCCCAGGGACGGCGCACCGCGGTTCCGCTGACTACGATGGTGGTAGCGCGGCCATGGTACCCGATGGGCACCCATTTGTAATTGGGCAACAACGGATTCTCCGGACGAAAAAGCGCGCCAACGTTGCTGGCGTGATCGACCGATGCGTAGAAGTCCGTGTAATTGCCGATCTCAACCGGCAAGACCATGGTGACTTCCTGCCGCGGGCGCAAGCACTTGGCGGCCTCGGCGCGATGCGGCGAAAGCTCCCCGAGCAGCCCGAAGAGAGCGCGCCGCAACCGGCGCCAGCGCTCCGGACCCAGAGCCATCAGCGAATTCAGGCGCGATTCCCAACAGGCGTCATAGGTGGTGTCATCCACACCGTCCAGCAATGCGCGCTCGGCAGCCACTCCCAGGTCCAGTACCTGGTCGCCGATGGCAACACCGAGACTGGCGCACGAGTTCTGCCCGTGAGTGAACGCGCCGAAGGGGAGATTCTGGATTGGAAAATCGCAGCCCGTGGCATTGGCCGACTCCACGAACGAACGTGCGTCCGGATGATGCGTCTCGTCTAGTTCCAGGTTCATAGAAGGTCGAACTCGCACAGGTCGCGGATAGGCTCCTCGAAGGAACAGGAGCCGAAACTCAGAGCCAGTCTCGAGCGCGTCGAGCGGAGAGCATTTAGATCGATGCGCACTGGCTCCTCGTCTCCGGTCCAGAGGAGTGCATCCTCGTCGAAGTGCCAGTTTGCGCGCTCTGGGTCGGCCAGGCAGGTGGCCAGCGCCGGGCGCGGAACAGCGGCGCCGGCGCCGGCCGCGCACCAGGCGATGGCAGCGGCGGCAAACAGGTTCAGAAATCCATGCATCCATGCCTGAGGCGCGTCCGGTTCGTAGGTAAGCGGGCGCACCGAACGCAGGGGATGATGCAGTCCGGCGGTTGCCTTGAACGGTACGGCCAACTCCGCGCACCGCGCAATGAATTCCGCCACGGATTCGACCGGGGGAAATGCCTCGGCCACCACTCCACCCGTCCGCAGCTTGGCGCAACCGCCAATGCTGTGCAGAATTGGAAGGAACTCTTCGGCGCGCTCCGGGGCAATCTCATAGAGCACGGTCGTGTCCGGAGGCTGATGCAGGCGGATCAGATCAATCTCGTCCAGATTGCAGGCGCGCACCTCGACCGAATCCATCACCGCTCTGGGCGCCTTGCAGTTGAATTCATCGACCGCCGCCAGGTCGGAAACAATATTGGCTGAGATGATTCCGCTTAAATGCCATGGCTCAGAGGCGGGGTGTTCCCGTGCGTTCATGAATTCATCCAGCCGCGCCACGGGAAGCACGAATCGTCCCAGCGCCCAGCGCTGGGGATGGTTGAGATAGCGGGCGTAGTTATTGACGCTGGCCGTCATATCCAAGGAGGCGGGCGCAAACAGGCCGGCGTAATCGATGATTCCGTCGAAAAGCGCCCTGAGCGAGGCGTTCATAGTACGAAGCGGAGCGGGCATGATCGCTTAACTCCGGGGGAAGTTGCGTTTCAGATTCTGCCAGCAGGTATAGTACTCGTGCTGCAGTTCGGCGGTCTCCATGGCAAAGCGCGTCGGGCGGCAGACGAAGCGCGTTTCGAACATGAAGGCCAGGGTGTCGGCAAGGTATTGCGGTTGCAAGCGGGCGGCCACGGCACGCTCGTAGCTTGCCGCATCGGGGCCATGACCACTCATACAGTTATGCAGGCTGGCGCCGCCGGGCAAAAATCCCTCGGCCTTGGCGTCATACTCTCCGCGAATCAGCCCCATGAACTCGTTCATGAAATTGCGATGGAACCACGGCGGCCGGAAGCTGTGTTCAGCGACCATCCAGCGCGGAGGAAAGATCGCAAAGTCGCAATTCGGCGTGCCCGGCGCGTCCGAGGGCGAGGTAAGCACGGTGAAGATCGACGGATCGGGATGATCGAAGCTGACGGTGTTGAGGACGCAGAAGCGCGCCATATCATATTTATAGGGCGCATAGTTGCCGTGCCAGGCAACCACGTCCAGCGGCGAGTGATCGTACTCACCCTCCCAGAGATTGCCCTGGAATTTGCAGATTACGCGCACGCTGCTTTCAATATCTTCAAAGGCGGCGACGGGAGTCTGGAAGTCGCGCGCATTGGCCAGGCAGTTGGCGCCGATCGGCCCCAACTCCGGCAGACGGAAGCTGGCGCCGTAATTTTCGCAGACATAACCGCGAGCCTCAGTGTCTGGCAACTCCACGCGGAACTTGATGCCACGCGGCACTACTGCGATTTCGCCGGGTGCTACTGCGATGCGCCCCAACTCGGTGTGCAGCAGCAACCGGCCCAGTTGCGGCACCAGCAGCAGTTCTCCGTCCGCGTTGTAGCAGTAGAGCGACTCCATGCTGCGGTTGGCCGCATAGACGTGCAGGGCCACCCCACTGTGCAGCGCCAGATCTCCGTTGCCCGCCAGGGTGCGCAGGCCGCTAAGAAAATCCGTTGGCTGATCCGGCACCGGCACAGGGCTCCAGCGCAGTTGGTTGGGCGGCGCCGGCACATCGTCAAATGGCGTCGAGCGCAGCCAGCCATTGTCAATCTGGCGATAGGGCCGGTGCATCACACTGGGACGAATGCGATAGACCCAGGAACGCCGGTTCGCCGCGCGCGGCGCGGTGAAGGCCGTGCCGCTGAGTTGTTCGGCGTAGAGGCCGAACGGCACCCGCTGCGGAGCATTCTGTCCGGTGGGCAGCGCGCCCGCCAGTGCTTCCGTCGCGAACTCATTACCGAATCCTGACTGGTAGTCGAGCCTGCCCTGCTCCTGCGCATGCCGCAGGTTTGCATCGCTCGTGGCTGGGCTGGTGGTCATCCCGTCCTTTGTCATTGCATCCCTTTCACAGCGCAGGTCTTAGCAGGTTGCAGGCTACAGATTACCCCGGCGCGCCTGCTCCAGTTCGATGGCCTCAAACAGCGCCTTGAAATTCCCTTTACCAAATCCCCGGCTGCCTTTGCGCTGGATGATCTCGTAAAAAACCGTGGGCCGATCCTCCACCGGACGGCTAAAAATTTGCATCAGGTAGCCTTCCTGATCCTTGTCTACCAGGATGCCGAGGCGCTTGATCTCCTCCAGCGGCTCATCAAGTTCTCCAACACGGTCGATAAGACTTTCGTAGTAGCTGTCCGGCACGCGCAAGAATTGGACCCCGTTGCGCTGTAGTTTGGCGACGGTGGCTACGACGTCGGTCACCTGCAGGGCAATGTGCTGCACGCCCGGCCCCTGGTAAGCCTCCAGGTATTCGGCAATCTGACTCTTGCGCAACCCGGGAGCGGGCTCATTGATGGGAAACTTCACCGAGTAGGAATCGTCAGACATCACGATGGACATCAAGGCGCTATATTCGGTCGAAATATCCTTATCGTCGAAACTGATGAAGCGATGGAAACCGAATACTTTCGAGTAGAACTCCGCCCAGCGGTTCATCTGTCCCAGTTCGACGTTGCCGACCATGTGGTCGATGCGCAGAATGCCGGCGTCGTCGCCGGCAATGCGCTGCCCGGCATAGCCAGGCAGGAACGGACCTCTGTATCCGCGCAGCGAAAGCAGCGAGTGAATGGTGTCACCATAGGTTCGAATGGCTGCGCGGCGCACCGTCCCGAACTCATCCTTCAGATCATGGGGCGCCTCGGCGGCTTCGGCGCCGCGCGCCAGCGCCTGCTCGAATGCAAGATCGGCGTCCGTCACCTCGAGGGCAATGTCGCGAATGCCGTCGCCATGGCGCTTCAGGTGCTCCGAGGCCGGGTGCGAGGGAGTCAGAGGCGTGCTCAAAACAAAATTCGCCTTGCCTTGCGCGAGTGCGTAGGAGGCCAGATCCCGGCTTCCAGTTTCCTGTCCGCAGTAGGCAACTTGCGAAAATCCAAACGCGTTGCGGTAGAAAAACGAAGCTTGTCTGGCATTCCCAACCCAGAATTCCACGTGATGAATGCGCTTGATCTGAAGCGGATTTTCCATGTGCCTCACCCAGGCCTGCCGGCAATGATATGGTAGGACTTATCCCAGTTGTTCCGGTGGAACTGCGCCCGCGCCCTGGGCCATGCCTTTGGATGATCGAGGCAGGAATGAGGTTGCAGGCAATTCGCGGATCCCGGGGAACCTTGTTAAGATGATCTTTTGGAGATTGTGTGCAGTGGTCACAAGGGATTGTGACTTTGGTCCGTCCGTGAAGGACGAAAGAGAGTTACAATTGTTTTGGTATTGAAAATGCTTTTCAACTTCATGAAAGCTCGTCCCGCTAGCTTTGGCCACACTCTGGGCGATCTCGCTGTGGGCGAGAGCGGAATCCTGGAAGACTTCGACATGCCCCAAAGCATCGCCGAACATCTGATAAATCTTGGCTTTGTGCCAGGCCTGGAAGTTGTAGTGGCTCGTAGCGGCCCGGGTGGCAATCCGCGCGTCTACCGTGTGGATGGCACCGAGGTGGCGCTGCGCCGTGACCTTTCCCGCTGCATCGCTGTGCGCCCCTTGCGCGCGCAGGAAGCAGAGATGAGGTAAGGGGTGGGCGTTCCGGTGTCGATTCAAGGGACCGTTTTGATTCCAAAGGTAGCCAAGGGGTCGCCAGTTTTTAAGACGGTTGCCGTTGTTGGCCCCCCGAACGCCGGGAAGACTACACTCTTCAACCGCCTGACCGGATTGCGCCAGAAGGTTGGCAACTTTCCTGGCGTAACCGTTGAGCACCACACCGGCAGCTTCCGCCTGGACTCGGGTGAAGAAGTTTCGCTGATCGATCTTCCCGGCGTCTACAGCCTCAATCCGAAGTCCGAGGACGAAAAGGTTACCGTCGATGTAATCAACGGCGTTATGCCTGGCGCCGAACGCCCGGACGCCATCATCCTTGTACTGGACTCCAAGAACCTCAACCGGCATCTTGTGTTGGCCGGGCGGGTCATCGCCCTGGGACTGCCGACGCTGGTTCTGCTCAACATGGCGGACGAGCTGCAAAAGCAGGGTGGCCAAGTGGATGTGCTTCCCCTTGCGCGGCAGCTTGGCACTCCAGTCGCATTGGTCAGCGCGGTTACCGGGGAAGGCCTGCAAGCGGTGGCAAACTTCCTGGTGGCGACACCGCACATGCCGGAGCCGCTCGAGTTGCCAATTTTCGGGGATCCGAGACACTGCCGCGAATGGGCGGTGCGAATGGGCTCCCGCGCCGCCTACCGACCCGGCGCAACCCCGGAATGGACGCGCCGCCTGGATTCGATCTTCCTCCACAAGCTCTGGGGCGGAGTGATATTTGCGGTCGTGATTGTGGCTGTCTTCCAGACCATTTTTTCCCTCGGGCAGCCGGCCAGCGACCTGTTGCAAAAGCTGCTGGACGGGGTCGCGGTTCGCCTGGCGAGCGTGCTCCCCGCCGGTCTGATCAACTCGCTGGTCGTCAACGGAGTCTGGAAGGGCGCCGGATCGGTGCTCGTGTTTCTGCCCCAGATTCTGCTGCTCTTCCTCGTCATCGGAATCCTGGAAGATTCCGGCTACCTGGCGCGGGCCGCCGTCATCTCAGACAAAGTGATGGCAAAGGTCGGCCTCAACGGCAAGTCGTTCATTCCTTTGCTTTCCGCCTACGGCTGCGCGGTCCCGGCCATCATGGCGACCCGCACCATCGAGAACAAGCGCGACCGCATCGCCACAATTCTGATCGCTCCGTTCATGACCTGTTCGGCGCGGCTGCCGGTTTATACCATGGTGATTGCGGCCTTCATCCCCAATCGCCCGGTGCTGGGACCGGTGGTGGGAGCCCGCGCCGTGGTCATGTTGAGCTTGTATGTGCTTGGCTTTGCCATGGCCGTGGCAACCGCCAAGGCCTTGAAGAGTTCCGTACTGCGCAGCCGCGATGTTGCCTTCATCATGGAGCTGCCGCCGTATCGCTGGCCGAAGTGGAAATCGCTTGGTTTGCGCCTGATGGATCGCGCCAACGCATTTATCTTCCGCGCCGGAACCGTAATCCTGGGCGTCAGCATTTTGCTCTGGGCGCTTACCTACCTGCCCATGCATAATGGACAGCCTCCCGCGATTGGCGACAGCGCCATCGCCAAGGTCGGACACTTTATCGAACCCGCGATCCGTCCGCTTGGCTTCAACTGGAGGATTGGAGTTGGCCTGCTCAGCTCATTTGCCGCGCGCGAAGTCATCATCGCCACCATGGGAACATTGCATGGAGTCGATCCTGAATCCCACGCCATGGCTTTACAGGAGGCGCTCAAAAGCGACCTGACCCCCGCTGGAGCCATTGCCCTGCTGGTCTTCTTTGCCTTTGCCATGCAGTGTGCGTCCACCATGGCTGTGGTGAAGCGTGAGACCAACGGTTGGAAGTGGCCGATCCTGCAGTTTCTCTACATGACTGTGGTGGCCTATGTAGCATCGTTCATGGCCTACCGGGTCACCCTGTTGTACTGGCATTGAGGCTTGCCGGCAGCGGTTGCACGGAAAAAATGGCACGCAAAGCTGCGCGTCGAGCCTGTGGACAATAGGAACAAAAGACGAAATCACGGCAGCACGGGGCCCGCAATCAGGGGCAATTGTAGCCGGCACGTCTCCAAAGGGAATTTGCCCGGCCATAAACGCCGACCAGAATGGAATTCGGTACGCTCTTTTCCACATCTTTTGTGCTCTGTGGTTTGACGCTACCCCACTCGATTGTTACTATCAAGTTGCGGGGTGGAGCAGTCTGGTAGCTCGTTGGGCTCATAACCCAAAGGTCGCAAGTTCAAATCTTGCCCCCGCAACCAAAAACTCCAAGAAAACAAGACACTTACAGACGGGCCGCGAAAGCGGCCCCTGTTGTTTTTCCCCAGAATGTCCGTGTTCTGTCCGTGAATGTCTTTGCGAAGATGTTCCGAGTCAGTTACGACACGAAGAGCTTCGTTTTGCGCCGGCCTCGCTGGCAGGAACGTAGCGGGATACCTGACTATTCAAATTCAACAGTGGAACTGACTATCCGTCAGCGAGCGGAGTGAGGTGGGCCGGTTCTTCAAGAATGTCGAGCAGCGGCTGCGCGCAATAGACGCGGTCGCGCTTCGCCTCGGAAGTCTGTTGTACCATGCCGTTCCGTTCCAGCCGTTCAATAGCTCTTTGAGCCGTTGTGAAGGCCAGCTTCAGTTCCCGAGCCACGCCGGTCGTCGTGATGAAGGGGTTTGCCGAAAGGAGTTCGAGCACCCTCAAAGGAGTTTGCGTCGATTCTCCGGCGAGACTGCTTCGCCATTGCGCAAGAATGTCATTGATGCGGGTTGCGCGGCTCAATGCATCCTCCGACATGCGCGCGATTCCCTGAAGAAAATACTCCAGCCATTCCAGCCACGCGCCGCGTTCGCTGACTGCGCGCAAACTGCCGTAGTAGTCCGCTCGTGAAGCTTCAAAGAACGCCGAAAGATAGAGCAACGGAGTCGGCAGGATCTTCTTTTCAATCAGGAACAGAGTAATCAGAAGCCGCCCCACTCGGCCATTTCCATCAAGGAACGGATGAATTCCGGGGGCAGCGGTGCAGGAACAAATGCCGAATATGTGCCTTGGGAAACCCGTCCGCCGGGAATGTTCTCGGGTTCCGCCATACTCCCCTTCTGGGGAGAACGAAAATAGAAATGATCGCTATTTTCGATGTTCATCATAATCGAAAATAGCAAGCGAGGCTATTAGCGTGTTTGCGAATGCCTGAGGACACTGTTTGCAGAGCGAAATCGATCTGTGAATCCGGTAGCTTAGGTGGGCCCTCTCGTCTCTCCAAGGCGAGCACATCCAATGTGCATGCCCGCGATGCGCTTGTTCTATCTTCTATCATCATGGGATGAATGGACCGAAGCCTGCCTCCCGGCCCTGTATGGAAAGTCGCCTATTTGAGAAATGGCGGTTCGGCGCAGGGTGGTTTTGCCATTCTAACAGCCAGATTTCCGGGTGAACCAGAGAGAGACAGACGAATAATTGGACTGTTTAAAATCTCGAAGATCGAGGACCGGAACAATGTGGAGACCAGCCTGGGCGGCCGCGTCCGCCTGCCCATATGAGGAAGCGCGAGCAACGGAGTTCCCGCACTCAGCACCGACCCGGTACGAGATCACTGAACAGACATGCCCCGGTCAAAGCTGGGGCTTAGGCAAGAAGTTGGTAAAACGCTGCACCCAGGCCCGCCGCCTGTCCTTCGAGCGCCGTCAGCGGAGCCCGGCAAACCAACTGGCCAAGGTGCCAGTGCTGCACCGATATGTGAAGCTTTTGGTCTTCCCCGCCTCGGATCGCAACGGAAAAGTCGCTGAACTCTTCCTCAATCCGTGAGAGTCCGTGTAGAAAGCACCAGCGCCGCAGGGACTCGTCAACGAACGCAAGTGGATCGGCTTTGCTCTTCTCCCAACTTCGATTCGTAGCCAGCCCTTCCTCCACCAGGTTCTGGCAGAGCTTAAAGAGGAGCTTCTTCCCGGTGTAGAAGCTGTATTGGCTGTGAACCTCGTCCAATGGAGGAAGCGAGGCAGGGCCGCCGGGGGCGAGCAGCCCTACGCGAGTGGCAGAAGAAACTCTGGCGGTGGCGGCAGCATTCGGGAGGTCTGCCGCTGATTTTGAACGACGGCTGTGTACACCCCCTTGGACAGCCGCTGACTTGTTGCGCATTTGCAGAACCTCGCGAAAGCATGACTCTCCGCGCTCTCGTTGAGACCGCTCTGCTTTGCGCGTAACGCATCGCAGAGCGGCTGACGGCTTCGGAGACGGTCAATTCTGGGCGCTACTCGGGGGCGCATTGGCTTAGCCTTTGCTTCCGATGGATCGCTGAATGGTGTAGCGGAGATAGCGGCCTGCGGTCTCGGGGCCAACGATGGTGGCCGTCGACATCTCCGGATATTGGAAGGTCAGGAACTCGCGGACGGCTTCCGGCGTGAGCTCTGGATTTGGATCGGGAATGATCCGGCCTCCAAACGCGAACTGTCTCTCCATATGAGCGACTTCGATTGGCATAGAAATAGATCTCTCCTGAGCTGCTGCCTCACTGAAGAGGGTCGCAGTGAAGTGGAATAATTGAGGGCTGTTTTGGCCAGTAAGGAGACGTGGACGCCAAATTACGAGGCTGTACTCGCTTCAAGCGATGTCGCTGCAGGCATAGAGGCGGCTTCGGCGCACGAATCATCTTCTTCTGTTTCCGTCTGGTTCTCCTCTGCAGGAGAGGCGTCGAAGAGGCTCGGAGGTGCACTGGGCTCGGGCTTCTTTTCCTCTGCCGGCGCTGCCGCAGCTGTAGCCGGCTTGCCGCCAGTTGTGGCTTGGCCGGACTTCTTCTTCGCTGCTGCGACTGCGGCCTTGGCAGCTTCCTTGGCCTCTTCTTCGGCGGCCTTCACTGTCTTCACCATCTCATTGATCGAACCCTCGATCGTGAGCTGGCTGCCGACATACTGCAAAAGTGCCTGGTGCAGTCCTGCGT
>CAZQDD010000053.1:0-21570 GCA_964591805.1 uncultured Acidobacteriaceae bacterium | reverse complement strand
CTTCCTCGTAGCCCACATAGCCTGGAGGCGAGCCGATCAACTTGCTCACCGAATGCTTCTCCATGTACTCCGACATATCGAAGCGGATCAGGCTCTTCTCGCTGCCGAACATGAACTGCGCCAGCGTCCGCGCTGCTTCCGTCTTGCCAACGCCGGTCGGGCCAAGGAACAGGAACGAGCCGATCGGACGCGCCGGATTCTTCAATCCCGCGCGCGAGCGCCGGATCGCGCGGGCCAGTGCGCTGATCGCCTTGTCCTGCGAGATCACCCGCTTGTGCAGTTCCTCCTCGATGCGCAGCAGCTTCTGCGATTCTTCTTCCTTGATCGCCGCCACCGGAACTCCCGTCCAGCGCGAGACCACTTCCTCGATGTCCTCGCGCTGCACGATTCCCGTGGCGCTTTCGTCCAGGTGGAATCTATCCCGCAGTTCGCGCAGGCTTTCGCGCTCCTTGCGTTCTTCGTCCGAATAGAAACGCGCCTTCTCGAATTCATGATTCGCAATCGCGTTTTCCATCCGGTGCACGATGAACTTGATGCGCTTCTGCACCTCGGTGATCTCTTCCGGCATGGCCGACTGGCGCAGCTTCACCCGCGCTCCCGCTTCATCGATCAAGTCGATCGCCTTGTCCGGCAAGAAACGGTCCGGAATGTAACGGTTCGAGTGCGACACCGCGAAGTTGATCGCCTCGTCGGTGTAGCTGACCGCGTGAAACTTCTCGTAGCGGTCCTTGATGCCCATTAGGATCTTCACCGAATCCGCCTCGTTCGGCGGCGGCACTTTTACCGACTGGAAGCGCCGTTCCAGTGAACGGTCTTTCTCAATCGACTTGCGGTACTCACCCGGCGTCGTCGCTCCAATGCATTGGATTTCGCCACGCGAAAGCGCCGGCTTCAGAATGTTGGCCGCGTCCAGCGATCCCTCGGCCGAGCCCGCTCCCACCAGGGTGTGCAACTCGTCGATGAAGATGATGGAGTTCTGATTTTCAATCAGCTCCTTCATGATCGTCTTCAGCCGTTCCTCAAACTGCCCGCGATATTTCGTGCCCGCGACAATCAGGGAAAGATCCAGGGCAAGCACCCGCTTGTCGGCCAGAAACGACGGCACTTCGCCGTCGGCGATGCGCTGCGCCAAACCCTCCACAATCGCTGTCTTGCCCACGCCCGGCTCACCGATCAGCACCGGGTTGTTCTTGGTCCGCCGGCACAGGATCTGAATCGTGCGGTCCACCTCGCCATCGCGCCCCACCAGCGGGTCCAGTTGATTCTCCATCGCCGCCTGGGTAAGGTCGCGTGAGAACTCCGCCAGCAGTGACGACTCGCGGTTGGCGGCCCGCTGCGGCGCCTGCTGAACTTTCTCCTGCGTCGTCCGCTGCAACTCCTCGCGAATCGCGGCCAGCTTCAGCCCGCGCTCGGCCAGCATCTCCGCCGCAAAACATTTCTCCTCGCGCAGCAATCCCAGCAGCAGATGCTCGGTGCCAATGTGCTTGTGGCTCAGCCGCTCGGCTTCTTCCGAGGCATAGGCCAGCACCCGCTTGCACTCATTGCTGAGCGGCAGGTCCACGCTGGTCGAAACCTTTTCGCGAACCGTCGTGTGGGTTTCAATCTGCTTGCGGATCGAGTCCACCGACGAATGCTGGCGAAGAAAGCGATTGGTTAGCGCCTTGTCTTCGCGCAGAAGGCCCAGCAACAGGTGCTCCGTCTCGATATACGGAGAGCCAAACTGACTGGCCTCATAACGTGCAAAGAAGATTACCCGCCTCGCTTTTTCGGTGTACCGTTCAAACATTGTGTCTCTCCAGGTTCCTCCGCCCCCGGCCATTACTGCCGGCGGGAAACCTTCTCCCTGCTTTCGCCTTTGGCGCCGCCGGAAAACCAATCCTCCGGTAATCTCCAATGGAGCCCACCCCGCTGGTTACAAACGCCAGAGGGAACAAAAATACTAGACCTGTCTCTCTACCGCGAAAAATGGCGGCCAAAGTCTGTCAGTCGTGCGTTTGGTATTCTTCGTGAGCGTTACGCTCACTATGCCAGAAAATCACCACGCAAGCGAACAGAAATTAAGCCGAAGCCGGCGATAAAGAATCCGGCGTCGCCTGCGTCAGCCCTCCGCCCTCTAATCGCAGCGTGCGGCTACAGCGGCGCGCAAATGCCAGGTTGTGCGTCACCAGAATCGAAGTCAGCCGGTAACTGACGTGGAGTCTGGAGATTAGCTCAAACACCGACTCCGCCGTGCGGTGGTCCAGATCGCCCGTTGGCTCGTCGGCCAGCAACATCTTGGGAGCCGTAATCAAGGCCCGCGCCAGCGATACCCGCTGCTGCTCACCCCCGCTCAACTCGCCCGCACGATGATGCCCGCGATCGGCGAGCCCAACCTCGCTCAGCCACTCGGCAGCCTTGGCCTCCGCCTGGCGCCGGTTTTCACCGCGCACATACAGCGGCATCGCCACGTTTTCCAGCGCAGTGAACTCCGGCAGAAGGTAGTGGAATTGCCACACATACCCAATCTCGCGGTTGCGGAATTCCGCCGCGTCTTCCTCCGCCAGCGACCGCAATCGGATGTCACGGAAGTACACCTCGCCCGAGCTTGCCGAATCCAGCGCTCCCAGAATGTGCAGCAGGGAACTTTTTCCCGCGCCACTCTGCCCCACGATCGCTAGCATCTCGCCTTCCTTAACCCGGAAAGACAGGTTGTCAAAGAGCACGAGCTCCGTGCTGCCAGAGCGGTAAACTTTGCCGAGAGCCTCAACCCGCAGGATCTCGTCTTTCTCCATTGGATGCACCCCGCGTTCTCCCTGGTGCAAATTCACATCTCCCCTGGGGGAACTTTCGTTCGCCTCGTGTGCAACCCGCAATTCCGTTTTCGCAGCCACTATCCGCACCTTCAATCAGACCACGTCAAACTCGTCTCGCCCCAGCCCCACCCGGCTCCCGCTTTACTCGTAGCGCAGCGCCTCGGCCGGTAGCACCCGCGCCGCCGATTGCGACGGATACAGCGTGGCAATCAAGCTGATTCCGAGCGAAACCGCCCCTACCAGCAGCGCGTCCAGCGCGCGCGGCACAAACGGAACGTAGTCGATGGCGTACACCTCGGCGGAAAGCGAAATCCAGTGATAGCGTCCCGCCAAAATCGCCACCGTGTAACCCACCACCAGTCCCAGCGCGGTTCCAATCATGCCGATCAGCAATCCCTGCCAGATGAAAATCCGCCGCACCTGCCGGCGCCGCGCGCCCATCGAAACCAGCACAGCAATGTCGCGCGTCTTCTCCATCACCATCATGATCAGCGAGATCAAAATATTCAGCGCCGCCACAAACACAATCAGACCGATGGTGATAAACGTGACCACCCGTTCCAGCCGCAGCGCCCGGAACAGCGCCCGGTTCTGTTCCATCCAGTTCGTTGTCTGGAAACCTTTTCCCGCCGCCGCTTCGATCTGGTTTCCGATCACCGCGGCGTTGTAAATGTCGTCCACCTTGAACTCCAGCACGCTAGCGACCATTCCCAGGCTGAACAACCGCTGCGAATCGGCCAACGAGCACAGCGCCCAACTCGAGTCGTAATCGTAAAATCCCGACTGGAAGATTCCTACCACCTTGAACCGCATGTAGCGCGGCACCATCCCAAACGGCGTCAATTCACCCTGCGGACTGGTCACCAGCACGACCGATCCCACGCCTGCGCCCAGGGTTTCCGCCAGATCCTTGCCCAGCACAATCGGCGGCATCGCCTGCAGCCGGTCCGCCGCGCCCTCGAGCGACGATGGATCGGAATCTTCCGGCCTCGCCGGGCCTGCCGAGTGCGTCGCCGGCGCTCCGGCCTGTTCCCGGGCGCGCCGTTCGGCATCGGCCAGCGGTTGTGCGCTGCCCAGGTGAACCGAATCCAGCAAGGTCGTCACCCTGCGCTCGTCGTCCGGCACAATTCCCTTCAGAATCGCGCCGCCGGCTCGCGCCCCGCGTGAAATCAGCACCTGCTCGTAGATGGCCGGAGCCGCCGCCCGAACATGGGGAAGCGTTTCCAGCCGCGCCTTGAGCGCCGGCCAGTCTTGGATTCCGTCGTTTTCCACCCGCATCAGGTTGATGTGCGAAGTCGAGCCCAGCAAACGCTCCTGCAGATCCTGGCGGAAGCCGTTGTTGATGGCCAGCGCGATAATCAGCGAGGCAACTCCGGCGGCAACTCCTAGAATCGAGATTGCGGTAATCACTCCGATCACCGCCTGGCGGCGCTTGGCGCGAAGATAGCGGGCGGCAATAAAAAGCTCAAAGCGCATGCTGATGATTATAGAAGCTGAGCGGAATTAAAGATGCAGAGCGCAAGTCCGCTCGGCCTTCGCCGCATGGGAGTAGAATCAATTGGCTGCCGCTCGATCGCGAACGAAACGTCCTCTGGCGCTCCCAGGGAAGCTTTGACGAAAGCAAGGGACAAAGCCTCGAGCCGGCATTGGAGCGCCTCACTCATGCTTATTTCTCTGTCCGCAAAATTGCGCGTTGTGCTGATCCGCACCGGGACCGGCCGTGCCTTGCTCTGCGCAATCGCTTGCGCAATGTGGTGCGCCGTGTGCCCAGCGGGAGTCGCGCAGCCGTCTCCCGCGCCTGCAACCAACCTGGTTCAACCATCCGAGACGCAACTCCCGGCAAATCCCGCAACCCGGCTCCAGCCCGGCGACAACGGCTTCGTCCCATTGGACGGCCGGCAGCGCGCCAGCCTGTTCTTCAAGGGATACCTCGGCTCGCCCGTTCCTTACGCAGCTTCGGTTGCCGAAGCCGCTGGCACCCTGATCGTAGGTGACCCCGATGGCTGGGGCCGGACCTGGAACGGCTACGGCAAGCGCGTCGGTACAACTTTTGCGTTGTTTACCATGGAGGAAACCATCCACGACACGGGCGATGCGGCTCTGCGCCTGGACCCGCGTTATTTCCGCTGCCGTTGCAGCGGCGTCTGGCAGCGCTCCTGGCACGCCCTCAAAATGACCGCACTCGCCTATGACGGCGAGGGGCAACTGCACTTGGATCTGCCGCGCTTCGCCGGAGACTATGCCGCGTCCATGATCGTCACCACCTGGTATCCGCCGCACTACTCGCCCCTGGTGCAAGGCGTGCAGATGGGGCACGTGCAAGTGGGAAGTGACGTGGGCATGAATCTCCTGCGCGAGTTCAGCCCCGAGTTGAAACGAATCTTGCAGCGGTTCAAGCTCAGGTAACCCAAACCCGCTCAGTCTTTCGGTACGGGAAAGATCGCCGGAGTGTGTTCGCAATACTCTTCCCACGCCGGACCGAAGCGCGCATGCAGTTCGCGCTCCTCGAACCCGATCATGACCGCCCCCGTCACCAGCGCAAAAGCCAACAGTGCAAAGCACGCCAGCGTGCCCGCGCCCAGGGTAAAGCCCAGCATGGTACAGCAGTGGCCAAGGTACAGCGGGTGGCGCACCAGGCGATGCACGCCGAAGGTGATCAGTATTCCCGGTTCGCGATCCGGCTCCAGCTCATGCCGCCCGATCAGGCGCATGAATGACAGCTCACGCGATGCATTGACATACATGAATACAGAGACCGCCCACAGCAGCGGAGCCATCACCCAGGTCCCGGCGTTGTGGTAGAGCAGCCGGTCGCGCCACGGATAGCTCGCGCCCCAGGCCACGCACCACATCACCACCCAGAGCGGCGCCAGCACTTTCAACTTGTTGCGGGCCTCGCGCCAGCGCCCGGCAAAAGGATGCACCATCATCCAGTAGGCCGGGATGGTGGCGTAAATACCACAGGCAATCCAGGCCAGGGTGCGCAGCGATTGCATCAGCGGCCTCCCGCGCCGCGCTTCTTGATCGTGGCCGGCGTCGAAAGAAGAGTAGCAGAATTCCAGGCGCGGGAAAGTGCACCCGCCCGCAACCTGGCTGCGCTTCCTCCGGCGCCCCTGCGGTCCAACTCCAGATTCGCGCAACCATGTACCTTTGAGGCAATCGTTTGCGACCGCAACGTTACTACCTGGGCAATCGTCCCGCAGCCTCCTCAACGATTGATCAAACCGTCAAATTGACGCCAAAAAGGATTGCCGGAATGAATAATCGTTGCCGCTCCCCGAAGCCGGCCCAGCCTCCTTATTTAGGATTCTGAAGGCAGCGGATTGCACCCCAACAGAATTTTCAAAAGAAGGAAATTGTGCATCTATACTAGGCAAGACTCTGCCCGAGTCTGCCGGAGAAGGTCACCGAATGTCTGAAGCAGGAAGCCGTGCTACCGGGGCCACGCGTCGCAGTTCGATCTGGGGGTGGATGCTCCTTCTGTTTTGCCTGGCAATGGCCGCTCAGGCCTTGCTGGCGCAAACTCCAGCCGTAACCGCACAAGACTCAACCAGCCAGCAGAACGCCAACCCCGGGCAGCAACCGCCGCCGCCTGAGGCCGGTGGCCCGCAAAGCGACACCGGACCCTACGCTCTCCCCAAGGCCAACCCTGACAACCAGCCCGCCCGGCCTGCGCCACCGCCGTCTCCCAAGCCCACCGAGGGCATGCCGAGCTACTCCATCAACGTGGAGGTTCCGCTCGTCTCCGTGGACGCACTGGTGCTGACCAAGGACGGCCAGTTCATTCCCGGACTGCAGAAGGAACAGTTCCGCGTCCTGGAGGACAACGTGTCGCAGCCCATCCAGAGTTTTGGTCTCACCAAGGGCGGCTTTACCGCCGTGTTGCTGGTGGAGTTTGCCTCCACTCCGCCGTTCCAGGTCAGCCGCCGTCAGTTTCTCTACGATGCCCTGCGCGCCTCCTATGCCTTTACCGACCAGATGCAGAAGAACGACTTTGTCTCCGTGGTCAGCTACGACCTGAGGCCCAGTATCCTGGTTGATTTCAGCTCGGACAAGGAGGCTATTTACCACGCCCTGAATAACCTGCGCATGCCCGGCCTCAGCGAAACGGACCTGTACGACGCGCTCTACGATACCCTCGACCGGCTGGACCGCATCGACGGCCGCAAGGAAATCATCCTGATCAGCAGCGGGATCGACACCTTCAGCAGAATTACCTACGACAAAGTTCTGAAGAAGATTAAAGCCACGCCCAACGTGACCATCTACACCATCAGCACCGGCTTCCTCTGGCGCGAGTATATGGATGCGCGTCCCGGCATGGGTGCGGCCATCCGGCACATGGACTACCTGCAGGCCGACAACCAGATGAGCACCTTCGCCAAGATGACCGGCGGGCGCTGGTTCAGCCCGCGCTTCCAGGGTGAACTGCCGGAGGACTTCCGCGAGATTGGCGCCGCCGTGCGCAACCAGTACACCCTCACCTATCGTCCCACCAACGCCAAGTTGGATGGCACCTACCGCAAGCTGAAGGTGCAAGTGGTGCAGCCCGGCACCGACAAACCGCTGGTGGTAAAAGACCAGAATGGCAAGGAAGTGAAATACCAGGTGCTCGCCCGCGAAGGCTACACCGCCAGGCATGAAGTTGACTAGGGCAGCCGCGCCGCTGCCCATGCCTGGGCGGCTCGTCCAACCGGTATTGCACACCCCATGGAAAGAGGTGAACGTTGCGCAAAATTCTGCCCGCCGCGGCGCTGGTTTTTCTCCTGTTGCTTCTGTGCCCCGTAATTTCGCTGGCCGCCGACAACCCGCCGCCTGCGTACGACGTCCGTGAACACTACACCAAGTACGAATTCCGGATTCCGATGCGCGATGGCGTCAAGCTGTTCACCGCCGTCTTCGTCCCCAAGGACCAGTCACAGCCATGGCCGTTCCTGTTCAACCGCACGCCTTACAGCGTTGGGCCGTATGGAGTGGACAACTATCCTGCGCGCCTGGCGACCCAGGAGCTGATGGCCGCCGGCTACATCTTCGTGAAGCAGGACGTGCGCGGCCGCAACCTGAGTGAAGGCAAGTTTGTCGAGGAGTCCCCTTACAAGGACCACAAGGGTCCAAACGACGTGGATGAAACCACCGACATGCATGACACCATCGCCTGGCTGCTGCAAAACGTGCCTAACAACAACGGCAAAGTTGGCATCTATGGCGTATCCTATCCGGGCTTTTACACGGCGGCCAGCATCATCGATTCACATCCGGCGATCAAGGCGGCCTCGCCCGAAGCTCCCATGGTGGACCTCTATCATGGCGACGACGCCTACCATGGCGGAGCCTTCATGCTGGCGGCCAACTTCGGTTTTTACAGGTTCTTCAAGCCGCAGCTGAATCCGACCACGGATCAGAGCGGCGCCAGCGTCAAGTTCGGCACCAGCAATGGCTATGACTTCTTTCTAAAGGCGGGCAACCTCGAAGATTTGGAGCGCAAATACCTGAAGGGCTCCAACCCGCTGTGGAACGACAACGTGGAGCACTGGACTTTCGACAGCCATTGGAAGCAGCGCGACCTGGTTCCCCGCATGAAGAACGTACACTGCGCCGTGCTTACCGTGGGCGGATGGTTTGACGCCGAGGACCTGCAAGGTCCGTTGTCGCTCTACAAGGCAATCGGAGAACTGAATCCGAACACCGTGAACCTGCTGGTGGAGGGTCCCTGGGTTCATGGCGGGTGGGGCGGACTCGACGGGCACAAGCTGGGCAATGCGGATTTCGCCCAGAACACGGCTGACTTTTTCCGGGCGCACATCCTGCTCCCGTTCTTCGAGAAATACCTGAAGGACAAGCCCGTCGAGGAGTTGCCCAGGGCGTATGTTTTTGAGACCGGAACCAACGTCTGGCGCAAGTACGACGCCTGGCCTCCCAGGAACACGGTTCGGCGCAACCTGTACCTGCAGGCCAACCACGGCCTGGGCTTTGAAGCTCCAGAGAACCCGCAGGGCTTTGACGAGTACGTGAGCGATCCTGCCAAGCCCGTGCCCTACGTGGGATACCAGACATTGGACGTGCCGCAGGAATACATGGTCAGCGATCAGCGCTTCGCCGAGACGCGTCCCGACGTGCTTGTGTACCAGAGCCCGGTGCTGGAGCAGGATGTAACCGTGGCCGGACCCATCCGGCCGAAGCTCTTTGTTTCGACGACGGGCACGGATTCCGATTTCATCGTCAAGCTCATCGACGTTTATCCGCAGAAGGAGTTGGAAGAGCGGCGGCGCCGCCCGGCCGGCGATGTGGGCGTTCCGGAGACTGACCTGCAAGGCTGGGAACAACTGATTCGCGGCGAGCCTTTCCGCGGCAAGTTCCGTCACGGATTTGAAAAGCCCGAACCGTTCACTCCCGGCAAGGTGGAGGAGATCGATTTCACCATGCCGGACATCAACCACACCTTCCGCCGCGGCCATCGCATCATGGTCCAGGTGCAGAGCTCGTGGTTCCCGCTGGTGGATCTGAATCCGCAGACGTTTGTGGAGATCCCAAGGGCGCAGCCGGAAGACTTCAAGAAGGCGACTGAACGTATCTATTACGAAGCCGGGCACGCCTCGGCCATCGCGGTGCAAGTACTCCAGTAGTTGCTTGGAGGGAACCGGCGGAGACGCGGCGGCTTCGGTTTACTGCCGTGCCGCGGCCTCGGCTGCGGCAGGCACCGGCGCCGCACCTCAGAAATGGTGAATGACGGAGTAACTGGTGCTGGGAACGCGCCCGCCCTGGGTCGCGCCCGAGGTCAAATCGTTCACCTCGTGGCGAGCTTCGGCTTCGGCGAGTTCCTGGGTCGGGGCGTGCCCCCAGGAGATCAATTCGTCGGGATTGTTCTCCCGGCAAATCATCCAGTGGTAGCGCATTTTCTTTCGGATAGCTTCTGACTGAATCGAGACCACGTACCGGCCAAATTCGTGATTCATGCAATGCGCCCCTGTCTTCGAGCCGTTCGGTTGCCGTCTGGCGGCGTACCTGGCACCGTTGGGTTCGCCTTTGATGTCTACTTCCATCATACGTCCGAACGGGATTCTACGCACTGGCGCTGCCTCCTGGCCGCCATCTGCCGGGCCCACCCGCGCGCCATCCACGGCAAATTCATCCCTCTTTCACACGCACACGAACCAACGTTGTAAAATAGAAAAGGCTGATGCTGCAATATCTGCACCGGCTATTTTGAACATGAGGAGATTGTGAACTGAATGGCTAAGGATAAAAAATCTTCGGATACGTCCATTTCAAAGAAAACCGCCGCGAGGAAGAAATCGACCGGCACGACAGCTCCGAAGAATTCCGTTGCCGGGGAGACCATCCCCGCGGTTCCCGTTACTTCGCCTCATCCGGCAGCCGCACCCGTGCGTCCGGCTCAGCCTACGCCTGCGGAACTTTATGAAGAGATTCGCCGTCGCGCCTACGACTTCTATCGCCAGCGCGGTGGTCAACACGGCTCGCACGAAGCAGACTGGCATCGCGCCGAGGCTGAAGTGCGGGCAAAATATAAATCGTAGGCTTTCACGCTTCGCTTCCGATGCGGCGGCTAGCCGGCCAGTCGCGCATGTCAGGGACATTTTCGCGCACGGAGTAGTTTGGGCACGGCGCAGACAGCGGTGCGCATCGCGCTTACATTCCGCCTGCCGGGCAGACAGAACCGGGCGTCAATCGCGGGCCGGGCATCCTGCGCTTAGTTAGGTCCCTGCTGGTTTGCCCTGCCAGCTTCACCGCATTGCGCCGGTGCCTCGCAGAAAAAAGAGTTCGCGACGCGCGCAAACTCTGTGAGGTATCAGGAAGTCCCAGGAGGTCTCAATGCTTGGATTTCCTCGGAGAAATCCATTTGACGACCTCCTCAGCATACTGCGTCGGGTCTTGGTTCTGGCGGAAAAACCTGTTTACCACGACGGCTCAGGCTCAAATTTGCACTTGCTTGAAATCGTTCCAGTCCGGGAATAAGCTTGCGGCCCAACCTGGTTATCGTGCACAATGACTCCAGATTTGTAACCCCTCGCTAAAATGCCACAACTTGGAAGCTTCACTCTGCTGCTCGGGCTCGCTTTGAGCGTTTATGCGTTCGTTGCCGGACTGTTGGCCATTGTCTACCACGACGACCGTTTGAGCGAAACAGCCCGCCGAGCCGGGATCGCGGTCTTTCTGGCGGTCACCTCGGCTTCCGCGATCCTCGTCTACGCCGCGTTCCACAATGATTTTTCAGTCGCATACATCCTGCACCACTCCAACCGCGCACTGCCCGCCCCGTACAAATTTGCCGCGCTCTGGTCCGGGCAGGAAGGTTCGCTGCTGTTCTGGTGCTGGTTGCTGGCGGCCTACGCCCTGGTGCTGCGGCTGCGCCACAAGGTGGATACCCGGCTGGTGGCGCACGCCTCGGTCGTCATCAGCGCGGTACAGATTTTCTTCCTCGCCCTGGTCAATTTTGCCGCCCATCCCTTCGCCCTGGTCGCCGGAACCATTCCCGCCGACGGCAATGGTCTCAATCCGCTGCTGCAGTATCCCGAGATGGTCATCCACCCGCCCATGCTCTACCTGGGCTATGTTGGCATGACGGTGCCGTTCTGCTTTGCCCTGGCCGCGCTCATCATGAAATATCCCGGCGAAAAGTGGATTCACATCACCCGGCGCTGGACCATGGTGGGCTGGCTGTTTCTGACCTGCGGAATCTTTCTTGGCTCCTACTGGGCTTACCGGGTGCTGGGCTGGGGCGGATGGTGGGGCTGGGACCCGGTCGAAAACGCATCGCTTTTGCCTTGGCTGACCGGCACCGCCTTCCTGCATTCGGTAATGATGCAGGAGAAGCGCGGCATGATGAAGGTGTGGAACATGTGGCTGATCTTCGCCACCTTCCTGCTGGCCATCTTTGGCACCTTCCTTACCCGCTCCGGCGTGGTCAGCTCGGTGCACGCCTTTGCCGAATCTGACATTGGCCCCTACTTCGTCGTTTTCATGGCTCTCACCTTTTCGGTATGCGCATTTTTCTTTGTGCGCAACCGCTCCCACCTTGCAAGCGAGCACAAACTGGAGTCGCTGGTCTCGCGTGAGTCGAGCTTCCTCTTCAATAATGTTCTGCTGCTGGTGGCCGCCTTCGCCGTGCTGTGGGGGACGCTGTTCCCGGTGCTCAGCGAATGGGTGACCGGGCACAAGGTCACCGTGGGACCGCCGTTTTTCAACAAGGTCAATATTCCGATTGCTTTCTGCCTGCTGTTGCTCACCGCCGTTGGGCCGCTGCTGGCCTGGCGTAAGACTTCAACGGAAAGTCTTCGCCGCAACTTCCTCGGGCCGGCGCTGATTGCGCTTGCGGTGGCGGTGGCGCTCGCCATCGGGGGCATGAGGCCCTGGGTTGACATCAGCTACTTCTACGCCCTGATGACGATCATGCTCTCGGTGCTGGTGGCGGCGACCATCGGCAGCGAGTTCATCCGCGGCGGCCTGGTCATTGCGCGCCACAACCATAGCAATCTCTTTTACGGCATGTGGCTGCTGACCCGCCGCAACACCCGCCGTTACGGTGGCTACATCGTCCACCTCGGCGTGATCGTCACCATGATCGGATTCGCCGGCGTGGCCTTTTATCAGAACACCGAGCAGGAACTGGGCTTCGGCGACAAGATGTCGATCGGCGCCTACACCCTGGTTTGCCGTTCCTACACCCAGGACGACAAACCGAATTATTCCAGCGAGTGGGCCATTCTCGACATCTACAAACATGGAAAGCAGATCACGACCATGTACCCGGAGCAACGCTTCTACAAGGCCAGCGGACAGCCCGCCACCATCGTTGCCAACCGTTCCACCATCATGGAAGACCTTTACCTGGTCTACACCGGAAAGAATCCCGAGAACGGCCGCCCCATCATCAAGGCGCATCTGAATCCGCTGGTCTGGTGGATCTGGGCGGGCGCGCACCTCATCCTGATTGGCACCATCATCGCGCTGGTTCCCAACATGCAGGCCCGGCGCATCAAGCTGTCTCCATCGCAGCCGGGGCCGCGGCGGGCTATTGACTTAGCCGAGAGCCGCACGCCCGTGGGGGCCAGGAACTGAGTGATGAACATGGCTCGCAACCTGCTTTCCACCTGGGCCGTCTTGCTTTTGTTCGCCAGCGCCGTGCTGCTGACGGGCGCTTCCGGAGACCGCACCAGCCAGCGCTTTGACCGCCTTGGCCACAACCTGATGTGCGAGTGTGGCTGCAACCAGATTCTGCTGGAGTGCAATCACGTCGGCTGCACAACCTCCGAGCAGATGCGCCAGGAGTTGAAGCTAGCCCTGGATCAAGGCGACAGCGATGATGTGATTCTCGCCGGCTTTGTCGCCAAGTACGGTCCAGCCGTTTTGGCCGCGCCCACCACCACGGGTTTCAATCGCGTCGCATGGATCATGCCGGTTGTCATCTTCATTGCTGCCTTGTCGGCGGTAGTGCTGGTGGTGCGGGCCTGGAAGCGCCGCCCGCCCGCGCCTCCTTCGGACACCGCCGGCAGAACTTCGGCTGAGCTGGATGAATTCCGCCGCCGCGCTCGCCAGGAGACATCGCTTTGATCGCGCTACTGATGCAAATGCAGCCCAGCCAGCCGGACGACACCGCCGGCAGTTTCCTCATCTTTGTTGCGGTTCTGTTCGCCATCGCCATCTTGCTCTACATCTTCAAACCGGCGCGCGCCGAGCGCACCGTGGAAAAGACGCGCCTGGTTTTCCTCTACGAGCGCAAGGAGCAGACCTTCGAGAACCTGCGCGATCTTAATTTCGAATACAAAGCGGGCAAGCTCAGCGATGCCGATTTCATCTCCATGCGCGACTCCATGGAGCAGGAAGCTGCCAACCTTCTGGCCGAGATCGAGCAACTCGAGAGCGAATCCGGCAGCCACCAGGAGGTAAACGCCTGATGCGCGGTCCTCGCCCGGCCTTGCTTGTTCTGCTCCTGCCCTTGCTGCTTTCTGCCGCCGTGGCCGCCAGCCTCAGCGGCACGGTGACCAACGCCACCACCGGCAAGCCCGCCGCCGGAGCCGTCGTCACCCTGGTGGATCCGCTGGCGGGCATGGCCGAGGTGGCAACCGTCAAGGCAGACGCGCAGGGGCGATTCAGCTTCCATACTCCCGCCGCCGCGGGGCCACGCCTGGCGCGCGCCGAGCGCGGCGGCGTCAACTACTTCAAGATGGTTACCCCTGGATCGACAAGTGTCGATCTGGACGTTTATGACGCCGCCAGCTCGGTGGAAGGCATCAGCGGCTCCGCCGACGTTCTTCGCATGCAGGCCGAGGGCGCCACGTTACAGGCCGTCGAACTGTTTGCCATCAAGAATGAGAGCAACCCACCGCGTACCCTGGCTGCGCCCGCCACTTTTGAATTCGTACTCCCGGACGGCGCCCAGATTGACGGCGCCGATGCCCAGGCTCCCAATGGCCAGCCCATCGCCGCCAAGCCGAATCCGGCGAAGGAGAAAAATCACTACGCTTTCTCCTTCGCGCTCAAGCCTGGCGAGACCCGGTTCCAGCTTTCCTATCATCTGCCCTACGGGGGCAAGGCTACGTTTTCGCCGAGCATCACCCGCAACTTCGATCATTACGTGCTGGTCGTGCCTTCCAGCATGAGTTTTTCCGCCAACGACGCCAGCCAGTTCCAGGCCATCAGCAACCAGCCCGGGAGCAATGTGCAAGTCAGTCGCCGAACCCAATCCGGACAGGATCTCGGCTTCGCCATCTCCGGCACGGGCACGTTTCCGGACGAGACCGCGCAGGCCGAACCCAGCGGCGGCGCCCCCATGGCTCCGGACGCGGGCGACAACCGTCCCGGCGGCGGACTCGGCAGACCGATTGATGCACCCGACGGCCTGGCCCGCTATCGCTGGTACATTCTCGCACTGCTGCTCACCGTCCTCGCGGGCGGCGGCATCTGGACCCATGAACGTACCCGGCTGGAAGCAGCGGAGTTGGTGCCCGCGGTGGCCGCTGCTCCGCCGGGCGTGTCCCGGGATGTCTCCCGCGTCGCGGCGCAGTCGCCGGCCCCGAGCAATCTCCTGCTCGCCGCCCTCAAGGAAGAGCTTTTCGCCCTGGAGATCGAGCGCCAACAGGGGAAGATCACGCCAGAGGAATATAACCAGGCTCGCTCTGCCCTGGAGCAGACGTTGCAACGCGCCCTGGCGCGGACGCGCAGCGGATGACCTTGCGGCGGCCGGGCCTCCGGCTGCGCAACCTTGCCGTGCAATGGCGCCGCGCAAGGCGGGCATGAGGCATCATCGGTTCAACGTCAGCACCCAACCCTGGCTATCCAAAGTTGCATTTCCGCCAGAACCGTTGGCGCGTCCTTCCGGGCTGGGTTAGCATCTAGATAGACAGCTATGGGAAACAATCTTAAAACCGCATTCTTGTTGACGGCGATGACCGTCTTTCTGGTACTCGTCGGGCAGGCGCTGGGCGGCCACAACGGCGCCATCATGGCCTTTTGCTTTGCCGCCGCCATGAACTTTTTTTCCTACTTCTTCAGCGACAAGCTGGCGATTTTATCCAGCGGAGCCAAGCCGGTGTCGCGCGAGCAACTCCCGCGCGTCTACCAGATCGTCGAGCGCCTGTGCGCCAAAACCGGCCTGCCGATGCCGAAGCTGTTCGTCATCCCAACGGCTTCGCCCAACGCCTTCGCTACCGGACGCAATCCCAGCCACGCCTCCCTGGCCGTTACTGCCGGCATACTCGATCTGCTCAATGACGACGAGTTGGAAGGCGTGCTGGCCCACGAACTCGGCCATGTCCGCAATCGCGACATTCTCATCAGCTCCATTGCCGCCACCTTTGCCGGAGCCGTCACCATCCTGGCGCGGATGGCGGGATGGGCCGCCATGTTCGGTGGCGGAGGCCGCGGCCGTGACCGCGACGGCGGTGGCGGCCTGCTCACCTCCCTGGCCATGATGATCCTTGCGCCCCTCGCCGCCGTGCTCATCCAGATGGCTGTTTCGCGCTCGCGCGAGTACCAGGCCGATGCCACCGGGGCGCACTTTACCGGCAATCCTGGCGCCCTGGCCAGCGCCCTGCGGAAAATGGAACTCAACGCGGCGCGGATTCCCATGCAGTCCTCGCCTGCCACGGCGCACATGTATATCATTCAGCCGCTGCTTGGCGGAGTCACGTTTGGCAGCCTGTTTTCCACCCATCCGCCGACCGCCGAACGCATCGCGCGGCTCACGGGAATGCGTCCCGGCAGCTACTGATGTGCCGTGGGCGGGAACTCTGAGCCGCATCCCGGCGTTTTGACGGGAGCGGCGTAGCGGATACAATCAACACAATGTCGTCTGCATCCGGCTCAACCCTGCAACGCGCAGCTGAACTGGAGCGCGCTCTGCGCTCCATCATCCGTGGCAAGGACGAAATCGTCCGTCTCGCCCTGGTGGCTATTCTTGCCCGCGGACATCTGCTGATTGAAGGCGTTCCCGGGGTCGGCAAAACCACCCTCGCCCGCGCCCTTGCGCGCGCCATCGATTGCGATTTCCGCCGGGTGCAGTTTACCAGTGACATGCTGCCCAGCGATGTCCTCGGCATCTCCGTGTACTCCACCGCCGAGGAGCGCTTCGAGTTCAAGCGCGGTCCCGTCTTCACCAACATCCTGCTAGCCGATGAGATCAACCGTACCACGCCCAAGACCCAGTCCGCGCTGCTGGAAGCGATGAACGAACGCCAGGTCACCGTGGATGGTCATCCTCATCCGCTGCCCAATCCCTTTCTGGTGATCGCCACCCAGAATCCCGTGGAGCACCACGGCACCTATCCGCTGCCGGAGTCACAACTGGACCGCTTTCTGATTCGCGCCCGCATGGGATATCCCGAAGCGGGCAGCGAACGCGAAATTCTGCTGGGGAACGCCGGCGCCCATCGCCTTGAGGAATTGCGCCCGGTGCTCACCGGCGAGGAGGTCGTCGAGTTGCAGGATGAAGTTGCCACCGTGCGCGTCGATGACTCACTCATCGATTACGCCCTGGCCATCGTCGAACGCACCCGTCAGCACGAGCAACTCTCGCTGGGAGTTTCACCCCGGGGTTCGCTCATGCTCTACCACGCGGCGCAGGCCATGGCATTCCTCGAAGGCCGCAATTTCTGCATTCCAGACGACTTCAAGAAACTGACCGTGCCGACCTTTGCGCACCGTCTTGTCATTAGTGCCCGCTACACCTCGAACCTCAGGCGCGCCGAACAATCCGAGCAGATTCTGCGCGAGGTTGTGGACAGCGTGCCCGTGCCGGTGTAGTCCGGCGGTCTTCAGGAGGCCCCGCTTTGTCGTTTCTGCGCTTCGTCAGGTTGCTTGCGCTCGCGTTGTGGATTGGCTCCATCTTCTTTTTTGCCGCCGTGCTGGCGCCCACCGCATTCTCCGTGCTGCCCTCGCGCACGCTTGCCGGACAGATGGTCAGCCACTCGCTGTTCACGCTGCACTGGATCGGGTTGGCCTGCGCCATGGTCTTTCTTCTCACCTGCGTTCTGCTGGCGCTGTTCCAGGGCGGCCAGTCGATGTTCTACCCCCGCGACCTCCTGCTCATCGCCATGATGGCCATCACCCTGGTCGCTCACTTCGGTATCGAACGCAAGATGGAAACCCTGCGCAACAACATGGGCGTCATCGAAAACGTTCCCCGCGAGGACCCGCGCCGCGTCGAGTTCAATCGCATGCACGTCTGGTCCGAACGCATGGAGGAATCGGTGTTCCTCTGCGGCCTGGTGCTGTTTTTCCTCGTGGTCAGGGAGCCATCCGCGCGGGAGAGACGGTACTAGCGGGAATCAGCGCAGACAGGGAAACGCCCGTCCTAGCAAGCGCACGCAGAACGCCAACGGTCCCACTCAAAGCCAACGGAAGGCTTTGAATGGGCCACCCGCAGACATTTCGGTGTTAATCCGCGAAGATATCGTCTTTGAGGAACTTGCCTGAGACCCAGATCCACAGTACACGGTCACGATGCCGCTAACGGCGAATAAGGCGAAAGAGCAGATCAACGATGACTGCGAAGATGAGGGCAAGAACAGCAGCCACGACAGCATCCCATCCGGTTAACCGCTGCAATCTCGTCAATGGAAGGTGGATGAACGGTTCGACTCGTCCATCCAGAAAACGAATCTCTGATTCGACGGGATGCCTCTCACAGCCCATGAATGCTTCCGGTTTGCATGAGAACCGTGGATAGGAAATCCACTTCCACCATTTGTCGGGGGTAAGTTCGGTATAAAGACTTGCGTTAGTAACTGCTAGCTCACCGCATCTGTCGCAGAATGGCAACCGTTGTGGGACAGCAGTAGGGCTGACGAGTTTTTGTCCGTTGAAAATGATGTACGGCTTTTGAACTCGGTAAGGCACATCTGATTATATCGTGCAGTTTCAAAGGCTCCGACCCTAGCGTACAGCAACAGCAACGGCAACAGATTTGCGTGCGATCGAGGATTAGTGCCAGTAAACGCCGCAGGGTCGTGAAATCGCCAGCGAGGTGCTGAGCGTCCTAAGGTTCCTTGGTCCCGTGCGCACCTTCGGCAACTCAGAACTCGCCTCACTACCCCTTTTCCTGCCCCGCGCTCCTTAATCGCTCCTGTCGTTTATCATGTTAGAGGACGAGTTCTTTTTGAGGGCCTGTTGCCGAGTGTAGGCATCAGTCGGCTCTAGCCTGTAAAACAGAATCGATACTTATCAATATGAAGACTGGAATCATCGGTCTGCCCCAGGTGGGCAAGACTTCTCTGTTCAAGATTTTGACCCGCGCGGATATTTCCAACCGCAGCTCCAACCCGCGCGAGGCGCACATCGGCATCGCCACCGTGCCCGACGACCGTCTGGACCGGCTGGCCGCCCAGTGCAACCCGCGCAAACTCATCCACGCCCAGGTGGAGTACGCCGATGTGGGCGCCATCGGCCAGGAAGCACTGAAAGAGACCGCATACCTGGCCAACCTGCGCACCGTCGATGCCTTGGTGCACGTGCTGCGCGTCTTTGAGGACGACTCCATTCCGCATCCCGGCGGCTCACTCGATCCCATCCGCGACATTTCGAACGTCGAGTTCGACCTGATGGTGAGCGATCTTGGCCAGGTGGAAGCGCGCCTGGAGCGCATGAAGAAGGACCTGCTCAAGCGCAAAACTCCGGAGCTGGAAAAAGAAAATGAGCTCTTGCATCGCGCCAAGGATTTTCTCGAATCCGAGCATCCGCTGCGCGAGATGGAGATGACCAAGGACGAGAAAAAAGTCGTTCGCGGCTTCATGTTCCTCTCCGAGAAACCCATCCTCTACGTTCTCAACATCAGCGAGAGCACCACCCTGGGCGCCGATCTCGACGCCGCCGTGGAGCGCTTTGGGCTGGCAGCCTACGCGGCCCGGCCCAACACCGGAGTCAGCGCCATCTGCGGCAAGGTGGAAGCCGAACTGGCGGACATGAGCGAGGAAGAAGCCGCCGAATTCCTCGGCAGCTACGGCCTCACCGAAAGCGGCCTGGTGCGCCTCATCCGCAAGAGTTACGAACTGCTCGGACTGATCTCATTCTTTACCGTCGGCGAGGACGAGTGCCGCGCCTGGACCATCGAGAAGCACACCCGCGCGCAGGATGCCGCCGGGGCCATCCATACCGATCTGCAAAAGCATTTCATCCGCGCCGAAACCATTCGCTGGGACACCTTGCTCGAACTCGGCTCCGAGGCCGCCGCCCGCGCCGCCGGCAAGTTGCGCCTCGAGGGCAAGGAATACATCGTGCAGGACGGCGACATTCTCCACATCCGGCACAGCGGCTAGGCGATGAATCCGACCGCACTCAGCATTCTTCTCGGCTTTACCGCCGGTGCTGCCAACATCGCTGGCGGGGCGCTGCTGATGCGCCGCCAGTGGGAGGCGCGCTATCTCAAATACTTCATGGCCCTGGGCGCCGGCTTCATGCTGGCTACCTCCATCACGGAGATGGTGCCCGCCAGCGTCCGGCTGGAAGGAGACAATGGCGGCCGCGCCGGCTTCCTGGTGCTGCTCGGCTACCTCATCATCCATTTCTGCGAACACGTCGTCTCTCCGCATTTCCATTTCGGCGCGGAGACGCATCATGACGAAGTCGCCGGCCATCACAAGAGTACGACCGTGCTGCTCGGCCTGGTCATCCATGCGTTTTTTGACGGCATCGCCATCGCCTCCGGCTTTCTGGTCTCCAACTGGCTGGGCTGGATCGTATTCCTTGCCATCTTCCTGCATAAAATTCCCGAGGGCTTTACCGTCTCCTCGGTCATGCTGGCCAGCGGACGCAGCTCGATGCGCGCCTTTGCCGCCTCCATCATCCTCGGCCTCGGAACCCTGCTGGGTGTCTTCACCATGTTGCTGATCCGTAACGGAGTCGCCATCGGCCTGCCGGTTTCGGCCGGAGTCACCATCTACGTTGCCGCCTCCGACATTGTGCCCGAGGTCAATCGCGAGCCAGGTATTCGCATGCCGTTGCTGCTGTTCGTCGGTGTTGCCATGCTCTTCCTCCTGGACCGGCTTTTTCACGTGCACATCTAGGCCGCGCGCCGTGGCCATCCGCGCCCGGCTGCGGCCTCCAGGATTGAATTCCTGCGGCCCGGGGAGCGATCATAAGGATGACGAATTTCCCCAAGGAGTGAACGCATGCGCATTCTCGTGGTGGGCGCCGGAGGCATCGGCGGATATTACGGTGGCAGACTGCTCGGGGCCAAGCAGGATGTAACCTTTCTGGTGCGCCCGCGCCGCGCGGCGGAGCTGGCCGCCTCAGGCCTGGTCATCGCCAGCCCCAACGGCGATGTGAGCATCCCACAGCCGCCCACCGTGCAGGCCGAAGACCTGCACCAGAAGTTCGATCTCATCCTGCTCAGTTGCAAAGCCTACGATCTGGAGAGCGCCATCACGGCGCTGGCTCCCGCGGTTGGACCAGACACCGTAATCCTGCCGCTGCTGAACGGCATGCGGCACCTGGACGCGCTCGACCAGCGCTTTGGTGCGGCGCACGTTCTGGGAGGCCTGTGCGTGATCTCATCCACGCTTGAGCCGGGAGGGCGCGTGAGACATTTCAACATCCTGGACATGCTTACTTTCGGCGAGCGCGACGGCTCCTGCACGGCGCGCGCCGAGGCCATTGCCAAGATATTTGCCAGCGCTCATTTCGAATCCCGCCTCAGCCAGACCATCCTCCAGGACATGTGGGAGAAATGGGTATTCATCGCAGCCTGCGCCGGAATCACCTGCCTGATGCGCTCCAGCGTCGGAGACATTGTGGCCGGCGGCGGCGCTGCGCTGGCCCTCGGCCTGCTCGACGAATGTTCGGCAATCGCCGCCAGCCATCAATTCCCGCCCCGCCCGGGGCCGCTCCAGCAAAGTCGCGCCGTGCTGACCAAGGCGGGTTCGGCGCTGGAGGCCTCCATGTTTCGCGACATCGAACGCCACGCCCCCACGGAAGGCGAACACATGATCGGCGACCTGCTGCGTCGCGGCGAAGAGAACGGGATCGATAGCCCACTGCTGCGCGTGGCCTACGTGCATTTGCAGGTCTACGCCGCCCGCCGCGCCCGCGAGGCCGCTGCCCAAAACTGAACATTTCGTTTCTTGTTCGCGGCCGGGAAGTGCCACGGAGCCCAAGCCGAATTTTCTTGTGATCTCAATTTCGCGGCGTTAGACTTCGATTCTCCTTGGGGCAGCGTCTGTTTGATCCGCGCGGTCTGGATCCCCGCTATTTTTGTGTGCGTTTGAAGCCCCATCGAAGAGAATCGCGATGGAGGATATTCGTGTCCCGCAAAAATAGCTTTTCTTGC
>CAZQDD010000052.1:0-22662 GCA_964591805.1 uncultured Acidobacteriaceae bacterium | reverse complement strand
AAAGTGCTTCCGTGCGGGCTTGGGCTAGCGTAAGTTACTGATTTGACACGAGCTTGGATATGGATTGACCCGACCTACTCTGATGACTCATAATCCTTTGGTTGTAGGTTCGAATCCTACCAGGCCCACCAAAAGCACACGCTGATAAATCAATAACTTACAAATCAATCATTGCTCTTGCGTCAATTTCTGGGCGAGAGACATGCCACAAAGGGCAGGCACATGCGCGGACAATCCGACGGGTTATTCCTGTGGACCCGGCATTCCAGTGACTGCCAGTACGCCGATATTAAGGTTGACCGTGACCAGGCCCGGCGTTGCAACTGCGTAAAGTACATTTCGGGCAGCACACAAAACGGGAAGCGCATTCGCAAATCAACCGGAACCACGAGCTGGGAGACACGAAAGCCGCAGCATTAGGCTGCGGCTCTTTCGCTTTGTTGCTGGATCGGTTTAGGAGTTGGACAACCGGGCGTGGACCATCTCATTAGGCGATTAGGCAACCGGAATATTCTCGCATTCAGATGTGCCGCTTCCTCTGCAAAGCGAACAGGGCGACACAATAGCAGAACGCCGACAGCACAAGCACATATCCCAGCGAATAAGCGAGATAGCGCCATTCTCCGTGCGTCACGCGCAGGCTACTGACCACCGTTGACGTTTTGTCCTCGAAAGCATGAAAGACCGGAGCAATCAGGTATAGGTAGTGAAACATGCGCTCCAGCACGCGCAGCGTGGTACTCGAATTTCCCGCTCGCATCAGGGCAAGCATCTGGAACTGGGCGCCATAAAACGTGTTCGCATTGAAGACCAGCACCACGATCACGGCAATGGCGGGGTGCAGCAGCATCGCCATCAGGGCCACATAGACAAGGGTTCCGACCGATGCGATCAAGTTGTCGAGCGCGCTGAACAGTAGGCCGGTCTTGACGGAGAGATGCCAGCAGAAAGATAGCCCCAACGAACACACGAGAACCGTGATGCTGATCGCCAGGATCACCGCGATCGCCGCGGCAAATGCCGACGCCAGCCAAAGCGCCGGAGTACACGGCTTGGTGAATACCATCTTCAGGCTGCGGTTCCGCAGGTGCGACGAGACCACCATCAGCGCCAATGCAGCGGCAAATATCTGGGTAAAGAAATGCAGCGACTCGACGATCTGCACCAGGATATTGAACTTCTGCACTCCGGAGGCGGCGAAGAGCGACGGCATGATGCTCAGCGAGATCAGCAGCAGGAAGACCAGCGCGAAGCCCAGCAGCAATCGACTGCGCCGAAAATAGATCAGGTCTGCGACGAAGTTGGCCTTGAACAGTTCTGTCACGATCGAGCCTCCGTCCTTTTGGATCCGTCAGTCTGGGACTCGCCTCCCCGAATTATGCGGAAAAAGGAGTCCTCCAGTGAATTCCTTCGCAGCGAGCACTCATGCACCACCAGGTCATGCACCCGCGCAAGCTCCATAAAGTCGAAGAGGCGCTCTTTCGGGATGTTGCCGCGGATGATGTCGCCGGTCTTTACGGCGCCACTCAAGTACTCGGGCGCCGTACCGTTGCCTTCGAATGCGACCGTATACAGTTCACGGTTCAGAGTTGTCAGGTTGGCTAGGTCGTCCTGTGCCACAACCTTCCCGGCCTCAAGGATCGCGACACGGTTGGCCAGCATCTCGATCTCGGAGAGCACATGCGAGTTCATCACGATGGTCGCTCCCCGGCGATGGATCTCGCGTAGTGTCTCGCGAAACTCGCGGACCACCAGCGGGTCCAGTCCGCGCGTCGGCTCATCCAGGAAGAGCAGGCGAGTTTCGTGGATCAGGCACTGTGCGATCCCTACCTTCTGCTTCATTCCCTTGGAGCACTTGGAGAGCGGCAGAGTCTTGAATTGCGCCAGCCCGAGCTGTTCCAGAGAAGCACTTACCGACTGCGAGGAAACCCGCGCGCCGTACAGGGATGCGTAATAGCGCACCGCTTCTTCCACGGTCATGTAAAGGTGATAATGCGGCTCTTCCGGTAGGTAAGCCACGTCACGATACAGATCGGAACCCAGCATCGGCTGCTGTCCCATCACCGAGATGCTGCCAGAGGTCGGCCTCAACAAGCCGAGCAGGCAGTACATCGCGGTGCTCTTTCCGGCTCCGTTCTGCCCAACCAGGGCGAAGAAGTCGCCTTCGTTCACCTGTAGGCTCATCCCATTCAGCGCCCGGACCTGTCGGCCCCAGAGGCCCTGTCGGAAATGCATGTGCACGTCGTTTGTAACGATCACATCGCCCCCGAGCAGAAGCGCTTATTGAGCGCCCGAATAATTTCATTGTCCGACTGTCCCTTAAAGTCTTCCGTGGCAAGCGCCTTGCGAATTTTCTTAGCGGTCTCACATTTGCAGGCCTTCACGGGGTCGTCGCAGCCGCAAGGACACACCATGCTCGACGCAATGCGAGTTCCTCGCTCGTCCAGCGCGGCTTCCTTCTCTCCTGCGTCCGCATCCTTAGGTTCAGGCAGTGGCTGCTGTTTCTGCAACGCGGCTCGATACTCGGCTGCCGAGATGACCTTTCCCGAATCGAGTAGCTTGCGATTGAAATTGAGGAAATTGGCAAATGCCACATCGGTGTTCGTCAGCGCGCCCACTTCGTAGACCTCCACCCGGCCATCCACGCCGATGACTACCGTTGTCGGGAAGGAGCTGACCCTATACTTTTTTCTCACGTCTCCGCCATCGATTGCGACCGGGAAGTCCAAATGCACCTTCTCCAGGAACTCCTCGACGCGCTCTTCGCTCTCCTCAGCGTCAATACCGATCAGCAAGAACGGCTCTGCTTTGTGCTCGTTGTAATAGCGGTTCAGCTCCGGCATCTCTTCCCGGCAGGGACCGCACCAGGTGGCAAAGAAATTCAGCACGATCATCTTCTTGCCGACATTCTCCGCCAGCTCAAACTGCTTTCCATCGAGAGTCTTCAAGGTGAAGTCAGGTGCAATGCGACCTTGCCAGTCCCTGCCGGAAAAGGCCTCGCTGTATTCTTTCAGCTTTGCTTCGTCGATCTGAGGCTTGATCTTGTAATGCAAGGCGCCAAGCAGCAACGCCGAGACGAGGATCGAGAGGTACAGTATGGACCTGTTCATTCGGCCTTCCGCCACGAACAATAGAGCGCAGGAATTTGAACGACACTCACAAAGTATCACTCGTTCGCCCGCCCAGCCAGATTCAGCATGCTCAGCGGCAAGTAACGAAAGTCATAAGTAGCGAGGTAGTCAATGGTGCGCCAGTAGATTAGTGAGCGACAACAGCAAGATACCTGCCTAAAACAGCCCTTTCCGCTCAGAATCCCAGAACGGGATTGTGAGACGATAGGCGATTTTCCGACAGGGATCCATGTGAGCTACGAATCTGCGCCTTTCGTTCTGATCGTTGAAGGCTGACGACTAAGCACAATCCGGCTCTCGGAGCTACTTCACCTGAGTAACGCTGCTTAGCATTCGGTAAAAAGCAGGAAGTTCACTTCGATGGCCGAAGAAACCTGCGGCCAAGCGTGATGCCCCTGAACACACGACATCTGTGAAGGACGGATCAAGAGAATATCGGGAAGGCACGTATTCTACGCAAGTGATGGTTTCCGTGCCAATCCGGATGTTGTGCCGTGTCGAGGTGCGATCGCTGGGGCGTGCCAATGGTTCGTGGTCGGGTGCGTCGGGCCGCGCGTACCCTGACTGTGGACGCTGATGATCGGCGTCATTAATTTGGCTGCCTTGGATTATCACCAGTCAAAGTGTTCTAGGTCACATCATCTCGGCACTTTTCGCGAATATCCTTTTCGCTCGTCTGCGGAGGCTGTCATGCGCGTTCGAGCATTAACCGTCGGGCTTTCTGTCCTGCTCCTATTCTTCTTCGTTTCTCAGCTCTCTGCCAGCAATCATCCCACTTCTGCAAATGGATATGGGACCTACGTCAACATCCCTGGGGCAAGCAAAGTTGGCAGCGACACCTGCTCGAGTTGTCATGCCGACACCTCTAAGAATTTCCAGCACGCCTTTCATAAGCAACAGAATGTTGAGTGCGAGGATTGTCACGGCAACGGCAGCCTCCACGTTGATGGCGGCGGCGACGTGGCGAAGATCGTGAGCTTCGCGAAGCGTCCAGCTGGCGATGCCAACGGTGTTTGCCTGGGCTGCCATGTCCGGAACGAGAAGGTGCGGCACTGGTCGGGTGGATCGCACGCAGCCAATCATGTGCGCTGCATCGACTGTCACCAAGTTCATTCCCCTGCGCTCAAAGAGGCGAAGGAAAGCCGGATTAACTTCGATACCTCCACGCGGGGAGCGCTCGCGGCTGGTGCAGTGTCGCCGGAGACCAACGTGATGCTCCGGCCCCGGTCGGAGACAAATGATGCCTGCCTCAAGTGTCACCCGACACAAGCCGCACAAATGAGCATGCCCTACCACCACCCGTTGCGTGAGGGCAAGATGAGCTGTGTCGATTGCCATGACGCACATGGCGGGCCGTCAGGAAACAATCTTAAGACGGCGAACATCAATCAGCTCTGCCTGGGCTGCCACGCCCAGTATCGCGGGCCGTTTGCGTATCAGCATCCTCCGGTCACGGAAAACTGCATGAACTGCCACAATGCTCATGGCTCGCCGAACACCAACTTGCTATCGGTGAGTGAGCCTGCGTTGTGCCTGCAATGCCATTCCGGCCACCACAACGGCGCCAGTTTGCCCTTGCCGGATCGCTGCACCAACTGCCACGGTTCGATTCATGGTACCGACGTCGCCACTCCGAGTGGCGGGAGCAGATTCATTGACAAGGGACCGTTGGGCGTTCCATCCGAACCTCCTCAGCCAGCGAATCCGGCTCTTGCACGTGCGCATGCGGCGATGTCCACTGCCGCACTGCTACAGCCAGTTCCCTCTCACGCGCCAACCTATGCAATGAGCGCTACCAGCGGGGCAGTGGGCTTAATGTCTTCGCATTCTGCGCCGCCGTTGTCAGGCACGAGCATGTCAAATGCAAATGACTTTTCTTCCAGCGCGGAAACCACTGATGCTTCCTCGGCGTACTCCATCACTCCGGGCGCTTACCGCTTGGTTGACCTGACCGGTTTTGGTGGCCGGGTGGGAGAATACGATACGCTTCAACAGTCGGCAGGAGCCAGCTCGGTCACTTCTTATGTCTCGCCGCAGAAGCATATGACAGTGGTATCGCGAGGCAATGTTACTACCGCGGACGATTACTCTGTCGCGTCTCAGCTCACGGTCGGCAAACAGCTACGTTTCGGATTCGACACCCGCGGATTTGTGCAGCAGCAGGACAACTATCCCTTCTACGCATTCCCAGTGATGGACGTCGTTCCCGGTAGCCCTCCAGCCGACACTACGACCAATCTCATTCCGTCACACGCTACCTTTGGAGTGAAGCGGAGACTGGGTAAGACGTATGTCCAGCTCAAGGTGCCGAGGCTACCTGTTCACCTCTATCTGAACGGGGACTGGCAGGCCCGAGTGGGCACAACCCAGCTCGCATATCTGGACGAGAACACGACTCCTGCATTTTATGTTGGAGGGGTGAATACAACCTGCGGTCAACTGTGCCACTTCCAGTCTCAGTTACAGCCGGTTAACTACACAACGCGGAACATTAGCGGCGGCGGCGACATTGATCTGGGCCCGGTGCGGCTGGCTGTGTCTCACCAATTCAGCAGTTTCACGGATCGTCTAACCTTCCCAATCGGAACTTATACAGGGCCGTTTACCCCGGAAAACGAAGGAATATCAATCGTGAATCCTCCTCCATCCGGCCCTGCTCCAACCGATTTCCCAGCCGGAAACTACTACCTCGACATTCCGTCGCCTAGCCAGTTGTCGTCCGACAGATTGAGCTTGAACTGGACGGAATCCCCAAGGCTTAATTTCAACGGGAGCGTCAGCTACGCCCGCCTGAACAACACGTTCCTCCACCATCAGCAGAACAACTTCGACTCCGATGAAACGCTGAATTGGCGTCCGATGGACCGCTTGCGATTAACCGCCGACTACCATCAGCAGAATCTCATCAATGACTTCACGCCTTACTACAGTCTGTATGGCAACGTGTCATACCACAATCATTGGGAGGGCCTTCGGGCAGACTACGAATTACCCAAAGGCTTTGACATAGAAGCGCATTACAAGCGCAGCGGAATCACGCGGTCGAACGCCGCCCTGTGGCCGCAAATCTACTCGGCAGACAACACGGACTTACGGACAGTTATCCCGTCGTCATTCAGTAACACCATTGGGCTGGCGCTGCGCTATCACGATCGCGGCCAGTGGAGTGCACGCGCCGGGTATGAGTGGAAAGGGACGCACGACCCTGGCTACCTGATTGTGCCCCAAAGCAACAACCGCATTTTTGCTGATGTTTGGCTCACTCCGGCGAAATGGTTGGCGTTCACAAACGATACCAGCATTATCGTGCAGAACGACTTTGCGGCCATTCCACTCCCAAATACTCCTGGCCACTTTCAACGGAGCGATCGCTTCTATGTCAACACGGCCAGCGCCAATCTGCGTCCTGTACCAGGTTGGAACCTGGGGCTCGGATATTCATACCAGCAAAACAATCTGACAACCTACATGGCGTTCCAAAACGATAACACCGTTGGATATGTTGTAGATGAACCTGCCGTCCCGTACAAGCAGATCAGCCAGGCCTATTGGGCCGAGTCAACTTACACCATCAAACAGCGCCTGGGAGTCGATCTACGGGTCACTTATAACTCCTCGCGGAGCGGAATGCGGCCCGATGTGAATCCAAATGATGCGGCGCTGCTCGGCAACCAGTCCCTGATTCAGAGCGGGAACTTTGATCCCAATGGTCTTTTCCCAGCGGCTCTCGGCAACTTGCAATTTGCGGCAACCCAGGTTTCGCAGGTTACTGTCCCACAGTGGATCGGGCAGTCCAAGGTCTACTACATACTTCCGCGCAAGTGTGAAGGAGGCTTGATCTTCAACTACGGCAGTTACCGCGACGTCCTAAGGTCGAACCTGAATGGAGTGCTGCGAACCTTCAACGTATATGTTGGACGTAACTGGTAACATTGCTGATCGGAAGTTAAGCTTGTGGTTCTTAACCCACTCCTTTTGGGCCACCTCAGGCTGCCGGATTCGGGGTAAAAATATACTTGACTAACCAAACTTTCAGGTTTAATGTTTGTTCATGGACGACCAAGCGGCTCTACGTTCGATTCTGGAAACTCTGAAAGCGCAGATTGAGTATGTGAATCGTCTGCACTGTGATCTGGATGCTGTGTGTAAGACGATGACGCGCGTAAATCCTGAGTTTCAAACCATCCTTCAAGAAGAGAAGGACATCGTGCGAGCTTCTCCCGAAACTGGGAAACTGCTTCAGAAACTTGATGGGCTGCTTGATCAATTGAAAGGGTAGTTACCATGAGCGAGACTCCTAAAACTCTACAAGATGCAATCCGGTACTTCAGTGATGAGCAAGTGTGCATCGACACCGTTGCATCGCTGCGCTGGCCCGGCGGCGTGCCTACCTGCCCCGCTTGCGGCAACAGAGAGCATTACTACCTTGCGACTCAGCGGCGCTGGAAGTGCAAAGAGTGCTGGAAGCAGTTCTCTGTGAAAGTTGGAACTATCTTTGAGGACTCTCCAATCAAACTCGACAAGTGGCTCGCTGCTCTCTGGATGCTCGTGAACGATAAGAACGGAGTTAGCTCCTACGAGATTCACCGTGCGCTCGGCGTTACCCAGAAAACAGCTTGGTTCATGCTGCACCGTCTACGTTATGCCCTTAGCAGCGGATCGTTTACCGCTCCTGGCGGCTCTGGAAGCGAGTTCGAGGTTGACGAAACCTTTATCGGCGGCAAGGGCAAAAACATGCACAAGAGCCGCAAACTCCACATCCAGAAGGTTCGCGGCGCTACTCCCAACTGGAAGTCTGCCGACGTTCATCCCGGCAAGACCGTGGTTATGGGTATCCTCAGCCGTGAAGAGCGCAAGGTTCGCGCCTCGGTCGTGCCCAACGTCAAGCGTGGAACCTTACAGAAAGAAATCCTCGCCAATGTAAAGGCCGGCTCTTCGATCTACACCGACGAAGCCGTAGCTTATGACAAACTGGCGCAACACTACATCCATGAAACCGTGAACCACATGGATGAATACGTTCGCGGCAAGGTCCACACCAACGGCTTGGAGAACTTCTGGAGCCTTCTGAAACGTGGCCTTAATGGAACTTACGTTGCGGTGGAGCCTTTTCACCTGTTCCGATACGTCGATGAGCAAGCATTCCGTTACAACAACCGCAAAACAAAAGGCCAGAATCTTAACGATTCTGACCGCTTCAATCTTGCACTTTCGCAAGTGGCCGACAAACGGCTGACCTATGCCGAACTCACCGGCAAGGTTGGAGAAACGAGTTTCTAGTCCTTACACAAAGAAGCGCGGTCCTAAGAAGAAGTCTTGCTAGCGCGAGACTTCTTCGCTTGCTTCTCGGCTTCAATCCGCGCCTTCACTACCGCGCCGGGAACGCTGACCACCTTCTTAAGTGCGTCCATGAACGTCTTGTATTCGTCTTTCGGCATGGATCTATAATACCTCTTCTTTCATCCCGTGTCCGGCAAGACTTGTCATAAGATGTTCGGCTACGGTCAGTAGATACGAGGCATCCTGCTCCTCGTAAACCTTCCTGGCGTCGTGTATCCCCTCATTGCGATACGCCTTGCTAATAGCCTGAATGTCGGCCAAGACACTAGCGTAGAAGTGCTCTTGATTCTTCCATGCATCGGTCTTGTCGCCGTACTTCTGCTCCATTGACTTAGTAATCTTCCCGGCGATCCCGGCCCAGTTTCGAGCGTCATAGTTGACACTCAGCGAAGCGGCAACTGACCGCAATCCAAGATCGACAATCCGCATGAGGTGAAACACACAGGCTGTATTCTCGCTGTACGCAAAACAGCGTCCAGCCCGCTTAAACTCTGGAATAGCTGATGGAAAAGAATCTTCGATCCGAGGGTTAGCGGGCCAGGCGTGCTCAAGGTAACTGGTTTTTTCACGGGGAACAACGTAACAACACACGGTCTCAAGTTCATCCAAAACCCGGTTGTGGAGTTCCATTGCGCCACGCCCAACACCCTCTTTGTCCCCATTCTTCCACATCTGAACCACCCGCTTCGCTTGCTGTGCGGATAATGGCAAACCAATTCTTTCAGCCTCTTTTGCAAACCACTGCACGTCTGCGAACAACGGGGCCACCCTGCTATCTTCCAAAGACAACTCTTTCACAATCTCCACGGTGGACAACGCAGTCATTCGTCTGGAGAGAGCAACAAAGATGTGCGGAAATAGTTTCAACATGTCGAGTAGGGGCACCACCCCCACAAAGGCAGAGCTTCGCCGTCCGTATCCAGAAACACCGCTAAATCGCTCTGCTACTGTGACTTGCAAGGATAGGCCACCTTTACTTGGTTAGTCAAGTCTGTTATTGCCGGATTCGGCAGCCTGTTTACATGGGTTTGCAGAGGCGGTGGAACGCACTCTTTTGGGCTAGTGGCGTCCCGGGCTTCTTTGATCACGCGACTGACGGTTGCCCGGCTGATGCGGTGAGCTTTTGCGATGTCGGTCAGGCTCATACCGCGGCTGCGGTCGAGGAGAACGTCTTGGCGATCGATGCCGAGTGGGGTGCGGCCGATTTGCCGGCCCTCCAACCGGGCCCAGCGCATCCCAGCGCGGTCCCGCTCGATAATAAGGTTACGTTCCAGTTCCGCGATGGCGCGCGGGCATGGTGAAGCTGTGGGTTGATCTGGGAACGGGTCGAGCGAGGGCGAAGATGACAACGGCGGCGCTGCTGCAATTGCGTGTACACCATCAACTACCTACCCTTCGAGCGGTTTCGTCTTCAGCAAAACGAGAACGGCCTCTGGTCCCTCCTGCTCCATGGCAAAGACCGCGGTTCGGGAGTGGCGCCAGAGTCTAAGCCACGTTTTCAAAACAGCCCCGACCAAGCACCGCAACAGTCTGATCCGCCGCTATCGAGAAAGCCAGATACGTTCGTCGCGCAGGTGGCGGCCAAACTGGAACTGCATACCGAAATATCCGATTAACTGCGACTGGCCGCTGCTGGGGGGACTGAAGCTACGCCCGGCCATGAAGAGGAAGAGCGCGTTACGGCTCAAGCGATAGCGCCCGCCAAAGTCAAACGTGTTGTCGCGCTGACCGTAAGGCGTACTGTTAGTGTAGACCTCGCCCAGCACTTCCAACCGCTTGGTTGCCTGGTGGCCGAGCGCCAAACCGCTGATCCAATAACCCTGTTGCTGGGTAAACCAGTGTCCCACCTCGAGATTGACATCCACCGGACCAACCTTCCTGGTGATCTCCAGCGGGAGCAGGAATAGAGGCCCTTTGTAAACCAGGTCGCGGCGCACCGAGTTCTGAGTGTTGTTGATTTCCAGCTGCGGATACGTGCCAATGTCGAGTTCGAGCTTCTTGCTCGCAAAGAAGCGGATCTTGACGCCGAACTTGGAGTCTCCGGGACCGGCGAGCAAAGGACCGCTATTCGTGCTGTTGTACACATAAGGCATCTCGTACTTGAGCTGGACGCGGTCTCCCCAGCCATAGTTTGCGTCGAGGATGGGCGTTTCGTAGTAGTTGTCCTCGGCCTGCCGATCCATGGTGTAACCGAGATTGATCTCCCAGTTATTGCGGCCGGGCGTACCGGGGTCATCAGTTAACAGCGGAGGTCCACCTTGGGCAAGCAGGGACAGTGGAGCAAGCAACAGCAACGCAAGAAAACAATGTCTCCTCGAAAGAAAAACAGCCATCTTAAATAGAATTCTCCTGTTCCCCACGTGGCGAATGATTCACGTCCACGCGGGGACGTGTCCGCACAATGCTCGAGCCTTTACTTCTCCAACACAATCAACTCAAATGCACCTGGCTTGCCAGAGGCATCCGCGGGGGCGTTTGCTACCGAGTACACTACATGCTTGCCTGCATCCAGAGCCATGGTTTTCGCGCCCTTCTGTGTTGGAACGCTGGCCAGGCTGGTGTACTTGTCCGGTCCGTCCTGCTTGATAACTGAGACATTGCCTTCGCCGTTGGAAGTAAAGATCAGCGCGGCTTCCTTATCGTAGGCAACGGCATCCACTCCGTTACCGATCGCGAGTTTCTGCAGATTTCGGCCGGTGCCGGCGTCCATCACTACCAGCGTCCCGTTGTGGCATCCGGAGAACAGGCGCCGCCTGGCGACATCCATTATCAGCCCGGTCGGCTCCTCGCATCCTGCGAGGGGCCAGCTTGCAAGCACTTTACGCGCCGCCACGTCGATTACGGCGATCATGTTCTTGTCTTCCAGGTTGACGAAGACCTTGCCCTTGCCGTCCGAGACGCCGGTCTCCGGCCTGCCGGGAAGCGCAATTGAGCCCACGGCTGCGGCCTTCCCGGGATCGATCAGGGTTACATCGTTGTCCTTGCCGTCGAAGGTCAGAACCAGGCCGCTGAAGCTATCAAAAAGGATAGCATCGGGCTTCGCGCCAGTCTTGACGGTCGTGATCGTCGCCAGCGTCTTGAGGTCAAAGATCGTGGCCGAATTGTCGCGGCCGTTGCTGGTGACGCCGCGCCCTAGCTTTTGAACCAGGGCGACGCCATGCACACCGCTGGTGTTTGGAATCTCGCCCACCAGTTTGCCGCTATCCACATCAAAGACCATCACCCGCGTGGCGCGCGTAATGTACAGCCGATGCGCCTCGGCGTGAAAGGTAAGATAATCCCATCCACCCTCACCGCCGAGGGTGATCCGCTGGGAAACTTTGTAACCAGAGGGTTCTTGCGCCTGGGCCAGCGCGCCGGCCAACGCCAACAAGAGAAGCGGGAGACAGACATAACGAAATAAACGCATCGATGCTCCTATCAAAATGTACTCTCGGTTATCGGGGATCCACATAGCGCAAGTCAGCCGCCTGCCTGAGGCTTTCCGAAAAAGCAGGCAAAGCACAAGAAAGCTGCAGTTGGCTGCAACCCGGCAGGTAGAGGTGGACCCGCTGCGGGGGAGTCTCCAGCGTAAGAGGAGAAGCTGCACGCATCTGCTCCAAGGATTGCGCTGTATAGTATGTTTGCACGAAATAGCTCCCCGTGGAACGTGTCCTCCAGAGTTCGAAGATGAGCGCGCCGCCAGGAGGCGTATCGTCGCGGCGGCCGTCCACAATCCAGGTTAGATTCAGCATGCCTGCGAGATTCGTTATGTTTGTGTCATGGCCAATGAGAAAAAGAGCGCGGTCATCGGGTGCGCTTGGAGCGCCGGCGACAGGCTTGCCTGAAGCCGCCTGCTCAAGGGCTCTGCGGACGTGATCGAGCAGGTTGGAGCCTTGCGCGCGAGCGATGATGGTTGTGCGTTGCGCAAAGTCCGAGGCTGCCGTATGCAGGTCGATCAGAGAACGGAGTTTGACGCCATCCACGCAACCCCAGCCCACGCTAGCGGAGTCCATCCCCTGGGTGTATTCCAACAGAATGTTTTCCGTCAATGTAGCGGCGGTGCTCAGCGGCCCTTTCAACTCGGCCATTCGATCTCCTTTTCCCGGAGCCAGCCGCGCCGGAATGTCGAATAGCGAGGTGCGTTTCGCTTTGCGGGCCGACGGGGTACCGCAGCTTGCCAGGATTCTATCCAGTTCGGCGATCTGCGAATGGTACGTGTCGGTCAAAACTTCAGGACTGTTGCCGATCCGCCCGTTAATTGCCGCAGCAGCCAGACCAGCATCAACCTCCGCGGCTGCCGTCGGAAGGAAATGGAACAAGGGATCATCCGTTCCCTCGGGTTGTGCTTGTACAGCCACCTTGCATCCGGGTAACAGACCGCTGGCTAACGCCAGGCCTGTTTCGCGGGTACGCTGGTCGGAGTCTGCGTGGATGGTGATGTGAGCCGCATCTTCACATCCTTTATCGCTGAGCAGGCCCTGGCTGGCCAACTCCATCCGGTCATAAGCGCCGAAGAGTTCCATCAGTTCATAGCCGTGTTTGGTGAGGTAGCCAGGCGGGACATCCCACGACGGCCATGAGGCATTGGAATAGGGATTGTATTGCTCCGGTTTTCCGGTCGGAGAGCGAACACCGTGACGGCTGACGTACACCACAAACTTGAGTTCCGCGTCCTGGCCGCCGGCTGCCTGAGGCGCGGTTTGCGCAATGGCTGAACCTGCGATGGAAAGCAAGAAAAGAACTAGAAAGAAAATCGGACGTCCCATTCAGGTCCCCGGAATGTAAGTGCGAACAAAGCAAAATACGAGAGTACCAGTTAAAGAGCTGGAGCACATGCCGGTAAGGGACATGTGCTCCAGTGTGGAGGAGCAAGACAGGTGTTACTAGTGCGACTCTCCAAAGGTGTAGCGAAGACCACCGCCATACGTCGGCTTGTAGTACTCGCGCTGCGCCACGAACTGCGTGCTTCCCGTGTAGTAGCCGAAAACTTCGTTGGTGAGGTTGAGTCCGTAAGCCATCAGCGTGAAGTGGCCAGCCCGGTAACTCCCCTGCGCGTCCAGTTGCATATGTGCGTAGGTGTAAGTATCGCCGGAGGGACCTTTCGGGCCCAGGCCGCTGGGATCTGTGCTGTTGCCGCCGATCAGACCAAGAGTGGCCGAAGGCGTAATGTAGTTGTAGGTGTAAATGCTGGTGCCGTTGAAAGCCAATCCCACGCGCACCGAGAAGTGTTTGGTGTCATAGGTCGGGCTGAGGTTCCAGCTATTGGGCGTCTGGCGCTGCAGCGCCGGTTGATCGGTACGCAGCGGAACACCTTTTTCCTGCGAACCGGTGTAGCTGTAGTTTGCCGAGATGCCAAGGCCCTTCAGCACGCCCGGCAGATTGGTCCAATGCTGCTGATAGCTGGTTTCCAGGCCGTAGATATAGGCGTTCTGTCCATTGACGTACACCGTGACCGGGCACAGCAGGACGTTGACACTTTCGCAGTCCTGGGTATTCTGAACGCTCGTCAGGGCCGCAATCACCGCGGGCGGAAGCGCGCCCGGCGGGATCGCCGGGATGTTGATATTGGCCGGAATCGTGATCACGATCTCAGGCGCGGACAGTTGCTTGAAGAAGAATCCAGCCTCGATCATGCCGAGCGGCTGGAGAAACTTCTGATAGAGCAGGTCATAGTTGTTGGCGTGCTCGGGCTTAAGCGCAGGGTTGCCCACGTTGATGGTCTGCCCGTCCACGTCCACGGTCTGATAAGGAACCAGCTGGTAAGGGTCGGGACGAGCGACGCCGCGGCTGTACACCGCCCGCAGAGCGGAGTTGCCGGGCAGCGAGTAACGCAACTGTACGCTGGGCAACACGTCCAGATAAGAGGGATTGTTGATGGCTGGCGTGACTACGCCGCAACCCGTGGGATTGGCGCAGGGGAAGCCGGGATCGCCCGGGGCAAAAAGAGCCACGTTGTAGCCGAAGGTATCCATTTGCGTACCCTCGAAGCGAACCCCGGTCTGCACGTGCAGCTTGCCGAAGTCGATGGTGTTCATCGCATAGCCGGCCGTGATGCGCTCGACGGTATGGAAGATGTTGGGATAGGTGGCTGCGGCCGTATTGTATCCGTCCACATATCCGGGCAGGTACGTCTGCACGTAGCTCACAACCTTGTTGAAGTCCGATACCGGCCCAAACTTGCCGCCAAAATACGAGCCGTCGTAGTAGTTCCCATGATTCTCATAACCGCTCTCTAGCGCGCTCATCAGAAGGCCTGGACCTGCCGGCCAGCCATCGTATACGGTCTCGGTGGCGTCCTGGGTCTTGTGGCCATTACGGATCTTGAAGCCGGCCTCGAACGTTCCGAAGTGGCCGCCCGCATAGTAAGTCTTCGCATAAGAGGCAGCCGCGGAGAGATTGAGGTCGGAGGTCAGGCCCTTGGAGGTGGTCAGATCGCTCAGCGACCAAAGCTGGTCATTCAAGAGTGGTGAGTCGGCTTGATCGCAGGCGCCGAAAGTGGGCCGGTATTTATCGGTCTGGATCGTAGGGTCATAGGGACATTTCTGCTTCGCTCCGATCCATGCAAAGTCGGCCTTGGGGTTTCCGGCGGAATCAACTTCATAGGAGCGTGCCGCCGAGACCTCCCACGTCAGCCAGGAGTCTTTTCCGACGTGGCGGCCGCCGAGCGAAGCGCTGCCGACGGAGGCGTTCGGGCGCTTGCTGGAGGTGTAGAACTTCGGATCCTTGGTGGTGCGCGGCTCGTAATACCACTTGTCGCCCCAGTCCTTCAAGTCAGAATAAAGACCGTGGGCGTAGAAGCTGTTGTTGTCGTCCATTCTGTAGTCGGCGCTGCCGCTGAAGCCGTAACGGGTGCGGTAGTAGCGATACTCACGAATGGTGTTGTTATCGTAAATTGGCGTGGCGAAGGTGGAATTGGGGTCGATCGAGGGCTCGATGTCGTCGATGCCACGGCCGTTGTAGTCATAGGTTCCGCCGAAGAGAAGGCCGAATTTCTTCCGCTCGCCAAAGCGGTGTCCGAAGACGCCGCCAAACTGGTCCGCGGCGCGCCCATTGAGAATCGGCGTGTAGCCGCCGTTGCCGTAGATGCTGAGCAGCGTCTGGTCGCCTGCATTCTTGGTACGCAGGTTCACCGAACCCGCTATGCCGTCGCCATCCTGGTTGGCCGAAAGCGTCTTGTTGATCTCGACCGCTTCCACCAGGTCGGAAGGGATTACGTCGAGGCGAATCTGGCGCACCGTCGGTTCCGGCGACGGGGTTGTGATGCCATCGATGGTGATGTTGGTCAGGCGCGGTTCGAGGCCGCGAACGTCAATATATTGGCCCTCCCCTTCGTCGCGCTCCAGCACCACTCCGGCCATGCGGCCAAGGGCGTCGGCCACGTTGGCGTTGGGCAGACTGGTGATCACCTCGGCCGGGAGGACGTCGATGATATTGTCGGCCGTGCGAATCTGATTGATCGTGTCGGCTTCCCCGTGAGCGCGCTCGCCGGTCACCAGGATCTCCTCGCTCTCGGTCGCCACCTCCAATTTAACCGGCAGATTCAGGGTCTTTCCCTCCATCACATCCACTTCTTTGTTGTTGGTCTTGAAACCAATGTAAGTGATGGTCAACGTGTACTGCCCGGGCACGATATCCCGCAGCACAAACTCGCCCTGACTATTGGCGCTGGTGGCGATGCCTACGGGTAGCAGCTCGACTCGAGCGCCCTTGAGGACTCCGCCGGAATCGTCCGTGACCGTGCCCCGTATGACGCCCTTGCCTGACTGAGCAACGCCGGGTGATGAGATGAGCAGCAGGCTCAAAAACAGCCAGCCGATCGCAATTTTCCAATCCCGTTTGATCCAACCCATGCAGCCTCTCTCCCGAAACAAAGTTCCCTGCACGCAAGCAGGAAGAAGTTCAACGGGTGCAGTATGTCAATCCAATCTGATCGCAATCTAAGGAAGGCGCGGCCGCCGGGCTGATTTCATCAAGTATTCATCAAGTGCAGCTAAGATTGTTGCAATGCGGGTTCTCATTGTCGAGGATAAACGAAGCTTTGCCGAACACTTGGGCCGCGCACTGGAAGGCGAGGGTTATTCCGTTGCGTTTGCCCACGACGGCGAAGATGGGTTGCGCCTTGGCAAAAGCAACGACTGCGACGTGATACTGCTGGATGTGATGCTTCCGCGCATGGATGGTTTCACTGTTATCAGAAAGTTGCGCGAAGAACGCGTGCGCACACAGGCCATCATTATTTCCGCGCGCGATTCGATGCAGGACATCATCTATGGACTCGACGCGGGAGCCGACGATTACCTGACCAAACCCTTTGCGCTCGATGTGCTGTTGGCCAAGGTGCGAGCGGCCATGCGGCGGGTTCCGGTGCGACCTTCACAAGAGTTGCAATTCGAAGACATGACCCTGCGGCCGAACAGATACGAACTACAACGCGGAGATCGCGTAGAGACCCTGACTCGCACCGAGTGCGCCTTGCTGGAAGTCCTGATGCGCCGTGCCGGCACGGTGGTTCCCCATCGAGTGCTGATTGAAGAAGGCTGGGGCGCGGAGTGCGATGTCAGCTTTGACAGCCTCTATATGTTCATCCGCGCGCTTCGCTCCAAGATCACCCACCAAGGTGAACTGGAGTTGTTGTTTACTGTTCGCGGCGTCGGCTATTCATTACGAAGCGAGTCTGACTGATGCCCCGCTGGTCGATCTCATTACGATTGACGCTCTGGTTCGGAGGAATCTTCTTCCTTGGCTGGCTGCTGTTTGGTGCGGCGATGTGGTTCAACCTTCAGTCCACACTTACCGGGGAACGCTACCAGACGCTCTCCCGCCGCGCCGACCGCTTGCAGGAACTGTTGCGCAATAGCCAGAATGATACAGAAGAGGACCGGCGCCAGGAGTTTCAGGATTTTGCACGCGCAACGGGAAACGGCTTGGCCGAAATTGTTCGCGCGGATGGCAGCCGGGTCTTTCCTTCTCCCTCCTCGGCAGCACGAGCATTTCCCTGGCCCGCGGTAAACAACAATGATGCGGAACGCTTCGTGCGTGTCAACTCCGCCGGCCAGAGCTACTGGATGCTGGCGCGACAGTTCTCTCTCGGTGGCCAGTCGCTGTATCTGATGGCAGCGGCGCCGGAGGCTGGAAACCTGCTGGTCCTGAACCGCTTTCTCACCGGACTGCTGGCCTCGGCCCCAATCCTGTTACTGGTCTCTTCCGCTGGCGGATACTGGGTCGGGCGCAAGGCGCTGAAGCCGGTCGACCGGATTACCTCGGCGGTGCAGTCCATCAGCATCCGGAGCTTGTCTGAGCGGTTGCCCGTGGAGGCTACCGGCGATGAGTTACAGAGGCTTACCGAAACCTGCAATGCAATGCTAGGGCGATTGCAATCATCCGTAGAGCGAATCCGCCAGTTTACCGCCGACGCCTCGCACGAACTTCGCGCGCCGCTGTCATTTACCAGGACCGCTGCAGAAGTGGCGTTGAGGAATCCCCGTATCGACGCCGAAAGCCGGCGTGCTTTTCAGGAAATTGTCGGCGAAGGCGCCAAAGCTGCCGTGCTGTTGGGAGACATGCTGACGCTTGCACGCGCCGATTCAAATGCCAGAGACGTGGCGTGGGAGAAAATCGATCTTGCAGACGTGATTGAGAACATCTTTGAGAAGGTGCAACCGCTGGCAGATGAGCGGCAACTTGCACTGTCACTTTCGCTGGACTTACCCGGCAGCGTGAGTGTCATGGGAGATTTTCCAAGCCTGCGAAGGCTGCTATGGATTCTGCTCGACAACGCGCTCAAATACACTCCCTCGCCCGGCCGCATTGAGGTTACTCTCCGCGCGAGCACCACCGAAGCAACCGTCCTGGTCAGCGATACCGGCGTTGGTATTGCCCAAAGCGATCTGCCTTTTATCTTTGACCGCTTCTACCGGGCTGATCCATCGCGCAGCCAGGTGGAGGGCAGCGGGCTTGGATTGGCAATCGCCAAGTGCATCGCCGAGATGCACAGCGGCAGTCTTACGGCAATCAGTGAAAAAAACAGAGGTACAACCTTCCGTCTCGTGCTTCCCCTTTGCGGGGCGTAGGTCCTGCGGGGCACAATAGCCGTACCTTGTCACATATCAGGAAACAAACCTCACGGATTTTGCGCGGATACGGATTTCGAGTTTTCCCGGCTGAAGCTAATCCGCCAGAACTGTCTGGTGCCGGCTCTGGGAAGCCGGGCAGCCTCCTGCTCATTGCCGGCGAAACCGAGAAACATACGAAGAGCATCTATGAAAACATCCCCATTACCAGCGCCTACTTCAAGGGCCGCAAGGAAGCAGTCACCCCTTCCATTGACCTGGTACCGCCGGAGGTGCGGGATGTCCTCCTCGAATTGCTGAAAAATGGCATGTTTTATGCGCTCACCTTCCGCAAGCCCGCAGCGGAAGAATACTGTTCGGGCAATCCAACGCCGGACACAGCTTTCATCCCAGGTGCGTCCGGTTTTTGCTGATCGACTGGGCTCATTGACTCTGTGTATGGCTCTGTGCAGATCAGGGGCGTAACCTTGGTGCGGCAATAAGCTCGCGAGAAACTGCTGGAACCGGCAGATTGCAGGCTCTAAGCCGCGTCGGTGTGGCGCATGGCCTCGATGACCCAGCTACCCAAAGCCGTGTCCCATGCGGGAGCTGAAGCGGTTGACGCAACGATTGCGCAAGAAAGATGACACCGCCGTGGAGGCCACCGTAAACTACCGGCGTGGCATGCGGCGTAGACCCGGCCGGCAACAGACGCAGGTTGTGACGGAGTGCGTGCATGGCAGGCGCGGGCGTTCGAACCTGGAGTGATCACTTTTGCACAGAATTGCCGGAGCAAACAGCCCAACCTGTTCCTGTCCTAGAAGAGGACATCCCTGTGAAACACGGTGATCTTATCAGCACGGGAGTGCTGCACGTTTTCTCGGAAGTGCGGCAAATAGTGAGGAGGGTTGCTGTATGAAAGTGTGGCCAGGAAGGCGGTCCCCGCTGGGTGCAACCTGGGACGGACAGGGCGTGAACTTCGCGCTTTTCTCAGAAAACGCTACCAAGGTCGAGCTATGTCTGTTCGAGTCGCAAGAAGGAAACAAGGAAACGGACCGTATCGCGTCCCTCGAAGAGACCGGCAGGGTGTGGCATGTTTACCTGCCGGAAGTGCGTCCCGGACAACTCTATGGTTACAGGGTTTACGGCCCTTACGAACCGGCGCAGGGACATCGTTTTAACCCGGCCAAACTTCTGCTGGACCCCTATGCCAAGTCGGTCACTGGGAACCTGCTGTGGAGTGACGCGCTTTTCGGCTACACCGCAGGCCACCCGGATGCCGACCTCTCTTGCGACGGCCGCGACAGCGCTCCGGGCGTGCCAAAGTGCATGGTTGTGGACGACCATTTCGATTGGGAGGCGGATGCGCGCCCTCACACCGCCTGGAACAATACGATCATTTACGAGGTACATGTCAAGGGATTCACGGCGCGACATCCTGCGGTGCCGGAGAAATTGCGGGGAACCTATGCTGGCTTGGTATGCCCAGCAGTAATCGACTACCTTCATTCGTTGGGGATCACAGCCGTAGAGCTGATGCCGGTGCAGTGCTTCATACAAGACAAGTATCTTGTGGACCGGGGATTGACGAACTACTGGGGATACAGCTCGATTGGCTTTTTCGCGCCGGAAGCAAAATATGCCAGCGTCAAACTTGCCGGGCAGGAGGTGGCGGAGTTCAAGACCATGGTAAAGGCGCTGCACGGAGCGGGAATTGAAGTGATTTTGGACGTCGTCTACAACCACACTGCCGAAGGAAACCAGTTAGGGCCCACATTATGCCTTCGCGGCATTGACAATGCCAGCTATTACCTGTTGGACCCGGAGAATCCACGTTATTACCTCGATTACGCGGGCTGTGGCAACTCTCCCAACATGATGCACCCGCGCATGCTCCAACTCATCATGGATAGCTTGCGGTACTGGGTCAGCGAGATGCATGTGGACGGGTTCCGGTTCGACTCGGCAACCACCTTGGCGCGGACGCCGCACGGAGTCGATCAGTTGGGAACGTTCCTCGACATCATCCAGCAGGATCCGGTCCTGTCGCGGGTAAAGCTCATCGCCGAGCCATGGGATTTAGGCCCAGGCGGATACCAGGTGGGACGCTTCCCATTTCTTTGGGCGGAGTGGAACGGCAAGTATCGGGACACGGTCAGGCGGTTCTGGAAAGGGGATAGCGTCCAGGCCGCCGATCTGGCTTACCGGCTTACCGGCAGCAGTGATCTCTATGAGTTAAGCGGCCGGCGACCCTTCGCCAGTATCAACTTTGTGACCGCTCATGACGGTTTCACACTGTGCGACCTGGTGAGCTATAGCGGCAAGCACAACGAGGCTAACGGCGAGGAGAACCGTGATGGCATCGATGAGAATCTGAGTTGGAATTGTGGGGCGGAAGGCCCCACGGACGACCCGGGCATCCTGGCTCTTCGAGCGTGCCAGCAACGAAACTTTCTGGCCACACTTCTTCTTTCCGTAGGTGTGCCGATGCTGCTGGCAGGCGATGAAATTGGACGCACCCAGCAGGGGAACAACAATGCCTACTGCCAGGATAACGAGATTTGCTGGATCGACTGGGATTTAAACCAGGCGCGCCAGCAGTTACTGGAATTCACCCGGCTTCTGACCAAATTGTTCCGCCAACACCCTTCTCTGCGCCGCCGAAGGTTTTTTCATGGGCGCAAGATCCGGTATGACAAGGTTAAGGATCTCAGTTGGTTAAGGCCTGATGGAAAAGAGATGACGGATGAGGATTGGCGCAATCCGGAAACCCGTTGCATCGGCGAGCGTTTGGCGGGTGACGCGATCGAGGAAACTGACGAACACGGCGCAAGAATCGTTGATGACACTTTATTGCTTCTGTTCAATGCCCATTTCGAATCGGTGCCGTTTGTTTTGCCAACCCAGCAGCCCGAGCAGCACTGGGAACTGGTTCTGGACACCCAGGAACCAAGCGGCGTGCGGGAACCATCGCCTGTTTTGAAAGACAATTCGTACGCGGTTGCGCCCCGCTCCCTGGTGATGCTCCGCATCAAAGCGGGCAGCTGAGTCCATTGGATGCCAGCCCGGATCGCGAGATTGCCATCCTCGATCCGTGCGCCTTCTGCGGAGGTTTGCAGGTTGGGATAATTTCAAAACGGTCCCAATTGGCAAGACGGTCAATTCTGACCAGTTTTCCCATCTCCAGAAGATGGACACTTGTTCTTCACAAGGTTCAGACGGCAGAGGGACCTGGTGAAGAAGAGGTTTCTATGGACCTAAGCCCGTTGGACATAAAGTTAATCGTGATCGCCGTCGCGGTGGTTCTATTCGTCGCGGCGCTCTCTTGGCTGTACATGCGGAAACGCAAGAGCACCGCGCTGCGGCAGAAGTTCGGCTCGGAGTACAACCGAGCTGTGTTGGTACATGGCTCAGAACGAAAAGCGGAAACGACCTTGACGGACCGCGAGAAGCGCGTGGAAAAATTCACCATCCGCGAACTCGATTCGTTCGAACACGAGCGCTTCGCAAAACAGTGGGACGAGGTGCAGGCCCGTTTCGTCGACTCACCCAAGGGAGCTGTTCTGCAAGCCGATGACCTGGTCTCCGCCCTCATGAACACCCGCGGCTATCCCATATCGGATTTCGATCAGCGCGCCGCCGACATCTCGGTCGATCATCCGAAGGTCGTCGAGAACTACCGTTCCGCGCATGAGATCGCCATGCGCGTTGGCAAGTCCGAAGCTACAACCGATGAACTGCGCGCGGCGATGATTCATTACCGTGCTCTGTACGAGGAACTCATGCAGGTTCCGCCGCCGGTAGTGCTGAAGATGGGCGCGTGAACTGCAATGTGACTTGCCGCACCTTTGGCCTGTCCGGGAACGCAGGGTGCTGACCATCAGCGCCCTGCGTTCCTGACCGTTGTTTCTTGTCACTTCTATACGTCAGATTCATCGCTACTGTGCCCTGCCGCGCAGGAGAGGCCTGCCAAGCTGGCAATCAACCAACGTCTGGCGCCGGCAAAGAGTATCAGCCCGAAGTTCTCACCACAGATGATGTGTTCGATGGGTACTCGCGAACGGATTCCAGAGACGCCTTCGCGGCGTCGTCCAGAGCAAACTCTCCCCGGCTGGATGCTATGAACATGAACGCATCCAGCCGGGGAGATTGTCAACGGG
>CAZQDD010000051.1:0-23151 GCA_964591805.1 uncultured Acidobacteriaceae bacterium | reverse complement strand
ACTTGAAGGCGAACATTGTGAATCGCGTCAGCCTGGAATACAAGGAAGCCGCCAATCGCGAGTCCATGCTGGCCAGCGCCGTGGCAGAGACCAAGGCCGAGTTCGATAGTCTCAACGCGCGTTCCTTCGAGTACAAAGCCCTGAAACAGGAAGCTGATAGCGACAAAGGTCTGTACGAAGAGCTGATTCGCAAGATCAAAGAAGCCGGCATCAACTCCAGCTTCCAGAACAGTTCCATCCGACTGGCCGATTCCGCCCGCCCCGCCATCAAGCCGGTTTTCCCGGACCTGAAGCTGAACGCCATCCTGGCATTTCTGTTTTCCACTCTGCTCGGCGTCGGCCTGGCGGTCCTGGCGGACACCGTCGACAACACCGTGCGCGACCCCGAGGACATACAGAAAACTTTGCGGACCGAGGTTCTCGGCTCGCTCCCAACCGTGAAGCATTGGCGCAGCCGGCTGCTTCGTATTCGCGTGGCGAACACCGGGACCAAGGTAATCGTCAAATACAGCGGGCGCAACGCGCAGGAGGCGGCCTTTGAAGAAGCCATCCGGACGCTGCGCGATTCCATCCTGCTTTCCGATCTCGGCCGCCGCCCGCACTCCCTGCTCATCACTTCCGCCACCCCACGCGAGGGAAAGACCACCGCCTCCGTGCGCCTGGCCATCGTACACAGCTTGCAGAATCGGAAGACCCTGCTAATTGACGCTGATCTGCGCCGCCCCGGAATTCACGACCGGCTCGGCGTGGCGAACGATCGGGGACTCTCTACGGTAATCAAGGGCGAAGCCAGCTGGCGAGACGTCCTGCAAAAATGCGAGGAGTATCCGGACCTGGACATCCTCCCCGCCGGCCCAGCCTCGCGCAGCGCCGCCGACCGCCTCGGCGCCACGCTGGAGAAAATGTTCGCCGAAGCCAATCCGGAGTACGATCTCATCATCGTCGATTCCCCCCCGCTGCTGGGCTTCGCCGAGCCCCTCCAGATGGCCGCGGTAGTGGATGGAGTGGTGGTCATGACTCTAGCGGGCCAGACCAACCGGAACGCGGTCAGCAGCGTCCTCAGCAGCCTGAAGAGAGTGAAGGCAAACGTGATTGGTGTGGCGCTGAATGAAGTCCGCAAAGACATGAGCGACCGGTATTATTACTACGGGTATTACGGGAAGTATTACTCGAAGTATTACAAGCCGACGAAGTCCTAGGTTTCGCAAATGGAATCGGGCGAACTAAACGGTTCTAACACGAAACGCAGCTTCTTAACGGGGTCGCAGCAGCCGGGGGCGCGCGCCTTCGCGGAAGCTGTGACCGATGCTTCCTCCTCATCGCGCGACGGTTTTCAACTCTTCACCACTCGCGAGATTTGGAAAATGAAAATGCCCAGGCTTAAGCAGACCAAACTAGGAACTTATCGAGTCGGGCGGCTGGGGGTGCGCGAACTTCTGCGAGGGGTTTCGAGATCGTGGAGGGCCTTCAGGCGCCAGTCGGATCTCCCGCCCGATATTCAACAAGCCAAGGACTTTCTCCGCGTGTATGGTCTGTGCGGACCCTACACGATGACGTCGCTCGAAAGGGTGTACGCGCTGTGGGAAGCTGTGAGGTATGTCGTCCGGGCCGACGTGCCCGGCTCCATCGTCGAGTGTGGCGTGTGGAAGGGCGGTAGCTGCATGTTATGTGCCGCCACGCTCATGGAACTTGAATCGCCAAGCAGAGATATCGTTCTCTACGATACGTTCGAGGCAACGACCGCTCCGGGGGCCATGGACGTTCAATACGATGGGACTGCAGCACAGGATCTCTGGAAGGTGAACGGCGGCAATTGGTGCGAAGCCGGCCTTGAGGAGGTGCGCGCCAATATGGATCGAACCGGCTACCCCAAAGACCATCTCGTGTTCGTCAAAGGGAAGGTTGAGGAGACGCTGCAATCGAATGTGCCTGGTTGCATCTCCCTCCTCCGCCTGGATACGGACTGGTTTCAGTCAACATCTGTCGAGCTTAAGACGCTGTTTCCGCTGCTATCTGAAGGTGGCGTATTGATCATCGATGATTACGGCCACTGGCGCGGCCAGAAACAAGCAGTCGATAGCTATTTCCAGGAAGCCGAATGGCCGATCTTGTTCAACCGCGTGGATTATACATGCCGGATCGGGGTAAAACTCGCGAGTGCCCCCAGGGAAGGCAAATCCAGGTAGCGGCCCTGAGAAAGTCGGCAGCGCCAGCGCGCGGATCGCGAGTTGCAGCGAAAGCCGCGGACCGACGAGATGAGTGCTAAACTCGAAAACCACGCGGCAGATCAACGTGCTTCCACACTGCCACCGTGCCCGGTTTGCGGCTCGGGCACACAACGCATCCGTACCGTCACCCCAGAGTTGACCCGCGGGGCTCTCGCTGAGTACTTTGGCGGCTTTAGTCTCGCGTCTTGTCGCGATATAGGAGCCTACAGCGTTCTCAGGTGCCAGAGATGCGCCCTCGAATACGCCGATCCACCGCGTCCTGGGTCAAGCGCGTTCTACGAAGAACTCGGAAAGCAACCAGGCTATTATCCAAGCAATCGGTGGGAATGGGGAATTGCCATTGAGGAACTCAGGAAAAACTCCGCTGGAAGCCTTATCGAAGTGGGTTGCGGCGCCGGCGCATTCCTCAAGAAAGCTGCGGACGCTCTCAGTTGGCGGACAACCGGAATCGATATTAACCCTGACGCCGTCGCGAACTGCCGTGCTGCCGGCCTACAGGCTTACTGCGAGACCATTGAAGAGCACCTTCGCCGATTCGGGGCTCCGCCCTACGACTGTGCCGTAGCGTTCCACTGCCTTGAGCACGTAGAGAACCCACTGCTATTCGCAAACTCCCTCTTCAGCCTGGTCCGGCCGGGCGGCCTAATGCTCATCAGTACCCCCCTTTCACCAATGTCATTTGAACGGCGGTGGCATGATCCACTGAATAATCCGCCCCACCACCTTACGCGCTGGAACGAAAAATCATATATTGAGCTTGCGCACCAGTTGCACGCTGGCTTCCGAGTCCTATCGCCTCCCGCAGGCAGCCTCTTAGGTCGTGCGGGTCTAGCTATAGCCCTCGCCATCTATGGCACTCCACGGAAAGTCGGCAGGCTGCAGATCTGGAGTGGGCCCCTCCTGCATCCAATCGAGTTCCGCCGCGAATTTGCGCACCAACTGCACCGGCCGCACGTCAATTCCAGGGCGGCGGGTGACGTCATACTCGGCGTTTTTCAGAAGCGCTGATCAAACGCGGCGACAACTATCCTTAACATTCGAGACGCCTCATTGATCGTCGAGCAGCGTCGAGAGCAAATGCAAATATCTCATCCGCGGGAGGTTGTGAGGCCAAAGCACCTGAGCCTTCTCGGGGTTTTATCACTTGTTCGCGGCGGGCAGAACGACCTTGGTACAGAACAGGGCCGCTCTGCCGAAAGATACCGCAGGGCCGGCCTGACGGCTGCAAGTTCTGTCGTGGCGCGGGGCATCGGTGCTGCGGCTGGTTTGGTGTCGGTCCCGCTGGCCATAGGCTATCTCGGAACCGAACGATACGGATTATGGATGGCAATCAGTTCCGTTCTCGGCGTTCTAAACTTCGCCGATCTCGGAATGGGCAACGGACTGCTAAACGCTGTCTCTGCGGCCGATGGCAAGTCCGACAGGCAAATGCTTGTCGAGTCAGTCTCGAGCGCCTTCTTCATGCTGGCGGCGATAGCCGCATGCGTCCTCGCCGCCACGTTTCTGTTGAACCCCATACTGCCATGGAAAGCAATCTTCAACGTACGCACCCCGTTGGCTGCGGCCGAAGCGGCACCCGCCGTCTTGGTCTTCGCTGTGTGTGTCGCGCTGAATTTACCCTTGGGAACTGTCGACAAGGTTCAGATGGGTTTCCAGGAGGGTTTCGTCAATAACCTCTGGCAATCGGTTAGTGCGCTCCTGGGGCTGGGCTGTGTCATCGCTGGTATCAGGCTGAAATGCGGCTTGCCGCTGCTCGTTGCCGCTCTCGCAGGAGCCCCAACACTGGCCCGCGCGGCCAATTGGGTGTTCCAGTTCGTTGTCATTCGCCCTTGGTTGCGGCCGTCCTTGCTCTCGTTTCACCGCACCAGAGCAGCGAGTCTGACGAGAACTGGGGTGCTCTTCTTTGCGTTCAGTCTCCTGATCATTGTCGGTTACGGGTCGGACAGCATTATAATTGCCCACTTTCTCGGTGCGCCTGCCGTCGCAACCTATGCAGTAGTGCAAAAGCTATTCTCCAGCACCGCTGTATCGGATTATTTGATTGCGCCTCTATGGCCCGCTTTCGGCGAGGCGATAGCGAGGCGCGATTTCGGGTGGATACGCCACACCATCAGGCGATCGCTCTCCTTCAACTTCGCTTTGACGGCGGCCATCAGCATTCCCCTCGTCATTTTTGGGCGACCACTTATTGCCTGGTGGACTGTGTCAAAGATCTTGGCTCCTGTGTCGCTGCTCTTGAGCTTCGCCGTCTGGCGTCTCCTGAGTGTTTACCAAGGCACTATGTCTGTGTTTCTAAATCACGGTGATACACTTCGGAAGCAACTTGGCTTCTTTGCGTTAGCGTCGGTCGCCTCAGTAGTTCTGAAATTCGCACTCATCCGACATCTCCGGGAGGCTGGGGTGGTCTGGGCGACGATCGGCGGGTTCGCTGTCTTTTACGTCTGGCCGGCCGCGCGACTGGTTGCGCGACGTCTTGATCCTGCCGGGCGCGGGGATAACCCCGCCAGCCGCACTGAGGAGCCCGTTCTTTGCGGATGACTGGAGAGCGCAACGCCGACCGCATCCTCCCTGACTTGGCGCTTGTTGTAACCAGCCTCGGCCCGGGCGGAACAGAAAGGTACGTCGAGGATCTCGCGATTGGTTTGAAGGCAAGAGGTATCACACCACTTGTAATCGCCGACGGCGAACCGACAGTCCGTCGCAGAGCACTGGAGAATTGCGGCATTCCAGTGACAGTGCTCGGCGTCGGGTTCCAGTGCCGAAAGCAAACATATTCCGGACTGTTGGCCGCCGCTTTGTCGGACAGCGGAGTCCGCCTGGTCCACGCAAATGTGTGGCTTCGGCTTGCGGATATCACCGACACGGCCCGCGGTCTTGGCTTACCTATAATCTGCACAAGGCATTGCACAGATGCCCGCCCCAGGTGGCGCGACTATCTAGGGTTGAATCCGCATCGTCCCTTCAATCTGTGGCGTGAGCGCAGTCGCGCCAACCGTGATCGCGTTCCTATGATCTGCATCTCAGAGACGGGCCTACAACGGCTTCGGGTTCGTTGGCCGCATTACGCTCTCGCCACGGTCGTCCACAACGGTGTGAGGGCTGCTGCTTTTCAGTGCGAGTATGCGGAACCGCCCGAGGGGCCAGTGATCGTCTGGGCCGGTTCCTTCATTCCCAGGAAACGCCCCTTCCTCGCGCTGGACACATTCACACGCGTGCTGCAAACCCACCCGAGGGCGCGGATGGCAATGCTGGGTGACGGCCCATTGCGCCCGGCCGTCCTTGTTGCGGCAGCACGGGTGTCCAATCGGATCGAAGTCCCCGGCAATGTGAGCGATGTCATGGATCGTCTCTCCAGAGGAACGATCTTCCTACAAACGGCCGCAAACGAGGGGATCGCGTATGCATTGCTGGAAGCGCTTTCTGCGGGCCTTCCCGCCGTCGCAACCGCCGCCGGGGCTACCTGTGAAGCAGTGCTTGACGGCACCAACGGATTCGTCGTTCCAGTTGATCAAGCTGGAGCTTTGGCCGCTGGTTGCCGCCGTCTTTTGATTGATGAGCGACTCCGCCGCAGCTTTGGCGAGAATGCAGTCCTGCACATATCGAACCACTTCTCTCTCGACCGAATGGTAGCCGAGACCCTCAAAGCATACGAGCGTTTTGGTGGCGTTCGGTTCGGATGTGTTCAGGAGATGGCCGACGTCACAGGGCCAGGCGCCCCAGAACGTCGTCGCTAGGCCCAGAAAGGATTGGCGCCGTTCCGGCGGCACATATGCCTGACCTTACGAAGTTCCTGAAACGTGGCGTCGCCACGATCTCGGCTAGAACCGTCCCCGGCCTGCTCCACAGTATCCACATCCCAACCGTGCAGCGACGGCTTATGAATGGTCAATTGATGAGCCTCCAGACAAATAGCGTCCTTACAAACGCGCTATGGGATGAACGTTCATTCGAGCCTGGTGTCCGAGCTGCCATTGTGTCGCGGTGCAAACCGGGGATGACGGTTGTGGATGTGGGTGCAAACGTTGGCTATTACACTCTCCAAGCGGCGGCGCTGGTCGGGCCAACTGGCCGTGTGCTTGCTGCCGAGCCGAATCCCAGTATGGTGCGGCAGTTAGAGTCTAATCTTGCCCTCAATGGCATCAACAACGTGACGGTGGCCGATATTGCATTGTCCGATCAGGACGGCACCGCGGACTTCTATTTTCCAGAGACCGGGTGTGAGGCGTACGGCTCCTTACGACCAAACTCGCTCTTCCGTGCCGCGTCCCACAGCCCAGTTCGCACCGAAACACTGGGCACTTGCTTGGAAAGACTCGCCTTTTCGTCGGTAGACCTGATCAAGCTGGATGTCGAGGGTGCCGAATTGTCCGTTTTGAGGGGCGCAGAGCGTGTGCTGGCGACAATGAAACCAGTCCTCATATTCGAGGCGGCAGAACTGTTTAGCCAGGCCTTCGGACACACCGTTTTCGATACCCTTTCATACCTAAATGGCTTCGGTTACACTCTGACCGAACTGGAGTACGGGAACTGGATCGCGCGGTGAGTGTCGGAACTGCCAGATCTGGAAGCCAGGCCAGCTGGTCACCTGACTTTTAGCCCAGTGTAGCTTACCGAATGCTCCGCGCTTTGTTCGTGGTGGCTGCAAAGGGCCAGCAATTCTAGGACGGAGTTGATGCCTGAGAGCAGCGGAACGACAGTGGGGATTGTCATTCCCGTGCACAACAGGCGGGAACTCACCCTTCAGTGCCTCCGAAGCCTGTCCAGGGTTTTGCTCGATAACTTGGCGGTGCGTATATTCGTGATCGACGACGGCTCGACCGACGGCACAGCCTCCGCTATTGCAGAGGAATACCCAGATGTCGTCGTGATCCGGGGCGACGGGAACCTCTACTATACGGCAGCAACGAATCTCGGCATCGAGGCTGCGATAGCCGCGGGTTCTGAGTTCATCGTTTGCATGAATGATGACAGCATTGTCCATGAGGCCTTCATAGAGCGACTGCTAAACATCGCCAGGACGGAACCGCGGGCAATTCTTGGGGGGCTGCTGCTGCGATGGGATAGGCCACATGAAGTCTATCAGTGCGGGCCCGTCTGGAGAACCCTCAAAGGAGGATGGGTCTGGCCTCCAGCGACGCCGGCTTGGTCGGTCAGGAGGCCCGTATGGCCGGTCGAATTTCTGGCTGGAAACTGCCTGTTGATCCCGCGGCAAGCGATCACGGAAGCAGGCAAGATGGATGATGCACGGTTCCCCCAGTACGGGGATGCCGAATTCTCGCCCCGCCTGAAAAGGTTGGGATGGAAATTGCTGATAGCATCCGACGCTTATGTGTGGGTTGAGCCGAACCGCGTGTCTTCCCTCCACAAAATGGGTGTGCGACAAGCACTCCGGAGACTGTTTCGGGATCCCTACAGTTCTCAGAATCTGAAACACAACTTCCTGAAAGCGTGGGTTAGCGCGCCGACGCGCGTGGAGGGTGTGCTCGCATTTTGCGTGCTACTCGCTCGGATGCTGGTGCGCGGCCTGCAAGTCTGCTTCGCTGCGGAATGAGGACGCCGGGTCCATCGAGCCTCTGTGTGAGTGGGAAACGGTAATCCATGAGATTGGCGCCATGTGTTGTAACCTGCCGCCTGTCTATCGGAGTGGAGATTGTCCAAGCGGAAGACGTCAAGCGACGTGCTAATGGGGACGGTGAAGGTGTCCCTGACGGGCAGAATCAGTTTGCGAACAACTAAGCCAGTGAATCCGATTTTCTTGTCTACACCCCTTTGTTCATCATGATATCGCAAGCGCCCGGTAGTCAGTTGCGGCGAGAACACGCGCTTCGCCCTACTCGGTTCTTGGCCACCAGTACCCGAGCCGGGGACGCTAGAAGGCCTCGGGACGCCTGGTTGCTGCTGAACGCGAACCGTTGGGGCCGAGCCATCGTCTTCGGTACGATGGCCGACCCGCTGTGGCCCGTTATCCTAGCGTTCTGCGCGGGACCGGTCCTATTGGTGGCTGCGCTTTCAATCTTTGGCGGTGGGTCGGGCGAAGCAATGGTGGCGCAGTCCGTTCTGGCCGGCGGGACCTTCTGTTCGCTGCGTCTGCTCAGCGACTACCCGATGGTCAATCCAGTGCACGCGGTCGTGCTCCTCTTCCACTGGTGGTTTGGGTTCGGTCCGTCTGTATGTTCGGCGTTCTGGCTATGGAAAGGGGACGCAGGGAAAGTCGATGCTTATATGAGAGGGGGCATGACCCCGATTCTTGTCGTCGCCTTCGGACTTCCCCTATACGCCGCGGCTGCCCGTTGGGTGTTGCGCCACTGGAAACGGCCCCAGCTCACCGGAGCTGCGCCGCAGGGTCCAGTCTACGAGATGGGTACGCTCTTGGCTGTCGGAGCGGCAGCTGGCATGGTGGCTCTGTCGCTTCAGGGTTTGAGCTTTCTTGGGGTGAACGCATATGAGACCGTAGACTACCTAGGCGGCAGGCGCACTGTCCAATGGTGGCTGGTTCCATTGGCGGAGGCGTACCGTCTGGGCGACTTCGCTATCGCAGCCGGATGCGCTCTTCTTGCTGTGCCGAATCTTAGGAAGAACGCCACATTCCGGTGGGTTATATTGGGCCTTGTTGTCCTGTCATTTCAACGCGCTCTGACGGCAGGCTCAAAGGGCGCCTTAGTTCTTCCCGCGTTCTATTTTCTGGTGGCGTTTGGGAACTGGCGGCGCCGGGTTCCCTGGCTGCTCCTGGTCGCCGGGATTTTCGGATATCTCGCTGTGGTCGAACCGTTTGTCGCAAGCACGCGCACCCGAGCTCAGCAAGTGCACGCGATGACAAATGCGGATAGAGTCGAGATATTCAGCGAAGGGTGGCGGAATTTCAACGCTCGCGAACAGACGCGTGATGTTAATGTAGAGTCCTTGTTTCGGGGCATCTACCCGCTGGCGAAGGAAATAACGGACCAGAGTAGCTTTATGGAGGGGCCGTGGAAGGGCCAATCGCTGAGAGACGGTCTATCCGCATTGCTGCCACGGGAACTATTCCCGGACAAAGCCGATTCCAATATGGGAAATTTTTTTGCTCGGCAGCTGGGAGCTGCTGCGGCCTCGAACTACGTCCAAAATGTTGCAATAACAATACCGTTCGAGCTGGTGGGCAATTATGGTTGGCTCGCTGGCTGGCTATCGTTTGCGGTACTCGGAGCTGTCTGGGCAAGCGTCGTTGCCTGTCTGCTGACTGTACCTCGAATGACTACCCATCCGTTAACACCGTACCTGATCGCCTTCGGGCTGGCAATTGAATCGAGCGTAGGTCAGTTTGGTAATCAACTAAAGCTGTTGCCAATACCCTTCGTGTTTCTTTATGTGGTCTGCTGGCTAGCGCGTAAGCGATCTGCTGTATGATGTTTCGGGCAAGTCACCACGTTTCTTTGAACATCGGCTTACAGGCACCGTCTTTGGTCATGCGATGGCGAAGTGCGCAGCAGCGAGTTGCATGAGGGTTGTGCACTTTCAGAGATTTCCGGCTGGCTCGCGCCACAGCATAGAGCGGGTTTTCGCCACGGTTCGCAACGCACTAACCGAAGTTGAAGTCGAGGTATGTGTCTGCCCTTTTGAAAGCAGAGGCGTCTTTAGACGGTTATATAATATGGTTGATGCCGCGCTGCGGCAGGGCGACGTCAATCACATCACTGGTGATGTTCACTATTTGGCTTTTCTTCTCCGGAAGAATCGCACCGCCCTCACTGTTCACGACTGCGGAAGTATGGTACGCCTCGGCGGTCTCCGCCGCCGGGTGTTTCAGTGGATATGGCTAGAGCTGCCTGTCAGTAGATGCTCCGTGGTGACCGTGATTTCGGAGAACACAAAGCGGGAGCTTCTGAGGTATACCTCCTGCCCGGAAAATAGGATCCGAGTGGTGCCGGATCCGGTCGGCAACGAGTTTCGACCGGTCCCGAAGACCTTCAACGCGAATAAGCCGACAATCCTGCATCTGGGTACTGGCGAGAATAAGAACCTCGACCGTTTGACGACCGCTCTGCAGGGCATGAGATGCAAATTGGACATCGTTGGACCGCTCTCACCCCGCGCGAAGCAGACGCTGGGACGCTCAGGCATAGACCACGAGTGGGCGGCGGGGTTATCCGACGGGGAGGTGGCGGCCAAGTATCGGGCAGCGGACTTGGTGGCCTTTTGTTCCACGTATGAGGGGTTCGGGATGCCCATTATAGAGGCGCAAGCAACTGGGCGACCGGTCGTGACGAGTAACATCGAGCCGATGGCGTCGGTGGCCGGAGGGGCGGCGTGTCTCGTCGACCCCTGGGCCCCTGCCTCGATTCGGGCAGGTATACTCCGCGTAATTGGAGACCGCGATTATCGCGAAGAGTTGGTGCGCCTTGGTTTCGAAAACGTAAAGAGGTTCAGCGCAGAGGCTGTTGCACGGTTGTATCTTGACGTTTACCGCGAGCTAGAGCGGCCCACGCGACGACCGAGATAGGGATATGGCTTCCGTTGCGCCTCCTGTCGGCCCCCCCAGCATCCTGGTTTTCGTTGGCGCCTATCTGCCCGGCTACAAAGGCGGTGGACCCATCCGGAGCATTTGTAACCTGGTGGCGGCGCTTGGCGGGGAGCTGGATTTTAGGATCGTGACGCTCGATCGCGATCTAGGCGAGAAGTCGCCATATCTCGACGTCCCGACCAATCGCTGGGTCCGGGTCGATCCGGCGGAGGTTATGTACGTGCGACCGGGGCTTGGCGGTGTTCTGCGCATGTGCGAGCTGCTTTGCTCGGTCGATAGAAACACGGTTCTCTATGTCAACAGTTTCTTTGCCCGGCGGTTTTCTATATTGGCAGTCGTCCTGCGATGGCTGAGGCTCTGCCGGCCGCGGTGTCTGGTGCTGGCGCCGCGGGGCGAATTCTCGATAGAGGCCTTGCGAATCAAACGCTTGCGGAAGATCTTGTATATCAGGATTTCCAGTTGGTTCGGCCTTTATCGAGGCCTCATTTGGCACGCTTCAAGCAGTTTCGAGGCCGCGGATATAGCCCGGCAGTTTCCGCTGACTAAGCACATCAACGTGGCGGGCGTCGTCGCTGGATCCGGCGCGGGTGGCCAGAAGGGGAGGATCAGCGAGGCAATTACAGCGTCCGATATCGCTGGCGGCGGGTCACTGGTGCCGCGAGACACGTGGCGGAAAGTGCCCGGCAAACTTCGCGTCGTGTTCGTTGCGCGGTGCTCGCGGATGAAGAATCTTTCGGGCGCGCTACGAATGCTGGAAGGTGTTTCGGGCCACGTCTCGTTCGATATCTACGGTCCGGCAGAAGATACGGAGTACTGGGGCGAGTGCCGAGGCCTGATCGCATCGTTACCTCCGAATATCGAGGTGCGGTACGAAGGGGAGATAGCACATGACCGGGTTGCGCAAGTCTTTGCTGAGCACGATCTGTTCTTGTTTCCGACGCTTGGCGAAAACTTCGGCCACGTCATCGCCGAAGCGCTGCTTGCGGGATGTCCCGTGTTGACGAGCGACCGGACGCCGTGGCGCAATCTGGAGGCCGCGGGTGTTGGCTGGGATATTCCGCTGAGCGATACGGAGCGGTTTCGATTCGTTCTTCAACAGTGCGTAGACGGCGACGATGAGTGGTTTGCGGCGCTGTCGCAACGTGCCATGGAGTACGCCGCCGAGCGCGCCTCCGATCCGGAGATCATCGACGCAAACCGGGAGTTGTTTCAAAGGGCGTTCGCTTGGCCCATGCCCAGTACCGACGGAGCGCCCGTATGAAGCTCAGCCTGGCACTAGCGCTGGCCTTTGCGGCAGTGAACGGGGCCCGGGCCGAAGACTTTGTGTTCGAGACTCGTGCGGCGCGGCTGGTGATCCGTCCGGATGCCGTTGCGAGTAGCCTGATCGATAAGCAAAGCGGGAAGGAACGGTTGCGTCCGGAGGGCTTGCCGTTTGCGGCGGTCAAGAAGGATGGCCGGCTGTTCCCCGCCTCGGCGGCCGATCGGCGCGGTGGCATGTTGCATGTGACGTTCGGGACGTCGGGTGTCGATGCGGATTACCGAATTACCGCGTCGGCCGAGTGCCTCGTCGTTGAACTCGCGGCGTTCCACGGGGACGGCATCGAGGAAATCCGTCTGATGCAGCTCAATGTCGCGTTGGCAAATGCAGGCGGGCTGCTGGGCGTGCGGTGGGACGACGAATTCGCGGTGTGTCTGATGGGCCTGAGCGGGCGAGTGGATGCCCGATTCGCCGGCCAGGCATTGCTGGCGTCGGTGTACCCGGGATTCTCGATGCAGGGCGAACGAGTCGCGATCATCGCCGCGCCAACACCGCGCTTCTTGGAGGTAGTCCGAAAGGTAGAACACGATTTCGAGCTTCCTTCGCCGACGCTCGGCGGCACGTGGGCCAGACTTTCCCAGGATGTACGCACCAGCTATCTATTTACCGACCTGACTGAAGCCAACGCAGACGAGACGATCCGGTACGCGAAGCTGGGCGGATTCCGCTACATCCTCGTGTACAGCGGGACGTGGTCTGCGTCGCTGGGCTCTTACCCGATCAATACGCGGAACTTTCCGCGTGGCGAGGAAAGTCTGAAGGCGGTGATCGACAAGTGCCACGCGGCGGGACTCAAAGTCGGCTTGCATATGCTGACCAGCTTCGTAGGGAAGAACGATCCGCTGGTGCGGCCGAAGCCGAGTCCCTGGCTCCTCAAGGATGGTGAGGCGACGCTTGCGACGGACGTGAGCGAGTCGGTGACGGAAATGGCAGCGGCATCCGCGCTGGCCGGGTTTCCGGTGGAGGATGGGTACTACGGCGCGGCGAACGACATCGCGATCGACGACGAGATCATTCACTATGGCCAAATCAACGGTGGGGCGTTTCTTAGATGTTCGCGTGGATTTGCGGGGACGAAGCCGGCGCTGCACAGAGCCGGCGCGAAGATTTACCACCTAGTCGAGCGCGAAGGCTCGTACCTGGCGGACCTGAAGACTCCGCTCAAGGATGCCATTTCAGACCGCGTGGCCGACGTGATCAACCGCTGCGGGTTCGATATGATCTATTTTGACGGCGGGGAAATCAATAGCGCGAACGGACCGGGCTGGTACTGGGTGGGCACGCAGCAGGCACAGATCTGGGAGAAGTCGAAGCGCGAGTTACTCGTGCAGGGCTCGGGGATGACGGACTGGACGTGGCACATTTTCTCACGGGGCACTTGCGACGATGGCTCGGCGGTAGCGACTAGAGAATACCTCGATCACCACAAGATTGCCGATGCGTGGTGGAGCTACCACTACAATTTTCTGCCGGCGGATCTGGGCTGGTGGAGTTTCCTCCAGGATGCTCCGGATCACCCTGCGACCACCCCCGACGAAGTGGAATACTACGCGGTCCGGATGTTGGCGCTGGACTCAGGTGGATCCCTTGAGACGAACCTGAGTAGGCTGAAAGCGAACGGCCGCACTGAAGAGATGCTGAAGTTGCTGGGCGAGTACGAGCAATTACGGCTGAGCGGCGCGGTGCCCAAAGCGGTGCGCCAACAGTTGGCGGCAGGCGAGTGGCACATGACGCGGCCTGGCGAGTTTCATCCGATCCGGTACGACGCGCAACGGGTGGCTATTCCTGGGGAAGTCACTTTGAGGAACGAATTCGGCGAACAGCCACTGAAGTTCCGGTTGCAGGCCGCGCCAACGCTGGCGGCTGTGGGCGATCCGTCGAACATTCCGTTGCTGCGGGCGGAGTCGCCGGTTGAAATCCAACCGCCGGACGCTAAGGCCGCCATGGCGGGTTCGCTAGTCCAGCATTTCGAGTTTACGAGAGAAGTGCAAGACCAGCGCGGCGCGTTCATAGTTGGGCCGAGAGCGGCGGATGGCAGGACGCCGGGCAAGACGCTCGACCTGACCAAGCATCGCGCGCTGGCGGTGCGGCTCAATGTCGAGGGGTTGGCGACAGGTTCGAGCGAGACACCCGTTCTGAACATACAACTGCAAGCAGGTGGGGGAGGGTATCGGGACTACTACGTCGACCTGGATTTCAGCGGCCCCAAGACGGTCACCCTGGCCGAGCCTGGCACGAGCAGGATGCTGGCCGAATTTCGACCGGCAGCCGCGAACTATCCTTTCAAGGCGGCGATGGCCGGCTTCGACTACGGGAACGTGGTTGCGGTGAACCTGCGTTGGATGCGTTATCCGAAAGGAAGCGGTGTTCGATGCCGGATCGGCTTAGTGGAGGCGCTGGAGGAGCGGGACAGCACGCTGAAGGATGTCGAGATCTCCGCAGGCTCGCGGAGCATCGCTATTCCGGCGGCAATGAAGACGGGAGACTACGCCGAATATTGGGCCGATGGAACGATTCGCGTCTTCGACTCGAATGGAGATCTGCTATCGAGGTTCCCCGCTATGACCGAGCCGCAACTCAGGCCGGGCGAAAACACGCTAACGCTTAAGGCCGCGGGTTCGGGGAACATCGTGCTGACTGCGATCACGTTAGGGCCGTGATCGGCCTCGGAGCGGCAGTGCCGTTTTCAAACTCAACCAAGGGCAACATGAAGGGATATCTGGCGAACCACCGCAGCCCGAAACTCAGGTCGCGACTGTCCCTCCCAATACACCTATGTTCAGAGGACGCACTCTCTTAATCACCGGTGGGACTGGCACTTTCGGCAATGCCGTGGTCCGGCGCTACCTGAAAACCGAGATAGCCGAAATCCGGATCTTCAGCCGAGATGAGAAGAAGCAGGACGATATGCGAAACGCCCTGCGCAACGAGCGGCTGAAGTTCTTTCTCGGTGACGTTCGGGAGCCGAGCAGCCTTCTAGCCCCAATGCGCGGCGTCGACTACGTTTTCCATGCCGCCGCCCTGAAGCAGGTTCCCTCGTGCGAGTTCTTTCCGCTGGAGGCTGTTCGAACCAATACTTTAGGCGCGGAGAACGTCCTCAGCACTGCTCTGGCCTGCGGCGTCAAGAACGTCATCGTGCTCAGTACGGACAAGGCGGTTTATCCGATCAACGCGATGGGAATGTCCAAGGCGCTTATGGAAAAGCTCATGGTTGCGAAGGCCCGCATGTATGGCGATAACGGCACTACTTTCTGCGGAACACGTTATGGCAATGTCATGGCATCGCGGGGATCGGTTATTCCTCTGTTCATAAGCCAAATCCTGGCTGGTAAGCCGCTGACCGTCACCGATCCGAATATGACTCGCTTCATGATGACGATCGAAGATGCAGTAGACCTGGTTGTGTATGCTTTCCAGAACGGCAGGCCCGGCGATATCTTCGTACAGAAAGCTCCCGCGGCCACGATTCTGAGGCTTGCAGAGGCGTTGAAGCAGGTCTTTGAGGCCAACAACGAAATCCAGATTCTGGGCACGCGGCACGGCGAAAAACTATACGAAACGCTGCTCAACCGTGAAGAGATGGCCAAGGCCGAAGATCGCGGCGGCTACTATCGCATTCCGGCCGACATTCGGGATCTGAATTACTCTCTGTACTTTAGCGAAGGTCAGGTGAACGTCTCGTCCGCCGAGGAGTATACCTCGCACAACACCCACCGGATGAACCAGGCCGAGATGATTGAACTCCTCCTGAAACTCGATTGTGTGCAGGACGCCTTGAAGAACCGGACGGTTACCGTATGAACGTTTTGGTGACCGGCGCTCGCGGATTCATTGGCCGAAACCTCATAGCGCACCTGAAGACGCGCGAGGGTTGTGCGGTGACCCTATTTGACGTCGATCACTCGCCGGACGATTTGCGCGCCGGGCTGGAGACGGCGGATATCGTCTACCATCTGGCGGGAGTCAACCGTCCGCAGGTCAACGAGGAGTTCGAGATCGGGAATGCTGGGCTGACGCTCGACATTTGCGACATGTTGCGCGGGATGGGTCGTGCACCCGTGATCGTGATGTCTTCCTCGGTCCAGGCCGCATTTGATAATCCTTACGGAGTCAGCAAGCGGCGCGCGGAGGATGCGTTGCGCGAGTTCGCGGCGCGGGTCGGGGCACGGGTTTGCATCTATCGATTGAAAAACGTCTTCGGGAAATGGTGCCGGCCAAACTACAACTCCGTGGTGGCGACGTTCTGCCACAACATTGCAAACGATCTGCCCATCCAGATCTCGGATCCGAGCCACGAACTTGAGCTTGTTTACGTGGATGATGTGACAGATGCCTTTCTGGCCGAATTGCCGGTCCACGCTGGACCAACCGGTCATCGCGACATTCCGTCCTTCAGTCTGACGCTCGGCGATCTGGCGGGCCGCATACAGTCGTTCCACGACATGCGCACCAATCTGCTCACTCCCGATTTCGCAGTCCGGTTCAACCAGCAGCTTTACGCAACGTACCTCTCCTACCTGCCGGACGAGGCGCGGAGGCAGCTGCTTGAAATCAAGTCCGATCAGCGCGGCTGTTTAGCCGAGTTCATGAAGTCGAACCACTTCGGCCAGATCTTCATTTCGCGGACTAGGTCTGGTATCACTCGTGGGAACCACTACCACAACACCAAGACCGAAAAGTTCTTCGTCGTCGAAGGCGAGGGCGTCATCCGAATGCGACGGATCGAGAGCTCGGAAGTGGTGGAGTACAGGGTTTGCGGCGAGCTCTTTCAGGTCGTCGATATTCCGCCGGGGTACACGCATTCCATCGAAAACATCGGCCCTGGGGACATGGTCACGCTCTTTTGGGCCAGCGAGATTTTTGACCCGGACAGGCCAGACACCTACTTTTTGTCGGTACTGGCGCCTGCCGAGAGTCCAGTTGCGGTTACCGCATGAGAGTTGCTACGGTCATAGGCACCCGCCCGGAGATCATCCGGCTTTCTCGTGTCATCGCCGCACTGGACCGGTGCATGGATCATATCCTAATCCACACCGGCCAGAACTACGACTACGAGCTGAATGGCATCTTCTTTGAAGATCTGGAGATACGAAAGCCGGATCTCTTCCTGGAAGCGGCCGGCAAATCCGCCGCCGAGACCATCGGCAACGTGATAGCAAAGAGCGACGAGCTGTTCGGCCAGATTCAACCGGACGCCATGCTCGTGCTGGGCGACACGAACAGTTGTCTGGCCGCGATCGCCGCGAAGCGCCGCAAAATACCGGTCTTCCATATGGAGGCGGGAAACCGCTGCTTCGATGAGAGAGTACCGGAAGAGATCAACCGCAAGATTGTCGACCACATCAGCGACATCAACATGCCGTACAGTGACATCTCGCGAGAGTACCTGCTACGAGAGGGCATTTCACCGGACCGCATCATCAAGACCGGCAGTCCCATGTACGAAGTCCTGACTTACTATCGCCCGAAGGTTGACCGCTCGGACGTCCTGGAACGCTTGGGCCTGATCAGAGACGGATATTTGGTCGTCAGCGCGCACCGCGAGGAAAACATCGACTCACCCCGCCAGTTCCAAAACCTGGTGGAAGTTCTGAACCTACTGGATTCGCAATTCGACTTGCCCGTGATCGTCTCCGTTCATCCCCGAACACGGAAGCGCATCGACTCCGAGGGGATCACCTTCCCTGAGAAGGTCCGGCTGATGAAGCCGATGGGCTTTTCCGATTATGTCCACCTCATGATGGCAGGTCGGATGACGCTGTCTGATAGCGGCACGATTACCGAGGAGTCTTCTATCCTTAACTTCCGGGCGCTGAATATCCGGGAAGCGCACGAACGGCCGGAGGGTATGGAAGAGGGCGCGGTCATGATGGTCGGGCTGGATCCGAAACGGGTCCTGGCTGCAATGGGTGTGCTAGACACCCAGCCTGTTGGCCCGAACCGGACACTGAGGACTGTCGTGGACTACGGTGCCCCGAATGTGTCGGAGAAGGTGGTCCGGATTATTTTGAGCTACACAGACTACGTCAACAAAGTGGTTTGGAAGAAGAGCTAGCGCCACCTTTTGCAGCCGACACATCAGGGAAATCTCAACCGACCATGCGCATCCTGATCCTCTCGCAGTGGTTTGAGCCGGAGCCGACGTTCAAGGGGCTGCTATTCGCGCGGGAACTGGGCGCGCGAGGCCACGATGTCGAGGTGCTTACAGGCTTTCCGAACTACCCTGGTGGGCAAGTCTATCCCGGTTACCGGATACGCCCCTGGGTGCGCGAACAAATCGATGGGATATCCATCCTACGAGTGGCGCTCTATGCGAGCCATGACAAATCGGCCTTCGGCAGAGTCCTGAACTATACGAGTTTCGCGATTTCCGCAGCATTGATCGGCACAGCGCTAATTAGGAAGCCGGACGTAGTGTATGTCTATCATCCCCCTGCCACCATCGGCTTTGCCGTTACGGTGATCGGGTTTTTTCGCAAGGTACCGTTCCTTTACGACATTCAGGACCTCTGGCCTGACACAGTCGCTCTCTCCGGAATGATGTCAAGCTCGGCGGCCGTCACCCTGCTCGGCAAATGGTGTGAGTTCGTCTACCGCCGCGCCCGGCATATCGTTGTGCTTTCCCCAGGGTTCAAGCAGCAGTTGGTTCGCCGTGGAGTTCCGCCGGAGAAGGTCGACGTGATCTACAACTGGTGCGACGAGACCACGATCCAGTCAACCGTACCGGACCAGGGACTCGCCTCCAAACTCGGACTTGCTGGTTGCTTCAACGTGATGTTCGCAGGGACGATGGGGCTGGGCCAAGCTCTAGATTCGGTCCTTGAGGCTGCAGCCCTGTGCCGGCAGACCCTTCCAGCCGTTCAATTCGTGTTTGTCGGCGGAGGTGTGGATCGGAACCGTCTGGGGAAGAAGGCCGGAGACCTGGGACTGACCAACGTGCGCTTTCTGCCACGCCAGCCGATGAGCGCGATGGGAGCCATTCTAGGACTTGCCGACGTTCTCCTTGTCCACCTCAAGGATCATCCCCTCTTCAGCATCACGATACCGTCGAAAACCCAGGCCTACATGGCGTCGGGGAAACCCGTGCTCATGGCAGTGCGCGGCGATGCCGCGCAATTGGTGACCCAATCCGGTGGCGGACTGGTATGTGAGCCGGAGAACCCAAGGAGCATCGCTGAAACGGTCGTGCGCTTTGCCGCGATGTCGCCTGAGGAGCGGCGCAACATGGGCGAGGCCGGTAAGAGATTCTACGATGAGCACCTTTCCTTGAAAGCTGGCGTCACCAAGTTCGAATCTCTTTTTGCCAGGATCTGCGGACTGACCGTTTCCGGGCATTCTTCCCAGATCTCCGAGTACGTTTCGTGAACATGCCGAGGACTTCAGTCTATCAGAGGCTCGGAAAGCGCCTGTTCGATCTCCTAGCGGCTGCTTCCATCCTGATTGTGATTTCGCCCGTGATGTTGCTGATTGGGTTTTGTTCGCGTTTGTTCTTGGGAAAGCCGATGCTATTCCAGCAGGAACGCCCGGGGTGCCGTGAGAAGCCGTTCACGATCTGCAAATTCCGCACGATGCATGATTTGAAGGATTCGCAGGCGCGTCTCTTGCCTGATGGGCAGCGCTTAAATCGGTTTGGTGCCTTCCTGCGCCGGACGAGCTTGGACGAGTTGCCCGAATTCTGGAACGTGCTTCGCGGGGATATGAGCCTGGTGGGACCAAGGCCTCTTCTCATGAGGTACCTGCCCTTCTACACGCCGGAAGAGCGCATTCGATTCACGGTGCGACCCGGAATCACCGGCTGGGCGCAGGTGAACGGCAGGAATGAGGCGAGCTGGGATGATCGCTTGCGCAAGGACGTCTGGTACGTCCGAAATCAGAGCTTTATGCTGGATATGAGGATTCTCTGGATGACAGTCGTCAGGGTTGCAAGGCGTGAGCAGGTGATTGTCGACGCGCGCTCGGCCATGCTGAACCTTGACGAAGAGCGCGTGGGGTTGAGAGTGGATCGGGTGTAGAACATGGACGGCATTCAAGTGCGGTTCGCTGAACCAAGAGATGCCCCGCAAATTGCGGACCTCTTTTCTCGTGGTTTCCGTGCGGACGTTGCCCAACTGCTGGTCTACGGATGTAGGGGCGCGTCGGAGTACATCCGGATGCAACTCGCGTCCGCCGTTTCCACCGCTGAATCGGCGTATTTTGTCGCACAGACGGCGAACGGCATTATCGGAGCTGCAGAACTGCGAAGGCAACCAGACAGGCTGTTTCTGAATTACATCGCCATGGATCCCAGCCATCGCGGGCAGGGCGTCGGGGCGATCCTTTTATTGGCAGCGGTCGGGATGTCGGGCGTGAGTTCCGGCCAAATCGGGTTGGATGTGCTTCACGACAACGTTCGCGCCCAGCAGTGGTACTGCAGCCTCGGCTTTGTGACCAGGACATCGACTGAATTCCTTGAGATCGCGCCGCCCGGCGGTGCAGACGTAGGGGCCGCTTATGTTTCAGGTCTAGCGCAGGCCGACCTGTGCCAGGGGCGGTTCGGTTTTTCCAAGTTCAATCTCGTCACCAAGAAGGGAACCTTCTCTGTCGGGCGAATCGGAGATACCTGGTTTCGATTGACTGACCTGCCAGCCCTCTGGGACCCTGAGGTCTTCGCGGCGCTAAATTTGCTCGATCCTGGGAGGCGCATCTTTGCCGTCGTCCCCGCTTCCTCAGTTTCGCCTGCACAAGTGGTTCGACTGCTGGCGAAGACGCACAGGATGGAAGCCGGAATACAACACGTGATGGCGTTCCTGTCCGATGATTGCCAAAAGAGCCGAGAACACGTTTAACTACTCTCGACGGGTCGTCCCGTTTCAATCTGCACGCAAGGCCTTCGGAGCGATTTTGAGTGCCCTGGAGATCTCCCGCGGTAAGGTCCTTCTGCCTGCCTATATCGGCTGGTCGCCCAGGGAAGGCTCTGGAGTCTTTGATCCCATCGCGTCACTCCATCTCGACTACAGCTTTTATGCCCTCGACGAGGGGCTCCGTATCGATACCGACTCACTACGAACCGAGCTTCAGAGCGGATGCATCCGCGTCCTCGTCATCATTCACTACTTTGGCTTCGTCGACCCGTCCTACGCTGAAGCCGTCAAGATAGCAAAGGAGCACGGTGTCTTTGTCTTGGAAGACGAGGCTCACGCCATGTTGAGCGACGTCGTTGGCGGAATCTGTGGCCGGCTCGGGGATGCGTGCATCTACTCGTTCCACAAGATACTGCCGGTCGAGTCTGGAGGTGCTGCGATCATTAATGATCCAGCATCACCGCTGGCTCGGGTGCTGGCAGCTGCTCCGGAATGTGCCTTACTTCCGTGCGACTTTGATCTGGCTCGTATCGCCGATAAGCGCAGAGCTAATAGTCTGGTATTGGACAAACTGGTCCGTGGGTTGGCGCCTGAAGTCGAGCCGTTTTTCGGAGCGCCTGGGCGCCGCGAGTTTCCTCAGAGTTATCCTGTCATGATCCGAAACGGTTCGCGGGACCGCCTGTACCACGAGATGAATGCCGCTGGGTTCGGTGTTGTCTCGCTATACCATACCCTGATCTCCCAAATACCGTCGGACCGTTTCCCGGCGACGGCCAAAGTATCGCATCACATCTTAAATCTTCCCGTTCATCAGGATGCCACGGAAGCGGGTCTGGAATCGATGGTTCGCGAATTGGCGCTTCGTGCGAGAAACAGTTGAGCCTTGAATTGCAGATCTGGGACGCCGCCTGTCCTCGCGACCGAAAGGCATGGACAGACCTCTGGGAGCGGTGGCCGGAGAAGGAGATCTTTGGGCATCCGGACTATGTACGGCTTTATGCGGGCCCGCACGGCCGGGCGCTCTGCGCCACTGCTTCAGCCGATGGCAGCTACGTCCTCTATCCCTTCCTGTTACGCCCACTTGGTGACGAGCCGTACTGCGATGATGCGGTTCGCGACTGCGCTGATATCGCTACGCCTTACGGCTACGGTGGACCGTTTCGCTGGGGGGCTACATGGCACCCCGATTCTATCCGGGCATTCTGGCTGGAATTCGATGCTTGGGCAGCCAAGTCTCGCGTTGTGTCTGAGGTGGTGCGCCTGTCGTTGTTCCCTGGAACCCTCCTCGACTACGCTGGCGACCGTCGCGTACTCTGGGACAATGTCGTGTGCGCCGTGAAGGACGAAGACGAGTTGTGGCGGGATTTTGAATACAAGGTCAGGAAGAATGTGAATAAGGCCCGTGCTAGCGGTGTGACGGTTCGGATTGATGAAAGAGGTGAGCGCCTGGATGACTTTCTTGCCATCTATGCAGGCACGATGAACCGGCGGAATGCCAAAGCAACTTATTACTTCCCCCGTGAGTACTTCGAACGGATCCACGCGGATCTGAGGGGACAATTCACCTACTTTCATGCTTTTGTTGGAGGCGCAGTAGTTTCAACCGAATTGGTGCTTGTCTCTGCAAATCGGATTTACTCCTTTCTCGGAGGGACTGATGCCGCCTGGTTTCACGTCCGGCCAAATGATCTGCTCAAGGTTGAAATCATGAACTGGGCGCGCAGCGCTGGAAAGACGCAGTTCGTGCTGGGCGGCGGTTACGCCCGTGGCGATGGCATCTATCGGTTCAAGCTATCTTTCGCTCCCACTGGCAGCGTGCCCTTCTCGATTGGCTCCCGGGTTCTGAACGATAACGCGTATGAGCAGATGATTCAAGCGCGTCGCGCGTTCGAATCCATGCAAGGCAACCAATGGCAACCGAATCCGGAGTACTTCCCGGCCTATCGCGGCTGAGTTTCTTGTGATCAGAACACATGAAAATCCTCCAATGAAACGCATACTCTTATCCATCCCGCACATGGGTGGCAACGAGGAATCCTATGTGCGGCAGGCCTTTGCGACTAACTGGCTCTCCACCGTTGGGGCAAACATCAGCGCGTTCGAAGACGACTTCCGGAAGCGCAGTGGCTTGCCCGCGGCCGCGCTGAGCAGCGGGACTGCCGCGATTCACCTGGGACTGCGCCTGCTCGGAGTCGGTCCCAGCGACGAGGTACTCTGCCCGACGCTTACGTTCGCTGCAAGTTGCAACCCCGTTCGCTACCTGGGCGC
>CAZQDD010000050.1:0-24881 GCA_964591805.1 uncultured Acidobacteriaceae bacterium | reverse complement strand
CGATCCCTGGGCGACGCTCCAGAAGGCTCCCATTTTGAGTTCCTTGATTTTGTCGGGGCCGTAGACCTCGCAGGCGAGGCCGGTTTCGGCGCACATGGCGCGGGCACGCTCGGCGAGGATGGTGGGAGTCATCAGGTTGCTGGGCTCGAGGGCGAGAGTGCGGGTGAGATTCTGCGATTCCGCGAGGATGACGCCTTCGGCGATGGCCCGCTCGACGAGGTTGGCGTCAGCGGTGGGCGGAATGAGCAGGGTTGCTTCGGTGAGCTGCTGAACCTTGCGATCGCTGCGGTAGATATCCACGTCGAAATTGGCGGCGATGATGCCTTCGGCGGCAGCCTGGGCGGCGGCGGGAGCTTCAACCAGAGTAGGAAGAATGAGCGCGAAGGATTTGATTTGTTTAGACTTGGCGGCGCGGGCGGCGGCTCCGGCGAGCTTGCGCATTTCGGCCAAGCAGAACTTGTCACGCTTGCCAGCGCCGAGGAAAAGAATGCGCTGGGCGGCGACCGTCGCGGGTAACGCTGCGCTGCCGGCCGCGGGCGCTGGGGCCGGCGAGAGCAGCCAGACGGGCTCGGCAAACTTGCCGGTGAGATCGGCAGCGGCGATGAGAGGAGCAGCCAGGGCTAGCAGAGCCGGGTCGGACGAGAGCAACTCAGGCGCGGGAGTCTTGTCGCCGTTGTCGGCAACGGGGATGACGAGGAGCGGGGTTGCGATGGTGGAAGGAGCGGATGGGAGAAATGCGATCTTCATGCGAGCCTCTTTCTATACCTCATATCAAATACGGAAGTATGTAGTTTGCGCAAGTTCGGACTCAGGGTTCTTGATACAGGTCAATTTCTTCCTGTAATTCTTGCCGAAGGCGTGAATCGGGCATTCTTAGGTCTTCTGAGTCCGGGTCGTTTCGCTTTTCTATGTCGCAGACTCTTTCATAAAGAAAAGAAAAATCTCCCCAGAGAGTTGTTGCGTCCTTTTGCTTAGAGCCAATGTGATGCTTGCCTGCCCTCCAATAGAGGTTGATCCAATGGAAAAATACTGAGTATGCGATCCCTTCATCCAGGGCACCACGCTTAACAAACAGCCCCAAGGTCTCAAAAAAATCGAACACGTCTTCCGCCTCGACTTCGTCTTGCTTATTGAGCAGCGCCCTGGCGGCCTTGGATCGAATCTGGGTAAAGCGCGGACCGTTAAATCGTTTCTCAAATCTCAAGGTCGTCTCCGCGTAGAGGGCCAGTCTGTATTCTGCAATCTGTCTATCGAAGTTCTCCTGTTGCTCCTTGATCTGCCTATCAAAATTCTTCTGTTGTTCATTGATCGCTTTGCGCGCGTCGCGCGCGCTCACTATGGATGCGATCGCCATGGCGCAAGACGCAAGCGCCATGACCCAGGTGGCGTAAACGAGCGCGTTATCCATGATTCTCCAATCTCTTTCTAAGAAATATTAATATGGCAGATGGGCGCAGCGGGTCAGGACTTCCGGCTGCGGGCGATGGCGTCGCGCGCCTCTTTGTCGGCGGTGCGGCGGCGCTCGGTTTCGCGCTTGTCCCAGAGCTGTTTTCCCTTGGCGACGGCGACTTCGACCTTGACCCGGCCGCCTTTGAAGTACATGCGGGTGGGGATGATGGTGAGTCCCTTTTGCTGGATGGCGGCGTGGAGTTTGAGGATTTGAGCGCGATGGACCAGGAGCTTGCGGGTGCGCTGGGTTTCATGATTGAACTGCGCGCCGGGAGCATAGACGCCGATGTGGGCGTTGAGGAGAAAGAGCTCGCCATTCTGCACGAGACCGTAGGAATCCTTGAGATTGGCCTGGCCGGCGCGGATGGATTTGACCTCGGTTCCACGCAGGGCGATGCCGGTTTCGTAACGTTCGAGAAGGAAGAAGTCATGGGAGGCGGCGCGGTTGACGCAGGCGTCGCGCTCGCCGCTGGCGACCGGGTCGCGTTTGACGTCCTTCGGCTTGCTGGGCGCTGTCGATTGGGACTGATTGCGGGCCATGATGGAATCCTGCGTTGGAGGCGCCGGGTTAAGTTCGAGGGCCGGCTTGCGCGTTGTTGCGAATTCCGTATCCTAACACAGCTTGATGATGGAGGCGGAGAAAGGCCGCTTGACGCGATGTTATAATCGGCCCGGTAATCGAAACAGTTCCCCGGGCTTCGCGGGCTGGCATCGGGCCATGCGCGGGAGGGGATATCTCCTTATGATTTTATCGTAAAGGATTGAGATGAATGGGTTCCGCTGCGGTTGTCTGGTTCTGCTGATCGGCGTATTGTTTGCGCTTCCAGCGACTGCCGACAAGGCAAAATCGCTCTACTCGAAGGGCCAGCATGCCGAGGCGAAACAGCAGTACGAAGAGGCCTACGGATATTTCAAACAAGCCTACGACCTGCATCCGGACGATACCCAGTACCGCTCGTCGTTTGAGCGCACGAAGTTTCTTGCCGCCGCCTCGCACGTGCATCGCGGGCAGGTATTGCGCGATGAAGGCAAGCTGAGCGAGGCCCTGAAGGAATTTCAACTGGGGGCGATGATCGATCCGTCCAGCGGCATTGCGCAACAGGAGATCAAGCGCACGGAGCGGTTGATCGAGAAGGCGCAGCAGCCGGCGACGGGTCCGCCGACCACGCGCGTTCCCCAGGACGGGTTGAGCGACCTGGCGGCAAACATCTCGGGGCCGGTGGAACTGGCCCCGATTTCACAGGCGCCGCTGACCCTGAAGCTGGTGGAAAACTCCAAGACGGTCTACGAAACGATTGGCAAACTGGCGGGGATCAACGTGCTGTTTGATCCCGACTACACGGCGAAACAAATTCACATTGAGTTGAACGCGGTTTCCCTGGAAGAGGCGCTGCAGGTTGTGGCGCTGGAGTCGCACACGTTCTGGCGTCCGGTGACTCCCAATACGATCTACATTGCGCAAGACTCGCAGCAAAAGCGAAGCGAGGTGGAGCAGCAGGTGCTGCGCACGTTTTACCTGAACAATTTTTCGACGGTGAGCGAGCTGCAAGACGTGGCCAACCTGATCCGGACCATTCTGAAGGTGGAGCGGGTGCAGCAGTTTCCGGCGCAAAACGTGATCGTGATGCGGGGCACGCCGGCGCAGGTGGCGCTGGCGGAGCTGCTGATCAACAACCTGGACAAGGCGAAGTCCGAAGTTGTGGTGGATATTGTGGTGATGCAGGTGAGCAAGACAAAGCTGAAGCAACTGGGCATTCAGTATCCGTTCCAGGGCGGCACCAGCAATCCCACGATTACCTTGCAGAGCCCATCGGTCACCCAGAGCACCACGACCGGCACCACGACGACAACCGGCACGACGACGACGAGCGGCTCCGGATTGACGCTGAATGACCTGGCGAACTTGAACGCGACCGACTTTGCGGTCTCGATTCCGTCGGCCAGCGTGGCCTTCCTGATGAACGACAGCAATACGAAGATCATCCAGCGGCCGCAGTTGCGTTCCGTGGACGGGCAGAAAGCGACGCTGAAAATCGGCGAACGGGTGCCGATTGCGGTGGGCACGTCGAGCTCGACGCTGACGGCGACGGCGCTGACCCAGACGCAGTTCCAGTACCAGGACGTGGGCGTGAACATCGAACTGACGCCGCACATCCACAACAATATGGACGTGAGTTTGAAGATGTCCATCGAAGTTTCGGCGATTGACAGCTACGATACCATCGGCGGACTGACCGAGCCGGTGATTGGACAACGCAAGATCGACCACGAGATCCGCATGCGCGACGGCGAAGTGAGCCTGATTGGCGGCATGATGGAGCATGATGACGTGGAGAACATGAGCGGGCTGCCCTGGCTGTCGCAGATTCCGGTGCTGAAATACCTGTTTGGGCAGGGTCAGAAGACGAAGACCGATAACGAGACGGTGTTTGCCATGATGCCACACGTGGTGCGGCGGCTGGACGTGGAGGATTTGAACATCCGGGCGGTGGATATTGGAACCCAGAACGTGATCGAGGTGCACCACACGGTGAAGCCCGCAGGGGCGCCGGCGTCGCCGGTTCCCAGCGGCTCGCCGAGCGCGGTGGTTCCGGCGCCGGCGCAAATCCCACCGGGAGCGCAGCCGCAGCCGCGAGTGATGGCGAACCCGGAGCCGGGAGCGCCGCTGGTGGTGGCCAACGCGGTGCCACCTGGCGGGGGTACGGCGATGGCGATTGCACAACCGGGGATGGCGAGTGCGGCGCCCACGAAGCTGGGTCCGGTGCTGAGCCTGGATCCGGCGATGGTGAACCAGCCGGCAGGTGCAACGTTCTCCATCAACGTGACTCTGCACGGCGGGGAAGACGTTTTCAGCGTGCCGGTGCAGGTGAACTACGACTCCAAGGTGCTGCAGTTTGTGAATGCCTCGAACGCCGGAGCGCTGTCCAGGGATGGCGCCGCGGTCGCACTGGTGCAGCGCGACGATGCCGAAAAAGGCGAGCTGCACGTATCGCTGGCGCGGCCGGCGGGAGCCAGCGGCATCAATCCTTCCGGGCCGCTGTTTACGCTGACGTTTCTGGCCAAGACGGCGGGGCAGGGAACGGTTTCGGTAAGCCGGGCGATGGTGCGCGATCCGAACAACGCGGCTTTGGAGGCCAGCGGCTCGCAGGCCATCATCAACGTCCGCTAGGAGAAGATGGACAGGGTGAAACCGAAGCGGCAATCGGGTATGACGCTGGTCGAGCTGATCGTGGCGGTCGCGATCATGGCGATTCTTGCGTGCGGCGTTTTGCCGATCAGCCGCACCGTGGTGAAGCGCGAACGGGAAAAGGAATTGCGGGCGGCGCTATGGATGATGCGCGACGCCATCGACCGGTATAAAGACGCGGCAGACCGGGGCGCGTTCATCATCAAGCTGGGGAGCGAGGGCTATCCTCCCGACCTGGATGAGCTGGTGAAGGGCGTGGACGTGCAGGGGAAGAAGATCAAGTTCCTGCGCCACATTCCGAAGGATCCGATGACGAACGGTACGGATTGGGGACTGCGGTCGATGCAGGACGATCCCACGTCGGAATCATGGGGCGGGCAGGCGGTGTTCGACGTTTATACAAAATCGACGGGCACGGCGCTGGATGGCACGAAATACTCGGACTGGTAGGCGAACGGCGCAGATGAATCTGAAACGGGCGGAACGGGGAGGGAAGTGCGCGGGATTCACCATGATCGAGCTGATCATGGTGATTGCGATCATCTCCATCCTGGCATCGATTGCGGCGATGAACTACCAGCACTCGATCTGGCGGGCGCGGGAGGCAGTGCTGCGCAACGACCTGTTCACCATGCGCAGCAGCATCGACCAGTACACGCTGGACAAGCAGGCGGCGCCACAGTCTCTGCAGGACCTGGTGGAAGCCGGTTACATCAAGGCGATCCCGAAGGATCCGATCACGACCCAGACGGACTGGGTGACGGAGCAGGAGGACTCGCTGATGGCGATTGACCAGACCAAGCCGGGGATTGTGGATGTGCACAGCGCCTCGAGCCAGGTTTCGTCGGAAGGAACCGCGTACAACACGTGGTGAGTGGAGCTTGAAAGTTACGAGGCAGGCCTGGCGGCCTGCCTCTTTTGCTGGGCGCGCTTACCACTTGGCGCGTTCGTATTGTTTGGGCCAGGCGATCTGCTGCTTGAGGACGCTGGCGGCGCGCAGGGGCCAGTGGGGATCGCGCAGGAACTCGCGGGCGAGCAGGACGAGGTCGGCCTGCCCGGTGGCGACGATGTGCTGCGCCTGCTCGGGCGAGGTGATCATGCCGACGGCTCCGGTGAGGATTGCAGCCTCGTGGCGGATGCGATGGGCAAAGCGAGTCTGATAGCCGGGGCCGAGGGGAATTTTGGCCGAGGGGACGATGCCGCCCGAGGATGCGTCGATGAGATCGACACCGAGTGGTTTGACTTGTTTGGCCAGGGCCACGGAATCCTCGATAGTCCAGCCGCCCTCGGTCCAGTCCGAGGCGGAGATGCGGAGCCAGAGGGGAAGGCGCTCGGGCCAGACATTGCGGACGGCGGTGATGATCTCGCGCAGCAGGCGGGTGCGGTTGTCAAAGCTGCCGCCATACTGGTCGGTGCGGGTGTTGACCAGGGGCGAGAGAAACTGGTGGACAAGATAGCCGTGGGCGCCATGGATTTCGATGAGATCGAAGCCAGCCTCCAGGCTGCGGCGAGCTCCGGCGGCGAACGCCTGGACGACGCGGGCGATGCCTTCGGCGGTGAGCGCCTCGGGCTGAATGGAGTCCGGAGTAAAGCCCTTGGAGGTGGAGGAATAGACAGGCCGCCAGCCGCCTTCTTCCACGGGTACGGGTACGCCTTGACCGCGCCAGGGAGCGGAGTTGGAGGCTTTGAAGCCAGCGTGGGCGAGCTGGGTTCCGGGGACAGCTCCGTGGTGGCGGAGGAAGTGCACGATGTGGGCGAGGCGCTCGATGTGCTCGTCCTTCCAGATGCCGAGGTCGGATGGACTGATGCGGCCTTCGGGCAGGACGGAAATGGCTTCGGTGAGGACCGCGCCGGCGCCACCGACGGCGCGGGCACCGAGATGGACCAGATGCCAATCGTTGGCGAAGCCGTCTTCGGCGGAATACTGGCACATGGGGGAGACGGCAACTCGATTACGGAAAGTAATATCGCGGATTTGGAGTGGGTCGAACAGGTTCATAGGATTTCGATGATAGCAGAGGGGGGGATGCACTCCACAAGGTCAACTACCCCGAGGTTCGACAGAAAGAGGGCAGGGTCCACTGCAAGGTCAACTGCCCCACGTTTGCCAAACGAAGGCAAACATGGGCCACCACGGGAGCGCGGGGATTTATTTCGTCGAATGTTTGGTGAGGAACTGGCCCACGAGTTTGGCGGCATATTCGCAGAGTTGCTGGTCCTCGGCGCCAAAGGCGGCGGCAAAGTGGCTGTCAATGTCCAATTCACCGGCGACCCTGGAGGAGACGAAGATGGGAACGACGATTTCCGACTTGGTTTCAACGGAACAGGCCAGGTAACGGGAATCGCTAAAGACATCATCGACAATGACGGTCTTCCCGCTGGAGGCGGCGGCGCCGCAAATTCCCTGATTGAGCGGGATGCGGGTGTGCGGCGTCATGGAGCCGCGATAAGGGCCGAGAACCAGGACGGGATCGACGCCGGGAAGCTCCTCCAGCATGTAAAAGCCGACCCAGTTGTAACGCAACATATTCTCGTGCAGAAGCTGCACCACGCCCTCGAGCAGTTCGTTGGCGGAGGCCGACGATGCGGCGAGCGCATCTAGTTTCTCGACAATCTGCGAAGTGGCAGGGATATTCCACATGATAGAAAGACGCTCCCGTAGGAAGTTGATGTCGAAAAAACATTATGCCGGAAGTAGAGAGCGTTGGGAAGCTTCATTGCGGCGCCTAGTAGCCAGACGCGTGCGTGGGTAAGATCGAGTAAACCCGTTAGACAAATGCTGAGCGATCATCCCACATTCGCCAACTGCGGGCGGATGTGGCCACCTGCGGATGTGGGCCACCTGCCCGCTAGGCGACGGGTTCGACTTCGAGCTCCAGATTGTTGATGGCGACGACGCGAATGGGAGCGCCGGAGTGCAGCGGCCAGTTGCTATGGGCGTTCCAGAGCTCGCCGTGGACGAAGACCTTGCCGCTGGGCGTGAGGTTGGTGCGGGCGACACCCAACTCGCCAATGATGCCTTGCGAGCCGGTGACGATTTTGTTGCGGCGGGCACGCCAGGCGATGGACATGAGGAACGCAGAGATCAGTCCGAACGGGAGACTGATGGCCAGCGAGGTAAGCAGCCTGACCCGCATCTCGGGGATGGGTCCATCGACCAGCAGCAAGCCGCCCAAGGTGAGTGCGGCGATGCCTCCCACGGTGAGAATGCCGTGGGAGACGAACTTTGCCTCCAGCGCGAACAGGACGAACGCTAGGGCGATGAGTGCGAGCGAAGCAAAGCGGGTGGGTAGAAGATTGAGCGCGAAAAGAGTGAGGAGAACGAAAATTACGCCGACGACGCCGGGGATGATGGCTCCGGGATGATTGAATTCCGCGTAGAGGGCAAGGCCGCCGATGGCAAGGACGAGGAAGGCGATGTTAGGGTCCATGAGCCAGCCGAGAACGCGCTGGCGCAAGGATGCGGGCAGCTCTTCAACCGGCTGATTGGCGAGGTGGAGAGTGAGCGTGGAGCCGTCGAAACGGTGGATGGTGCGGCCATCGAGCTGACGGAGAAGGTCGGCTTCGTCGCGGGCGGTAAGGTCGATGAGATGGAGATTGAGGGCCTCGTTCTCAGTCCACGAGATGGACTGGCGGACGGCTTTTTCGGCTTCCTCCACGTTGCGGCCGCGGCGCGAGACGTAGGCGCGGAGAGAGGCCGCGGTATCGTTCTCCAGCTTGGCCTTCATGACATCGTCCGGATTGGGTCCGCCGATGGTGACCGGGTGGGCGGCTCCGGTATTGGTGCCATGGGCCATGGCGGCGACGTCGGCGGACTCAAGGATCATGAATCCGGCGGAGGCGGCGCGAGCGCCGCTGGGACAGACAAAAACGATGACGGGAACCGGGGATGCCTCGATCTTGGAGACCATTTCGCGGGTGGAATCGAGCAGGCCGCCGGGAGTATCAAGCTCGATGAGCAGGGCAGCGGCATGACGCGAGGCGGCAGCATCCACGGCGCGAGAGACACGCTCGGCGGCGATGGGCTGGATGGTGCCATCGAGGCTGAGTCGCAGGACTTGGGCGGCGGCCGGAAGGGCTGCGAGGAACAGGAGAAACGCAGCGAGGAGCAGGAGAGAGCGTTTCATAAAAGAGCCTCCGGGAGCTGAACATCAGCGGCCTTCTGCCTTAACTGAGCGCGAAAGTAAGGACGCGATCAACTATCCCACGTTGGCCAAAAGAAGGAACGTGGGGCAGCAGACAAAGTCCAAAACGACGGCAACAGAAGGAGCAAGGTCAACCACCCGACTTCTGCCAAAAGATGGCAGAAATGGGGCAACAAAAGCCGAGCCGCGGCCAACCGCGATTCGGTATGCGCTCCAATCTACCGCCGAAAAGGGGATGGCGCAATGACTTTGGATGGCGCACTGAGCCGTGGGCGCGGCGGCTAGCGCGCGGGGGCGGCTTCACTGCCCTGGTTCTGGATCTCCTGCTCGACGGCCTTGGCGTCTTCTCCGTCAGGTTCCAAGGCGAGCGCGCTTTGCAGATTGCGCTGGGCGCCGTCGCGATTCTGGTCGTGGAGATCGGCGCGGGCGAGGACGAGGAAGGCTTCGGCGTTGGCCCGCAAGGCGAGCGCGGCGGCGGCTTCGCGGCGGGCCTCGGGGAATTTATTTTCGAGCAATAAGGCGTGGGCGAGTCCGGCGTGGGCGGCGGGATTATCGGGTTCCTGGCTGAGCGACTCGCGGAACTGGCTTTCAGCCTCGCTGGCGGCGCCGGTGGCGAGGAACTGGCGGGCGCGCTCCAGACGCAGCGCGGGACGCTCGGAGGGTTTGGCCTTGCCGATGGAAGCGTCGAAGGCATTTTGCAACTCGACGGCGAGCTGACGGTAAGAGCTCTCGTCATAATTGCGCTTGATGCGGGTGAGCGGGACGGAGACGGCGGCCGGATGCGTGGCGGTGTTGGCCAGGCCCATGTTGGCGGGACTGGCGCTGGCCAGGCTGGCGGCGAGCGACTCCTGGAACTGGCGGGCCTCGGAGTCGGCGGGACGGCGGCTCAGGGTCTCGCGCAACTGGCGCTGGGCGCCGGCGATGTCTCCCTTGCGGTAAAGGGCGATGGCAAGATTGAAGTGATAGTCGGGATCGGAGGGATCGACCTTGACGGCTTTCTGGAAGTACTCGGCGGCGTCATGGCGGCCGCGACGATTTTCGGCGACACCGATATTGTTGAGCACTTCGGTGAGAGGAACGCGCTCGGCGGTTGCCTTGAAGGCGGCGGATGCTTTCTCGAAGTGTCCGAGATGATACTCGGAAAGTCCGAGGAGAAAACTGGCCTCGCTGAAAGAGGGATCGCCGGGCGGGAGCTTGGCGAACCATTGCGCGGCCTGCTCATAATCGTGGGTGGCGAAGCAGGTTTTTGCCAGCAGCAGGATGGCCTGGGCATAGTGCGGATCGATGCCGACGGCCACCTTGAGATAGCGAATTTTTTCGGCGGTGGGACTGGCGAGAACGCCACGGATGAAGTTCTCAAAGGCATCGAGGCGGATGGCGGGCGCGCGCCGCAGGAAGGCCTGGCGCGGCTCGGAAAACTGTGGCCGCATGAGGCGCAGCACGTCCCAGGCGAGCGCCGTCTGGATGCCGATGAGATCATTCAAGGGGCCGCTCTCCACCTGATCCGGCGACAGACGCAGGGCCTTCATATCCAGCACCTGGGCGCGGGCGGTGAAAGTTTGGCCGTCGAAGGAAAAACTGCCGAGCAGGATGAAGTCAGCATCCAACTGCGCGGCGATGCGGTACAGGGTGGCGCGCGAGGCATGGAGATTGACGGGGATTCCCATGCGGTCGAAGGCGACCTGGCGGTCATCCCGGCTGATAAGAAACAACGACTGGGTATTGAGGCGCTGGCCCAAGACCTCGGGGAAGGCTTCGCTGATCCACTCCAGGCCGGGCTGGTGGGTGGAGTTGTCAAAGGGAAGGACGAGCACGGTTTCAGTGCCGGGCGCGGGCTGACCAACGGCGCTGGCCGGGAGCAGAAGAAGGAAGAGCGCGAAAAGAATCCAATGCCGATGCGTGTTCAAGGCGTCACCATTATATCCAGTTGCTGGATGCAGCGAGCGGGCGGCGCTGGAAACCGGGGTGAAACGCGATCGCAGCGAGGCGCGCCGGTGGATTGGCGGGCGGTCAGGATGGAGACGACGGGGCAGAAGAATTCCGGCAGGATTCGGTGCCGGATGAAAATGTGAGTCTACTCCGGATGAAAATATGAGTCTAGGGGTGGGATGGGAAACTCTAATGAATGACGGAATGACTCTGGGAACCGATTAGGCAACGACTCCGAATCCGATTCGGAGTACGCACCCATAAACCAGGATCAAGGAACCGCGAGTACAGACTGGGAGGGTAGCCATGATAAGGAAGTTGGTGTATCTAGCAACGATTGCGCTGGTGGCCGGCGGAATAGCAGTTGCGCAGGACAACACGAGTTCGCAGAGCGGAAACACTGCGACGGCGCCGACACGGATGAGCGGGCACACGGACGCCCAAGGCGATTTGCCGGCGGCGAAGGGAAACGAGAGCCAGAGCGGAAAGGGTTCAACGGTGAACCCCGCCGAAATCCGGCCGGGATCGAAGGGCGCGGGGGAAACAACGGACATGGGGCCGGCTACGAAGAGCATGAATCCAGGGACGGGCACGGGTGACAAGCTGAGGGGCACGGCGGACACGAATGCTTCGCTTCCGGGTGCGGAACAGCCGGGCAAAGCCCCAACCACTGCGGCTCCGAAGAGCGGAACCTCGATGGCAATGCCGAAGAGAGCACCGGGATATACGGACGCCCAAGGCGATTTGCCTGGGGCAAAGGAAGGCGAGGGCCAGAGCGGAAAGGGTCCTACGGCTAACCCCAGCGAAGCTCGGCCGGGAACAGAGGGCGCGGCGGTAACGCCAGACCAGGGGCGGAGTCCGAAGGGCGACTTGCCGGGAACGGTGGATAGCGGACAGAAAGGCACGACCGACACGAATGGCTCGCTTCCGGGTGCGGAACAGCCGGCGACGAAATAACGCAGGGATCCTGGCAAGGTTAGGCTGGCCTGGCGAAGTTGCCCGGGCTGGAGAATTTGGCGAAATGAAAGGCCTTCAGCGCTGCTCGGGGCCTTTTTGCGTTGTCCAGAGCTAGAGGGCGCGCTCAATCTGGCGAATGATGGCTCGCGCGGCTTCCCTGGGATTGTCTGCCGCGCTGATGGGGCGGCCGACGACGAGGTAGTTGGCTCCGGCACGGATGGCATCTTCCGGGGTGACGACGCGAGCCTGGTCGGCGGCGATTCCTCCGGCGGGACGGATGCCAGGGGTAACCAGGGTGAAGGCGGAACCGTAGGAACTGCGCAGATGGGCCGCTTCCTGGGCGGAGGCGACGATGCCACCGCATCCGGCGCGGATGGCCAGACCGGCAAGGCGAATGACCTGGGCTTCGACGCCGCCGCTGACGCCGACCTCCTCGAGGTCTTCACTGACGAGCGAGGTGAGGACGGTGACGGCCAAAACGATAGGCCGGGCCCCGGTTTGCGCGGCTGCATCGGCCGCGGCACGGAGCATCCTGGAACCGCCCGAGGCATGGACGGTGAGCAGCGAGACGCCAAGCGCGGACGCAGTGCGGACGGCGCCAGCCACGGTGTTCGGGATGTCGTGGAATTTGAGATCGAGAAAGACGCGTTTGCCGTCCGCGACCAGGTCGCGGACAACCGATGGGCCAGCGGCGGTGAAAAGCTCCTTGCCAACCTTGTAAAAGCCGACGCTGTCGCCTAGCTCGCGCACCAGAGCGCGCGCCTTTTCGGCGTCGGCAACGTCGAGCGCAACGATCAAGCACTCCCGGCCATTTTGCATGACTACAGGATAAACGATTCCCCGGCGATGGATGAGAAAAGTCAACTGGCGGCCCGCAGGTCCGGGCAGAAAGCGAAAGCCCCACGGTGGGGGTTGGATGCCGTGGGGCCGGGTTCAGAATGAGTGAAAGTAGGTCTAGCGCTGCAAGGAAGGCTGTTGTTCCATTGCCATCTCCGCGTCCCTGGGCTCGACGACTTCGATCTGGACTTTCTGCAAGCCGTACTGGTGCATTTCAAGGGCGTGGGCTGCGCGATAAGACAAATCGATGATGCGTCCGGGAGTGACCGGACCCCGGTCATTGATGCGGACAATCACAGCTTTCAGGTTCTTCAGATTCGTTACTCTCACGAACGTGCCCAGCGGCAGTTCGCGATGCGCGGCGGTGAAGCCATTCATGTCGTAGCCTTCTCCGCTCGCCGTGGCTTTCCCCTGGAACAGGCTGCCATACCAGGATGCCTTGCCCACTTGATATGGCTTGGTGGCAGGCTGTAACTCCTTGGCCTTCTGCGGTGGAATCGGCAGAAACGCTGGCGTTCTCGGGGTTGCCGATGTTGTTCGGCCGGGTGCCGCTCCCATGGTGCCGCCTAATAGAAGTAATGCATAGACGGAATGGGTCAGTACTCGTCGCAATCAAACACCTCGCTAAGTAGTTTTCCCCCTACACTGCAACGCCTGGGCATTAACCCAGGCGATTCGCTATTGTAAGAAGCGAGCGGGAGAAAGGTCAAGCACGCGAAAAATATTGTTATGTTTGTGCTTGCCACAACCAATAAAATGTGATTACGAAGCGCGAGCCGGAGCGGCCACCGCCAGGGACTCTGCTCAGCCGCTGCCGGCGCGATCCAAAGCCATGGGGCCTTTGCCATGGCCAAGGCCAGGGGCACGCAGGATGGCCCGGCCGACAAAAGCCTTGGCCGAGGTGACCGCGGTGGGCAGGTTTGCTCCCAGGGCGAGGGAGCAGGCAATGGCCGTGGAGAAGGCGCAGCCGGTTCCGTGGGTGGAGCGGGAATGAATGCGCGGGGCCGAGAGACTCTCGACGAACTCCATTCCCGCGATGGAGTAGGCCAGGACGTCGGTGGCCAGGGCTTGCAGAGAAAGTTGCCCGTCCGGTGTGTCTGTTTCGCCGTGGTCTCCGCCGGTGACCACGGTGGCCGCGGCGCCGAGTTGGCGGAGAGCCTGCGCCATGGCCTCGGCATCGCTGGCCGGGAGTCCGGTGAGGATGGCGGCCTCGCCGCGATTGGGGGTGACGACGGTTGCCAGCGGGAGGAGACGCTGGCGGAGAATGCGGATGCCGGCGGGGTTGAGCAACTCGGCTCCGGAGGATGAGCAGAGGATGGGATCGAGCACAATAGGGCAGCAGAGATGGGGCAGACGCTCCAGGAAATCAGCTACTGTGCGGGCGACACCGGCGGTGGCGAGCATTCCGATTTTGATGGCGCTGGGCGGAAGATCCTCAAGTAATGCTTGAAGTGTCTGGCGGACCGTTTGGGTGGAGACCCCCTGGACGCGGCGCACCCCGAGGGTATTCTGCACGGTGAGGGCGGTGATGCAGGCGACTCCGTAACATTGCAGGCTGGAAATGGTCTTGAGATCGGCGGTGATGCCCGCACCCGAGGAGGGGTCAAAGCCGGCGATCGTCCATACCACGGGTGGGGTGCTCATGAGAGCACGTTAGCACAAAGCGACGGCCCGGATGGCGCGGTGCTACAGGGTGAGCCGAGCTGTCAGCGGGAGCGGAGGGTGCGCGCTGCATATCATATAATGTCCGCGGAGTGCGAAAGGAGAAACAACACGATGAAGCTCACCACCTATCTCAACTATGGCGGCAACTGCGAGCAGGCTTTCCGCTTCTATGAACAGCATCTGGGCGGAAAGATCACCGCGATGGTGCCATTTGCCGGCCAGCCGCTGCCTGACGGCGCGCCGCCGGATTGGGAGAAGGCGATCATGTACGCCCGCATGAACATCGCCGAGACGGAGTTGATGGCGAACGACGTTCCGCCGGCACGCTTCCAGCCCATGCGCAGCGTCTACCTGGCGCTGGCCGTTACAAGTACGGAGGAGGCCGAGCGCATCTATGCCCTGCTCGCGGACGGAGGCGAAGTGTTTATGCCGATCCAGGAGACATTTTTTGCTTTCCGCTTTGGCATGCTCAGGGACCGATTCGGCACCTCGTGGATGATCATCCATGAACGTCCGATGCCTTCCCACGCCTGAGGAATGGGGAAGCGCGCGCCGCGGCGCTCCGGGACGGGCGCGAGGGCCGCGCGGGCTTATGCGAGTGGGAGGCCGAGCGAGGCCAGGTTGGCGCGCGTCGAGGCGTAATCGGTGTGATGAATGCCGTGGATGCCGAGGGTTTCGGCGATCTGGACGAACATCTGGCGGTCATCCAGGTAGGCAACCTGGTCGGGCGGCACCTGGGCGATGTCGAGGGCGATACGGTAGATGTCCTCGTCCGGCTTGCGCACATGGACGAAGCAGGATGAGATGAAAAAGTCCACGAAGCTGCCGAGCTGGAAGGTTCGGATGCGGCTCTCGTTGAGTTCGCGGCCTTCGTTGTTGACCACGGCGATCTTGAGTTTGTGCTGCTGCTTGAGGGTGCGGATGAGGTCGATCATCTCGGGATAAGCCTTGGATTGCGAGAACATGAACTCGCGAAACTCCTCCCGGGTGAAGCCGCGCTTCTCATAAAAAACCACGCGGCTGAGGTATTGCTCGAGGGTGAGCTTGCCGACCTCGTAGGTGTCAAAGGTGAGGTGATGGCGCTCGTTCATTTCGGTGCGGTCGAGATGAAAGGTCTGCGCCGCCAGTTCGCGCGCGTGGCGATCCCATCCGTTGGTGAGCAAAACTCCGCCCAGATCGATAAACAGAGACGTAATCGGCATGGCGAAACCTCCAGTGATGAGATTGAGAACCTGCGCTCGCAGATGGTGGCGACGCTTCGCGGGCAGGACTCGGGTTAGATGCTGCGAAGTACGAATCGGATTGATTGGAAATTTGCCGGGGATGCTTGCCGTTGCAGCTGACAGCATCCCCGGCGTTCGAAATCTAAAAGGGAATGTCGTCGTCGGTGATTTCCGTGGAGCGCGCGGGGGCGGAGTCGAAGTCCGAGGCGGGCGAGCTCTGGTCGAATTCGCTGGAGCGCGCGGAGCCTCTGCCGGAGCCGCCTTCTCTGCTGCCGCCTTCCTCGCCGCGTCCGCCGCTGAGCAGGACGAGGTCGCTGGCGTTGATGTAGGTCTGGTAGCGCTTCTGGCCGCTCTGTTTATCGTCCCAGCTGTCGGTGCGCAGGCTGCCCTCGATGTAGACCGAGCGGCCCTTCTTGAGGTATTCGGCGGCGATCTCGGCAAGGCGCGCCCAACAAGTGATATTGTGCCACTCGGTGCGATCCTGCCAGTTGCCGTCTTTGTCCTTGAAGCGGTCGTTGGTGGCCAGGGTGAACTTTGCCACGGCGGTGCCCCCGCTGGTGTGTTTCAACTCCGGATCTTTGCCCAGATTTCCAATCAGGATGACCTTATTAACGCTCTTTGCCATGGTCGTGCCTCTTGTGTCCGCTGGTAGTTTGGCTTGTCCGTGGTGATTTGGGGTCGTCACGGCGGGTGGTTCCAATCGCTACGGTTCCTGGCCGGAGATGCCCCCGGGTCCTGCCAGGACGCAAGCCATTATAGCGGGAATCCTTTCCTCGAATTTTGAACACACATGCGAGTATAAACGGTTCCCGGCCGAGCTTCTAACGGATCGGGAGTTCGATGGGAAGCTGTAAGATCGCCGGCAGGGCGTGTTTGTAGCTCTTTGCCGCCTGCGCGAGCTGGCAGATGACCGAATGACAACAATTGCGCGACGGAGGGAAATTTTCTGTATCTAAACAAAGTCAAGCAGGCAAGGCAGGCGGGAAGCCTTCGATGTCCGCGAGGAACAGAGACCGAGTATGGCCAAACCGATTTTGCTGAGCGTGGACGATGACTCCGATGTACTGCGGGCGATTGAGCGCGATCTGCGCTCGCAGTACGGCGCTGAATATCGTGTGATTGGAAGCGATTCTCCCGAGGGCGCGCTCGATCTGCTAAAGCAGTTGAAGGTTCGCAACGACAACGTTGCCTTGCTGCTGGCAGACCAGCGCATGCCACGCATGGACGGAGTCGAATTCCTGCAGGAAGCCATGGCCATTTTTCCAGGCGCGAAGCGGGCACTGCTGACCGCCTATGCCGATACCAGCGCCGCGATCAGCGCCATCAATCATGCCAGCCTCAACTATTTCTTTTTGAAACCGTGGGATCCTCCGGCGGAGCACTTGTATCCGCAACTGGACGATTTGCTGGATGATTGGCAGGCTTCCTTCCGTCCGGCATTTCAGGGCATCCGGGTATTGGGTACGCGATGGTCGCCGCGGTCGTACGAGTTGCGGGACTTTCTGGCTCGCAACCACGTCCCTTATCAATGGATCGACGTCGAGCTTTCGGCCAACGATCCGGAAACCAAGCGCCTTCTGGACGCGCTGGGTCCAGAATCGGCCAACCTTCCGGTGGTACTTTTTCCTGACGGCACGAAGCTTTTGGAAAGCCTGCCCGCGGACGTGGCGCAAAAAGTTGGATTGCGGACGCGCGCACAAACCGATTTTTACGACTTTGCGATCGTGGGAGGCGGGCCGGCTGGTTTGGCCGCTGCCGTTTATGGAGCCTCGGAAGGGTTACATACCGTGATGGTTGAGCGGGAAGCTCCTGGCGGGCAGGCTGGAATGAGCACCCGAATTGAGAACTATCTTGGATTTCCGAACGGGCTCAGTGGCGGTGATCTTGCCCGGCGTGCGGTGGTGCAAGCGCAACGATTTGGAGTGGAAATCCTGGCGCCCCAGGAAGTGGTGGGCGTGCGGACGGAAGCGTCTTACCGGATCATCGAGCTGGCGGATGGGAACGAGATCTCATGCCACGCGTTGATGATCGCGACCGGGGTGCAATGGAGGCGGCTGGAAGCTCCTGGAATAGACAGGCTGCAGGGCGCTGGAATCTATTATGGCGGCGGCGCTACCGAAGCACTATCGTGCACGGGCGAGATTGTTTACGTGGTGGGCGGCGCGAACTCGGCGGGGCAGGCGGCGATGAACTTCGCGAAATTCGCCGAGCGGGTGGTGATGCTGGTGCGCGGCGAGTCGCTTGCCAGCAGTATGTCGAGATACCTGATTGACCAGATTCAGCAGACGCCCAACATTCAGCTATGGACACACGCCAGCGTGGCCGAGGCGCATGGCGAAACACACCTGGAAGAGATTTCGGTGCTTTGTTCCGATACCGGCAAGGTGGAGCGCGTGCCGGCAAATGCGATGTTCATCTTTATTGGGGCACTGCCGAGGACGGATTGGCTGGCCGGTGTCCTGGAACGGGACGAGCGCGGTTTCCTATTGACCGGTCCGGACCTGGTGCGGAATGGAGTGCGCCTAAAAGGGTGGGCGCTGGACCGCGATCCGTTTCTACTCGAGACCAATGTCCCTGGCATTTTTGCCGTGGGCGACGTTCGCCACGGGTCTATCAAACGAGTGGCTTCCGGAGTTGGGGAAGGATCCGTGGCAGTGCAATTCATCCACCAGTACCTGAGTAAAGTGTGATGGTTGAAAAGTCAGAACTGCTCCGCGTGCCGGCATTTGCGGATCTGCCGGATGACCAGATCGCCTGGTTCGTCGCGCAGTCGCAAGAAATGTTTGTGAAGGCAGGCGATACCTATGCCCGGCAAGGTGACCCGGCGGACTCGATGTTCGTAATCCTGGAGGGTCAGTTCCAGTGGCGAGGCGAACTGGGCGGCCAGACGATTGTGCCTTCGAGCACCTTGGGCGACGTCACTGGAGTACTGCCGTTCTCCCGAATGACACATTACCTGGTAAACGGAAGGGCGCTGACGGACGGGCGTGTCCTGAAATTTCCGGCGGCGCTGTTTCCCGAACTCGTGCAGAGAATGCCAGAGCTGGTGAAACGGCTGGTAGGCGTGATGTCCGACAGAATCCGCGAGACTACGCGGATGGAACAACAGCGCGACCGGCTGGCTTCGCTTGGGAAACTCTCCGCGGGACTGGCGCACGAACTCAATAACCCAGCTTCGGCCGCCAAACGTGCCGCCAGCCAGTTGCGTGACGTTCTGAAGAAAATCAGGGATGCGAGTCTCGAGCTTGGAAGGCGGGATCTGACGGCGGCGCAGAAGGCAGAGATCGAACGGCTGGAAGCCGCGTTCACCCAGCAAGGCGCGACTCCACCCGACGCCCTGACGATCAGCGACCTGGAAGACCAGATTGATTCTGTGTTACGCAGTCATGGACAAAACGATTTGTGGGAACTGGCAGCCGGTTTGGCGCGGCGGAACGTCAAGCCGGAGGTGCTCGAATCATTGTTCGGAAACTTTGGCGGAGATATAGCGCGAGCAGCCCTGGTCAGGATATCGGCCTCCGTGGAAATAGCAAACCTGTTACATGAAATCGAAAGCAGTACCTCGCGGATTTCTGATTTAGTCGGAGCAATCAAGGAATACACCTATATGGACCAGGCTCCGGTGCAGAACGTCGATGTTGCAAGAAGCCTGGAAACCACGCTGACGATCCTGAATCACAAATTGAAACATGGGGTGACGGTGCAGCGCGACTACCAGAGGATTCCTTTGCTTGTGAATTCATTCGGGAGCGAACTGAACCAGGTCTGGACCAACATCATCGACAACGCCATTGCCGCGATGGGCGGGAAAGGCGAGCTGCGTGTGCGCAGCTATCGCCAGGATGCTTGGGTTGTGGTTGAGATTGGCGACAACGGCCCGGGGATTTCGCCTGAAATCAAGCCGCACATTTTTGAACCATTCTTCACTACCAAAGGGGTTGGGGAAGGAACGGGACTGGGATTAGATACTGTCCAACGAATTGTAAAGAAACACCGGGGAAACATTCAGGTCACCTCCAAGCCAGGGAACACGCGTTTCGAAGTGTGGCTCCCGCTGGCGGAAGCTTCAGGCTAAACCAAGAACAGCGATGGTACGGTTGCCGCCCTGGTTGGCATCGAGGCCGCGTTTGCCGGCCGCAGCCATGCTGGCGGTAAAGCCCGTCGTCGTGTTTCCCGTCATTGTGCGGATCGACGGAGAAGTGGAAGTGAAGGCGACAGGCGCGAGCCATCACGCGCTGGTTTCTCCGGGGTCTACAATGAAGTTGAGCGTCCTGCGAGACGGGTACGCGGAAGAACTCCCCGCAGTTGCCGGATAATAAGAAGGGAATTGATGTCACGGTGATGAAGTCTGCCATCCGAGTAGTCGCTCTTGATCTCGACGGGACACTGGCCGGCGCCGGCTACGTGGTGAGTGCGCGATCGGCGGCCACGCTGGAAGCGTTACAGCGGAAGGGTGTTACCCCCATCATTGTCACAGGCCGCACGGAAACGGCATCCATCGCGTTGAGCAAGCTCAGCCATCTGACTGCGCCGGTAGTGTCGTGTAATGGGTCCGTGGTGACAGACCCTTGCTCTGGAGCGCGATTGCTGCTGTCGACCCTTGACCCAGAGACGGTAAACCGCATCATGGCATTTGCAGCCGACAATTGTCTCGAGATGGTACTGTGGAGCGCCGATGACATGTTCGCCGCCAGGCCCACGGAAGCGACGTCGCTGCTGGGCGCGATCAACCAACACGATGTCGTCATCACGCCGCTCGATACGGTTCCTAGAAACAACCTTGTCAAGATCATGCTCGGTGGCAGCCGCGAACATCTTGATAGCCTTCAGAACCAACTCGCCATCTCACTGCCGTTGGTAAAGCGATCCTTGGATGTTTTCTACGAAACCAGCAATCCTGGCGCAACGAAATGGGAGGCATTGAGCTTTGTCCTCGACCGTCTTGGTTTTGCCCCGGAAGAGTGCATGGGCATCGCCGACGGAGATACGGACGTCGGTTGGCTCACTAAGATCGGGATGCCTGTGGCAGTCGAGAATGCCCGCCCGGCTGTGCAGGCAATTGCATCACTACGCATCGGCCATCACGCGGAGGACTCGGTCGCCAAGTTTCTGGAATCGTACTTTGAGCTGCCGGGCCGGTGACATCGAGTTGCATGCCATAGACAATGGCTGGAATGGCTTCCTTGTTTCCATCGTTGCAGCAATCCCCACGGCGGCGTCTTTCGGAAATTAGAAAACGAAAAAATAAGTTCGAACCGTTCAAGAGAAAGTAAGGTTCCGAGTTGCGGACGAGAAACAAGCCGCTGGCGTGGGGGAGGCTGCGGCATGCGTGTCTTGTGATTATTCGTGCTGGAGTAACGTGCGGGACACAGGGAAATTTCTGATCTCTATTCATGCAAGATCATGCTGAAATGGCGCGGGGCACAGGGGACTCCTACGACGGCCCATTACCACGCCGAAGCCGCCAACCGTATGACATTCCGCAGATCTGCGCGAACCAGAGAGCTGGTGAGTGAGACTGTTTCCATCTCAAAAGGCCGGCAAACTGACACAGCCGAAGGCACAGAAAAATGGCCAGGAGAACGAGATTGTGGTCTCGCTCCCCTGACCTAGAGTACGAGGAATAGGGCTCAGCTATTTTGCGCCAACGAGTTCGGCTTCTTCTGCCTCTGCTTGGATTGCATCCATCTTCGTGGTCCATCCACGCGTCAGCTTCACGGCCTCTACCCAGCCGCCGTACAGTACCTTGCGCCGCTTTTCCGTCATATTCGGCTCGAAAATCTTGTCGACCTTCCAATGGCTGGCAATCTCATCGAGATCCTTCCAGAAACCGCAAGTCAGGCCGGCCATGTGAGCAGCGCCCAATGCCGTCATTTCGGGGGTGGTGGGACGCACCACTTCCATTCCGAGAATGTCGGCCTGGAACTGGCACAGCAGGTTGTTCTTGACCGCTCCGCCGTCCAACCGCAATTCGGGAATCTTGATGCGTCCGTCGGCCAGAACAGCATCGATGATGTCCTTGACCTGGTAGGCCATGGACTCAACCGCCGCGCGAATAATTTGGTTGGGGCTGGTGCCGCGGGTAAGACCCATGATCATGCCGCGGGCATACATATCCCAGAACGGAGCGCATAGTCCAACAAAGGCAGGCACCAGATAAACGCCGCCCGTGTCCGGAGCCATGCTGCCGTACCACTCTGTGTCAGCGGCACCGCGGATCAGTCTCAGGTTGTCCCTGACCCACTGGATGGTAGCACCGGAGATGAAGCTCACACCTTCCACTTCGTATTTCACATCGCCATTCAAGCCCCAGGCACAAGAGGTGGTCAGACCGTTGGCGAACAGCGGCTTATCGCCGCAGTTCATGGTGAATACGCCGGCAGTGCCGTAGGTTTGCTTGGTCATGCCGTCTTTGAAGCAGGCTTGACCGAACAAACCGGCCTGCTGATCGCCAAGGTCTCCAAGGATGGGAATTTCGGCACCGAAGATCGACTTGTCGACAACGCCGAACTCTGCGGAGGAAGGAAGCACCTTGCCCAACATGCTCTTCGGAACCCGGTACTTGCGAAGAAGTTCTTCATCCCACTTCAGCTCATTAATGTTGAACATCATGCTGCGCGAGGCGTTGGAGTAATCGGTAACGTGAGATTTCCCTTTGGTCAGATTCCAGATCAGCCAAGTATCAATGTTGCCAAAAGCCAGCTCACCCCTTTCCGCCTTTTCCCGAGCGCCTTCGACGTGGTCGAGAATCCAAGTCACCTTAGAGGCGGAGAAATATGCGTCAGGGACAAGACCGGTCTTGGCGCGAATTTCATCATTGTAACCAGCAGCTCCCCAGCTTTCGATGATTTCCGCCGTCTGGCGGGACTGCCACACGATGGCGTGGTAAATCGGTTTGCCTGTCTTCCTATCCCAAACAATCGCGGTCTCGCGCTGGTTGGTGATACCGAGGGCGATAATCTCCTCGGGCTTGATATTGGCTTTCTCGATCGCCTTGCGGGCGACTTCGAACTGGGTTGCAATAATTTCCTCGCCGTTATGCTCTACCCAGCCTGGCTGAGGATAAATCTGGGTAAATTCCTTGGTACTCTCACCAATGATATTCCCGTCGTGATCGACCACAATGGCGCGGTTGCTGGTCGTACCTTCGTCAAACGCTAGGATGTATTTCTTCGACATTATCATTCTCCGTGATTGTCATTAGTCTGTTCGATTGCCTTGCGTTACGCCCCGCGTTCTGTGCAAAACGCGGAACAAAGAATAGCCAACACGTTACCGCAAACCCGGTTTCGTGCCAGCGTACATGGGCTTAATAAGTTTGACCCTCCTGGGGCTTGCTGCCTTCACCGACGCAGCAGATGCGTCAGGTTTCGAAAAAGATTCCCATCTTACGATGCTTCTTGGCAACGCTATCGTTGCCACCGTATCTGCACCTGCCATCGCCGGCCCCATGACTGAAAAAGAGCCTTGGCTCCCGCCTTCGGAAAAACGCTTGCCGGAGCGTTCTTTCCAAGGCAGAGCTTCTCCATCCAGTCCAGATCCGTGAAGTTGAACAGCATCTTGCAGAACCTGCTCACATTAGCAAAGAGTTTTACTTTAGCTAGTTCTTCCACCTGTAACTAATAACGTCCCGCCGGTTGTATAGCTTGAGAGATCAGAGGCTAGAAACAAAGCCGCATTCGCTACTTCCTCGGGAGTTCCCATTCGACCCATCGGCATGGAGGCGAGACGCGCCCGCAGTGACTCGGGATCCAAGTTTGCAAAATTACGTTTGATCATTTCGGTTGCAATGGTTCCTGGAGCCAGCGCATTTACCCTTATTCCGTATTTGCACAGGGTTTTAGCGCCAAACTTGGTGAGAGCTATGATTCCACCCTTGGAGGCGCCATATTCAGGACTTGTATTTCCGCCGGTTATCCCTGCAATGGAACCCATATTGACGATGGAACCACCGCCATGGTCCTTCATATATTCCGCGGCGTATTTCATTCCCAGAAAAGTGGATCTCATGTTGTTTCTGATCACACGATCCCAATTGTCGGCAGTAGCGTCGAACATACCATCAGGAATTGCGATGCCGGCATTGTTGACCATGACATCCAACCGGCCCCACTTTTCAATCGTTGATCCTATTACCCTTTTGACATTGTCTTCATCACTCATGTCTCCTTCGAGAAGGAGTACTTCAGCGCCGAATGCTTTCGCTTCCGCTGCTATGGATTTTCCGGCATCATCCATCTTTACATCGTTGATGGCTAGTCCCATGCAACCGGCTTCGGCCATCTTCAGCGCGATGGCGCGCCCAATTCCACGAACAGCACCGGTGACTATAACTACCTTGCCTTCCAATGTCATCGCAATCATTTTACGGTTTTCCCTTCGTTACCGGCGTCCGCGAGAATGACACAGCGTTGGCGATGTTTTGCGTGCTGGAAAAAGGCAGCCCAAAATGCCTTTGGTCGCGGCTGAACCAGCAGCAGTCTTGAGATCTGTCTGCGTCTGGCCGGTCACCTCGACTATCTTCCGGTCTCTGCATTCCCGTTTTACCAGACAGCCAGCGACCCACCATCGATGAGGATCGAGTGCCCGTTGACACCTGTCGACGCATTCGACGCTAAAAATAAGACTGTATCGGCAATTTCTCGCGGTTCCAAAAGTCTTCCCGCCGGAACCTTGCGTTTTACGTCGTCAAGAAATTCCTTCCTAGTCAGATTTTCTGCCGCCATGCCAGTGAGTACCCAGCCAGGTGCAACAGCATTTACATTGATATTATCTTTGGCATATGCCATCGCGAAGCTTCTGGTTATCGCTTCGATGCCTGCCTTTGTAACATCGTAGATGGTGTGGTGGTCGTCGGATGCATGTGCTCTTATGGAAGACATGTTGACGATCTTTCCGCCCTTGTTTTCTTTCATTACTTCAATCACTGCTTGGGAGGTAAAGAACGCAGCCTTCAAATTGACATTGGTCACTAAATCCCATTCCGCCTCTGTTACCTCTTCTATGGGCTTTCTATTGACCAGTCCCGCGCAATTTACCAGAATATCTATTTTTCCAAAATGCTGTTTGACTTCCTGAACGGCCTGTTTGATGTTTGCTACCTTAGTCATGTCGCAATTGAAAAATTTTCCGTCCGAAATGCCGCGAAGTTCTTTTTCAACTGCCTCACCACCTGTTTGCTGAATATCTAAGATGGCGACTTTGGATCCCTCCTTCGCCAGCGTTAAAGCGATCTGCCTGCCGAGCCCGCCAGCGCCGCCTGTCACCACGCTCACTGTTCCATCCAGCTGCATTCTTGGTGCCTCCCTTACTTACATAAAGTATTGGCCGTAGCATTGCTGTCACGCGGCTTCTCCCAGCGTCCGCCCGCGCAACATACTGTGGCCTTGTGTTTGTTTGCACTCTTCAGTTGCAAAACTATTTACTTGGGAGCTTAGTTATGAACTCCTGCAGGCTGGTAAACTTCCAGATTATAGTTGTCGGGATCAT
>CAZQDD010000049.1:0-26015 GCA_964591805.1 uncultured Acidobacteriaceae bacterium | reverse complement strand
CCGTCAAAGTCATCCGCGTCCACAAACCGCACCACAATCCCCAGCCGCGGCAAGGTGTAATGGAACAGGTTGTAGGTGCCGCCGTAAAGCGAGGTCGTCGAAACGATTTCCTCGCCCGCCCTGGCCAGCGTGATCGCCGTCAGCGTCTCCGCCGCCTGGCCCGACGCCGTCGCCAATCCCGCCACTCCGCCCTCCAGCGCCGCAATCCGCTGTTCAAACACGTCCGTGGTCGGATTCATGATCCGGGTGTAGATGTTGCCAAATTCCTCCAGCCCAAAAAGCCGTGCCGCGTGGGCGCTATCGTCAAATACATAGCTGGTCGTCTGGTAGATCGGCACCGCCAGTGCCTTCGTCGTCTTGTCTACCGTTTGACCGCCGTGGACGGCCAGTGTGCCAAAGTATTGCTTCTTTTCGTTTTCCGGCATCGTATCTACTCCTGTCTCAGATTTTTTTCGAAATAAAACAAAACGGCCCACGCTTTTCGCCGTGGGTCGTCTGGAAACTCTTGATGTCGCTTGGCTGTTTAGCTACCTAAGCTTTCGCGAACTCTCGAGCGCGCCCACGGCGGTAGGCATGCACATCATGTGCATACACATGGCCATGGTCGCAATGAGGATCGCGTTCAACATCGTGCTGTGTTTTTACAGGAATTTCCCCCACACTGTCAAGTCCGCCGGGAAATAACTCCGCCTGACCCCTCTCCGCGCTGGAGTTGCCACCACATTTGCCGATGAGTCCTGGTGGAGACTTCGTCATGAAACCCTGCTGGATTCTCGCTCTGCTCTGCTGCACCATTCCTGCCTTCGCGCTCTCCGGCGGCATGGAAAAGGCAACCGTCCACGCCATGCGAAAAGTTCCCTGCTCCGAGGGCCAGGGTTCCGGCCACGGCGGATTCCTCTCCGCATTCGCCGGCGCCACCGTCGGCCCCGGCATGGTCGGCGAGTGTGTCGAGTACGAGCTTTACACCGCCAGGGTTTCCTACATCGTCCGCCCCAACCGCGCCATTCTCCTCCTGCTCGGCAGTGATGTCTCCATCAAACTGGCGGGCGACGAACTGCTTCTGCGCAGCAGCGAGGCGCCCAAAAACCTCCACTGCGCCGTGCTCGCCATGTCCCTGCTTTCCGCTGTTGAAAAGACCGGCGGCAGCGATCAACTCTCGCCGCGCTGCTATTCCCGCTCCGGCCGTGAGGTCCCCTGTCTCGAGGAATCAGACCCGCGCTGATTTCGTCCCGCAACCATTTTTCGGGCACAACAAAGGGCGCGGATTGGCTCCGCGCCCCGTGCCCATCTCTGCTTCAGATCACCATCACTTCCTTGTATTCCCCGAACACCTTGCGCATGGCATCGCAGATTTCACCCACCGTCGAATTGCTTTCCACGGCTTCCACGATCACCGGTACCAGGTTGCCGCCGGCGCGCGCCGTTTCGTCCACCTTGCGCACCGAGGCTGCCGCCTTTGCCGGGTCGCGCTTGGCGCGGAAGGCCCGCAGCCGCTCCACCTGGTGGCGTTCCAGTTCGGGATCCATCTTCAGCAGCGAAATCGGCTTTTCATGCTCCAACTGGAAGGCGTTCACCCCCACCAGCACCTGCTCCTTGCTGTCCACCGATTTCTGGAATTCGTAGGCGGCGTTCTGTATTTCCTGCTGCACATAGCCGCGTTCGATCGCCTTCAGCATTCCTCCCATGGTGTCGATCTTGGCAAGGTATTCGCTGGCCCGCTTTTCAATCTCGTTGGTCAGCGTCTCCACGTAGTAGGAGCCTGCCAGTGGATCGATCGCCGCCGTCACCCCGCTCTCGAACCCGATGATCTGCTGGGTGCGCAGCGCCAGCCGCGCCGAGTCTTCCGTCGGCAGCGCCAGCGCCTCGTCATACGAATTCGTGTGCAGCGACTGGGTTCCCCCCAGCACCGCCGCCAGCGCCTGCAATGCGGTACGCACGATGTTGTTCTGCGGCTGCTGCGCCGTCAGCGTCGAACCACCCGTCTGGGTGTGGAAGCGCAGCATCAGCGCCTTCGGCGCGGTCGCCCCAAAGCGGGTGCGCATGATCTTTGCCCACATCCGCCGCGCCGCCCGGAACTTCGCAACCTCTTCCAGAAAGTTATTGTGGCAGGCAAAGAAGAAGGAGAGCCGCGGCGCAAACTGGTTCACGTCCAGTCCTGACGCCACCGCCGCCTGCACGTACGTAATGCCGTCGGCCAGCGTAAATGCAACCTCCTGCACCGCCGTCGATCCCGCTTCCCGCATGTGGTAGCCGCTGATCGAAATCGTGTTCCACTCCGGAACGTTTTCCTTGCAGTACGCAAAAATATCGGTGATCAGCCGCATCGCCGCCGTCGGCGGATAAATATAGGTCCCGCGCGCCACATATTCCTTCAGCACATCGTTCTGGATGGTGCCGCCCAGCTTCTTCGCATCGAATCCGTTGCGCTTGGCGACCGCCACGTAAAGCGACAGCAGCACCGCCGCCGAGGAGTTGATCGTCATCGACGTCGTAACTTTTTCCAGGTCGATGTTGGCAAACAGCCGCTGCATGTCCTCGATCGTGTCGATCGCGACTCCGACCTTCCCCACTTCGCCCAGGGCAAATGGATTGTCGCTGTCATAGCCGATCTGCGTCGGCAGATCGAAGGCCACAGACAATCCGGTTGTTCCCTGGCTCAGCAGGAAGCGGTAGCGCTTGTTGCTCTCTTCCGCGTCGCCCATGCCCGCGTATTGACGCATCGTCCACAGCCGTCCGCGGTACATCGTCGGCTGCACTCCGCGCGTATAAGGAAAGCTGCCCGGCGCGTTCAGTTCCTTTTCGTAATCGAAACCGGAAAAGTCCGCAGGCGTGTAAAAAGGATTAATGACGATATGAGATGTGGTTTGGAAAATTTTCTCCGGCTTCTTTGCCGCCGCTGCTTTATCAGACATAAACCTGCCCCCGCGCTTAAATTCTCGATCGCTTCTGGCGTGCCCGCCAGAAGGAACTCACTCCAAAATAAAAAAACATGGCGCCTATCGCCCCAGCCAGTATGACCCGCTCCAATCCAACCTGGTGCATTGCATACTTTTTGTACTCGTGGGAGAAGGCACTTACGATGATTACGGAAAAACAAAGAAATATGAATCCGCTTACTTCCAGAAACAAAATCCGCAGAACGTGCACGACCGGCTTCAGAAATCCGCTTGCGCCCGACCGGATGCCGTTGAACAGCCGTTGATTCCGGCCCGGCTTGCCGCGCAGCCGGGTGCGCAGCAGGCGGAAACCCGTGCCGGCGCCCGCGCCCAGTGCCCCGCCCAGCGAGAATTTCTCTTTCCCCGGCCCCGCGTCGCTCATCTTCGTATTGTAACGCCCCAGCCCCACCCCGCCAAAACCCGCCCGTCACCACAAAAATATGCCTTCCCGCGCCACCCTGTTTTCCCTTGCCGGACGAGCGCCGTGTCCTGTGCTACCATCCTCTGTTGTCGCTTCATCGGCCTTAGGTGAAATTTTTCGTTTGATTGGTCCCGTACCCCGGTTTTTCTCCGGCAATCGTGCACTCGTAACTCGGGAAATGTGTACTTAGGAAACACTTAGGATTGAAGATGAAGGATACTCTGGGAGTCTTGTTAGCTGGCGGTGCGGGCGAACGCCTCTACCCGCTCACCCGCGACCGCGCTAAACCGGCTGTCACGTTCGGTGGCATCTACCGCATCATCGATGTAACTCTCTCCAACTGTATCAACTCCGCTCTGCGCCGGGTCTACATCCTGACCCAGTACAAGGCGCTCAGCCTCAATCGCCACATTCGCGAGGCCTGGCAGATCGTCGCCAGCGAGCTGGGAGAGTTTATCGAAATCCTGCCTCCCATGAAGCGCGTCAGCGAGGACTGGTACAAGGGAACCGCCGACGCCGTCTACCAGAACATCTACTCCATTGGCAGTGAGCGTTCCAAATACGTCCTTCTTCTCTCCGGCGACCACATCTACAAGATGAACTACGAGCTCATGCTCGAGCAGCACAAGCAGTCCGGCGCCGATGTCACCATCGCAACCATCCTCATCGATCCCAGCGAGTCGCGTTCCTTCGGCGTCGTCGAACTCGCCAGGGACGGCCGCGTCACCGGATTCCAGGAAAAACCCAAGAAAACCGACCTGCGCTCGCCCTACAACCGCAAAATGATCTCGGCTTCCATGGGCATCTACCTGTTCAACACCGACGTGCTCATCCCCGCCCTGCTCAAGGATGCGGAAGATTCCGAGTCGCGCCACGACTTCGGCTACAACATCCTTCCCCGCATGGTCGATGACTACAAGATGTATTCCTTCAACTTCGTCGATGAGAACCACAAGGAAGCCCTCTACTGGCGCGACGTCGGAACCCTCGAGGCTTACTACGAAGCCAACATGGACGTCGCCTCCGTCTCCCCGGTCTTCAACCTCTACGATCAGAGCTGGCCCGTCCGCGGCTATCAGCGCCAATATCCGCCCGCCAAGTTCGTCTTCGCCGAGCCCGGCCGCACCGGCACGGCCATCGATTCCGTCATCAGCCAGGGATGCATCGTTTCCGGCGGCTCCGTCCGCGACAGCGTCCTGTCGCCCGACGTTCGCGTCAACTCCTACGCCGAGGTCGATACCAGCATCTTGTTCAGCCACGTCAGCATTGGCCGCCACTGCCGCATCCGCAAAACCATCATCGATCGCGATGTCCAGCTTCCCGAGGGCACCGTCATCGGATATGACACCGAAGCCGACCGCCAGAAATACTTTGTCACGGAAAGCGGCATCACCGTCGTCACTCGCGACTACTCCCTCTTTGAGAATCCCGTAGCCGTCGATTTTTACACCAGTGACTGAGGCTCCCGCATCGCCTGAAAAGCCCCGGACTCGCTTGTCGGGGGCTTTTCACTTTCCATTTCGCCCCATCGCCGCCCGCTCTGCAACCATCCACCTTCATTTGTCCCCGTCGGTTCACACGCGCCTGTTATCTTCTTAGAAGAATCGCCGGGTGCGGCAGGCCGCGTTTTGCGCTCTTGTGCCCAGCGAAGAGGAAGCCAATGCCGGAAGCCATCATCCAGGCTTTGAAAGTCGAAAAGTACTACGGAGAGCACGACTCGGCCACCATCCCCGTCATCGCTCCCACGGATCTCGCCATCGAACCCGGTCAGATCCTTGCCCTGCTCGGTCCCTCCGGCTCCGGCAAGAGTACCCTGCTGCGCATGCTCACCGGCCTCGCCCAACCCTCGGCCGGCCAGGTTCTCTGGCACGGGAAGCCCATCGGCGACTGCTCTCCCAACGTCAGCATCGTCTTCCAGAGCTTCGCTCTCTTTCCCTGGCTTACCGTCTTTGAGAATGTCGAAGCCCCGCTCAAGGCCCGCGGCGTCAATGCCTTCGAACGCCACAAGCGCAGCTTCCAAATTCTCGATACCGTCGGCCTCGACGGTTTCGAGCAGGCTTATCCCAAGGAACTCTCCGGTGGCATGAAGCAGCGCGTCGGCTTTGCCCGCGCCCTGGTCGTCGAGCCCGAAGTCCTCTTCATGGACGAACCCTTTTCCGCCCTCGATGTCCTCACCGCCGAGAACCTCCGCGGCGAACTCCTCGAACTCTGGGGCAAAAAAGCCATTCCCACCAAGGCCATCTTCCTCGTCACCCACAACATCGAGGAAGCCGTCATGCTCGCCGACCGCATCATCGTTCTGGGCAAGAATCCCGGCTGCATCCGCACCGATTTCGAGCTCGCCCTGCCACGCCCGCGGGATCGCAAGTCCGCCGAATTCACCGGCTACGTCGACTACATCTACAAGGTGCTCACCTCACCCTCGCAGCATGACGCGCCGCCCTTGCAGCCGCCGCAGGGGCCGCTGCTCCCTTACGCCCGCACCCCCCGCGCCACCTATCAGATGCTCTCGCACGCCCGTCCCGGCGCCATCGCCGGACTGCTCGAACTCGTTGATGAAAGCAGCAACGGCCGCGAAGACATGTACCGCCTCGCCGACCAGCTTGCCTTCGAGGTCGACGACCTGCTGCCCATCGTCGATGCCGCCCACCAGCTCGGATTCCTCAAAGTCGAGGAGGGCGATGCCGAGATCACTCCCGAGGGCCATGACTTCGCCAATGCCGACATCCTCCGCCAGAAGGAGCTCTTCCGCCAGGCCGCCCTAGGCCATGTCACCCTTCTTCGCCAGATCACCCGAACCCTCGAAACCAAGCGCGACCACTCCGCTCCCGAGGCGCTCTTCCACGACCTCGTTGACGACCATTTCAGCGACGAGGAAGCCAAGCGCCAGCTTGAAACCGCCATCACTTGGGGACGTTACGCCGAGCTGTTCGAGTACGATGCCGACCGCCAGCGCCTCTATCTGCACCAGCCGGAAGCCGCCACCCCGGAGGCCGCCGGTCAGTGATCCAGCGTGTCCGTACCTTCGCTCAATCCGCCGCCCGCGCCCGCACCTGGCCGCTGCTGGTGGACTTCGCCGTCTTCGCCGGCGTCATCGCCATCTTTTACGCGCTCACGGTCGTCACCCGTTACTGGTTCTCAGCCCCCGTAGCTGAGGCCGTCATCCGGCGCTCGCCGCGAGCCCTGCCCGTCTACGCCTTTTACTCGCTGGTGCGCATGGCGGTGGCTTACGTGCTCAGCCTCGCCTTCGCTCTCTCCTATGGCTACATCGCCGCCTACCACAAGCGCGTCGAAGCCCTCATGATCGCCATTCTGGACATCCTCCAGTCCATCCCGGTGCTCAGCTTTCTGCCCGGCGTCATGCTCGCCATGGTCGCCTTGTTCCCCACCCGCCAGCTTGGCCTCGAGCTCGGTTCCATTGTCCTGATTTTCACCGGACAGGTCTGGAACATGGCTTTCAGCTTTTACTCTTCCCTCAAGTCCATCCCCCGCGAGCTTCGCGAAGCCACCACCATCTACGGATTCGGCCGCTGGCAGCGCTTCTTCCAGTTGGAGCTTCCCTTCAGCACCATCGGACTGGTCTGGAACTCCATGGTCTCCGTCGCCCAGGGCTGGTTCACCCTCATGCTCTGCGAGATGTTCATCCTCCAGAACCGCGATTTCCGCCTGCCTGGCCTCGGTTCCTACCTCAAGACCGCCGCCGACAACGGCGATAAACAAGCCATGGCCTGGGGCCTGGCCACTCTCATCACAGTCATCGTGCTGCTCGACCAGCTTCTCTGGCGACCTCTCATTGTCTGGTCAGACAAGTTCAAGTTCGAGCAGGTCGAATCCGCTTCGCCGCCCCGTTCGCCGTTGCTGGCCATGCTTTTCAACTCCACCATCCTCGGCGCCGTGCGCCATCGCGTCATCACCCCGCTCTCCGAGCGTCTCGTCGTCCATCTCGCCCAGCACCACACCCACGCGAACGCGACCAAGCCCGCCGGCTCGCGCACCAGGCATGCGGTGGAGGTGCTGGTGGCCATTGCCATCGCCGCGCTCGCTTTTTACGGGGTGCTCCAAGCCGGAATCCTGCTCTCCCATCTCTCGGGCGCCGAGTTCAGCCTCACCCTGCGGGCGGCCGCGGCCACTCTCCTGCGCGTCACCATTTCCCTGCTCATCGCCTTGGCGTGGACCATTCCCGCCGGTGTCGCCATCGGCTTCCATCCCCGTCTCGCCCGCTACGCCCAGCCCCTCGCCCAGATCGCCGCTTCTGTTCCCGCCACCGCCCTGTTCCCCATCCTGCTCGTCGTCATCATCGGCATGGGAGGGGGCATGAACACCGCCTCCATCGTCCTCATGCTCCTGGGAACCCAGTGGTATATCCTCTTCAACGTCATTGCCGGAGCCTTGGCCATCCCCAGCGATCTCCGCGATGTCTCCGGCATCTTCCGCTTCGACCTCCGCGAGCGCTGGCTCACCGTCATCCTCCCCGGCATTTTTCCCTACCTCATCACCGGCCTCGTCACCGCCTCCGGAGGCGCATGGAACGCCAGCATCGTCGCTGAATACTTCCGCACCAACGACCACACCTACACCACCCTCGGCCTCGGCGCCCAGATCAGCCTGGCCAGTGACAGCGGAAACACCCGCCTCCTGCTGATCGCCACCGTCGTCATGGCTGCCATGGTCGTCACCATCAACCGCCTCCTCTGGAAGCCGCTCTTCCGCCTCGCCGAAAGCCGCTACCGCCTCGACGCCTGACCCCGGCGCGTCTCCCCGCAGCGGAAATCGGTCCGCCCGGTTGACAACCGGCCCTGGACTGGCTTATAAAAAATCACCTCCTGGGAGGGATGCTCCCAAGGTTTCGGAATAGTTGCTTGCCAGGTTCACGTTCTTGTCCTACAGACTTTCCTCAATAAATCAGAGAATCTTTCCCTATCTGTGTTGTGCCCGGAATCATCGGAATCGTTGCATAAACCTGAGGAGGTCTAAATGTCAGACGTACAGTCGAGAGTGCAAAAGCTCGTGGATGCTGGAATTCTCCAGAAGCAGGAATTTACAGCCGAGGAATTAGCGCTGGTCGCCAAGATCAGCGATGACGAGGTCGATGTCCTGATTAGCCTGCGCCAAAAGCTCGGAGCGCCGGCCGAAGACAAGCAGCACATGAGACCAAACTTCTTCGTTTAGTGAATGCTCGCCATGGAGCCAGACCGTGCGTGCTGCCGCGCACCCTCTGGTTGCCGGAGGGTTGCCTGTGGATAAAGTGATCGAGCTCTCCCCTGCGCCTGGCTCGCCCGGGCCCGGCGCCGAAAACTCATCGGCGGGGCGCGGTTCTGTTCTCTGGATGAAGATGGCGCTGGCGCAACGTCTGTTGAATTCCGCCGCCCAACGCTTCTGGTCCCACCGCGATCTGCCGCAACTATTTCCTTCTTTTCTCCGCGAACTCTATTCCCTGGTAAGTTGCAGCGTGCCCCTGATGAGCGCGGCCTGCGATCGCGCCGCGGAACTGGCCCCAGGCGACGCGCTTGCCGCCGCCAGCGCCGCCTACCTGAAGCAGCACATCGAGGAAGAACGCCATCACGATGAATGGCTGCTGAACGACCTGGTGGCCGCCGGCATGGATCGCGCCAGCTTGTTGCGCCGCGCTCCCAGTGCCAATGTCGCGCGCCTGGTGGGCGCCCAGTATTGCTGGATTCGCCATGCCCATCCGGCGGCGTTGTTCGGCTACCTCGGCGTCATCGAGGGCAACCCGCCTCTGGCCGCACACCTGGAAGATATCCGCATCCAGACCGGCTACCCGGCCGAGGCTTTCCGCTGCATGCATCTGCACGCGGCAGACGACATTGCGCACCTGGAAGAGCTCCGGACAACCATCGCCGGGCTGCCTTTGACCGATGCGGATGAGTCGCTGATCACAACCAGCGCATTTGCAACCATGGAGGGTCTCATCTGCATTCTCGAAGACCTGGTGGCCAGGAAGGCACTGGTTCGAGAGTGACAGGAGGTTGTCTTTGACGAGGGATACAATCGCACACTACAAGGTGCTGCAGGAAGTGGGACGCGGCGGAATGGGCGTGGTGTGCAAGGCCGAGGACCTGCGTCTCCATCGCATGGTGGCGCTCAAATTCCTGCCCCCTCATCTTACCGGGGACAAGGCGCGAAGAGAACGGCTGCTGCGCGAGGCCCGTGCTGCTTCCAGCCTCGACCATCCCAATGTCTGTACCATTCATGACGTGGAAGAGGACGAAGATGGGCAGATCGTGCTCGTCATGGCCTATTACGAGGGCGAAACTCTCGCCGCCCGCATTCTGCGCGGCGCCATGGAGTTGGAGCCGTCGGTCGATATCAGCCGCAAGATTCTCGCTGGCCTCAGCCATGCCCACCAGCGCGGCGTAATCCATCGTGACATCAAACCTTCCAACGTGCTTCTGACCGCCGGCGGCGATGTCAAGATCGTTGATTTCGGATTGGCAAAGCTGGCCGGCAATGTCGAATGCCTGACTCAAACAGGTGCCCTGCTGGGGACCGTCAGTTATCTGCCGCCCGAGCTTCTCCAGGGCCACGAGGTGGACCATCGCGGCGACCTGTGGTCTTCCGGCGTGGTTTTCTATGAGATGCTCTCCGGCGTGCTTCCCTTCGCGGGCGCAAATTCCTATGCCGTTCTGCACGCCATCCTGCACGAGGAAGTGAAGCCGATCCTCGACTATCGGCCCGAACTTCCCCTGGCCATCCACGCCGTCATGCTCCGCGCCCTGGCAAAAAGCCGCACCGATCGCTACCAGAGCGCGGACGAGTTCATGGTTGATCTGGAACAGTTCGCACACTCCCGGCTCCCCGCAAGCTCACCGCGCATCGCTCCCCCGGCGGCCATTGCGCAGGAGAAGTCGATCGTGGTGCTTCCGTTCGTCGTGCTTGGCAGTGATCCCAGGGCCGAGGTCTTCAGCGACGGGCTCACCGATGAAATCATCACCGATCTTTCCGCAATTTCACTGTTGAGAGTCATCTGCCGCACCTCCGCAACCCGTTTCAAGGGGTCGGCACAGGACCTGCGCGGCATCGCCGCTGACCTCAATGTGCAGTTCGTAATGGAAGGCACCGTGCGCACCAGCGGCGACAGCCTTCGCGTCACCGCCAAGTTGATCAATCCCGCCACCGATTCGCTGCTGTGGGCGGAGAAGTACGCGGGAAGCCTTGAAGATATCTTCGCCATTCAGGAAAGCCTGTCGCGAAGAATCGTCGAGGCCCTGAAAGTGAAGCTCAGCCCGTCGGAGTCCCTGCGCCTGGGCGAAAAACCGATTCACGACATCCGCGCCTATGAGTATTACCTCCGGGCAAAGCAGGAAATCCTGTCTTACTCCAGCGGCGGCCTCGAGCGCGCCCTGGACTACCTGAAACAGGGCGAGCGCATCATCGGTGAAAACGTCGTGTTGCTCTCCGCCATGGGACAGGTGTACTGGCAATTCGTAAATGCCGGCATTTCCACCGATCCCGAATACCTGGCGAACGCGGAACGGTGCGCCCGGCGGATTCTCGAACTCGATGCCCAGTCCGGCCATGGGTTTCGATTGCTGGGCTTGGTGGAAGCCACCCAGGGCCGCACCCAGGAGGCCGTGCGCCTGTTGAAGAAATCCCTGGAAAGCAATCCCAATGATCCCGATACGCTCAGTTGGCTGTGCGCCATCTGCAGCCTGAGCGGCAAGGGATATGCGGTTGCAGCCATGGCGCAAAGATTGATTGATATCGATCCATTGACTCCGATGTGGCAGATGGTTCCCGGCCTGGTGGCGACGCTTTCCGGTGAATTCGGACGCGCCCTGGCGCCCTTTGAGCGCGCCCTGAATAGAGATCCGCAGAACCCGATGCTGCAACTGGCCTACGCCCAGGTTCTGGCCCTCAATGGCCGCGTGAAGGAAGCCGTCGCCATATTGGAAGCGTTGCCCGGCGTTGCCGGAGAAACCCTGTTCTCGCAGCTTGGCGCGTTCTACGCCCACGCCTTGCGCGGAGACCGGCAAGCGGCGCTGCTCTCGGTGAGCAAAGAGCTGGTCAGCGGTGCAAGTGCCGATTTGAACTATGCCTGGCTCATGGCTCAGGCCTATGCGTTGATCGATGAAACAACGTCCGCCCTGGAGTGGCTGAACATCGCGGTGGAAAGAGGCTTCATTAACTTTCCGCTGCTTCATCATCTGGATCCGTTCCTCGATAAGGTGCGCCGCGAGCCGGGCTTTGCCCAGCTCATCGAGAGCACCCGGGAGCGCTGGGAAGCATTCGAGGTTTAAGCCATGGATCGCGCCGCACCCAACCAGGATCAGCGAATCCCGTTGCCCTGGCACCGGCATGTTCCGCTGCCAGGGGAGAAGCGAACCGGGGGCACCGATCCCGGCGCGGAGCTGCAGGTGACGCTCATCCTGCGCCGCCGCCACCAGCTGCCGGATCTGCACTCCGCGCCCGGCGATCCATCTCCGCGGCAGCGCCAGCCGCTCTCGCCCGGGGAGTTTGCCCGTAAACACGGAGCCCGCAAAGATGACATTGCGCGGGTCAGCCGTTTTGCCCGCCGCCATCGGCTCGATCTCCTTGAAGTTGCCGCCCATCGGCGCGCGGTTGTGCTGGGCGGCAAAGCCGCGGCCATGGAGCATGCCTTCGGCGTCCGCCTGCTGGAAGTGGAGCACCCGCGCGGAAAGTACCGGGCGGCGGCCGGCCGGTTGACCGTGCCACGCGAGCTGGCGGAAATTGTCCAGGCCGTGCTGGGACTGAATACGCGTCCCTGCGCCACGCGCCCACGGGTCCATTATCCCAACCCAATCAAGCCGTTCTGGACGGTGCCGGAAATGGCGCGCGCCTATGGTTTTCCCGCCAACTTCAGCGCTGCAAAGCAGCGCATCGGACTGATTGAACTCGGTGGCGGCTACCGTGAGCAGGACCTGCAAAAGTTTTTTTCCAGCCTGCACCGGCCCATGCCAGCCATCCATTTCGTCAGCGTGGACGGAGTGCGGAACTCGCCCGCGCCGCCCCATCAGATGCGGCAGTTCTTCGACGTGCTCGACGGCAAGCGTAAGCTTTCGGAGGTTTCCGCGGACGTGTTGCAGGCGGCGCAGTCCACCATGGAAGTGACCATGGATATTGAGCTGGCTGCCGCCCTGGCTCCGGGCGCGGAGATCGTTGTCTACATGGCCTCCAACTCGGAGCAGGGCATCTATAACGCGGTGAGCCGGGCCATCAGCGCAAAGGAAGAGCTTCCCTGCGCGCTTTCCATCAGTTGGGGCGAGCCCGAGACGCAACTCTCCAGGGCCTACCTGAAGAGCCTGGATGAACTGCTGCGCGACGCCGCCATGCTCGGCGTCGCCGTCTGCGTGTCCTCTGGAGACCAGGGGGCGATGAATGGTTCCAGCGGCGGCAAACCCGGGGTGAATTTCCCCGCCAGCAGCCCCCACGTATTGAGCTGCGGCGGGACCATGGTGCATGCTTCACCCGGCAACGGCGTGCGCGAGTCTGCCTGGAATTGCGACTTGCACGGCATTCGCGGCGCAACCGGCGGAGGCGTCAGCCAGCGATTTCCGGTGCCGCGGTGGCAGAAGAAACATGGCGTGCCGCTGGCGCCGAATGGACGGAAGGGTCGTGGTGTTCCCGATGTTGCCGGACCGGCGGACCCGCGCCGCGGCTGCCAGATCATTGCCGGCGGAAGGTGTTGCCCGGCGGCCGGAACCAGCGCGGTAGCTCCGCTGTGGGCGGCGCTGCTGGCCTGCCTCAACGCCACCCTGGGCACCCGCTGCGGCTATATCACTCCACTGCTCTATGAGCTGTCCGGCAACGGCGCCCGTATCCTGCGGAAAATCACGCGCGGAAACAATGGTTTCTATCATGCCGGACCGGGATGGAATGCCTGCACCGGACTGGGCTCGCCCAAGGTCGAAAGTCTGGTCGAAGCGCTGCGCGTCCCGTCCCGTGGCGTGTCTTCTTAGACCGGATTCGCAGAAGGTGTATCCCGCGAACCAGTCGGCCGCCTCACCTTCGCCGCGGCTTTATGCGGCTAAGGTGGGAGTCGGCTCACTACACGAATCAGGGAATTGCCCTAGATCGGAGTTTCTTCTCTCTCCGGTTCCTGCTTCATCTCCGAAAAGCGGATCGCATTCATGATCAGCCCGGCGCAGGTATCCAGCCCAATCGTGCTGTTCAGGCAGAGGTGGTACAGGCCCCGCTCCCGTGTGTCGCAACCAAAATAGTCCTGCGCATAGTGGGTACGCTCGGCGTCCATGCGGCGCAGCAGTGCCTGCAAATCGCGTTCCTGCGGGTGGCGATGTTTCATTCGTTCCAGCTTCTCCTGCAGCGGCGCATACACCAGGACGTGCAGCGCCCGCGGCTCCTTGCGCAGCACGCATTGCGAACTCCGGCCCACGATCACGCAATTGCCAGTCTTTCCCGCCTCTTCAATCACCCGGGCGGTAAACTGTTGCAGCGAATCCCGGTCCACTCCGGTGTCGGCAATCCCTCCCACATATACCTCCGGCCCGCCATGCCGGAAGCCGTTCAGCACCCGCTCCCACCAGGCGCAGGATTGTTCGTCCGCCTGCGCGGCCCAGTTGCGGTCGATCTTGCCCATGGCGGCAACCCGTTCGATAATTTCACGGTCCAGAAACTCCCATCCCAGCCGCTCCGCCACCCGGCGTCCAACCTCGGCCCCGCCGCTGCCGTACTCCCTTGCGATGGTCACAACATTGAACATGCTTTCCTCCTTACCGCCGCCATCTGCCGGTCCAGCTTAGCGCCGCCTGCCGCCGTTCCGGCCCTCCCTACAGATACCTCGCGCTGTCTCCCGCTCGCGCCTAAGTGTTGCTGCGACTGAGCCGGTGCCGCGTCAGCAGTTGTTCCAGGTAGCGCGACTTCATCTGCTGGCTCGCCATCGCCTGCTTCAGCGGCGGCAGCTTCAGAATCGCGCCCAGTATAGCCGCCATCGCCCGATGGCTGAACAGGGCGCGATTGTCGAATATCAAATCCGCCAGCTTCCCCCGTTCCAGCGCCATCAGCACGGTGCGGTGTGCCGTGTTCACCGGCGTAATCACCCGCCGCGCCCGGGACTTCAACTTCGCCGCGCCGCTGCGGCATTGGCGCACGCACACGCCGCAGCCCAGGCAAAGCTCTTCGTTGACCCGCGCCCGTTTGCGCATGGACCGGTGCGGATCGCCCGCCGCAACCAGTCCCATCGCCTCCACCGGGCAAACGTCCACGCACTTGCCGCAACCCGAGCAGCGCTCCACGTCGATCTCCGGCAAAAAGTTCGTGGTCGCAATCGGATGCAGCACCGCAAAGCGTTTGGCCGCCAGCATCGCCTCGCAACAGCATCCGCAGCAATTGCAGACAAACGAAACCCGCTCGCGCACATTCTCGCCAAACTGCACTAGGTTGTTCGCCATCGCCTTTTGCAATATTTCCTGTCCTTCGACCGCATCCACCTGCCGCACAATTCCGTGCCTGATCAGCGAACGCGCGGTCGAGTTGAAGGTCATGCAGATATCCATCGGCGCCGCGCACGATCGCCCCAGGTGCTGCATTTTATGACGGCAATAGCAAGTCCCGATGCCAATATGCGAGGCCGTCGCGACCACCTCCGAGGCCCGTTCGTAATCCAGTACCTGAACCGTGTTCTCCCCCGTCAGCGTGCCCACCCCAGCGCCCGCGGCTGGCAGCGCAGCGATACCCGACCCAGCGCCCGCGAGGCCCGCCAGTGCCGGCTCACTCACAAATACCCGCCCCAGCTGCGTCTCGCCTTCGGCGAACAATTCGCGGATAAAATCCTCCTCTACGTTCAAGTACTGGTAGTACAACTCCGCCAGCAGCTTCTGATCATAACGGTTCCCCACCCGCATCATCGAAAATTCAAAGAAACCCGCCATTGGCGGCGGCATCACGTAAGCCTGCTCGCCATGCATCTCCGTGTCCAGCATCATCCCGCGCGAGGCCAGCTCGTCCAGCACCGCACGCGCCTCCGCCTCCGTCTTCTTCCAGGCCTCGGCCGCCGCTTTCACCCGGAACGGTTTCATCGGAAGCAGCGAAACCAGTTCCGCCTCTTCCGGCGAGAACAGCACTCCCAGGATCTGGAACAACAACTCCGTCGGCGGTGCTCCCTGGGGAAACCGGTTCAACCTCTGCGACAGCCTGCGATAACTTTCCCTTGCGTTCTGGTGCGACATCTTCGCGCTCCTTCCCGCCGGAGCCGTACCCCCGGGCAACCCATCGCAATCTCACCCTACACTTAACTCCATTCTCCCGGCTCGCACAAGGGCCACCGGGTCCCCCCGGCGCCAAAGCTTCTCACCTGTTCTCATCCCTTCGCTCCAGTCGGCCTGGGGCTGCCGCGCTGCCGTAAAATGAAATTCGATCTCATGTCCAGCCGCAATCCTCGACTTCCGCAATGCGCCGCCCGCTGCTGCGATCTCCTCACCGGAGCGTTTCTCGCGATCGCCACCGCCGCCTTCGTCTTCTGGCAGAACACCCACCTCACCGTTCTATGGGATCTCAGCTACATCCTGGAAAACTCAACCCGCATCGCGGCGGGCCAGATCCCCTACCGCGACTTCCCGTTTCCGTACGCACCCCTGACCTTCCTCGTGCAGGCAGTCCTCATCAAGCTCTTCGGACGCGTCGTCCTCCACCACTATCTCTATGCCGCGTGTGCCGGGGCCATGGCTTCGTTGCTCACCTGGCTCATTCTGCTCCGTCTGCTCGCCGCCTCGCGCCTGCCCGTGCGCCTGGTTGCCTTTCTGCTCGCCGCGCCGCTCATCTTTCTAGGGACCAGCAGCATTTTCCCGCATCCGTTCTACGATTCCGACTGCACCCTCTTCATCCTCTTCTGCACCTGGCTTCTGTTGCGCCTGGAATCCGCAAACTTCCCTCCGCTCGCCACCTTCGCCTGCGGAATCCTGCTCGCCGTTCCACCTTTTATCAAGCAGAACACCGGACTGGCTTTCCTCCTCAGCGCCGCGTTGTGCATCGCATACCTGGGACTGCGCCAACGCCGCGCCGCTCTTCTGCTGCTGGCTGGTGCGGCCACCGGCTTTGTCGCGGCGATCGCGCTCATCCAGTGCACCGCCGGGGTCGCCAACTATCTCCACTGGACGGTTCAATTCGCGGCCTCGCGCCGCCTGCCGGGGGTCGCCACCATGCTCGGCATCTACCAGGGCCCGGCCATCCTGTGGAGCTTGCTGGTCTTTGCCGCCGGCCTGGCGCTTTTTCTCCTGCCGTCCAGCGCCCATTTTGCTACCCGCTGGATCGCCTCCGTTCTTCTGTCTCTGCCATTCCTCTGGGCTCTGGCCGAGCTTTTCCTGCAGCAGGATGACTCTGATCGCGTCGAAGCTCTTCTGCATCTCTGGCCGGTGCTGCTGCTTGCGTCCCTCGCCCTGGCCTTGTGGAAACTCCCAGGCGCCCAATCCGTCGCCCAGTTGCTCCCCCTCGTCCTGCTCGCGGTCATTCATGGGGCGTTCCTCTCGCAGCAGCTCTGGGGCTCAACCTATGCCCTCTGGCCCATGCTGATGATCCTGATCGCGACCATCCTCATTGCTCTTGCCCCGCGTCAAGGTTCCGCCAGCTTGGCAGGGGTGGCGTCGAACCATGCGCCGGACAACGCCGGGCTGCAAAATGCCGCGGACGGCAACCCGCGCCGTGCCACCGGAGACAGCCCGCCCGGCGATCCCCAACCCTCCATCCAGCCGCTTACCGCCTTCACGGCCGTAGCCTCGCTGGTGCTGCTCATCACGGGCGCCTACTACGCGCTCAGTCACGAGCGCCTCGATTACGTGGACCTTTCCGGGGAGACGCTGGCGCACTCCAGCCTCCGGCCTCTGCGCGGCCTCGCCATGCGCGGCGACTGGCTTGCTGATTTCGAGCAACTCGTCGCCTTCTGCAACCGCGAAATTCCGCCAGGCGATGCCATTCTCATGCTTCCCGGAGAGGATTTGTTTTACTTCACCACCGGGCGCACTCCGCAATTTCCTGTCCTCCTGCTGGACAACACGGTGAATCCCTACTCCGCGGCTCAGCTCGCGCAACTGGCGCGGCAGCGCAACGTCGCCTGGGTCGTGGTCAAGCGCACCCTGCAGCTACAGGAGGAGCCAATCCCGTTCCGCCCCCAACTCATGGAGTTGCTCGCGCACGATTTTTCGCCCGCGGCCGTCCTCGACAACTATGAGATTTACCGTCGCAACCAGAACTAGAAAACAGAAAACCGGAGCATCCGCCCCGGCTCTTCGTTTCCGCTTTCCTGTCTCAAACCCGGCGCAGCCAAACCTCCTGCACCTGGTGTTCCGACCCTTTCTGCAGCACCACCTGCGCCCGCTCCCGGGTCGGAGCCACATTCCTTACCAGGTTCACCAGGTTGATCCGTTCCCACACATCCACGGCAAACGCTTTCGCCTCCGCATCGCCCAACTCTGAAATGTGATGGAAAAACGAGCGCGGATTCCGGAACGCCGTATTCCTCAGCAGCATGAATCGTTCCAGGTACCACTGCCGGATGTGCGCTTCCTCCGCGTCCACGTAGATTGAAAAGTCGATCAGGTCGCTGGCAAAAATCTTCGGCGTCCGCATCCCTGCCAGCAGGTGCAATTGCAGCAGGTTCAGCCCCTCCAGAATCAGAATCTCGGGACGCCGGATTTCCAGGTACTCGTTGGGAACAATGTCGTAGCTGTGGTGCGAATACACCGGAACCTTCAAGGTCGCGGCCCCCTGCCGCAGCGCAATCATGAAGTCCAGCATCTTGCGCAGGTCGTAGCTCTCCGGAAATCCCTTCCGCTCCATCAGCCCGCGCTCTTCCAGTATCTTGTTCGGCAGCAGAAACCCATCCGTGGTCACCAGCTCCACCACCGGATGATCCGCCCAGCGCGACAGCACCTCGGCCAGCACTCGTGAAAACGTGCTCTTGCCAACCGCCACGCTGCCTGTCACCGCAACAATATAGGTCGGCCGCTGACTGGGCCGCCCCAGGAATGAGTCCTTTACCCGCCCCAATACGTTCGCGGTCGTAATATGGATGTTCAGCAAACGCCCCAGCGGCAGGTAAATCGTTTCCACCTCGTCCACCGACACCGGATCGTTCAATCCGCGCAGCGCATCCAGATCCTCGGCGCTGATGTCCAGTGGCATGTTGGCCCGCAGCTTCGCCCACTGTTCCCGGCTGAACTTGTCATACAAATGCGGAAACATCTGATGCAGTTCCTCCGCACTGCGGCATTCGGCCCTGCTCCCTTCCCTCATGCTGTCCATTTCGCACTTCCCCGGTTATTTCTCGCAATCCCCCGTCACCTCAACGGCGGGCTTTGCCCAATCCCGGGAGGAGTACGTCGGCGCATTCCGTTTTAGAGTGTAGTCCACCTGCTCCCTCCCCGCCACGTCTGCCCGTCTCCTGCCGTGGAGCACCCGCCACCCGGCGCGGCGCCAACCTCGGCCCAACTTCGGGGCGGGCGCGGTCTACTGTGGGGCGGCGTCCGAGGTGAGGGTGGCGGCGGAGTCGATGGCCTGCGCTATTTTCGGGAGAATGCCGAGTTCCATGTAGATGGGACGAAGCGCGCGGCGGATGGATGGCAGAAAAGCGAAGTAAGCGCCGGCGGCGGCCATGCAGACGACGCCGCTGACGGCCAGCGCGCGCGGCGCTCCGAAGCGGGCGGCGAGAGCCCCTCCGAACAGTGCACCGAAGGGCGTCATGCCCATGAAGGACATGGTGTAGTAGCTCATCACGCGGCCGCGTTTGGTCGGGTCGGAAATGGTTTGCAGGATGGTGTTGCTGGAGGCCATGTGCTGCATCATGGCAAAGCCGGTGACCAGCAGCATGGCGACCGAGACAGCGAGGTTGCGGGAGAGAGCAAAAACAAGCAGTCCGCCGCCGAACAGAAGGGCGGCCAGGCCGATGCGGCGTCCCAGGCCGAGGACAGAGCGGCGGGCGGCCATGGTAACGGCGGCAATCAGGGCGCCGACGCCGGTCGAGCCCATCAGGAGTCCGAGAGTGTGCGCTCCCCCATGAAAGATTTGCCGGGCAAAGATGGGCAGCAGGACGGAATAAGGCATCCCGACCAGGCTGACTACGGCGAGCAGGAGCAGAATGGCGCGGATGGGAACCGAGCTGGAAACGTAGCCGAACCCTTCGCGGAGTTCGCGCCAGAGATTTTCCTCCTCGCGGCGGCGCGGGGGGGTTGCGGCGACGGTCATCAGCAGGAGGCTGAGGATGACGGCGCAGTAGCTGATGCCGTCGATGGTGAAGCACCAGGCTTCGCCAGCCACGGCAATGATCAGGCCTCCAATCGAGGGTCCCAGCAGGCGGGCCATGTTGACCATGGTGGAATTGAGGGCAATGGCGTTCGAGAGGACGGCGCGGTCCTCCACCATTTCAATGAGGAACGTCTGGCGTGCGGGAGTGTCAAAGGCATTGATCACGCCCTGGCAGACGCTCAGCACGGCGATGTGCCAGATGGCGATGCGTCCGCTGAAGGCGAGGGCGGCCAGGGCGAAGGACTGCAACATGGAGAGCACCTGGGTCCAGACCAGGGTGCGGTGACGGCTCCAGCGATCAACCCAGACTCCGGCGAATGGGCCGAGAAGAAACGTGGGAACCTGGCCGAGAAAGCCAACCACTCCCAGCATCCAGGCCGAGCCGGTAAGGCGGTAGACCAGCCAACTGGTGGCGATGCGGGTCATCCAGGTGCCAATCAGCGATAGACTCTGGCCACTGAAGAACAGGCGATAGTTGCGGTGCCCGAGGGCGCGGAGGAGAAAGCGCCAGCCGGAGCCGGGTTGGTTAGGGGAAGTCATCGTCACCTGAATGGATAATACCGGGGAACCAGGATTTGCGGCGATTCCGGGATGTTCGAATCCGGAGCCCGGCACAGCCTGCTGGGCAGGTGCCGTGTGCCCCATATCTGCCCGTATTTGGCAGATGTAAAGTAGTTGTCCTTGCCCTTGCTCTTGCTCTTGTCCTTGCTCTTGTCCTTGCCCTTGTCCTTGCCCTTGCCGTTGTCTTTGCTTTTGCCGTTGCTCTTGCCCTTGCCGTTGTTTTTTGTTTTAGAGTGTCATCCTGAACGAAGTGAAGGACCCCCGCGCAGCTCAAATATCCTGCGCCGCTCCAGGCTTTTCAACCCGCAATCGATTTCCCCCCCAATCCCGCACCAATGAAAACGGCGCCGCCGAAGCCGCGCCTCTCATAGGATGGATTATGTGTCTCCTACCCCTCCACGATCTCAGCCGCAACGTCCACCGGAAAATTCACCGCCCCGGCAATCAAACAACACCGGCGTGCCTCGCGTGCAGGGTCCGGGCGCGGCCGAGTTCTGCGGAGACGATTGTCACCGCGGGTCTCAGCGCCCCGCTCACTCTTCGTGCCCTCGCCATCCTTGCCAGTCCAATCCACGCGGACCTCATAGCGATGGCGGTTCAACCCCTCGCCTCTTACTTCTTCTTCGATTTCGCCGCCGGAGCCGGTCCCAGCGCCGCCCTCACCTGCTCGATGGTCTCAAACAGTTTTCCCTGTTCCGTCACTTCCACAAAAGGGGTTTGCGGAGATGTGCTCACCACGTAGATCGTTGGCGTCTGGTGTACGCCCGTGGCTCTGCCAAGCAGCGTGTCGGCTTCCACCTTGGCGCGCAGCGACCCCGTCGGGTCGTAGAAGGACGGCAGCGCCGTGCGATGCGCCGTGGCGAACTTGTCCGCCCACTGCCGCAGGTTCGTCTTGTAGATCGCCGTCTGGTTGGCAAAGATATATTGCCGGAACTCTTCGCCCAACTTTGGCGATTGGGTATCGAAATACCGCGCCATGATGTGCGCTTCCATGCTCCAGGCGTGGTTCGGAATGACAAAATCGTGGCGCACCAGCGGCAGCCCGTAATTGCGCACCGCCTGCGTCAGCAGCGGATCGGCCTTGGCGCACGCCGGACACTCCAGGTCCTCGAAGACCACCAGCGCGATCCTGCTCCCCGCCGGAGGATGCAGCGCACTCGTATCGCCCGCCCACGCCGCCGAAGCCATCAAGGCCACCACCGCCATCACCGCAACCATCTTCGTCTTCATCGTTGCCATTCCCCTCGATCTTTAGTTCTTCGCCGCCGCCTTACTACTTTCCGGCCGCCTGCATCTGCTCAATCATGGTAAACAGTTTGTCCCGCTCCACGCCCTCCACAAACGGCGCCCCGCGCTGGCTCACGCTCACCACGTACACCGTGGGAGTGTGCAGCACCCCCACCTGTTGCCCCAGTGCGAAATCGGCGAGCACAAGTTTCTTCAGTTCGCCCTTGGGATCGTAGTTCGCCGGCAGTTCCAGGTGGTGCTGGTCGGCAAACCGTTCGGCCATGCCGCGCAGGTTGCCTTTGTTGATCGAACTCTGGTTGGCGTAAACCCAGCGCCGGAACTGCTCGCCGGGCGGCAGCGCGTTCGCCGCAGTCTTTGGATCGGCTTTCGTACCGGCTTTCGTACCGGTTTGCGTGTCGGTTTGCGTATCGGTTTGCGTATCAAAGTAGCGCGCCAGTACGTGAGCCTCAAAGCTCCAGTTGTGCATCGGCAACGGAAAGTCCCGCCGCACCAGCGGGATTCCATACTTCGCCGATGCCTCCTCGAGCAGTGCTTCGGAGTCGGCGCAATCCGGGCATTGCAGATCCTCAAAGGCAATCAGCGCTACCTGTGCTCCCTTCGGAGGCCGCAGCGCGCTCGTGTCTCCCGCCCGTAGAACCGCCGGAACCATCAGCACCACCAGCACCAAAGCAAAACGCAGACTCATCGCCACTCTCTTCCCGCGCTTTCCGCGCGATCCCGCGCCAGCAGCCGGAGCGGCAGCCATTGCCGCATACCCGCCATGCGCCAGCAGCCGGAGCGGCAGCCATCGCCGCGTACCCGCCATGCGCCAGCAGCCGGAGCGGCAGCCATCGCCGCGTACCCGCCATGCGCCAGCAGCCGGAGCGGCAGCCATCGCCGCGTACCCGCCCCGCGCCAGCGTATTTCCTCCGGCTTCCCAATCATAGACGAAGCCCCCGCCCCGCGCACTCCACCGCGGGCCAATCCTTCCCTGCTTTTTGTCCGGCCTGTAGCGCCCGGACAAAGCTGCTGCCGTCGAGTGCAGCGTGCCAGGCCGGGCGGACAGGCGCGCGCGCAAAAAAGAGAGACGCGGATAAATCCACGTCTCGATGCGAAGCAAAGGAGGTTTCGTATATGCCAGTTAGACGTGCCCGAATTGCAATCGTTAGCAGCGGGGTGCGAAATCTTTTGGCAGCCTCCGCCCAGGCAAATTGCCGCGCGTCAAATCATGTACCCACGCCCGGTACCCATGCGGCAATCCCACGGCGCGCAAGGCTAATCAGAAGGTCAATCCTTTGCGACCTCGCACAACCATTGACTCATCGGTACAATCACGTCTCCAAACCATTATCCATTCCGCCAATCGTTGCCTCTCCCGGCGGCTACGCCCGCCCTGGCCTTCCTGAACCTGATTTTGTTCCAGAATGTCGTTTGTCCCTTTGTTTATGCCCATGCGGCAAGCATTCCACGCTTTTTCCCGAGGCGAGTAGAATTCTATGCATGGCCGTCACGGTTCGATCGTTTGCGAAAATCAATCTCGGTTTAGCAATCGGTCCCGCGCGGCCCGATGGTTTCCACGCGCTGGAGACGATTTACCAGACGGTCGCCGCCCACGACGTGATCCGCGTCGAAGCCGCGCCCGGCGACGGCATCGAGATCCGCTGCGCCAATCCGCTGGTTCCGTGCGATGAAACCAATACCTGCCATCGCGTCGCCGCGCGCCTGTTGCGCCACTCGAAGCAGCGCGCCAGGCTGGCGATCACCATCGAAAAGAATCTTCCCGTGCAAGGCGGACTCGGCGCCGGTTCGTCCAACGCAGTCGCCGCCCTGTTTGCTCTTGAACGTGAACTGCAAGCGCCGCTGGCCGCCGCCGAACGGCTCCGCATCGCCGCCGAGGTGGGTTCCGATTTACCCTTGTTTTTGCTGGGTGGAACCGTGCTTGGCGTCGGACGCGGCGAGCAAGTCTATGCCCTTGCGGAGCTTCCTGCCATCGCCTGCGTGCTGGTTACGCCCCCGCTTGCCGTCTCCACGGCGCAGGCTTTTCGCGACTGGGATGAGTTAATGACGAACGCGGCCAAGGGACCCAGTTTGACTGAGGTCCACGCCTCCGTTACACTATCTAAGTTCAGCCGTTCTGCGTTTGAGTGGTTGAGCTACCTGGATGTATCCGGTGTTCCCGTCGAAGGTAACGGGGACCGGGCCGAGACTCCGCTTCTCGACCTCGTCCGAGCCGGGATAGAAAACGATTTCGAAAGAGTCGTGTTTCCTCAATATCCCGAATTGCGTGACGTGAAGCGAGTGCTTGAGCGCGAAGGTGCCGATTATGCTTCGCTCTCCGGATCAGGCTCGACGATGTACGGTTTGTTCCGTACCCGTGAGCGTGCGGTGCAGGCGGCCGAACGGATGAGCGCGGAAGGATTGGCAACCACCGTCACCGAAACGCTGCCGCGGAATCAATATCGCGAGCAGATGTTTGTGAAGTAGCGATTCGGCGAATCTTGCCCCACTGGGCGGTAGACTAATGGTAGGTCAAGTGCCTTTGGAGCACTTCGTCCAGGTTCGAATCCTGGCCGCCCAGCCAGTATCCCAGGTCAGGGAACGACGCAGTTAGTACCGGCTCAGGCTAGCCGTGCCGCCAACGATGGCACCGGCAACCTGAAGTTTCACGCGAATCAAGCGGGATCAACCAGTCCCGATAGCGGAGATAGCGATGGACACGATAGTCAAACCGAGCGTACTGGCAACAGGAGTCGAGGTCGCGCAGGCTGTGCCTGAAGTAGGAGTTGTGCCGCCCGCCAAGGCCGCCGAACTGCCCAAAGGTGACAAGAAGCCGGTGCCAACTCGCCGCGAAGATAAGTTGCGAATCTTCTGCGGAACCGCAAATCCCGCACTCGCGAAAGAGGTTTGTGATTTTCTTGGACTGCCGCTGGGGCAAACGTTTCTGACCCAGTTCTCCGATGGTGAGATCTACGTGCAGATTCTGGAGAATGTACGCGGCGCCGATGTCTTCATCATCCAGCCTACGTGCGACCCGGTCTCGCACAACCTGGTGCAGTTGCTGCTGATCATCGACGCGCTCAAGCGCGCTTCGGCGCGGCGCATCACGGTGGTGATTCCGTATTTCGGTTACGCCCGGCAGGACCGCAAAGACAAGCCGCGGGTTCCCATCAGTTCCAAGCTGGTGGCCGACATTCTGACCACGGCGGGCGCCAATCGCGCCCTGGTGGTGGACCTGCACGCGCCGCAGATTCAGGGCTTTTTCAACATTCCGGTGGATCACCTCTTTGCGTCGCCCGTGCTGGTGGATCACTTCCGCAAGCAGAACCTGGCAAACCTTACGGTGGTTTCTCCCGATGCCGGCGGCGTGGAGCGCGCCCGCTTCTTTGCCAAGAAGATGGATGCGCCGATGGCAATTGTGGACAAGCGGCGCACCGAGATCAACGTAACCGAAGTGATGCACGTGATCGGCGATGTGCGCGGGCGCACCTGCCTGATCCTTGACGACATTGTGGACACGGCGGGAACGCTGGTAAAGACCGCGCAGGCGCTGCTCGATAATGGCGCGGTTTCGGTCTATGCCTGTGCTACTCACGCCGTACTTTCCGGGCAGGCGGTGGAACGGATTTCCAAGTCGAACCTGAGAGAGTTGATCGTTACCAACACAATTCCGCTAAGCGAGGCGGGACAGAAGGAACCGAAGATCAAGGTGCTTTCGATCGCCGGTCTCATCGCGCGTGCGATCCAATCGATCCACGAGGAGACCTCGGTGAGCAAGCTGTTTAGCTAAGCCCCGGTGCGCATAGTGCGAGCCGGGACCCCGACGTAGAAGGAACAGACTGATGGCAACCGCAATTGCAACGAACACAGTGGAAGCAAAGCAGCGTGAAGCTTCCGATAAGAATGCCGCGCGCCGTCTGCGCACCACCGGAATGATTCCGGCGGTGCTGTACGGCGCCAAGAAAGATCCGCGCGCAATCGCCGTGGATCCGAAGCAGATTCTGAAGATTCTGCGCTCGGCCACGGGTCACAATACCATCTTCGACATCAATATCGAGGGTGAGCAATCCAAGGCGATGGTGGTGGACTGGCAGTATGAACCGCTGAAGGGAAGCCTGCTGCACGTCGACCTGAAGCGCGTCGCGATGGATCAAAAGATGCGTCTCTCGGTTCCCGTGCGCATCCAGGGCGAAGCCAAGGGCACAAAAGAAGAGGGCGGCCTGCTGGATCTGGTGTTGCGTGAGATCCAGATTGAGTGCCTGCCGTCGGACATTCCGAGCCACATTGCGGTGGACGTAGCCGATCTCGGCGTGGGCGATGCGATTCGCGTTGCCGATTTACCGCAGACCGCTTCGGTGAAGTACCTGAATGATCCGGATGCATTGGTTGTGCACATTACCTTTGTGAAGGAAGAAGTGGTGGAGACACCAGTGGATGAGGCTGTTGCCGCCGTTGTTGCCGAGCCTGAAGTCATCAAGAAGGGCAAGGTGGAAGCCGAACCCGAAGCCAAGGACGTAAAGAAGAAATAGCGGCCGCGCTGGGCTCAGCCGGCTTAGCCGCGTGAGCCCCCGGCGATGGGAGAGGCGGCACGGTGAAACTGATTGTCGGGCTCGGAAATCCGGGCATCGAGTACCAGTTCACAC
>CAZQDD010000048.1:0-26439 GCA_964591805.1 uncultured Acidobacteriaceae bacterium | reverse complement strand
AACCACCTCGATCTGGAGACGCGCAACTGGCTGGAAGATTATCTGAGCAACTATCCGTATGCCTGCGTCCTCATCTCCCACGACCGCTATTTCCTGGACGTGACAGTGAAAAAGATCGTGGAGATCTGGAACAAGCGGGTTCACTTCTACAGCGGAAACTACGACAAGTACCTGCGCGACAAGCAGCAGCGGCGTGAGTCGCTGGCCGCCGCCTACCACAATCAGCGCGAGCGTATCGAGCAGTTGGAGGCGTTTATCAGCCGCTTCCGCTACCAGGCAACCAAGGCCAAGCAGGTGCAGAGCCGCATCAAGGAACTGGAGAAGATCGAGCGCATCGAAGTGCCCGAGGACGAACGCACAATCTCCTTTACTTTTCCGCAGCCCAAGCCCAGCGGCCGCATCGTAGCGGAATTCAAAAACGTAAACAAAAGCTATGGCGAAAAACATGTGCTACGCGACGTGAGCTTCACCATCGAGCGCGGCGAACGCATTGCCCTGGTCGGCGTCAACGGCGCGGGAAAGTCCACCATGATCAGGATGCTGGCGCAGACCGAGCCTGTCAGCGGCGGCGACTACGTGCTGGGGTACAACGCGGAAACCGACTACTTCGCGCAGGACCAGTACAAGGAACTGGATTCCGAGGCGCGCATGCTGGACGACCTGAACATGGTGGCGCCACGCTCGCAAACCGAACTGCGCAGCCTGCTGGGCAGCTTCCTGTTCAGCGCTGACGATGTCTTTAAGAAGATTGGCGTGCTCAGCGGCGGCGAGCGCAATCGCTACGCGCTGGCGCGGATGCTGCTGCATCCTTCGAACTTTCTGTTGCTCGACGAGCCGACCAACCACCTCGACCTGCGGGCCAAGGACGTGCTGCTGGAATCGTTGCAGAAATTCAGCGGAACCTGCGTCTTCGTCTCCCACGACCGATACTTTATCGACCGCCTGGCGACGCGCGTCTTCGAGGTGGCCGACGGCGCGGTAAACATCTATCCGGGAAATTACGAGGACTACTTGTGGCGCAAGCAGAATGGCGCCCAGGAGTTGGAGGCGTCGCTGCGCGCCTCGGTTGCGGCCGGGCACAGATCGGTGGAAGCGGCAGAGCAGGCGCCGGAGGCGGTGGCTGAGGCGGTGGCCGAAACGGCGTCCGAGGCGTCATCTGGACCGAAGCGGCGGGTGAATCCGCTGAAGCGGAAACAGATGGCCGAACGGCTGGCGAACCTGGAGATCGAGGTCAGCCAGACTGAGGCTGTCATCGCCGAGTCCGAAGAGTCGCTGAGCCGTTATGTAAGCAACGAGGAGACGCAGAGGGTTTCAACCTTGCTGGAAGAGAAACGGCGCGCCCTGGAGACTCTGGAGAACGAGTGGGCCGAGCTGAGCGAGGCGTTGGAAGAGACGGAATAGTACCTGCTCACTCCTTTGCCGTCAACTCCGCCAGCGTGCGCAGCTTTACCGAAGCATCATTGGCGATGTCCTGCCACAACCAGCCCAGGTGCCCAGCACCAAATCTCCGGCCGCGGCGCGGCTTGCGCCCAGCAGGCAGCCGCCAGGGTCAACACTCCCAGAAAAATCAGAAGTCTCCTCATGCGTCCACGCTTCGAGTGGCTCACCTGCAACGGAGATACGTTGCCGTACCGGCTTGAGTTCCACATTCGTTCGCCGGAGCGGTCGCCAGCCACCTCAGCCCTGAGCCTTTGACCTGCTCAGCAGATCGTGGCAGACTTGCCTGGGTTGCGAATGAAGTTGTAATCAAACGTTACGAACAAATGTTGCTGATCAAAGTTGTGAGTGAACCTGGAGGATCGAAATGAGAGTCAGGCTGCTCGTCGCCGTGCTTCTGGTTCTGCCCGCAGTCGCTTTTGCACAAACGAACCCGGGGAGCGCCGCGCCGGCGCACTCGCAGGCTGCTCCCGCGGTCGGCGCAGCTCCGGGATTTTCCCTGCCGAACGGTCTTGACCTGCCGAAAGGCCTCTTCGACACTTTCTGGGACGATCCCGCAATGGCCGCCGAACTGCAACTGACCGCCGCGCAGAAGAAGCAGTTGCGCGATGCGGCGCTCAAGCAGCAGCTCGCGGTGATTGATGGCAGCGCGGACGCGCTCAAGGCGTTAGTCCACATCTCCGCAATTCTCGACGACGAGGGACTGGACGACGCGGCCTACAAGCAACAGCTCGACAGCCTTTCGGCGGCAAGCGGAAAGATCATTCACGAGGTCGGCGAGATGGTGGTGGCTCCGCGCCGGGTTCTCACCGCCGAGCAGTATCAGAAGCTGAAAAGCCTGCAACGCGCCAAGCGAGAGGCGGCGAAAGACTCTGTCCACTCCAGGACGGCGAAAACGCCTCCGCAGTCCGAGCGGCCGTAGCGCGGGCGGGCGTCTCCTACTTGTACGGATAGAACACGAAGAACAGCAGCGACAATGCTGCCAGCAACCACAGGCCCGCGCCAATCTCGCGGGCTTTTCCCTGTACGATTTTGCAGAATGGATAGAGCAGGAAGCCCGCGGTGATGCCGACGGCGATGTTGTAGGTGAAGCACATCAGGGTGACGACGGCGAAGGCGGGAATCGATTCGCCATAGTCGGTGAAGTCGATGCGGGTGATGGGCGCGAGCATGAAGAGGCCGACGATGATGAGCGCCGGGCCGTAGGCTTGGGCCGGGATGGCCGCCACGAACGGCGCGGCAACCGCCGAGATGGCAAATAGAACGGCTACGACTACGGCGGTGAGCCCGGTGCGCCCACCGGCTTCGATTCCGGTGGCGGACTCGACGAAGGCGCCCGACGTGGTGGTGCCGAACAGCGGCGAGAGCATGGTCGCCAGCGCGTCGGCCATCATGGGCCGCTCGATCTGCGGCAGGTTGCCGTGCTCGTCGAGAAAACCGGCGCGTGCGCTGAGTCCGATGAGCGTGCCCATGGTGTCTACAAAGGCCATGATGAAGATGGTGAGCGCGATGGGCAGCGCTTTGGGCGAGAGCGCGCCGCGAATGTCGATTTGCGCGAAGATGGGCGCGACGCTGGCGGGAGTTCCGAAAACCGCCGCGGGCCAGGGAGCAACGCGGGTGACGAACGCCACCAGCGCGGTGGTTACAATTCCGATGAGAATTGCGCCAGGAACTTTGCGAATCGTCAGCGCGCCGATCAGCAGGAATCCGAAGATGGCCACCAGCACCGCAGGCGCGGTGAGCGCGCCCGCCTTGACCGGAGCGCCCACGACGCCGAGCTCGACAATGCCGGTCTGGTTCAATCCGATGAAGGTGAGGAACAGCCCGATGCCGACGGCGAAGCTGTAGCGTAGCGAAGTGGGGATGGACTCCACCAGGCGCTGGCGCAGGCGCAGCACGGTGAGCACGAGGAAGGCAACTCCGGCGAGGAAGATGGCGCCCAGCGCGGTTTGCCAGCGTATGCCCAGGCCCAGGCAGACGGTGAAGGCGATGAAGGCGTTCTCACCCATGTACGGCGCGATGGCGAAGGGGCGGTTGGCGTAGAGCCCCATGAGCAGGCATCCGCAAACCGATGCCAGGATCGTCGCCGTCATCGAGGGACCGGCGGGAATGCCCGCCGTTTTCAGGATCGCCGGGTTGACCACGATGATGTAGGACATGGTGGTGAACGTGGTGAAGCCGGCGAGAATTTCGCGGCGGAAACTGGTGCCGCGCGCTTCGATCTGGAAAAACTTGCGAAGAGCGTTCAATGGTGGTTCCTGAATCTTCGTGTGCAAGAGAGTTCACGCCCAGCCTACATTTCCCGCCCTGCGCGGTCAATCCGCAATGGATTGCGGAGGAGCAACAGTGCGCCGCTTGCGGGCCGCGCGCTGGCGCGATAACGTGGGAGAGCATGTTTGCCCGCCGCACAGAGTGGAATCTTGCCGCGAACCGGTACGCGCTGGCCCTGGAGGCCGCGCGGCGCAGCGGGCGTCCGCTGCTGGACCTGACGGCATCGAACCCCACCACCGTTGGCCTGCTTTACGAGCGGGAGCGCATTCTGCGGGCGTTGCAGCATCCGCGGGCGCTGGAGTACGAGCCCGCCTGCAAGGGAATTCTGGCGGCGCGCGAGGCCGTGGCGGGTTATTACGCGGCGCGCGGCACGGCCGTGACGCCTGAGCGCCTCGTTCTTACGGTCAGCACCAGCGAGGCATATTCGTACTGCTTCCGGCTGCTCTGCGATCCGGATGACGAGGTGCTGGTGCCGTCGCCCAGCTACCCGCTGTTTGAGTTTCTAGCCGGCATTCAGGATGTGAAGCTGGTGCCGTACGAACTGGTGTACGACCATGGCTGGCAGATCGAGTTCGAGTCGCTGCGCCGGGCCATCACCGGGCGCTCGCGGGCGATCATGGTGGTGCATCCCAACAATCCCACCGGGCACTTTACCCGCGCGTCGGAGTTGGAGCGGCTGAACACGCTCTGTCGTGAGTATGAACTGGCGCTGGTGGCCGACGAGGTTTTTCTCGACTACGGGCTGGGCGATGAGCAGCCGCTGAGCTTTGCCGCCAACGACGGTGCACTGACGTTCACCCTGAGCGGGCTTTCCAAAATCTGCGCGCTGCCGCAGCTCAAGGTGGCGTGGATCGCCACCAGCGGCCCCGCGGAGCTGGTGCAAACCGCGCTCGACCGCCTCGATGTGATTGCCGATACGTATCTTTCGCCGAACGCTCCGGTGCAGTGGGCGGTTCCGGAACTGCTCGCCACGCGCGAGGGGATCCAGCGGCAGTTGCGCCAGCGCGCGCAGCACAACCTGGGGGAACTTGACGCCCAGCTCGCCACGGCGAGGATGACCACGCGACTGGCGCTCGACGCCGGATGGTATGCCGTGCTGCGTACTCCGTCAACGCGCTCCGATGAGGACACGGCCATCGCGCTAATGGAGCAGGAGTCGGTGCTTATCCATCCCGGACATTTTTTCGACTTTCCCGGCGCGGGATACCTCGTCGCCAGCCTGATCGCGCCGGAGGAAGATTTCCGCGAAGGGATCGGGCGGGTGGTAAGGGCCATTGACTCGCGACCTTGAAACCTTGAAACTTTGAAACTTTGAATCCTTCCCTCGCTCCAGCTATCATCAGAATATGATTCACGAAGTTCTTGCGGTTGGCCCGTTGCAGTGCAATTGCTCCATCATCGGCGACGAAGTGTCGCACGAGGCGATGGTGATCGATCCCGGCGCGGATGTTTCCGAGATACTCGCCATTGTGGCGCGGCACCATTTGCAGGTGAAGCAGATCGTGGTGACCCACGCGCATCTGGATCACATTGGCGGCGCGATGGAGCTGAAGAAGATAACCGGCGCGCCCATTCTGCTGAATGAAAACGACACGGCACTGGTTGCCATGCTGCCGGTGCAGGCGCAATGGCTGGGAATGCGCGATCCCGGCAAAGTCGAGATCGACTCCAGTCCCAAGAGCGGCGACCGGATTGTGGCCGGGGCGCTGAGCGGAGAAATTCTGCTGACGCCGGGGCACACCGAGGGCTCGCTTTGCCTGTACTTTGAACCGGAGAAAAAGCTGATCGCCGGCGACACGCTTTTTGCCAGATCGATTGGGCGCACCGACCTGCCCGGCGGGAGTTATGAGAAGATTCTGCGTTCGCTGCACACCACGGTGCTGGAGTTGCCCGACGAGGTGATTGTGATTCCGGGACACGGACCAATGACCACCATTGGCGAGGAGCGCGAAGAGAATCCGTTTTTGCAGGGGTAGGGAAGCGCAAGCGCGGCGGCAACTGCAAGAACAAGATCAACTCCCTCACATTTGCGAAGAAACGGGCAGATGTGAGGCACCTGGAACCATGAAACTTTCTGCAGGACGAAACAAAATCCCCGCCGTGGCGGGGATTTTGTTTGCGGCGTGAAGTCTACTTGGCCGGGGCGGTCTTTACCGGAGCGGACTTGGTATTGTCCAGCACGGAGCCGGTGCCGCCGCCGTGGCGGGTGGAGATGACGGCCAGAATGAACGAGGTCAACATGAAGATGATGGCGGCATAGGTGGTGAACTTGGTGAGGAGATTGGCTCCGGCGCGCGGACCAAAGGCCGTCTGGCTGCCCAGTCCTCCGCCGAACGCACCCGCGAGATCGGCGCTGGCGCCACTTTGCAGCAGCACCACCGCGATCAGGAAGAGGCACACAATCACGTGAACAATGGTAATCAAAACCAGAATCATACTTTTCCTTCCCGGCGGGTACGCACGCCGGATGTTTCTAAACTCTGCCTGCCTGGGACGGTTGGAAACGCTCCACTCCGGCGCATTTCGAAGCAGAACGTATGGTGCGGAAGGCGGGACTTGAACCCGCATGCCTCTCGGCGCCACCCCCTCAAGATGGTGTGTCTGCCAATTCCACCACTTCCGCACGACCCTCGCTGCCGCCGCGCTTGGCGCGCGGGACACAACGATTCATAAGCTTCCAAAGAACGTGTACAAAGGCTCTTCGAGTATAACAAACTCGACGCGAATGGGAAGCTTCCCCGGCCCGGGGATCGAACATAGCTGTGGAATTCCGGCCGCAAGGTTCGCAAATATTGCCTGCTGCGGCCGGAATTCCGGAAGCACGATTACCACTTCACGATCTTTGCGAAAGCCCCTGGCTTGAGGCTTGCGCCACCGACCAGGGCGCCATCAATTTCCTCCAGCGAGAGCAACTGGTGGGCGTTCTCGGGCTTTACGCTGCCGCCGTAGAGGATGCGAAGCTGCTGTGCGTACTCGTCGCCAAAGACATTGGCTGCCTCCTGGCGGATCAACTGATGCGCTTCATTGGCCATCTCTGGCGTGGCCGTCAACCCGGTGCCGATGGCCCAGACCGGCTCATAGGCAACCGCCATCTTGGCGGCCTTGCGGGCGGAGATGCCGCTGAAAGCGCGCGAGCACTGGCGGCGCAGCACGTCTCCGGTCACGCCGGCTTCGCGCTCTTCCTTGACTTCGCCGACGCAGAGGATGGGAGCGAGCCCGGCTTCCAGAGCTACTTTCAGGCGGCGGTTGACCGTGTCATCGGTCTCACCAAAGTACTGGCGCCGTTCGGAGTGGCCGACGATGACCCACTTGCAGCGGGCTCCCACCAGCATTTCGCCGCTGATTTCAGCGGTGAATGCGCCTTCTTTTTCCCAGTAAATATTCTGTGCGCCCACCTCGATGTTGGTGCCCTCGGCCTTGTCGGCGACCGCGGCAATGTCGACGAAAGGCGGACAGATTACGATTTCGTCGCGGCTGTGTCCGGCCACCAGGGGAACAAACTCTTCCATGAACTGGCGTGACTGCTCAGGGGTTTTATACATCTTCCAGTTGGCGGCAATGATCTTCTTACGGCTCATAGTTGCCTCATGTGTTGGTGCTAGGAATGGATGGATCCAGTGCAATGGTTGCGAAGCTCCAGCGGGAGGCATTGCGCCGCTGCTGTTCGTCTTTCGCAGCCTGTATGAATACGGACAACATGGCAGGACTGTATAACACGAAGCGGGCCTGGTGAAGGTTGCGCGCCTTGCCCAATTCGTCGATGACGGTACCCACGGCCACCCCCGCCGCGGCTTCGGCTGGGTAGCCGTACACCCCGGTGGAAATCGCCGGAAAAGCCACCGAGTGCAATCCCAGGCGATCGGCCAGACGCAGCGAGTTGCGGTAGGCATTGGCCAGGATGCCGCTTTCGCCGTGCATGCCGCCTTGCCAGATGGGGCCGACGGTATGAATCACAAAGGCGGCCCGCAAGCGTCCGCCGGTGGTCTGCACCGCTTCGCCGGGAGGCAGGTGACCGTCGCGAGCGACGATCTTGCGGCATTCTTCGAGGATGGCAGATCCCCCGGCGTGATGGATTGCTCCATCGACTCCGCCTCCGCCCATCAAGCTGGAATTGGCCGCGTTGACGATGGCGTCGGTGCTCTGCTCGGTGATGTCGCCGGCCTCGAAGAAAACCTGCGCGCTCTCTCCGAGGTCCAGCCGGACGATTGTTTTCACGATCTACTTATCGGTCAGCGCTTCCACGCCGGGCAGTTTCTTGCCTTCCAGGAATTCCAGCGAGGCGCCGCCGCCGGTGGAAATGTGGGTGATCTTATCGGCCACGCCGGCTTTGTGCACGGCCGCCACGCTGTCGCCGCCGCCCACAATCGAGGTCGCCCCCGGATTGTCGGCCACGGCTTCGGCAATCTTCGTGGTGCCGTTACTGAACTGGTCGAACTCAAAAACTCCCATGGGGCCGTTCCAGACGATGGTGCGGGCGCCGGCGATCTCCTCGGAAAACTTTTCAATGGTCGCCGGACCAATGTCGAGCGCCATCTTATCGGCGGGAATCGGCTGGCCTTCGGGAATGATCGTAGCCACGGCAGAAGCGTCAAACTTGTCGGCCACCGCGTGATCGACTGGGAGCAGAAGGCGGACGTGTTTCTGTTTGGCTTCGGCGATCAGCTCTTTTGCCAACTCGACTTTATCGGCTTCCAGCATGGACTTGCCGACCTCCTGGCCTTCGGCCTTCAGGAAGGTGTACGCCATGCCGCCGCCGATGATGAGTGCGTCCAACTTGGGCAGCAGATTGCGGATGACGCCGATCTTGTCGCTCACCTTGGCGCCGCCCAGAATCGCCAGGAACGGCTTGGCCGGATTCTCAGTGGCCTTGCCGAGGTATTCCAGTTCCCGCTCCATCAGCAATCCGGCTGCGCTTTTGGCGATGAAGTGGGTCACACCCTCGGTACTGGCGTGGGCGCGGTGAGCCGAGCCGAAGGCGTCGTTGACGTAGAGTTCGGCGAGGCTCGCCAACTGCTTGGCAAAGGCCGGATCGTTCTTCTCTTCCTCGGCGTGGAAGCGGACGTTTTCCAGCAGCAGGGTCTGGCCGCGTTCCAACTGGTTGGCCATCTCGGTGGCCTGCATGCCGACGCAGTCGGGCGAGAAGCCGACGTTATGGCCACGGCCCATGCGCTCGTCCAGCAGAATGCGCAGGCGTTCGGCCACCGGCTTCAGACTGTACTTGGGATCGGGCTTTCCCTTGGGGCGGCCAAGGTGCGAAACCAGGATCAGCTTGGCGCCGTGGCGCAATGCATACTCGATGGTGGGCAGCGTTTCGCGGATGCGCGTGTCATCCGTGACCCGGCCGTTGTCGAGTGGGACGTTGAAGTCCACTCTCATCAAAACTCTTTTGTTGTTTAATTGCAGGTCGCGGATCGAAAGTTTGGACATGGCTTACGTACCTGGGTGACTCAATGATTGCCGATTCGTTGTGTCGTGCTCATTGGCAGAAATTGCAAACGGGTTGAAGGCAATTGCCTCCAACCCGCCTTGCGTTTCTACAGGCCCTTTTCACCAAAGAAGTTGATCAGGTCCTTGACGCGGTTGCTGTAGCCCCACTCGTTGTCATACCAGGCGAAGGTCTTCACTAGGTTGCCACCGATGACGCGGGTCAGTTTCGAATCCAGGGTCGAAGAAGCCGCATCGCCCTTGAAGTCGGAGGAGACAAGTTCTTCGCCGGTGTAGTTGAAATAGCCCTTCAGCGGCGCGGTCTCGCTGGCCTTCTTCATGGCGGCGTTGACCTCTTCCACGGTAGTGTTCCGCCCCACGACGGTTACCAGGTCAACGGCGGAGACGTTGGGAGTCGGGACGCGTACGGCAAAGCCGTCCAGTTTTCCCTTCAGTTCGGGGATGGCCAGGTAAATTGCCTTGGCGGCGCCGGTCGAGGTCGGAATCATCGACAGAGCGGCGGCGCGGGCGCGGCGCAGATCGGAGTGCGGGAAGTCCAGGATCACCTGGTCGTTTGTGTAGCTGTGAATGGTGGTCATGGAACCGCTGACGATGCCGAAGCTGTCCTGCAATACCTTGGCCACCGGAGCCAGGCAGTTGGTGGTGCAGGATGCATTCGAGATGATGTGGTGCTTTGCCGGATCGTACTTGTCCTGGTTGACGCCGAGGACGATGGTGATGTCTTCATTCTTCGCCGGAGCCGAGATGATGACCTTCTTGACGGTGCCGCGCAGATGCTTTTTCGCATCCACCGCATTGGTAAAGTGGCCGGTCGATTCCACCACAACCTGAATGCCGAGCGATTCCCAGTTCAACAGCGCCGGGTCCCTCTGCGCGAACACAATTACCTTTTTTCCGTCAACGATAATAGAGTCGCCATCAGCCTGAATGTCAGACTTAAGATTGCCGAGGATCGAATCGTATTTGAGAAGGTGAGCCAGGGTCTTCGGACTGGTCAAGTCGTTTACGGCGACGATTTCAATATTCGAATCGCCGAGTGATGCGCGAAAAACATTGCGGCCAATCCGGCCGAAACCATTGATACCAACTTTAATCGCCATACTTGCCTCCAGGCATGAGCAAATGCAAAGGTGCGGATCGATAGCGCAGTGCCGATCGTAATCTATGCAGCCGATAGAAATGCTAGCACCCCCGTCTTGCCGGAGCAAACCGCAGGCCGAAATGAATCTGTTTAGTTCCCGTCGGCGGAGGTGTTCCGCGCCTGGAACGCCGCCTCCCGGAAGCGCCGGCCCCGCGCCGGCGCCCCACCCAGCGCGGGGTGGGTGAGATTGATCCGGGGGCGATCCCTGACGGCCGATGTGCGAAAAACGAACCGATGAGCAAAGCTGTTCTTGAAATTCACAGGCGGGGACTCGCCCGAACCCGGCGGACGTGGTATAAGTCCATTATGCGCAGATGGATGCGTGATCGCGTGAAGCGTCGCAATCAGAAGAACAAGAATCCGCAGCAGTCCGAAGAGCAACCACAGGGGCCAGCGCCCCTACAGCCGACATTTCTTGACCGGGAAAGTTCCTGGTCAGAGCCCGCTGAAGAGCGCGCCGGCGCCCCGGCAGAGAGTGCGCCAGAGCCAGTCTACGAAGCTCAGCCCGAAACCGACCCGTTCGACGGCGAAGCTGAGACGAGTGCCGCTGGCCGGCCTGCGGGACGCCGTGACCGCTCGCGCCGCCGCGGCCGTGGCGGACGTGGACGCAACCGGACCGACCAGCAGGAGCGGGCCGCACAGGCCGGGGCCAGCGCCCCAGGACTGCCAATCGTTCCCGGCCAGGCCACCGGAGAAGCCGCCGAAATCGACGAACCCGAGGCTCTCCCGGATGTTCCCGAGACCGATGCCGCCGACGCCGTGCCGGTCAAAGCCGCCGCACCCAGGGGTACGAAGGGCGCAGTGGTGCTGGCGATTGGTCTTCCCGGCTCGGGCAAGAGCTCGTGGTTCAAGCGCCACAACATCATCCCTCTCTCCAGTGACTTGGTGCGCGGATTGCTTTTTGATGACGCCACCGAGCAGCGCTTTCAGGACCTGGTCTTTTCTTCGCTGCGCTCGCTGCTGCGCGCGCGCCTGATCGCGGGCCGCCCGATGAGCTTTATCGACGCCACCAACCTCTCGCCGAAGGAACGCCATAGCTGGATCAAGATGGCGCAGGACTTCGGCTACGAGGCGCATGCGGTATTCTTCGACGTGCCCACCGAGGTCTGCATGGAGCGCAACCGTAAGCGTTCCCGCAACGTGCCCGACGAAGTGATGCTGCGCATGGCGCAGAAACTGCGTCCACCAAAGTTTGACGAGGGTTTTGCCAAGGTGATCGTGGTCCGCCTGAAAAGCAAGAAAACTGCAAGCCCCGCAGCCGAATCAGCCGAATCACCCGAATTGCCGGAGCCGGACGAGGGCGGCGGCGAACCGTAGGACAAACGGTGCCGTAGGGCGGAAGATATAGAAACGCAGGCAGCGCGGGCGGGATGCTCGCGCTTTCTTGTGTCCGCTTGCGTATCGGCCCGGCTTCGCGCTACAAATCGTTTTGTCCACGGCACCGGCAGGGCAGCGCTGCCGGACCATGACTGGAGGCACTTCGATGCGAACACTCCTGGCTCTCCTGCTGTTGGGAACCTTGTCCGCGGCGCAACAAACTGCCACGCCCGGTGTCAATGCGCCGCAGACGGCTCCGAATTCTCCGGTGCTCGTGGATCCGAAGGCAGCCCCGGTTCCTGCGCCCACCGTGCGCGCCATTCCCGCCTCTACCCCGAATGCCGACGCCTACACCTTGGCTGCGGGAACCAGAATCGCCGTGGTGCTCAAGCACGCCATTTCCACCAAGAGCGCGCGGGAGAACGACCCGGTGTATGCCGAAACCTCATTCCCGGTGGTCTCCAACGGCCGCGTCGTCATTCCCGTGGGAACCTATGTGCAGGGCGTCATCCAACGCTCCGAGCGTCCGGGCCGGGTCAAGGGGCGTGGCGAGCTGCTCATCCACTTCAACACCCTGATCTTTCCCTCCGGCTACACCCTGCTGCTGCCCGGCGCCATTGACAGCGTTCCCGGCGCCGACAAGACAGAGATGAAAGACAAGAAGGAAGGAAGCATTGAAAGCCAGGGCACAAAGGGTAAGGACGCCGGAACCGTCGCGGCCACCGCTGGAGCCGGAGCCGCCCTGGGCGCGGTGGTTGCCGGCAATGCGAAAGGCGCGGGCATCGGAGGACTGGCGGGCGCTGGCGTGGGCCTGGCCTCGGTTCTGCTGACCCGCGGGCCCGACGTCCGCATCGAGAGCGGCACCCTGGTTGACATGGTGCTGGAGCGCGAGATCGTCGTGGAGCACGACCGCGTGGGGCAAAATGACACCCAGGGCATACGGGCCGTTCACTAGAACATGAGTGTGGAAAAAACACAAACGATTACTTCAACTGAAATAGCACGTTGACATGAGCCGTCAGGGTGATTTTCGACGGAGCAAAATCTTCCACCGGAGAGGCCATGGCTCCGCTGGCGGCGGACTTGTCCATCCGCATCAACATCGGACGCGGCTGCGGAGAAAAGTCGCTGGCATCTACCGAGGCGTAGCTCATCGCGCCCAGCGCGCGGCCCCCGGCGTGAGCCAGTGTTTCGGCGTTGAGACGAGCTTTGCGATAGGCGTCCTCGACCGCCTTCGCCTTGGCAGACTCAATGTCCTCCAAGGTATAGCCGAGGCTGACGCCGTCGCTGGTGTCCAGCTGCGAAAAGCTTTCGAGGATGGGGCCGAGCTTGCCGAAGTCGCGCACCTTGATGGTGACATGGCTGTCGACTTGGAAGCCTACCAGCTTACGCTTGGGGCTCCAGCTATATCGCGGCGTCATGGAAAGGGAGCTGATTTCGGCGTCCCTGGGATTGATTCCGTTCGCCTGCAAGGTCTGCCGGACGTTCTGCGCTGACTCCTGCGCTTTGGCGTAAGCGGCCTTCAGTTCGGGCTGCTGTACCGAGATGGAGAACTGCACCAGGGCGGTGTCGGGCGCGCTCTCAAACTTGCCATCCCCGCCGGCCCAGAGCGTGTCTGCCGAGACCGCGGCCGGTTGCGCCGGGGAGGCGGCGGCCAGCAACATCAGCGGCGCAATCCACAGGATTCTAAAACGCTTCATTCTTCTCCTTTTGTGCGATGCCAAAGGCAGTCCGCACTGCCGGATCAATCCGCCGGTCTGGAACCAGATTCTAATATGTTTACCGCGGACAGGGTTTTCGGGTTGCTCCCTTGGCTGAATTACGGAAGAATGGAAGCCGGAGGAGTGGTAGATGAGCATGCGCAAGTGGACCATATCTCTAACGTTTATGGGACTGGGTGGACTGGGAGCAATGTTGTTCACCGAACGTGGCCGGAAGCTGATCCGGTCCGGGGCCGAACGCCTGGGGGCAACCCGGGGGCGGCTGGCCGCCTGGAACGGCCCGGCTCAGGAAGAACTTGGCCAGATTCAGCAGGCCGTGAAAGAAATCGAGCAATCATTGGGAACTCAAACAGCGCGATAATTGGATTGCATCCTACTTAAATAGCAAAACCGGCGCCGGGTGCGCCGGTTTTGCTTGCCTCGAACCCTCTAACCGCCTACCGAATCGATCCGGTGTGCCATCTGGAAGTCCTTCTGTGTCAATCCGCCGGCGTCATGGGTGCTGAGGGTGAAGGTGACGCGGTTGTACAAAATCCGGATATCCGGGTGATGGCTATCTTCTTCGGCGATTTCCGCCACCTTGTTAACGAAAATCATGGCGTCGACGAAGTTTTCAAAAACAAAAAGGCGTTCGATCTGGTCGCCCTGCAGGCTCCATTGCGGAAGCTTCTGCAACTGCTCGGCTACGCGTTGTCTTTCCAGCCTGACTGCCATCTGCCAGCTCCTTCCGGCCTAGCCTGTTTCCCTGTAAAAAAGTTCGCTTCCCGGGAATGGTTCATTGCGAGCGACGATTTCCTGGTGCAGATCCTCCCAGGTACTGGCCGGAACCGAGAGGAAGACGCTGACAACGTTTGGATCAAACTGCCGGCCTGACCACAACTTAATTTCAGCGCGCGCTGCTTCCACGCTGCGCGCAGGGCGATAGGGACGGTCGGAGGTGATTGCGTCCAGGGTGTCGGCAACGGCGAAGATTCGCGCCCCGAGCGGAATCTCCTCGCCTTTGAGGCCACGCGGATACCCGTTCCCGTCCCAATGTTCCTGGTGGGCATAGACAATCTCGGCCGCCTCGCTGAGGAACGGAATCTTCTTCAAAATTTTGTAGCCGATGTAGCTGTGTTTCTTCATGATGGCGATTTCTTCCGCGTTGAGATAATTCGGTTTGCGCAGGATCGCATCGGGGATCGCCATCTTTCCAATGTCGTGCAGAAAAGCTCCGCGGGCCAGCATGTGAGTGACGTCGGCACTCAATCCCAAGGCACGCGCGATCTGGATGGTGTAGGCCGTCACGCGTTTCGAGTGGCCTTCGGTTTCCGCGTCTTTCAAGTCGAGTGCATCCCCCAGGGCCTCCAGGGTCATTTCATAGGAGCGCTCCAGTTCATCCACGGTGTCGCGCAGTTCCTTGGTTCGCTGATCCACAAGCGCTTCCAGGTCTGACTGGTAAATATGATTCTGCACCCGGAGGCGGTTGGCCTCCAGGGCGCGGCGCACCACGGCCAGCAACTGGTCGCGTTCAAATGGTTTGAGCAGATAGTCGTAGGCGCCGTTACGGATCGCCGCCAGGGCCACGGAGATGTCGTGCACGGCCGTCACCATCACCACTGGTAATTCCTTATACTGCACCTTTACAATTTCCAGCAGTCCGACACCGTCCAGCTCCGGCATCATCAGGTCGGTTAGCACCAACTGGAAGTTGCCATCATTGTTCAGGATTGACAGCGCCTCCACGCCCGAGCAAGCCTGCTCGCATTCATACCCGGCATTTTGCAGCATGGAACTGACAACTTCCCGGATCGGTTCTTCGTCATCAACAACCAGAATTCTTTCGACCGACATAAGATACTAACTCCCGGAATCCGCAATCATTGCTGACCGGTTGACATTGTACCCGGAAACACTTGGGTTCACATCTCGATGAAAACCTGAAAGCATTCCGGCGTCAATATGATATACAGCAAGACTGGCAAATAAATGTTCGATTCTGCTCACTTGGACTGGTTCGGCAATCTGGCGGTGGCAGCAGCGTTGCCCATTGGGCAGTGGGCGCTCGCGCTCGGTCTGCTCCTCGCCGGACTGTTGGTCTATTATGGCGTTCGCGAGCGTTATCAGCTTATCTGGCTGGGAGGATGGCTTTTCTTTCTGCTCAGCCGGGGAGCCATGCAGGCCACGACGCTGGGTGGAAGCCCGCAGGCAGACTTGGCTCTGGCTAAGTTTTTTTTCGTCCTGTCGCTTGCATTGTTTTCCGCCTCGGCTCTGTATTACACGGATTCACGGCGCTACCTGCCATGGATCGGCGTTCTTGCCTGCCTCGGTTGGGGCGTGGCAGTTGCACAGGCTTTCTGGTTTCCATCTTCGCTGGCCGCCATGTTGTCGTACCAGCTTCTCTGCTACGCAATGGCTTTGCTGGCGGCGGCGCGCTTGGCGCTGTTTGCGGTTGGGCGTCCCGAGATGGGCCCGTGGCTCTTTGCCCTGACCCTGTTGTTGCTGCGCCCGGATGCGCAAAATACCGGCGGATTGCCGGCCAGTGGATATGACTTCTACAGCGAAGTCCTGCTTCTGCTCAGCATCCTGTTGCTGATGCAGGATGAGTCGCGGGCGCGGGCGCGCCGGCTGGATGTAATGAACGCGATCACGGCGGTTGCGGCCGGCGCCCAGGAATACAGCGCCATGATGCTGGCGGCCATGCAGGAGCTCTGCCGTTTCTATGGCGCCCGCTACGCCACCTTCCAACTGGTGGAAGGCGAGGAACTGGTTCTGACGTTGCAGATCGGGCTCCCGGCCTGGCTGTCCGTGAAGTACGCAAGAGTGCCGGTTGGCGAGAGCGCCAGCACTTCACCGCATGGCACACCACAGGCCATCAAGGTGAACGTCCGCAGCCTCGCTCCGGAGTTGCGCCACGATCTGGAATCGGCCGGGATGAAAGGTATGATTCTGGTCCCGGTTCTGGGCAAGACGGCGGTGCTGGGCCGTCTCAGCTTCGGCCTGGTGGGCCGGCGCTCCTTCACCGCCGAGCAACTCCAGTTTCTGACGACCCTGGCGAATCAGTTGGGCATCGCCGGGGAAAACCTGCGCCTGTTCGCACGGGTTTCGCAATCACAGCGGCAGTGGCTGAGCACCATAGACTCCATCGACGACTTCATCCTCGTGCATGACGACGAACCGAGAGTGCTGCGCTTGAACCGTGCCCTGGCACACCGCCTCGGCCGTCCCTTGGTGGAGTTGACCGGCCAACCCCTGGCCGTGGCCCTGCCGAATGCGATCCTCGGCTGTCCCTATTGCCGGCTGACGGGCGAATCCCGAGACGAGGCGCCGGACCCGTGTTTCGGCGGATACTCATTGGTCTCCACTTCGGAGTACATCCTGGACCAGGCGGGCCAGGTCGGCACCGTCCACATCGTCTGCGACCGGACGGAGCAACGCGCCAGCGAAGAGCGTTATCGCAAGCTGTTCGAATCCGTGCAGGAGGGTGTCTTCGTTTCCACTCCGCAGGGAAGGCTGGTGGACTGCAATCCCGCCTTCGCGGCGATGCTCGGCTACCAGGGACGCACGGAAATGCTCGGCATAGACATTGGCAAGGAGTTGTTCCTCAATGCAGAACAGCGCGCCGTCTATTCCAAGGCGATGGAAAGCCAGGGAAGTCTGCGTAATTACGAGGTTGCCTTGCGCCGCAAGGACGGCGCCGTCGTAACCCTGTTGGAGAACAGCTTTGCCACCTGGGACGCCAACGGAAGGATCGAGCGCTACCAGGGATTTCTGCTGGACATCACCGAGAAAAAGAGGGCGGATGAGGAAATGCACCGGCGCAACCGCGAACTGGGCGCGCTCAACGCCATGGCGACCATCGCCGCGCGGACATTCGACCTGGGTGAAATTCTGAACAACACGCTGCAATGGACCATTGAACTGTTCGACCAGGACTGCGACATCCTGCTCTTCGATCTTGAAACCGGACAAGTAATGCAAAGCGTAAGTCACCGCCAGAACCAGGAACGGGCGCGCGAGGGCGCGCGCGGGCTGATGGAGGAAGAGTTTACCCGGTTCGTGGTCCTGGCGCGCCCTGAGATCATCACCGAGCAGGACCTTCCGCGGCTGCCGCAACCGGCTCAGTCCTGGTTCGCGCAGCGCGGCTATGAATCCTTTACCACGGTCGTGATGTACTCGCAGCATAAGACCATGGGAATCCTGTTTCTCGGCAGTGCGAACAAGAATCAGTTCAGCGAAACCGACCACAACCTGGCAACGGCCATCGCGCGCCAGCTTGGAAATTCCGTCGAAAAGGTGCTGCTTTATGAGGAGACGGCGCGCGCCTATGACAACCTCCGCAACACCCAGGAGCAACTGCTGCAGAGCGAGAAAATGTCTGCCGTCGGACAACTCATCTCCGGCGTGGCGCACGAGTTGAACAACCCGCTGACGGCGATCCTTGGCTATGTGCAGTTGCTGGAGACCGAACCGATGGGGGAGCGTGCGCTGGACTACGTGAACAAACTCTACCGCCAAACCCAACGCACCCATCGCGTGGTGCAGAACCTGCTTTCGTTTTCACGACAGCGCAAGCCCATGCAATCGCAGGTGGATCTGCAGCGGGTATTGGAAGACACCCTGGCACTGCGGGAATTCGATCTGAAGCTGAACAACATCCAGTTGGAGCGCAACTACGAGGCCGCCGTTCCGTTCATCACCGGCGATGCGCACCAACTGGAGCAGGTTTTTCTGAACATCATCAACAACGCCGTGGACGCGATCATGGACTCGGCGAAGGGGGGCAGCTTGAAGGTGCGCATCTATCCCGAGGGGGACCGGGTGTGCGCCGAGCTACGCGACTCCGGCCCAGGACTCAAGGAAACCAGCAAGATTTTCGATCCGTTTTACACCACGAAAAAGATCGGCAAGGGCAGCGGCCTCGGGCTGTCCATCTGCTACGGCATCGTAAAAGAACACGGGGGAGACATCCTCGCCTTCAACCACGAACAGGGAGGCGCGGTCTTCCAACTGAAACTCCCGATTGCCGGGGCGCAGAAACCATCCGGGGGCGCCGCGGCGGCTCAGACTGCGGCGCGCCCCGACCCAGGCCCGCGGAAGCCGTGAGCCTGGGTTCGCCAGCCCGCGGCCGGACTACTTATTGTCGAGCGCGATCGGCGAGAGGGCAAGATCCCAGTGGGCTTCGAGAATCTCAAAGCGGCGCTGCTCCTCGCGCTTGAAAGTTGCCTGGTCGGGAAAGAGCTGGAGTTGGATGGCGTGCTCATCGACCGGGGTGAAGGCCGCCTGCGCGTTCTTGAAAACGATGGTGACGCGGTAATCCCAGCGCTCAACCTCCGGCATGTGGTAGGCGGGAGTGTCCATGCGCACGGATAGAATGCGGCCCTGCGCCATCTCCGCCTGCAGCACCGGGTAGTGATTTTTCTTGAAAAGTTCGAGGAATTCCTCCTGATGGCCCCAGGGAGTCTTGTAGTAGTACTCCATCACGTAAGGCTTGTCGGGATCGGGCGCGGGCGGAGCTTGCGCGAGGACGGCGGCAGAGAGCACGAAAATCGAGACGAAAAGCAAAGCGGCGGAAATGAGTTTGCGCACGAAGACCTCCATAGGTTTCAGGTATTGTAGCCGAGCCTGGCCAAGCCGGTGAAGCGTCCCTGATCTGGACCAATGCGGGAAGCCGGACGGGGGATGAAAAATAGATTGCGGAAGATTGCGCGTTTTGGAGTACCATTCTCGGCGGACGTCCCCAGGGCCGGAGCGTACTCGCCGTTTGCACTCATATCCCGCAAGTCCACGCACTCCCGCGCGCAACGGGGTCGGGCGGGGATACAAGGCGGCTTGAGTCTGCGCTCCGGCACCTGGAACCGAGCCTCGTCCAATCCCAACGATTGTCAACTTGGTGAATAGTTTTTGGGAAGGATTTTACCTTTCAGGCAATCGTTGTGCAGGATGCTGAGGGATTTACCAAGGAATCAACATTCTGAATCCAGGGATTGCCGCCCCAGGCAATCGTTTCGATCGCATTGCGGGAATGGAGGCCAGTTTCGGTTTCCTTTCTGGCCGGAGCGGTGCACCTCACTGATCCGAACCGGCGGGTTGCGACCGGAATCTTTCAGCAACGCGGTCTCCAAGTCATGGCGCTGCGATCAGGCGACCCGGCCCGGCTGGTGCGAGAGGGTTCAATGTGCGCTCGGTCAACGGCGCGAGCCCGGCTGGCCGGCGGGAAAGTTGCGCAAAATTAGTAAGTTGATTGGGAAAGGCTTGTGCTATAAAAGTTGGTTCCATATGATTGAATGCTCTGACGTAGATGGCAAGCGTCAGATGGCAGACGGTAGCTGGCAGATTTTCGAGGCCCCCGGGAAAGCGGACGGGAGTGGGTTGCTCCGCAATTCTTTTCCTACATTGAATGCAGAGGGAAACTGATGTCCACGACAACAACTACACCCCGGGGTCTCGAAGATGTGATCGCAGGCTCATCTTCCATTTGTTACATCGATGGCGAAAAGGGAATTCTTGCTTACCGCGGGATTGATATTCATGAACTTGCGGACTATTCGACCTTTGAGGAAGTCACCTACCTGCTGTGGCACGGCAAGCTGCCGACGCGGCCGCAGTTGCAGGATTTCAGCCTGCAACTGGCACGGGAGCGCAAACTTGACGCGCAGATCGTCAGCCTGCTGCGTCAGTCTCCCCGACACGCGCTGCCGATGGATGTGCTGCGCACGATCGTAAGCTCGCTCTCCTTCTTCGATCCGGAAGAGCAGATCAATACCCAGGATGCGAACTACCACAAGGCGCAGCGGCTGTTTTCGCAGATTGCCATGGTGGTGGCGGCCTACGATAGGATTCGCAAGGGCAAGCCGTTGATCGAGCCGGACCGCAGCCTTTCGCACGCGGGAAACTTCCTGCTGATGCTGAACGGAGAGCGGCCCAGCGAGACGGCGATCCGGGCGCTGGATATTTCGCTGATCCTGAGCGCCGACCACGAGTGGAACGCCTCGACCTTTGCGGCGCGCGTGGTGGCGGCAACGCTGAGCGATATGCATTCGGCGATCACCGCCGGCATTGGAGCCCTGAAAGGTCCGCTGCACGGCGGCGCCAATGAAGCCGTGATCAAGGTGCTGATGGAGATCGACGAGAACGGCGCGGACCCGGTGGATTACATCAAGGGAATGTTCGCGCAGAAGGCAAAGGTTCCCGGCTTCGGACATCGGGTGTACACGACGGAAGACCCACGGGCGACGCACCTGCGGCGGATGTCGCGCGACTTGGGATACTCGAGCGGACAGACGAAGTGGTTCGAGTACTCGAAGGCGATCGAGGATTTCATCAACGCTGAAAAGCATCTGAACGCCAATGTGGACTTCTACTCAGCCTCGACCTATCACACGTTGGGAATCGACGTGGACCTGTTCACGCCGCTGTTTGCAGTTTCGCGCATTGCGGGCTGGACGGCGCACGTGATGGAGCAGTTGGCCGATAACCGGCTGATTCGTCCGCGGGCGGAATACCTGGGGCCGGTGTATCCGGCGAAGTGGGTGGCGATCGACGAGCGCGGATAGGCTCGGCCAGAGAAGTTGCCAAAGGCCCGGACGTGCGGCTCCGCGAGAGCGGGCGGCATGACCGGGCTTTTTGCGTACGGCGGGCGGGCCCGCTTTACCGCGGCTTCGCCTCGTGCCGCAGGACGGCACATTTGCCATTTGGCAGCGGGGAAGGGAAAAACGAGGTATTCTCCCTGCACAGAATGAAAAGAAAATCTTGTCACCTGGACCTATATATGGTCCAGGTGTACTATATTTAAGGCAGGATGGAACCATCGGCTCGCAAAGTCTCCGTCGTTTTCTATCGAACCAGCACCGGGGTGGAAGTTGTTCGCGACTGGTTGCGCGGATTGAGCGCGGAGGACCGCGCCAGCATTGGGCAGGACCTCATGCGCGTGCAATTTCGCTGGCCGGCCGGTATGCCGTTGTGCCGGCCCTTGGGCGATGGACTTTGGGAAGTCCGGACCGACTTGACCAGCAACCGCATTGCGCGGGTCTTTTTCTGTTTTACGGAAGGCCGGTTGGTGGCACTTCATGGCTTCATCAAGAAGACCCAAAAGACGCCCGACGACGAGCTGAAACTCGCCCGCAAGCGAAAGCGCGAATTCAAGTTAGAGGAGGGACAATCATGACGACGAAAAAAACCCGGAGTACCGAGGGCTTCACGACGCTTGACGCTTTCCTTGAGGAAGAAGGCGTTCGTGACACGTTTCAGGCGGTGGCGATCAAAGAGGTTTTGTCCTGGCAGATCAAGCGTGAGATGGAGAAGCAAAAGTTATCACAGGTGCGTCTTGCCAAGCTCATGGGAACGAGCCGGAGCCAGATAAGCCGGTTGCTCGATCCAGCGGACGGCAACGTGACCCTAGTCACCTTGCAACGCGCCGCCGAGATGTTGGGCCGAAAGGTACGGCTGGAATTGGTATAAGGGCGTATTGCGTTTCTCTCGACAAAATGAACTATTTTGTCGATGGTGGGGAGTAGGGGCGAGCTTAAGCTGTTGGGGGGGAACGCAATGCCCCAGAGTTGGAACTACGCCAACTCTGGGCCACCCGCCACACGGCTAGCGCCGGAGGTTATCAGCCTCATGCGGGAGATGCGGGGGCAGGGCGCGAGCCTGCAAGCCATTGCCGCCCTTCGCTTTCTAAGGCCAGCGGAACACATCTACTTCAGTGCGACGACACGCACTCGGCTCACATATTTGCTAAGTTCAGTTGCCAGCCTCCCGGCGTCCTGCATGGATGTACCCGCCTTGAGATCCAATGCAATGCCTATTTTGCGACCGCCGAACTTCAGATCTTTGTCTTGAGGATGGGCGTTGATGGAGAAAGTGCCATCAGGAAAATCGAAGGTTTCGAAATCGCAGTAGGCGCTATCGAGTTCTGTGCTCATAGATCTCAATTATCGCGCGAACCGGAACACAACACCAAACCCCCGAAACGACAGAGCAAATTTCCCCCATCCTCCAGCCTTGTACAAATCTAAACGGTGGAATAGAAAGCGCGGGGATGGGAGGCGTCGGGATAGAATAAGAGGGAGCGATGCGGCGAATTTATTTTGACAACAACGCGACCACGCCTCTGCTGCCGGAGGTTTTCGAGGCGATGCGGCCTTATCTGCTGGAGAGTTTTGGCAATGCCAGCTCGATCCACCGGCAGGGCCAACAGGCGCGCGCCGCCGTGGAGCAGGCGCGCGAGCAGGTAGCCGGGCTGATGGGAGCACGAGCCAGCGAGATTGTGTTTACCAGCGGCGGCACGGAGGGCGATAACCTGGCGCTGTCCGGGCTGGTGACGCCGGGCGGCCATGTGGTCACCTCGTCCATTGAACACCACGCGGTGCTGAACTCCTGCAAGCGGTTGGAGGAGATGGGCGTGGCGGTGAGCTACGTTGCCTGCGACGCCAATGGGGTGGTGCGTCCCGAGGCGGTGCGGGCAGCGTTACGGCCGGAGACGGAGCTGATTTCCGTGATGATGGCCAACAACGAGACGGGAGCGCTGCAACCGGTGGAGGAGATTGGCGAGATTGCGCGCCAGGCGGATGTGTACTTCCACACCGACGCGGTACAGGCGGCGGGCAAGGTCGCCATTGACGTGGAGCGGATTGGCTGCGACCTGCTGACCATTGCGGCGCACAAGATGCACGGGCCGCAGGGGGTGGGCGCTCTGTTTGTGCGGCGCGGAACCTTACTGCGTCCGCTGCTGGTGGGTGGACGGCATGAGCGCGGGCGGCGCGCCGGGACGGAAAACCTGGCGGGCATTGTGGGCATGGGCAAGGCCGCCGAACTGGCGATGGCCTGGCTGGGGGCGGGCGCGGATGACAACGCGTCGCAGCCGGGTACGCGGCAAGCCATGCCGCCGGGGCCGCAGGCGCTGGGCATGAGCCGATTGCGCGACCGGCTGGAGCAGGGAATTCTCGGCGCGGTAGAAGGCACGCGGGTGAATGGCGCTGCGGCCTTCCGGGTGCCGAATACATCCAACATTGTGTTCGACGGCATTGAGGGCGAAGGGTTTGTGATCGCCATGGACCTGAAGGGAATTTCGGTTTCCACCGGCGCGGCCTGCTCGTCCGGGGCGATTGAGCCCTCGCACGTACTGACCGCGATGGGGCTGGGCGAAGCGGCCCGCAGCGCCATCCGCTTCAGCCTGGGCAAGCAGAACACGGCAGAGGAAGTGGAATGCGTGCTAGGGGTGGTCCCCGAGGTTGTGGAAAAGCTGCGGGAGCTGAGTCCGGTGTGGGCGGAAAAGTAGCAGGGGTGGACGTGGGAGCGGGTGTGGTGGATGAGGGGCAGACAGTTGCGGTGGCCATGAGCGGCGGGGTGGACTCCTCAACCGTGGCGGCCCTGATGGTGCGCTCGGGCTACAACGTGATTGGACTGACCATGCAGTTGTGGAACCAGCGGCGGCTGCCACGGGCCAATCCCACGGGCGAGCCGCAGGCGGGACGATGCTGCTCGATTGACGATGTGTACGACGCCCGCGCGGTGGCCGGGCGGTTGGGGATTCCGTACTACGTGGTGAACCAGGAGGATCGCTTTGAGCGCGACGTGGTGCGTCCGTTCGTGGAGGACTATCTTTCAGGCCGCACCCCGATTCCGTGCTCGCTTTGCAACAACCATTTGAAGTTCGATCAACTGCTGCGCACGGCGCGCTCGGTGGGCGCCGACGTGATCGCCACCGGGCACTACGCGCGCAATGAGTGGGACGCGGGGCGCGGGCGCTGGATCTTGAAGCGTCCGGCGGACAGGGCCAAGGACCAGACGTACTTTTTGTTCGGGCTGACCCAGGAGCAATTGAGCCGCACGCGGTTTCCGCTGGGCGAGATGCAGAAGCCCGAGGTGCGCGAACAGGCGCGATCGCAAGGACTGAGAGTGCTGGCCGATAAGCCCGACTCGCAGGAGATCTGCTTTGTTCCGGGCGGCAACTACAAGGCGTTTCTGGACGCCTACATGGAGGAGCAGGGCGCGCGGCTGCCGGACTTGTCTGGCGAGTTGGTGACCCTGGCGGGCGAAGTGCTTGGGCGGCACGAGGGGATTCACAACTTCACCATCGGGCAGCGCAAGGGACTGGGCGTGGCCACCGGCGTGCCGCTCTACGTGGTGGAGATTCGCGGCGACCGCAGGGAAGTGGTGGTGGGCGGCGCGGAGGCTTTGCTGTCAAAGAGCTTGCGGGCACGGAAGTGCAACTGGATTTCCGTTGCGCGGCTGGATGGGCCGATGCGGGTGGAGGCGAAGATACGCCACCGCCATCCGGCGGCGGCGGCGACCGTGGAACCGGTGGGTGACGGCGAGGTGCGGGTGACCTTCGACGAGGCGCAGAGATCGGTGACTCCGGGGCAGGCGGTGGTGATGTACAGCGGGGACGAAGTGGTGGGAGGCGGGTGGATCGAGTAAAGCGCGCTGGAATCTCCTAGCGTGGACCGTCCGGATGGAGACCGGTTCCCAGGCTCCAGCAGAGTGGATATTCTGTCCTCTCTTTTTCTTGCAGTTATGCAGGCTATTGGCACGGGCTGGCCTTGCGGTTTTGGGCCGGGAGGACGGCGCGAACGCTCGGAAACGAGGCCGCGTGGCTTGCTTTCCTGCGCCCGTGGGAAGCAGCGGGATAGGACTCGGCAAGGCTGTCTTGCCAACCGCAATCCGGCGGCTTCCATGGCCGGGCGCGAGGTTGCACGGATTTTGAAGCCGGCTCCGGCGCAAGCTCCGGACTGGCATCGGCCCGGGATCTGACCCGGGCAAGTTTTTCAGCGAGATGTGCAGTTTTGTGCGGTGCAATGGGGAAGATTTTTGCCTGGCTGCACTTATCCTCTGACTTGTCATGTAACATGACTGGGGCACAGAAATCCCATGACAGGGAGCGTTACTTTGGGGACTCGCAGTTTTGATGAAACAGAGATTCGCAAGATTGTGTCTGAGTCCGAGGCAGGCGCTGAAATCGAGGAGCTCTGTGCGAAGCACGGCATTGAAAAGGAAACGCTGCAGCGCTGGAAGGGTCAGTATGGCCTGCGCCCAGGCAGCGACTTTGAGACGCAGAAGCTTGTGGATGAAAACCGCAATCTGAAGCAGATTGTGGCTGAGCTGCTGCTGGAAAAGCGGACCCTTTTGCAGCACCGGATTTCCTTTGAGGAGGCGCGGGGCGCGGGAGCGTATTGTGGTCTGTCGATCCCGGAACAAGATGCAGCCGCGGCGCCTCATCCGGAACTGGGCCCACTGGGGGTCGATCAGAAACCGGGGGCCGAACACGGCGAACCCGGCCCGCAAGCTGCGCACATGGATCCCGTAGCCGGCTCCATGTGCGAGATCCACCGGAGCGTTGGCAGACTGCTGGAGCGTTCGCGAATCATTCCTGCGATTCGGAATTCCGAATATATTCCGGCTGCGATTGCATCTCCTGGCTTGATCGTCTGGCTGCTGTTTGGCAGCCCGATGACGATTGGGGACGTGGTGCGGAAGATGCGCGCCGCCGGGAAACTTCCCATTGCCAACCTCGACCTGCTGACCGGCTTTGCCCAGGATGCGGACGCCGTCAGCCTGCTGGTGAAACTTGGTGTGGCGGGGATTGTTTCGACGCGCCAATCGGCGCTGAGAGCGGCACATTCACAAGGCATTATGGCCATCCAGAGAACCTTTGCCGTTGATTCCATTGCCCTCCACAACATCACCCGCGCCCTGCATCACTTTGTTCCCCACGCCATAGAATTGCTGCCTGCGGTTGCCGCGCCACTTGCGGTGCCTTCGTTTCGGGCGGTCAAGCCCGAACTTCCGGTGATCGCAACCGGCCTGGTAAACAGCCTGCGCCAGGTTGAAGAATTAGTGGGACATGGGATCACTTCGGTTGCCACCAGCAATTCGTCTCTCTGGATTATATGAGCGAGGATGGGGTGGCGCGCTGCCCGGACGCCCGCAATTATCTGAGATTTGAAACAGGCCCCGCCCAAATCACGCCTGGGCGGGGAAGTTGGTTGCGGAATTGCGCGGGTGGCTGGGAGTAGGTTCCTTTCATGCCGTGGTGGCCGAAGCGATTACAGGAAAACGGCAAACCTCCCCAGGCTTTAGTGCTTCCACTTTATGTTGCAACCTACGCTCGGCTTCTGGTCTGGGGAA
>CAZQDD010000047.1:0-26813 GCA_964591805.1 uncultured Acidobacteriaceae bacterium | reverse complement strand
AGCAAGAACAACAACAAGAGCAAGAACAACAACAAGAGCAAGAACAACAACAAGAACAAGAACAACAACAAGAGCAAGAACAACAGCAAGAGCAACAGCAAGAGCAACTACACACGACGGCAACGCTCCTCTGAACAGAAGGCATCAGGCCCGCATCTTTCCGTGGAACACTTCACCTATTTTTCCGAGATTGAAGAGCACTTCCAGCGGCGGCGCGGAAGCATTCTCATCTGCTCGCCACTGGACTGGGCACTGATGGAGGTATGGAAAGAAGCGGGGATTCCGCTGGAAGCGGTGCTGCGGGGGATTGATGCGGCATTCGACAAATACGACCGGCGGGCGCGCAAGACGCGCAAGGTGAATTCGCTGGCGTACTGCCAGCAGGAGGTGCTGGCGGCGGTGGAAGAGCTGGCGGAAGCCGCGCTTGGCTCGAAGCGCGATCCGGGAGCGACGAGCATTCCAAACGCCGAGGTGGCGCGGTACTTTGAGCGCAACGCGCAGCAATTGGCGGAGTCGATGCATCCCGCGGCGGCCGTGCGCACGCTGACGGCCGGGCAGGCGGCGACCTTGCGGGAGCTGGCGGCTGAGCTTCTCCCGAGCCAAGGCGCGGAAGCGAAGGAGACTCCGGCGGATTTGGAAGCCTTGGAGCGGCGCATGACGGTGATGGAAGAGCGTCTGTTTGCGGCGCTGTGGAGCCATGCCGGGGACGAGGAATTGATGGAAGCGCGGGCGCAGGCGGAGCGCGAGCTGGCTCCCTACCGGGGAAAGATGAGCGCGGCGCAGATTGAGCAGTTGCTGCGGCAGTATGGCAATAAGCAACTGCTGGAACGGCACGGGTTGCCACGGCTGAGTTTGTTTTATCTATAGCGGAGTTGCAGCCGAGGCGCGTGTTGTCTGGAGACGTGTACGCCCGTCCCACGTTTGCCAAAAGAAGGCGGATGCGGGCCCCCGACGTTGGTTCCGTTTGCAATGATTGCTTTCCGCCGGGGTCACAACCCGATATGCTGATAGAGTGCAGTTCACAATAGAAAAACTCATCTACGGCGGAGACGGGCTGGCCCGCATCCCCGCCATCGGCGACGAGCGGCGCGGCAAAACCGTCTTTGTGCCTTATGTTGCTCCCGGGGAACGGGTGGAAGCAACGGTGGTGGAAGAACGCAAGGGCTATACGCGGGCCGCACTGGTGGAGGTGCTGACCGCGTCGCCGGAGCGCACGGCCCCGAGGTGCCCGCACTTTGGCGTGTGCGGCGGCTGCCACTACCAGCACCTGGAGTACGGAGCGCAACTGGAAGCAAAGCGGCAGATTCTGCAGGAGACGATTCTGCGCGGAGCCAAGCTGGAACTGCCGCATATCGAGATGCATTCCGGCGAGGCCTACGGCTTCCGCAACCGGACGCGGATGAAGATTGCGGTAGAACCCGAGTTTGCGCTGGGCTACTACCGGCAGGGCTCGCACGAACTGGAGGCGGTGCACGAGTGCCCGATCAGTTCGCCGCTGATCAACCAGGCGATTGCGGCGCTGTGGGAGCTGGCGGGAGAGGCTACGAGCTATCCTTCACTGCGGGAAGTTCAGTTTTTCGCCAATCACAATGACAGTGAGCTGCTGGTGGAGTTGTTCATCCATCACGCGACCACGCCGGTGCTGCTGGCAAAATTTGCCCGGCTGCTGCGGGAGCGGATGCCGGAGATTGCGGGAGTTGCGGTATTTGCCAGCGGCGGCGGAGATGACGATCTGGAGGACGGCAACCTGGAAGCCTCGCGGAGACTGAGCCGGGCCGGGGTTCCGTTTGTTGAGGGAACTCCAAGCTTGACCTACCAGGTGGGCAGCCACGGCTATCGCGTCTCGGCGGGATCGTTTTTCCAGACGAACCGCTTTCTTGGCGCAAAGCTGGTGGAACTGGTGACGGCCAGGCGCAGTGGGCGGGCGGCGCTGGACCTGTATGCCGGAGTGGGACTGTTTACGCTTCCGATGTCACACAACTTCGAGCGCATTACGTCGGTTGAGATCGCCCAGAATTCATTTGACGATCTGGCCGCCAACGCCGCGGTTCCCCACATTCAGGCAGTACACAGCACGACGGAGGATTACCTGAACGCGGCGCGCGGACGCTGGGATTTTGCCATCGTCGATCCTCCGCGCGCGGGACTTGGCGCGAGGGTGGTGAAATCTCTGGTTGGGCTGCGAATTCCGCAAGTCGCCTACGTTTCCTGCGATCCGGCAACATTATCGCGCGACCTGGTGACGTTGCTCGCGGCGGGATACCGGGTCGAGGAAGCGCACCTTGTGGACCTGTTCCCGCAGACGTATCACATGGAAACCGTTCTCCACCTGGCGCGCTGAACGCCGGTGGAAATTTTGAGAAGACCGAAGGAGTGAAGAAATGTACGCATTGATTCTGGTTCGCTACCGGGTTCCAATGGATGAGGTTGCCAAGGTTACCGACGAGCACCGCGCCTATCTGCGCGAATTGAAGGCGGACGGGACGCTGATTGCCGCCGGGGCGATGAGTCCGCGGTTTGGCGGGGCAATTCTGTTGCGCGTTCCCGATGACAACCCGAACCAACACCTGGGCGACGTGCGCGACGAGGATCCGTTTTATAAAAGGGGCATCGCCAACTACGAGCTGATTGCCTGGAACCCGAGCATCGGCAAAGAAGACCTGGACAAGCTGTAAGAGCAAGCACAGGCTTGAGAATCTTGCTGGCAATCGAAGCTGGGCTCTCCCGCCATTCCACGGCTCTCGGCGGCCGCGGGTGGGAGGGCCAGGCCCGCAAGGGTTGCCAGAGGCGGTGACGCCCCCATGACTGACGCGTCCACCAACCCGGAAGCTGCCAGTCCCCGCCGCCCGCCTGCCGCGCCGCTGTTTGCCGCCACCCTGCTGTTTTCGGCGGGAATCATTCTGCAGAACTACGTTTACAAACCACCCGCACTGTATCTGCTGTGCGCCGCGGGCCTGGCGCTGTGCGCGCTGCTGGCGTTGCGGCTTGCGAACGGGAGACGCGGCGCGGTACTGGCCTACAGCGCCGCGGCACTGGCGTTTTTCCCGGCGGGAGCCCTGCTGACAGCCGCTGCCGCATCGCAACCACAGGCGGCGTCCACCCTATTGAATTACGCGAACGGCGACGAGGTGACGCTGACCGGGTATGTGGCGCGCTCGGGTTCACTGCGCGCGGGACGCGACGTTCATGAATCGCTGGACTTTGCCGTCCAGGAGGCGCAGTTTGACGGCGAGGCGGCGCAGGCGGTGACAGGCAGCGCACGCTTGAGCCTCTACGTTCCCGGCTCGCGCTCCGGCTTTGGGTGGGAAACCGAAGAGGAAGGACTCGACGAGGCCGCCGCGCCGCCGGTCTTTGACTACGGACAGCGGCTGCGGATTCGAGCCAAGCTGCGGCCGCCGACGAACTTCCGCAATCCGGGCGATATGGACTACGTTGGCTGGCTGCGCGGCCAGGGAGTGGCCGTCCTGGGCTCGGCGAAATCGACCGATGTGGAGGTACTTGAGGGTGCGGGCGGCAGCCTGCTGGAGCGGGTGCGGTGGCGGGCGCGGCGCAGCGCCCTGGAGCAGATGGAGCGGCTGTGGCCCGCCCCGTACGCGGCGCTGTTCCAGGCGATGGTGCTGGGCGAACGCGGCCTGGTGGGGCGCGGGCAGCGGCTGGAGTTCCAACGCAGCGGGACATTTCACCTGCTGGTGGTCAGCGGCATGAACGTGGCGATCTTCGCGGTATTCCTGCTGTGGCTGATGCGCCGGCTGCGGCTGCCGGTGGAGTACGCCATTGTGGCGGCGATTGCGATCACCTGCGGTTACGCCTGGCTGACCGAGCTGGGCACGCCGATTCTGCGCTCGGTCCTGATGATTGCCGCCTACCAGGTTGCGGCGCTGCTGAACCGCGAACGGGCTCCGCTGAACACGGTTTCACTGGCGGCGCTGGTGCTCCTGGTGATCAACCCGGAGGCGCTGTTCGATCCCAGCTTCCAGCTCACGTTCCTTGCCGTGCTGACCATCGCGGGACTGGCGGTGCCGCTGATGCAACACACGACCATGCCGATGCGCGAGGCTCTCGACGACCTGGAAGGCCTGGGGTACGAACTGATGCTGGCGCCGGCGCAGAGACGGTTTCGCAGCGGGCTGCGCGCGATGACGGCGGCGCTGGGGCGGGTGACGGGGAAGCGGGCGGCGCGCTGGCTGACGCTGAAGTCGAGCTACGCGCTGATTGCGCTGGCCGAACTGTTCATGCTCTCCGCACTGATGCAGGTGGCCTTCGTTGTGCCGACGATCTGGTACTTTCACCGGGTGAACGCGCACGCGCTATGGGCCAACATGGCGGTACTTCCACTGACGGGCGTTTTGATGCCAGCCGGGGTGCTGGCGGTGGTGTTTTCCTATGTCGCGAACTGGATGGCGGCGCCGTTTGCGCTGGTGGCGCGGTGGTCGCTGCAAGGCATTCTGCTGGCGGTTCACTGGTCAGGAGGAGCACAACTGACAGATCGCCGGGTAGCCATGCCGGCGCTGGCGGCGGTCGCGGCGGTTGTCTTCTGCTACGGGCTAGCCTTGCTGCTGGCGCGCCGGCGGCCCGCCCTTGCGCTGGCTTCGCTGGCACTGCTGGCGGCCTCGGCGTGGGTTACGTTTGCGCACCCGCGCCCGTTTGAGCACAATCCCCGGGCCCTGGAAATTACTGCGATCGACATTGGCCAGGGAGATGCATTTTTGGTGGTGACGCCCGGCGGGCACACCCTGCTGTTGGACTCGGGCGGGTTGCTGGGGATGAGCCACAGCGACATGGATATTGGCGAGGATGTAGTTTCGCCCTATCTATGGCAGCGCGGGTTGATGCGCCTGGACGCGGCCGCCTTCAGCCACAGCCACTCGGACCACATCGGCGGGATGACGGCGATTCTCGCCAATTTCCGTCCCCGCGAGCTCTGGTACGCGCCCAACTATCCCTCGCACGAGGTGGAATCGCTGTGGGAGGCGGCCGACCGGTTGCAGGTAAGGCGCATCGAGCGGCACCACGGCGAAGAGTTTGATTTCGATGGTGTCCACTTTGAAGTACTGGCGCCGCCGGCGGTGTGGGAGCTGAAGCCGCGCGGACAAGACGATGCCTCGATGGTGCTGCGGCTGAGCTACGCGGGACAGACGGCGCTGCTGGTGGGCGACATTCACAAACGGATCGAGAAGGTGCTGGTGGAGGAGTCCGAGGAGAGTCACGAGTCCCTGCACGCCGACCTGCTGAAGGTGGCGCACCACGGCTCGAATACATCGTCGTGCGAGGAATTTCTGGACGCCGTACAGCCTGAGTATGCGGTGATTTCGGCGGGGATACGAAATCCGTTTCACCATCCGCGGACCGAGGTCATCGACCGCCTGGCGGAGCACCAGGCGAGAACGTACCGGACGGACATGTTCGGGCCGGTAACGTTCTACATCGATGGCAGTGGAATTCATCCGTGGGTGGCGCGGTAGGCGCATAGCCGGGATGGCAGGGCACTGGAAGCGGGGCCGCGCGCCGCGGCGGCGGTGGATTTATTCTTCCGCCTCGCTTTCGGTGAGGCCCCTGCCCTGGTAGCTGGCAAGGATGGCGCGGGCTTGCTCGGCCTGATCTTCGCGGACCTGGAGCTTCACTCCTCCGACGCCGGGCAGGATGTCCTGCGGGGCGTCGAAATTGGTACTCAGAACGTCAATTCCGGCGGACTGCAACAGGCTCTCGACCACCATGGCTTCGGATTCCTGCTCGCTCTCAAAAATGACTACCAATGGTTCGTTTTGCTCTTCCTGCGATGTCTCCGGCATGCCGTCTCCTCCTGCTGTGGTTCGATGCAGATTGATGAGCGTAATACCGCCTGAGCCCGCGGTCAATGGGATTGCGGCGGGAGGAAGACGATGGCAGGTTTTTTCCGCACCGCCGGGGGAGTGGCGTCATCGAACTACCATGCGGGAGGAAGTGGGGAGGAATTACATGGACCAGGACGAAGCCGGTTCAGCTGGAAAACTTGACGAAGGACGGCGCCTGCGGCGTCTGCAACTGATGATGAACCTGGTGATGCAGGTGATTGCGCAGGATTCCAATTTGACCTTGGACGAAGCGTCGCAGATGGTGGCCGACTCCCGCGCCGCGGCGCTGGCACTGTTTCCGGGCAAGGAACTGGCCTACGACCTGCTTTGGCGTCCACGCTTCCAGCGCCTGATGCGGGAACGGTTCCGGCTGCAATAAGACAGTTTGAAAGGAAGCTGGGCGCGCCCGGGAGCAGGGCGTCAGTGCGCGTCTTTTTCCAGCCGGGTGAGGCGCAGCGTCATGGTTCCCCAGAAAAGGTGGGAGCGCATCTGCACGGGCAGATGGGAAGCGTCGTCGGTAAACCAGACCCAGACCTTGCCGCGTCCCTTCAGAGGTTCGGCGCCGGAGTAAACGGCGACGCGCACGGTGTGAAAGGTTCCGGCGTCGGTTTTGACATCCTCGCGGCCCTCGACGTAGGCGGTGACATCGACGGTTTTGGCGCCGTCATTGAGGGGAAAACGATGCACCGTTCCGGGCTCCAGGTTCTGCGCGCCGAGGTAGTAGATTCCGGAGAGCACATCGGTGACGCATGGCGGCGAGTCGGTCTCGACATGTTTGATTTCGCCATTGCGGAGATTGCGCTCGTCGAGCACGCTCTTGCCGCGCGCGGGGTCAAACAGAAGAGTGGTCTCCCGCATGTGCAGGCCTTCTTCGGTGTGCTTGAGGATGCGGCCCGAGCAGAGGGTTTTGCGGTCGAAGTATGACTCCAGACGGTCTTGTACGCGATAAAGGACGGCTACGGCGCCGGAGGCTTCCGCGGTTGCGATGACGTGCTGAAGTTCGCCAGTCTGCTCGATCCTCAAGGTTCCCTGGCCAGCCTTCCAGAGACGCCACTCGGCGTCATAGTGCAGGGTCTGATTGTTGGGGAAGCGATAGGAACCGGTGACGGGCTCGATTGCGGCCGGCGCGATAGCGGAGATGGTGGCCTGCTGCGCGGCGAGGATGGGGAAAATCGTCGCGGCGAGAATCCACGGGAGAATTGGTTTCAGAATTCGCATCGGTTCAGCGCGCCATCCAAATCTTCTTGGCGGCCAGGGCGGAGATCACCGCCAGGGCGCCGAGCAGGGCATTGTATTCACGATGCTTGTAATAAAGCTCCGGCGAAAACTGCGCGCTTCGCTGCTGGCCGGCGCGCAGCTTGGGCAGCAGCCTGGGCACGCGGGCACAGTACTCCGCGTAGGCAGGGAAGTGTTGGCGCAGGAACTGTTCCTCGCCGCGAATCACCGGAAGGTAAATGGCCGCGAAGAGGATAACCAGGGCCACGGCGATTTCCCAGCGCAGCGCGGCTAGGGCGAAACCGGAGGCAATCACGATGGATCCAAAGTACAAAGGATTGCGGGTATAGGCATAAGGGCCGCTGGTTGCGAGTTCCTCATTTTTGCGGACGTGGCCGCTGGCAAGGGCGCGCAGGCAGACACCGGCCAGGACGATGGCCGATCCGGCGCCGAGCGACCACCATTGCGGCCGGGCCAGGCATAGGAAAAGCGCCGCGAACAGGAATCCTAACGGCACACGAATTCTCTTGGCAACACGTCCCCAGTCCATTGGCACCTTTGGCGTAGTGGCTTCCTGTATTCTACGGCATCGAATGCGAAGCGGTGCGGCGGGCGGCGATGGCTGGCTTGCGGAAAGCTGGGGATGGGCGGAAAGGAGCAAGCGGAAAGGCAGCGGCCGCCGATTGGCTGGCGTAGTTTGCGGATCGCTATCCCTGCGGATCGCTATCCTGGAAGCTCTATTTTAAGCAGCAGAGAATCAACGCAGGAGGAGGTCGATTTCAGCCAGGACGCGGCCGACGGTGATGTTGCCGAGGCCGGGGTCGGTGGCGCGTTTGTGGCTGTAGCTGGTGATGCTTGCCGGATCGCGCAGGACCGAGGCGCCTGCCCAGTAGGGGCCATTTCTGGCGGGATCGGTGGGACCAAACAGAGCGACGGTTCTTACTCCGAGCAGGGCTGCCAGATGCATGGGGCCGGTGTCTGGGCCGACGAAGAGCTGGGAGCGGTGCGCCAGGGCGATCAGTTCGCTAATCGAACTGAACAACTCGACCGCATTGCCTTGGCTGGCGGCGACCACCTGGCGGGCCAGCGTCTGCTCGCCGGGACCATAGTTGACGACCGAGCGCAAACCGCGGGCGGCAAGAGCGATGGACAACTCCCCATAATGCACTGGATCCCACTGCTTGGCGCCCCAACCCGCGCCGGGATTGAGGATGGCAATGGGCGATTGCGCCAGGCCCAGGGATTGCAGAGTGGCGTCGATGCGCTGCTGGCTTGCCTGGTGGCGCGGCAGCAGGGCGGTGCCTGGTTGCAATGTTGCGGTGGCGCGCGAGAGGCCAAGTGTTTCCAGCCAGGTCTGCACCACTTCCAGGTTCTGCTCGATGACGTGGATGGCGCGGCCATCGACCAGGGATCCGTAGAACCAGCGGGCGATGGGTTCCCTCGGCTGGCGGAAACCAAGGACAAGCTTTGCTCCCGAGAGCCGGGCCAAGACTGCGGACTTGATTGCGCCCTGGAGGTCGAGCGCCGCGTCATACTGGCGCGCCCGCATGGCGCCGATGGCGTCCAGAAACTCTCGCCTGGTCTGGGGGCTGAGAAGGCGTTTACGCCAGCTACGGGTGTCAACCAGATGGAGTTCGTCGAGCAGCGGACGTCCGGCTCCGCGCGGGCCTGCCAGATCGACTCCGGGGGCGCACAAAAGCTCCCGCCAACGCCGCTCGACGACCCAGCCGATGCGCGCCTCGGGCAAAGCGCGGCGCAGCATGGCGACGGCGGGCAGGGCGTGGAGCACATCGCCCATGGCGCCCAGGCGCACCACCAGCGCGCGCGGAATCATCTTGGGACCAGCAGGGGTCACGCGCAAGTTCGATCCAAACGAATCCGCAGCCCGCGGAGACTCCATCGGGGCGGATCGAGATGTGGAAGTTCCTGCTCCATGGATGCTATTTCCCTATTGTTCGCAACAATTCCGTGCTGGAGTGGTCTTTGGGATCGCCCACGATTTCAACCCGGCCGCCGCAGGCTTCGACCTCGTTGCGCTCGGGAACGGTAGCGCGAGTGTAATCGGTTCCCTTGGCCTGGATGTCGGGCTTGATCTCGCGGATCAGGGCACGGACATCGGGCTCATCGAAGATGACAACGGCATCGACCGCCGCGAGGGCGGCAATGATCTCGGCGCGCTCCATCTCAGGCATGGCCGGGCGTCCGGGCCCTTTCAGGGCGCGTGCGCTGCGGTCCGAGTTGATGGCGACGACAAGTTTTCCGCCCAGCGCCCGGGCCGCTTGCAGGTAGCGCACATGGCCGACGTGGAGGAGATCGAAGCAGCCGTTGGCGAGGGTCACAGGGTGACCCTCGGCGCGCCAGGCGGCTACCTCTGCGGCTAATCCCGAGCGTGTAACGATGCGTCCCATGAAACGCTCCCAAGTACTGTTTGCGACTGACGGTTATGGCTCCAGCGCAGCCAGAAGTTCGGCGCGGCTGACGGTTGCAGTGCCGCGCTTCATGACGACGATTCCACCGGCATAGTTGGCCAGGCGGGCAGCACTGGCGGCGCCGGCACCGGCGGCCAGGGCGGCGGTGAAGGTCGCAATCACGGTGTCGCCAGCGCCGGTTACGTCCACCACCTGGTTGGAGCCATGGATGGGAATCTCCAGCGGCGTTTTCCGTTTTTCGAAGGCTACCATGCCGTCGCCGCCGCGGGTGATGACCAGCGCGTCGAGCTTCATCTGGCGGACGAGCGCGGCACCGGCTTCGAATAGCTTCTCGCGATTGTCTCCGATCTTGAAGTGGAGCGCATCCTCGACCTCGGATTCATTAGGAGTGGCCGCGGTGACTCCATCGTAGTCCAACATGCGGTAGCGGCTGTCAAGGGTCACGGGAGTGTCACCGAGCGCGCCCTTGGCGCGGACCAGATTGAAGAGGCGCGGCGACACTGCGCCGTAGCCGTAATCGCTAAGCAGGACGGCATCGGCGGCGGGGGCGTATTCACGGGCCGAAGCCACCAGTTCGACCAGCGCGGGATGAGCGTCGCGCAGCATCTCGCACTCGCGGTCGATGCGCACGACCTGCTGCCGCGAGGTGTGCGCCGAGTAGGCCAGCACGCGCGTCTTGGTGGTGGTGACGTGGCCCTTGAGTTTGGAAATGCCGCTGATGGAAATTTTGTTCTTGCGAAAAATCTGGAGCAGGGCGCGGCCTGGTTCGTCATCTCCCAGCAGACCGACGGGCAGAGCGGTTACGCCCAGGGCGGCAAGGTTCATCACCGCATTGGCGCCGCCGCCGGGAACCAGGATGCGGTCGCGATGCTTGAGAATCAGCACCGGGGCCTCGCGCGAGACGCGCGCGATCTCGCCGTAGACGAATTCATCGGCGATCAGGTCGGCCATCACCAGGACGCTGAGGTTGGAGAACGATTCGACGATACGGCGAAGCTTCTGCGGCTCCGTCAAGCCATGATGAGCCGGGTGCCTCGGAGAAGGTTTCTTTTGGATACGCGCCATTGCACAAGGATTCTCTCACGGGGCGCGAACCGTGGTTGTGCAGAAATGACTGGTGCGATTCCCATTCTGGGGCAAGCGGGATTCCTGCGCCGGAAAATCTTGTATCAGCCAGGCTTGCGCGCTACGATTGCGCCCATGATGCGCTCCATTGTGTACTACAGCACCGCGGTGCGAGCGATGTCAGCGGAAGAACTGGCGGCGTTGGAGCAGGAGTGCGCGCTGAACGCTGGCCACGTTGGCATCACTGGAATGCTGCTGCACAAGAATGGAGAGTTTCTGCAGGTCCTCGAAGGACCCAAGGGCGTGATCGGCGATATGTACGCCAGGATTCTGGTCGATCCGCGGCACACCGTCGCCGGCAAGATCAGCGACCGCCCCATTGCCCGCCGTGAGTTTGAGGGAGCGACCGTGCGCTTCAGAAATCTTGACACGGCGCCGGCCGGAACGCCGTTCCTGACACCGTTCAGCTATGAAGCGTTCCGCGCCAACCCAGACCTGGCATTGCTGGTATTGAAGTATTTCTTCTGCGACCAAGGCGATGAGCCGTCTCCGGCCGAGAGCTGGTTGAGCGCGACTGCGTCACTCGTCTGATGCCGCTGCGCGATTCTTTTTGACGGCGCCGGTGAAGTTCTCCACGCATTTTTCCGAGATGTGCACCGGGTTGGAGCACTGCCCGGCGGCGGCGCGATTGAAAGCGCGATAGAGACGCTTGACGTCCACCTTGCCGTTGCGCAACTCGCGCTCCACCGCGTTGTGCATGGCGGCCAACAGCTCCGTGCGCAATTCATTGAGGACCTTGTCGATGTAGATGTAGGGCATACGTCCTCCCGAGACGATGGCGCCAACCCGATGAAGTGCGAGCAGGCTCGCCGTGACCGGCTCGCTGTAACGATTAACGATACACGGCGGGAGGCATTTCCGCTGCTCCGCGCCATGTACAGCGGCGGAACGGACACCAGCTAGCCTGGAGCGGGCAGCCGGAGGAAGCTGCGGACCGCATCCGCGGCGGGCTGGATGACTGCCGCTCCGAAGTCCTCCAGCCAGTGCATTTCGGGATCGCGCCGGAACCAGGTGAGCTGGCGTTTGGCGTAATTTCGATGACCCTGCTGGGCGCGCGCGATGGCCGCGGCGAGGGCGCACTCGCCGCGCAGGTATTCGGCTGCCTGGCGGTATCCAAGGGATCGCATGGCGAAGACCGCCGGGCCGTAGAGCGAGAGCAGGCGGCGAGTCTCGTCCACCAGGCCATGCTCGAACATCTGGGCGCAGCGGCGGTTGATGCGATCGTAGAGTACGGCGCGCTCGGGGCCGAGGCCGATGCGAAGGATGCGGTAGCCCTCAATGGGATCGCGGCCGGCGCGCAGCAGGTCACTCATGGGCCGGGCGGCAGCCGCGCAGACTTCTATGGCGCGGATCAGTTTCGGCTCATCGTTGGGATGGATGCGGGCGGCGGCTTCCGGGTCGAGGCGGCGCAGCAGACGCCACAAGGAAACGGGGCGATGGCGGCGGCGCAGCCGTTGGCGCAACGTCTCGTCACGCTGCGGCCCGGCGAATAGGCCGTCAAGCATGGCGCGCAGGTAGAGACCGGTACCACCGCTGACGATGGGAAGATGGCCACGCGCGGTGATCTGGCGGGCGGCGGCGCGGGCCAACCGGGCGTAATCACCGGCGGTAAAGTAGGCATCCGGAGCGACGACGTCGATGAGGTGGTGAGGCACGCGAGCCTGATCTTCGCGGGAGGGTTTGGCGGCGCCAACCTCAAACTCGCGATAGACGGCCACCGAGTCACAACTGATGATCTCGCCACCGAAGCGCATGGCAAGCTCCAGGGCCAGGGAGGATTTTCCGCTGGCGGTGGGACCGGCGAGGACGACCAGCGGCGCCTGGTCCAGGGTCATCGGACGCCCAGGACCTGATGCAGGAAAAAGGGGAAGTAGCGCAGGACGGCGATGACGATGACGAGCGCCAGGACGACCAGGAGTCCGAGGATGTATGGGGTTTCCGGCTGGCGATTGAGAAGTGGCATCGCGGTCATTCTACGCGAAGCGGGGCGCGGGCGGAGGAATCTACTGGTACTGATCCATTTCACCGGTCTTGGGGTTGTAGAAAAAAGTAATGCGGAGGGCCAGGTAGGGGCCGTGGAATTCATGCGGCAGCGGTGAGAAAGGATCGGAAGCGGAGATTCCTCCATAGGCGGCGCGGTCAAGGGGAACGTCTCCCGACGGGAACTCGACGTACATGCCGGCGACTTTGCCGTTGGGAGTGATGAGGAATCGGATGGCGACCTTGCCATGTTTGAGCAGAGGAGGGCGGGCTTCCTCGGGAATCAGATTGTACCAGTTGGCCTTGATCGATTGCAGGACGCGCGACAGGTACGGGCCGAAATCGACGCCCTGGGTGTCACTGAGGACGTCAAAGCCGCCCACGCTGGCATTGCGGTCACTTGCGCCCATGCCGTAGCCGGCGCCACCGCCTCCGAAGGAGCCGCGGCGGGCATTGCGGGCAGCTTGTGCGATCAGGTCTCCGGCCGAGCTTGGCGTCCGGAATGGATTCTCCGCCGGCTGCGCGTCGGGTTGGACTCTTTGCTGGGGAAAGTTGTTCATGGCCGATTGCGAGTTTGACGGCTGAGGCTGGCCTCCAGGCGGCTCCTGCGGCACTTGAGGACGCGCGGAAGACGCTCCCGGAGGGGTCTGATTGCCACGCAGGCGCGCCGCCTCGCGCAATGCATCGAGCGTCTTCTGGTCGATTTGCGGATGAGTGGTCTGGGCGATGCGGTTCTTGTCGCTCAGCTTGTCGGCGTGAACCTTTTCTGGAGGTTTCTGCAAATCCTGGGGCAGTTCCAGATAGGTTGGTTCCTTGGTTCGCGCCAGGTCTTCGGCGCGCAGCAGGTGCGGCTGGGCCCAGTTGGGCAGCAAATCCGGCGAGAAAATGACCAGCAGAACCAGGACGATGTGGACGACGACCGAGATCCAGAACGCCTCGCGCATGCGCGCACGGGCGAGTTCATCCTCGAGTTGCGCCAGCAGGTGGGGGACAAACTCGGGCTCTTCGTCCTCCACCATGTGCATCCGTCGATGCCTGGCGGGCACCGTCTCAGGCGGCGCAGGGGGGGGTGGAGGCGCAAGCGGATTATGGTCTTCGGGTTCGATCCTGGTACTCCTAGCAAACGTTTGCGTGAGACGGCCGGCGCCGCGGCATCGAAAACCGCGTCTGGCCGTGCTGGCGCCTCGGCCTGCTTCCGGCTGCGATCCGGAGGCGTAACTATGATTTTCGCACTGGAGAGGGCATTAGATCTGGCTAAATGACCGGCTCCGGCAGCGATCGTTGGGCTGAGCCCTCAGCGCATCCCCATCCTCAGCTTGGGACCCACGGGAATGCGGGGCATCGCAGGCCGCTTGATTGGCGGCTTTGCCGGCAGTTCAATCCGCACTCCCGCGCTTGTCCCCTGCCATGGCAGCGCCGATGGCCGCGGCGACCTCATCGAGGTGTGCGCGTTTCCGGTGTTCGGCCATATGCTGCTGGATTTCAAAGGCAAGCGCCAGTGCCGCGCGTCCGTCCTCCAAAGTCACCTCGGGAGTTGCGCGCCTGCGTACGGCCTGGAGAAAGCTGGCTAATTCGGCGCGGAGCGGCTCCTCCTTGCTCACCGGCGGCTTCGAGGGCTCGATCTCAGGCATTCCGCCGGCGGTCGGCCTGACGGTGAGGGAAAAGACATCGCGCCGCGAGTAATCGAGCGAAACATACTGTGCGGGCTGAAAGAATCGCAGCTTGCGCACCCGTTCGGTGCTGATGCGGCTGGCGGTAAAGTTGGCGATGCATCCACTCTCAAACTCGATGCGGACGCTGGCAATATCGACCTTGTTGGTGAGCACGGGCAACCCGACGGCGCGCAACTCACGCACGGGCGAGTTTGCCATCTTCAACACAATGTCGAGATCGTGGATCATCAGGTCCAGGACCACGTCCACATCGAGCGAACGCGGAGAAAAGACGCTGAGGCGGTGCACCTCAAAAAACATGGGACGGGTGAGCAGCGCCCAGGTGGCCCGGACGGCGGGATTAAATCTCTCCAGGTGACCGACTTGAGCGACGCAGCCATGAAGTTTGGCGAGCCCGATGAGGGCGTCGGCCTCGGCCAGGGAAAATGCCAGCGGCTTCTCAATGAGTACGTCCAAGCCGCGTTCCATGAGCTGGCGCGCGGTTTTGAGGTGCGCCACGGTAGGCACGGCTACGCTGACGGCCTGGAGCGCGGGACAGGCCGCCAACATCTCGTCGAGCGAAGCAAATGCCTGCCCACCAAACTCCGCGGCTACCGTCTGGGCGCGCGAGCGTTCGGCGTCCACCACGGCGGCCAGTTCGACGCCCTCGGCAGCCAGTTCCTTGTAGACTCTGGCATGGTTGCGGCCAAACGAGCCCACCCCCACAACCGCGACCTGCAGCTTGTCATTATGCACATCTACGATTCTCTCAGATGCGGCCGCCGGGGAGAAGTGGCGAGGGCGGCGATTGGGGCCCGGAACGGTTCAAGCCCACACTGAAGTGATTGCGTTGGACCGAAACCCATCGAAGCAGCGCTGCCGTCTAGTTACGAAAGTGAAAAAGCGAGTCGTCGAAAAACGCAGTCCGGATGGGTCACCGACGGGGTTTGAGCTGGTACTAATGCCTGACAAGGGAATCGTATTCGCAATCGTTCCTCCTGTGCGAGAATGCCGGTAACGAGCTTCTCCGAGCCGTGAAAATTGCGGGAACGGGGCAGTTGAGGGCGGTTCCCGATAAGGTCTTCCGGCGATTCCACGTTGATGGGATTGGGCAGATCCTGCAAAACGGAACCGGCACGGTCGCAACCTCTGAATCGCACGTACGACGGCAAGAACGCACGCATACTGGCCCGCGCCAATTGCGGGAGCAATGCCATGGTTGGGACGGAAGGTTGAAGCTTTGGCCGAATGCATCCATATCTTGCTGGTCGAGGAAGACCCGGCGATTCGTTTGTCACTGCTCGAATCCATCTCTCCGATGGCCACGGTTCAGGTCTCTTGCAGCGGTTTTGAAGCGCTGAGCCGGGCGGCGCGGCAGATACCGGATCTGATCATCTTCGACTACCGCCTGCCCGACATGACCGGAATCGAGTTGCTGTCCTTGCTGGGCATGTCATTCCCGGATATTGCGGCGGTGCTTCTGGCAACGCCCACTGAGATTGCGGGTCTGATGGCTGGTTCAGGCGGACGAGTGGATGAGTTCATCGAGAAGCCGTTCTTCGTGGAAGACGCACTGCCGCGCATCCAGCGCGTGCTGGACCTGGTGGCGCTGAACAAGGCCGCTAGCGAAGCCGCCGACTGCAACAGCGTGCGCGGTTCGCTGACGCAGATGTCAGTCCTGGATCTGATCCAGGCTCTGGATACGGGGCGAAAGACCTGCCGTCTTGTGCTCACCCACAACCGCCTGGTGAGCCGGATCTACTTCCATGATGGCCGCCTGGTTCATGCCACTTGCGGCAATCTGAGCGGAGCAGCGGCGGTTTACCAAGTGATAGCCTGGACGGCTGGCACATTCCTGATCGACTTCCAGTGGGGAGAGTGCCCGCGCACCATCACTCAAAACACACAGGCGGTGGTGCTGGAGGCATTGCACCGGCTGGACGAATCGCAGCGAACCATGGAGCTGGGGAAGTGTGCATCCTAGTCTGCCGATTCTCTGCTGGATTCCATTCTTCCGTGGCAGGCGCGCTCCGATTCTGAACCTGGCCGCCGGCGCTGGTTGTGCCAGCGAACGTTTTCCGGCTTAGAACTGGCGGAGGAATTCCCATACAATCGCACCCGAGGCCGCCGCCCGCTGGGCGCGACTTTCTGTGATCCCATATTCACAACTTGCTGATTCGAGGAGCCGAACTCGCATGGCCACCAAGTCCACAGCCGCCAAGAGCGCAACAAAATCCACACCGGGTTCGATCGACCCGCCGAAGCTTTCGCATTATGACGGCGCGGGACGAGCCACCATGGTTGACGTCTCCAGAAAACCGCCGACCCAGCGCAGCGCCGAGGCCAGCGCACGCGTGATCATGAGCCCGAAGGTTCTGGCGGCACTGCCCGGGAACCAGAAGGGTAACCCCTTCGAGGTTGCCCGAATCGCAGGAATCCAGGCGGCTAAACGCACGGCAGAGCTAATACCGATGTGTCATAGCGTGACCCTGAGTTTCGTAGATATCTCGTATTCGCTGTGCGAAGATGGGGTTACGCTTTGTTCACGAGCCTCGACCACAGCCGAAACCGGGGTGGAGATGGAGGCCTTAACGGCGGTTTCCGTGGCGGCCCTTACGATTTATGACATGTGCAAGGCTCTAGATAAGGGCATCGAGATCCGTTACATACAACTGGAGCGCAAGCGGGGCGGTAGGAGCGGCGAGTATCGGCGCCCAACCGGACCGCGGAAATCCAGAATCTAGTTGGAATGGAAGTTGAAGCTATGGGCGCGGGCATACACGTTCTGGTGGTAGACGACAATCCTCAAATCCGCGAGCTGCTGCTCGAATCGCTGCGACCACTGGGTAACATTGTGGGCTGCGCCAACGCCTCGGAGGCAACTCGCAGGGCGGCCGAGCAGACGCCGGACCTGATTGTCTCGGACTACCGCATGCCGGGGCTGAACGGATTGGAGCTACTGGCCAAGCTGCGCCAGCCGTTCCCGCACCTGGCGGGAGTGCTGCTGGCGTCGCGCGCTGACTTGAGCGGCCCCCTGGCCGGCTGCAGCGCGCTGGTGGAAGAACTGATCGAGAAGCCATTCTTCATTGAAGATGCAACGGCGCGCATCAAGCGCGTCTACGACCGCATCAGCCTGGGCAAAGAGACGCGCGAAGCTGCCGATTCCAGCGATGTCCGCGGCAACCTGGCGCAGATGTCGGTGGTGGATCTGCTTCAAACCCTGGATATCGGGCGCAAGAGCTGCCGGCTGACGATCAGCCACGACGGGCAGCAGTGCGAGATGCAATTCGACAACGGGCAACTGGTGCACGCCGCGGTTGGCGATGTCAGCGGGGAAGCTGCCGTGTACGCCGTGGTGGCCTGGACGGAAGGCACATTCCTGATTGATTTCGAGCAGGGCGAGTGCCCGCGGACGATTACCCACAGCACCCAGTCGGTACTGCTGGAGGCGTTGCGCCGCTTCGACGAGTCGCAACGCGATTCCGCGGCCGCCGAGACGATGTGCGGCGCGACGCTGGCGCCGGTTGCGGCGGCGGCGCTGCGATTCTAAGCCTCGCGCTCCGGCACCGGAGCTGGAAAGCAACTCGCGAAGCCGTATCTTAGCCGTCATCGGCGTGGGATATACTCTGGTTTCGAGAGGCTGCCTGACCCAGACGATGCCGGCTTTCCACAAAGCACTACTACTGTTCAATCCCGTCTCCGGAGCCAATCTGGAATACCGCACGGCGACGATGCGCCGGATTGCGGAGATCTTCCGGCGCGCCGGGGTCGAGGTTCTGGTTGAGGCCACCGAGGCACGGGGCTCGGCCGGAGAGCAGACCCGAGCCGCAATCCGCGACGGCTGCGACGCGGTGTTTGCCTGCGGCGGCGATGGCACGGTGTTCGAAGTCCTGCAGGGTCTGGCTGAAAGCTCGGCGATGATGGGAGTCATCCCGCTTGGCACCGGCAACGTGCTGGCCCACGATCTGGGACTTGCAGCACGGCCGGAGCGGGCGGCTGGGCAGATTCTTGGCTTCCGGCCGCGAACCATCTCTCTGGGACGTATCGAGACCTCGGGGCGCTCGCGTTTTTTTACCGTGGCGGCCGGGGTGGGAGTTCATGCCGAGCTGCTCTATCGCGCCAATGCCCGGGCAAAGCAGCAGGGTGGCTATCTCGCTTACTATTCGCACGGCGCCCGGCTGCTGTTCCGGCACGCGTTTGTGCCTTTTGCGGTGGAGATCACCACGGGCGACGGCGCAATCATCCAGACAACCGCGCTGGAACTGGTGGCCATGCGGGTGCGTTCCTTTGGCGGGCCGCTGGGCCACTGGCGTCCGGGCAGCTCACTGCTCTCACCCGAGCTGCGGCTGGTACTGCTGCGGAATTCAAGCCGGGCACACATGCTGCGTTACGCGCTGCAGGCGCTGACCGGCATGGCTCCCTACGATGGTCTGGAAAAAGCCGGCGCCGATCTCCCGGTTGTCTGGGCCAAGGCGGTCACCTGTTCTGCGCCCGCTGGCGAGTTGCGCGTGCAGGCCGATGGCGAACTGCTGGGCACGACGCCCACCCGGATTTCAATTGTGCCCAAGGCGTTGACCCTGCTGATAGCGCCTGAGGGCCAGTGAAGCGCGGCTTTCCGCTGGATACAATCAGGGGACGCGCTTTGACTTTCGGCGCGATCCTTGCCAACCTGAATGGCACGCTATGGAACCCGTAACCCACTTCCTGACTGGAGCCACGCTGGCGCGCGCGGGATTCAATCGCAAGACCGCGCTGGCCACGGTTACGATGACGCTGGCCGCCGAAGCGGCGGACATCGATATTGTGGCGTACCTGAAAGGCTCAGCCTTCGGATTCATCCAGCATCGCGGCATCACCCACACGTTCATTGGAATTCCCGTGATTGCCGCGGTGGTGGTGGGCCTGGTCTGGCTGCTGGACGCGGCCTGGCAGCGCTGCCGGCGGGCGCGCAAGCGGGCGGCTCCGCCGGAGCGGCGCTGGGGATGGCTGTATCTGTTCGCCTGCATCGCGGGGCTATCCCACATCCTGCTGGACTTTACGAACAACTACGGCGTACGTCCCTTTTATCCTTTTTCGCGACAGTGGTACGCCTGGGACATTGTGTTCATCATTGAGCCGCTGATGCTGGTGGTGCTGGTAGCGGCCCTGGTGCTGCCGTGGCTGTTTGCACTGGTGGGCCAGGAGATCGGCTGGCGCCAACGCGGACCGGGCGGACGTGGCGCCGCGATTGCGGCATTGTTGTTTATTGTGGCGCTGTGGGGAATGCGCGACTTTGAGCACCGGCGGGCGCTGGCCGCACTAAATGCAGTGGAGTTCCAGGGTGAAGCGGCCACCCGCGCCGCCGCCTTTCCCTACATGGTGAATCCGTTCCAGTGGGCTGGAGTTGCCGAAACCTCGACGGCCTACATCGCCATGCATGTCGATTCGCTTACTCCCGAGGTCGATCCCGGCAACCGTGCGCAGTATTACTACAAGCCGGAGCCGACGGCGGCGACACGGGCCGCGCGCGCGACCGCGCTGGGTAGCGCCTACATCGAGTGGGCTCGTTTTCCGCTGCTGGAAGCCGAACCTTTGAGCACACCGGACACTGGCGAACTGGTGCACTTCAGCGACGTGCGATTTCTGTATCCAGAACAACGCGAGCGGCCCCTGCAGGCTTACGTGCTACTGGACTCCCATGGGAAAGCGGAGGCGCAAGGTTTTGAATCGTGGAAAGGCAGGCGCTGAGACCACAGTCCGCCGCTCAATTCTTTCCGGCAAGCGCCAGCAGAGCATTGCCTTCCACCCGCATGGGAAGCCACTGCTGCATGCGCCGGGCGCCCAGGGATTCGTAAAATTCGATGGCCGGAGTATTCCAGTCCAGCACCTGCCACTCATAGCGGCCGCAGTTTTCGGCGACGGCGATGCGCGCCACGTGCAACAGCAGTGCTTTGCCAATCCCTTGGCCACGATACTCGGGCCATACGAAGAGATCTTCCAGATAGATTCCCGGGCGGCCTTTCCAGGTGGAGTAGTTGTAGAAATAGAGGGCGAAGCCGACGGCCGCGCCATCCCAGTCGGCGATGATGCAACGAAACTTTGGCTCGCATCCGAAACCATCGCGCAATAGATCCTGCTCGGTGGCCTGGGCCGCCAGCGGTTCGTGCTCATACTCGGCCAGGCCGCGAATCAGGGTCAGGATGGTTCCCACATCTTCGGGTTGAGCCTCGCGAATCAGCAGCATGGTGGTCCTCCGCATTGAATTTCAGGGTATTCCCGCAGTCTAACCGATCGCAGACTCCCGGCAGAGCGCAGCCGGCCGGCAGGAACGATCCACCCAAACGGCATACGCCTTCACAACAGCGATCGCCTGTTTTTTTACTTGCTGAGGTTAGACCATCGTGTTGCAATATTCGGTAATGGCTGACCCTGATTCGCCCACGCCCCGTCGCGATCTGCAAGAGTACTGGAGTCTGTTGCATGAGGCGGCGTACTCCAACGATGCGGAAAGCCGCGACGTCAGATTGCTGCGCGCCTGGGGAGTGTTTCACTATATTCTCTCCGGTCCCATGGATTGTGAGCGGTGCGGCGCCCAGGTGCGTCTGGCAATTCCCATTGTGAGCGAGCGCATGAGCGGCGAAACCTTACATTTCAACTGCCTGTGCACGAACTGCACCTTCAAGGAACTGGAAATCGCCCGGCGCATCATCATCCAAGTGGGCGACGCCAAGGTTGAGTATCCGCACGAAGAATCTCTTTCCACATAGAAATGCGGGACGCGGCGGTCCACTAATTTCTGGCGCGTCAATTCTGAGTACGTTCCGCCTCACGCACAATTTCGTCGAGAATGCCGGCCGCCTGCTTGCTGCTGAGGGTGTGATTGTTGCTCATGATGGAAAAGACGAGGCGCTCGCCGCGAGCGGTGGTCAGATATCCGGAAAGAGCATTGACATGCAGGAGCGAGCCGGTTTTGGCGCGTAGGATTGCTGCCTGGGGAAGCTTGGCGAGGCGTGACTCGAGGGTTCCATCGACTCCGGCAAGCGGCAGGCTTTCCCTGTATTCTGCTCCCCAAGGCTGGCTGGCCGCGTAACGCAACAACTTGACCGTGGCCTGGGGCGAGACCAGGTTCTGGCGTGACAATCCGGAACCGTCGTAGAAGGCGTATTCATCGGACTTCAGGCCGGCCTGGGTGAGGAATTGGCGCAATACCTCGAGTCCGCCTGCAACCGAGCCGAGGGTGCCTTTCTCGCGTCCCAGCAGGCGCAACAACATTTCGGCATGAAGATTCTGGCTCACCTTGTTGATCACCGGTATGTCCAGGGCGAGCGGCGGCGAATCATGCTCAGCCAGCAGCACCGGGAGTGGTGCGGCTGGAGGCGTGCCGGGAACGTGTGCGCTCACCGGGAGCGCAGCCAGGTCTGCCGGGGTGAGATGCCGCGTCCGAGTACGGCCGTAGAGAATGACGCCGCGCCGGGCCAGCAGCTCCGCCAGCAGGCGCGCGCTGAAGTCGGCTGGCTCTTCGATAGCCAGTTCCTCGGCAACACCGGGATCACTGAGAGGAATGTTGCCCCAGATCTCCAGGCGGGTAGAGCCGGGCTGTCGCTGGATGGAAATCTTGCGCGGGCCGGCGTTGACGGCAGAAGTCAGGACGCGGTTTTCGAGACGGTAATAGCCGGCAAAGGGAGCAATGGTGACGAAGGCGCGTTCGCCCACGCGCCCGGCGGGAAGAATGTTTACATCCACCACGTTGTCGTTGATGGCGAGAGCGGAAACCGGTGCACCATACTCCCACATGAGATCGCCCTGCGACCATCCCTCGCCGTAGGGTTCATAGAGAAAGAAGCTGTCGTCGGCCACAATGTCGCCGTCGATGACCTTGACTCCATGGGCAACTACCTGGTCGGCGATTTCCTCGAGCACATGGTCGGGGGCTAGAGGCCTTTGCGTCTTCAGGCTGTAGGGAAGCGCGCGGCCGCTGAGGTTGGGGTCTCCGCGACCAACCAGGACGAGGTCACCGCTGAGCCGCCCGAACTTATCCGGCGGAGTCGCGGACTCGGCAGTGGTCTTCATGCGGTAGTCCGGGCCGAGCAGCGCCAGGGCAGCGGCGGTGGTGAACAGCTTGGTGTTGGAGGCTGGAGTAAAGAGCCGTCCGGCATCGTGGGAGTAAACGACGCGCCCGGAATCCAACTCCTCAATCTCAATGCCCCAGAAGCCGCGCGCCACATCGGCACGCGCCAGAATGTCGTCCAACCGCCGCGCCAGTTGGTTGTGCTGAGCGGCGTTTGCCGGCAGAGCGCAGAGGCAGAACATCAGAGCCGCCAACGCCAGCGTTCTCAAGGAGCCCGGAACTCGCAAGTGCCGCATACGATGCGAATTCTAGCATTATGAACGCGGTGCGAAATAATCGCACAGACGGGAACTGAGATTTGACTGCGCTAGATCGTGGTATTTTCCGGCTGCACGTCTGGGACGGGCGCCGAGAGGCCGGAGTTGGCGTCGAAGAGGTCGCTCATGGCCTGGTGGACGCGGGCGCAGAGCGCATCCATGTCACGTGAGACCAGACCGGTGGTGGGAATGGGATCGCCTACGATGAGGCGGAAGCGGTGGGGATGGATGACGAAGGTATTCATCGGCAGCGCCTGAAAGGTTCCGACAATGGCCATGGGGACGACTGGAAGCTGCGCTTTAATGGCGATGTAGAAAGTTCCGCCGAGGAAAGTCTGGATGTGGCCATCCGAGCTGCGCCCGCCTTCGGGAAAGACGACGAGAGGCATGCCCGCTTTGACGGTCCGGGAAGCGGCGGAGAGCGAGCGCAGGGAGGCGCGCGCGTCGGCGCGGTCGATGGGAATCTGGCCGGAACGCTTGAGATGCCAGCCGAGGAATGGAAGGCGGAAGAGCTCGATCTTGGCCAGAATGCGGAACTGGAATGGAAGACCGGCGTAGAGCACGGGGATATCGAGCGCCGAGGAGTGATTAGCAGTGTAGATGGCTGGCTGGGTGAGGTCGATGCGTTCCAGTCCCTGGACGGTGAGTGGCGACGAAACGGTACGCAGAATGAGCCGGGACCAGAGCCGCGCAAAGCCGTGCTGGGTACGTCCGGAGCGGTCAAAGAGCGAACTGATAAGCGAGAGTGTGCCAAGAACAGCGGTGTAGAGATAAATGAGCGGGTTGCGCACCAGGTAGGAGGCAAGACGGGTGGACAGCCTGTTGGGAGGGTGCGGGCTCATAGGAACAGAATAAATCGCGGCCGAGTGGAATCAAAATGCAGAGGTTTCAAGGTTTCATGGTTTCAAAGTTTCGTGGCAGTAGATGGGAAAGAAATAGAGGCTGGTGGAATTCTTCTGCTCGCTGAAGCCGGCGAAGCAAAGCCCGGACCCATGGCGCAGGAGACGAGAGCGCAAGCCGGGATGAGCGGACAACGGATTCGGGCGGCGGAGATGATGCGAACTCCGTTAGCCGCCGCTTGCCGGGTTCTCCTCAGGGTCGCGCAGCATGAGAAAGTCCTTCTGGCGGTCGGTGCCGACGACGAATTCCTGCGGGCCTACGATGCGGAATCCCCACTTCTTGTAGAACACGATGGCGCGGGAGTTTTCCGAGAAGACGCTGAGCCAGATGGGACACGGGCCTTCGTCCTGGAGAATAGCGAGAGCTGCTTGCACGAGTGCGCCGGCGAGGCCGCTGCCGTGATGGATGAGGTCGAGATAAAGCTTGCGGAATTCGGCGGGGGCCGTCGTGGAGAGGTGCGGATGAGGGCTGCGGCGGGCGACGACCATATAGGCAACGATGGACGTGCCGGCTGAGGGCGCGGAGTCTTCGGGCGCAGAGGTTTCAGCGAGCAGGACGAAGATGTTGGGGTCCTCGAGCAGGGCGAGAACGGATGCGGGCGCTAACTCAGCGGCAATGTAAGCGTCGAGATCGCTGGCTGCGGTTTCCGGGCAGCCGAGAGCAAAGACCGAGGCGGCAAAGGCGGAGAGCGCGGCGGCATCGCTAGTATTTGCGCGGCGGATCGTCGGTGATTGCATGGTCAACCTGCAATGCGCTTGTAGTCCTTCTTAAAGGCCGGGTCGCTGGAGTTCTGGGCGGCGGCGGCGCGAAGTTCGTTGGCGGCATCGGTAATGCGTCCCTGTTTTTCAAGGACGAGGGCGAGCTTCCAATGAGCTGTGGAGTGGGTGGGCGCACCGGCTTCCGGCTCGCGGGCGAGGTACTGGCGGAGATAGCGCTCGGCGCGGGGCAAGTCGGCGCCGGATTCCAGAAGAGCTAAGGCAGCGGAATACAGGGGCGCGGCATCGTCCGGGACGCGGCGCTGGGCCTCGGCGAGGGCGGTGTCGAGTTCGCTCCAGCGCCCCTGGTGGGCCAAGGCGCTTGCCAGATAGCTATAGCCGCCAGCGCGGGCGGGATCGGCGGCGATGGCCATGCGGGCAAAATGTTCGGCCTCCGAGTAATGACGGTAGACGTCGCTGTCGAGTATGGAAGTGAGATCGATGACGGCGCGATACAAGCGCGGATTGAGCTGCACGGCACGGCGCAGGAAGAACTCGATGTCCGGCAGGGGACGCTTCTGCATTTGCAGCAACATGGCTTCGGCGAGGGCGCCATCGGCGGGACTGATTTGATAGATCTGCTGGAGGGTCTCGCGAGCCTTGGTCTTGGAGCCGCCGATAATTGCGGGCTCCTGCTCGTAGAGTCCCATGGATTCCTTGAGGCAGCGGACGCTGCGGGGATCGAGTTGGAGCGAGAGGTCGAGTTCGTGGCGCATTTGGCGTGCGAGCGGGATTCCGCCGCCAAAGATTCCCAGCTTGAGAGCCTTATCGCCGAGGACGTCGGCGAACTGGCAATGAAACTCGCTGCTGTTGGGAGCGGCGCCGGTGGAACGGCGCGCGAAATCGACGGCGCGGTCGAAGTCTCCGCGGGCGTCGTAGATGGCGGACATCCAGGAGAGCGCTTCGGCGTCATTGGAGTTACGATTGAGACGCTCCTGGGCGACGCCGTAGAGTTGGTGATAGTGTCTCTGCGCGAGCAAAACATTGCCGTCGGCGGAAAAGGCGAGGGTGGTGGCGAAAAGGAGAAATAAGAACAGCGCGCGGAATGGGAAGAAACTGAACATAGGACCTTGAACCAGACCTCTTGGAAGGTCTCGCGCGGGGCCTTACGCGGCGAGTGCAAGCGGCGATGAAGGTGCAGCGAACAGGGGCACCGTTTACAATCATGCCAGCACTGGAGAATTGGCTGCATCGGGGGAATCCGCAGCAGGCTCCGCTGGGCCCGGGGAGACTTCTTATATTACTAGGAGATTAACAGAAAATGATGGCCGATGTCCGTAAGGGATTGATCATGGTGAACACGGGGCCGGGAAAAGGCAAGACCACGGCAGCTATGGGTACGGCCCTGCGCGCGGTTGGAAACGGGCTGAAAGTGCTGATGCTGCAGTTTCTGAAAGGTTCCTGGCATTACGGCGAACTGGACGCGGTAAAAGCATTCGGCGATAACTTTGTAATGAAGCAGATGGGGCGCGGCTTTGTGAAAGTAGGCGGCGCGGAAACCGATCCGGAAGACATCAAGATGGTGGAGGAGTGCTGGCGGGAAGCCGCGGAAGCGATTCTCTCCGGGCAATGGGATTTGGTGATACTGGACGAGATCAACTACGCGATTGGCTACAAGATGCTGGACCCGGAAAAAGTGGCCGAGGTGCTGCGGCGCAAGCCGGAGATGGTGCACGTGATTTTGACGGGGCGGAACGCGCACAAGACCATCGTCGAACTGGCCGACACGGTGACCGAGATGCGCGAGGTGAAACACGCGTATCAGAAGGGGATCGAGGCACAGCGGGGAATCGAGTACTAGGCGAAGATCCGCCAGAACGATTTGCAATCCGAAAGAGAAGTGCATGAGTTGGTTTAAGCGGGGAACGCAGGAACTGGATACGAGCGGCGAGCGCAAGGTGCGCAGCGAAGGGCTCTGGGTGAAGTGCGACCAGTGCCGGCAGATTATCTGGAAGGACGACCTGGATGCGAATTTCCGCGTCTGCCCGAAGTGTGGGAAGCACTTCCGCATCGACACCCGGACACGGCTGGGATACCTGTTTGACGACGGCGCGTACACGGAAGAAGACGGCAACCTGGTGACGACCGACCCGCTGGAATTCAGCGACCTGAAACCCTACAAGGGGCGGGTGAAGGCGGCGCAGAAGGTGACCGGGCGCAAAGACGCGATTGTGAGCGCGCGTGGCAAGATCAACGGACGCGAGGTGATCATTGCAGCCATGGAGTACGGCTTTATCGGCGGCAGCATGGGCGCGGTAGTGGGTGAGACGATTACCCGCGCGGTGGAAAAGGCGCTGGCCGGACGGGTGCCGCTGGTGGTGATTTCGGCCACGGGCGGAGCACGCATGATGGAAGGCACCATCTCACTGATAACGATGGCCAAGGTTTCGGCGGCACTGGCGAGGCTGGACGGCGCCAAGGTTCCCTACATCAGCGTGCTGACCGATCCGACAACGGGCGGAGTGACGGCGAGCTTTGCCATGTTGGGCGATCTGAATATCGCCGAACCGGGAGCGCTGATTGGCTTTGCGGGGCCGAGAGTGATCGAGCAGACGATCCGGC
>CAZQDD010000046.1:0-28176 GCA_964591805.1 uncultured Acidobacteriaceae bacterium | reverse complement strand
TCCTCGCCGCGCTTGTTGGCCGCGCGCATGTCTTTCGCCAGGGCGATCAGTTCTTCGATCACCTGCGCCGTCTCGACGGCCCGATTGCGATACTTCCGTACCGCGCCCTCCAGCATCTCCGAGAACTTGCGAGACAGAATCAGATTCTTGCGGGCACGCGTCCTCAACTCGTCGTTCAGCAGTTTGCGCAGCAACTCAACCGCGAGGTTTCGCTGCGGCATGCCCCGCACTTCCGCGAGGAACTCGTCCGAGAGAATCGAAATGTTTGGTCTCTTCAGCCCGGCAGCCGAGAACAGGTCGATTACGCCCTCGGCGCTAATCGCCTTCGAGACGATCTGCCGGATGGCGTGATCCAGATCCTCTTCGCTCTTGCCGGCGACGGCACTGGACTTGACGATTGCGGCCTTCACTACCTGGAAGAACGCCACATCGTCGCGGATGCGGATGGTCTCCGAATCGGGCACCGCCAGCGCGAAAGCCCTGGACAAGTCCGTTACCGCATTCACAAGGCGGCTCTTGCCGTCCTGCAGCCCCAGGATGTGATCCTGCGCGGCAGGGAGCAGCCCAAGTTTTTTTTGAGCCGCCGCCACCCCCCAGTCACTCCAATCGAAACCGTGGAACAGGTCGTGGCAAATCTCGTACTTCTCCAGCATCACGGCGACTGCCTGGGCCTTATCCACCGCGGCCTGCCCGCGGCCGCCGCTCTCGGTGTAGGCCGCCAGCGCCGATTTCAATTGCTCGGCTAGCCCGAGGTAATCCACCACCAGCCCGCCTGGCTTGTCCTTGAAAACGCGGTTCACGCGGGCGATGGCCTGCATCAGCCCGTGGCCCCGCATGGGCTTGTCCAGGTACATGGTGTGCAGGCTCGGTGCGTCAAATCCGGTGAGCCACATGTCGCGGACAATCACGATCCGGAACGGGTCGTCTGCCGCCTTGAACCGTTTCGCCAGCGCATCCCGGCGCGGTTTGTTGCGAATGTGGTCCTGCCAGCCTTCCGGGTCCGAGGCGGAGCCGGTCATGACGACTTTCAGCGCGCCCTTATCGTCCGCTTTGCTATGCCAGCTGGGCCGCAGTTTCACGATGGCGTTATAGAGTTCCACGCAGATGCGGCGGCTCATGCAGACGACCATCGCCTTACCGTCCATAGTTTCCAGGCGCGTCTCGAAGTGGTCCACCAAATCGCGGGCGATGAGGTCGATCCGCTTTTCCGCGCCCACCACGGCTTCGAGCGCCGCCCACTTCGACTTGAGCTTCTCCTTGCGCTCCTCCTCTTCGGTTTCCGTGACTTCCTCGAACTCGGCGTCCAGGTGCGGCTTCTCCGCCGGGTTCAGTTCCAGTTGCGCCAGCCGGCTTTCGTAGTATATCGGGACTGTGGCCTTGTCCTCGACGGCCCGCTGGATATCGTAGACGCTGATGTAATCACCGAAGACGGCGCGCGTGTTCTTATCGGTCAGTTCGATGGGCGTGCCCGTGAAGCCTATGAAGGAGGCGTTGGGCAGAGCGTCCCGCATGTGCCGCGCGAAGCCGTCGATGAAATCGTACTGGCTGCGGTGAGCCTCGTCGGCGATCACCACGATATTCCGGCGATCCGAGAGAAGCGGGTAGCGGTCGCCCTTCTCTTCGGGCAGAAACTTCTGGATGGTCGTGAATACCACGCCGCCCGACGAAACGGCCAGCAGCGTTCGCAAATCGGCCCTGGTTTCCGCTTGCACAGGGTCCTGCCGGATCGCCTCGCTGCACCGGGCGAAGGTGTCGAAGAGCTGGCCATCCAGGTCGTTGCGGTCTGTAATCACAACAATAGTGGGGTTCTCCATCGCCTGGTGCAGAATGATGCGCCCGGCAAAGAAGACCATGGTGAGGCTCTTGCCGCTGCCCTGGGTATGCCACACCACGCCGCAGCGCCGGTCGCCATGCAACCGCGTCGCCTCCACTGTGGCGGCCACGGCGGCGTTGGTGGCGTGGAACTGGTGGTAACCCGCCAGAATCTTAATGACGTTATCGCGCGCGTCGCGGTCGAACACAACGCCGTAGCGTATGAGATCGAGGAATCGCCGACGGTCGAACACGCCCCGGATGAGCACTTCCAACTGGAGCAGCTTGGCCGATGCGGGCTCCTGCCCCTCGATGGTGCGCCAAGGCATGAATCGCTCTTTGTCGGCGGTCAGGGACCCTATGCGCGCCTCCAGACCGTCCGAGGCGACCAGGGCCTCGTTATAGGTGAACAGGGCGGGAATCTGTTTCTTATAGGTCTGAAGCTGCTGGAACGCCTTCCAGATGGTGGCGTCCTCATCGGCGGGGTTCTTCAGCTCAACGACGCCGAGTGGCAGGCCGTTCACGAAGATCACCAGGTCGGGCCTGCGGTTGTTCTGGCCGTCCACCACGGTGAACTGATTTACAGCCAGCCAGTCGTTGTTGTCTGGATCGTCGAAATCCACCAGGCGAACAAGGTCCCCGGCGATTCCGCCGTCGCGGCGCCGGTACTCCACCGTCACGCCGTCCACGAACATCCGGTGGAAGGCACGGTTGTTGGCGACCAGCGTCGGGTTCTCCGTGCGAAGCACCTTGCGGACGGCCTCGTTGCGAGCCTCGGTGGGAATCCTCGGATTCAGGCGCTCGACGGCATCGCGCAAGCGGCGCTCCAGCACGACTTGATCGTAGGAACCGCGCTCCGCGAGCATTTCTCCCGGCGCGATTACTGCACCATTGGCGATTCCGTACCCGAGGCTGGACAACCATTCGAGGGCGGATTCTTCGACGGTGGATTCCACGATCATGTGTGGGCCTCAACCAATTTCTCAGCATCGCGGATGCGGAGTTCGCCGGAAAGGAGTTTGGGGAGAAGGGCGTCGCGCAGCGCGGATAGCAGAACGCTCTCCCGCTCATTCGAGACTTGCTTGTCTGAAAGGGCGCTCGCGATGCGCTCAAACGCAGTGGACACTTTGGGGGTTGGCACTACGATGCTGATGGCCTTCAGGCTGGTCGTCGGGCGTGCAATGGCGGGTACGCCTGTAGTGTTAGTGTTCGCGAGGAGCTGGGTTTGCCCGGTTTCACTCCGAAAATACTGATACACCAGATGGGGAGAGACGTGGATCGGGTCGACCGAAAGAAGCATTTGGCTTTGCGACACAACGTAGCGCGGGTGTGCTGGCTTTTGCGGTATCAGGCCAACCTGCCCCAACGTGCCACGGTGTGTGAACACGATGTCACCTGGAAATGCGTTGGCTGATCGCAAGTCGTCGGCCTTTTCGGGCGTGAGATAGACGAACCCACCCTCGGAAAAGCCGTCAGTGAGATTATTTCCCCGAATGACGGGAACGCCGCTGCTAACGAAGTTGTCCCGCGTAATGCGCGAGCCGAACGGACCCATCGACACTCGGGTTGCGATATCGCCAATGGTTTGCTGGTTCCACCCTTCTGGTATCCCTCCATCCTCTTGAACTCGTGACGGGAAAAGCGCCGCAGTTTCCGCCTCCATGCCCGCTGGCCGCCGCCCATCCGCTTTCGCGCGCACGGGATCGAAATCCACGAACCAGGATTTGAAGATCGCGCGGGCGATGCTCTCAAGGGTCTCGTTTGTGCGGTGGTTTAGGTCGATCTTCTTGTCAAGGATATTGAGGACGTTCGCTATCGCGCGCTGCTCCACCAGCGGGGGTATTGCCAGTCGCACCCGGCGCAGTTCGCTTTGCCTGATGCCAAGCACCGTTGTGCCTGTAGCGCGTGCCCGAAGCTGCGTCTGGACGAATTCAGACTGCATCAGGTACTTCAGGTAGGTATTGTCTAGCAGACGTCGTTTGCCCCGTAGAGTGATCAGCCGCTGGGCAAGGGCCACCTTACGCTCGTCCAACTGGGCTATCTCGCCTAATGGTGCTTCGGTGGTCATCACCACATCGCCACACAAAGGCATTCCCCGGCGCATCCATTCGTCGTAGCTGTCCGCGGCGATGTACTCTTCGGGTTCCACAATCCGTCCGTTCTTCACGACTTTCGCCGTGATGAGCGGCACGCCGTACGTCGTTTTCTCGGGACTTTTTCCGCGATAGTCGATTAGAGCCTCAACGCACTCCTCTATCGCAAGAATTCTCCAATCGCCCGGGAAATCAAAGACCATCTGTCAAACTCCGCAGGCTCTTGGATACTACCTTCTCCAACCGCGCCCCTTCTTTAAATTGCTCCTCCAGCTTCCCCGCCAGCCGCTTCATCTTCTCCTCGAAGGGCTCACCGTCATCCTCGACATCTTCGGCTCCGACGTACCGTCCCGGCGTCAGCACGAACCCGTGCCCCACGATCTCGTCGGTCGTCGCTGCTTTGCAGAACCCCGGCACGTCGGCGTACTTGCCCGCGCCTTTGTCGTCGCGCCAAGCATGATACGTGCCGGCGATGCGTTCGATATCTTCAGCGGTCAGATCCCGGTGGATGCGGTCGATGAGCGTGCCCATCTTGCGGGCGTCGATGAATAGCGTCTCCTTGCGCCGGTCGCGGAAGTGCCCGTTCCTCTTGGCGCGCGCCAGGAACCACAGGCAGACGGGAATCTGCGTCGCATAGAACAACTGGCCCGGCAGCGCCACCATGCAATCCACGAGATCGGTTTCGACGATCGCCTTGCGGATCTCACCTTCGCCGGATTGGTTGCTGGACATGCTGCCGTTCGCCAGCACGAAGCCGGCGATGCCGGTGGGCGCCAGGTGATGGATGAAGTGTTGAACCCAGGCGAAGTTGGCGTTCCCCGCCGGTGGCACCCCGAACTTCCAGCGTGCGTCGTCGCGCAGTTTCGCGCCGCCCCAGTCGCTGTCGTTGAACGGCGGGTTGGCCAGGACATAATCGGCCTTCAGATCGGGTTGCAGATCGCGGCGGAAGCTGTCGGCGGGTTCGGGGCCGAGGTCCGCGTCGATGCCCCGGATGGCGAGGTTCATCTTGGCGAGGCGCCACGTGGTGTGGTTGGACTCCTGCCCGTAGATAGCGATATCACCGACGCGCCCGCCGTGCGCCTCGACGAACTTTTCGCTTTGCACGAACATGCCGCCCGAGCCGCAGCAGGGATCGTAGACGCGGCCCTTGTAGGGCGCGAGCATTTCCACCAGGACGCGGACCACGCAACGCGGCGTGTAGAACTGGCCGCCCTTCTTGCCTTCGGCGCTGGCAAACTGGGCCAGGAAATACTCGTAGACGCGGCCCAGGATGTCCTTGGAGCGGTTCTCGGCGTCGCCCAGGCCGATGGTGCCGATCAGGTCGATCAGTTCGCCGAGCCGCTGCTTATCGAGCGCGGGGCGGGCGTACTCCTTCGATAGGACGCCCTTGAGCGACTTGTTATCGCGCTCAATCGCCAGCATGGCGTCGTCGAGCAGTTTGCCGATGGTGGGCTGTTTGGCCTTGCTCTGAAGATGCGCCCAGCGGGCCTCTTTCGGAACCCAGAACACGTTGGCGGCCCGGTACTCGTCAGGGTCTTCCGGGTCCGCGCCCTGCGCCTTTTCGGCCAGAAGCTGGTCGTGGCGCTCTTTGAAGGCGTCGGAGATGTACTTCAGGAAGATCAGGCCGAGCACGACGTGCTTGTACTCAGCGGCGTCCATGTTGTTCCGCAGCTTGTCGGCGGCGGCCCAAAGCGTGGGCTCGAACCCGAGGTTCGCGCCATTGCCGTGGCTCTTGGCGGCGGGTTTCTTTCCACGTGGCATATCGGAGTGAATATGGTAGCGGAAATCGCCGGCGGAACACAGGGGATTGCAGCAGGCACGGAGATCTCTCCCTCCTCCTCCGGCATCCTGCCGTCGCGCCGCCGGGCGAAAACGCTCTGCATTATCGGGAGCCATCAAGACGTTACATCTGGGGAGGCGCGGGCGCAAGCAAAGGGACATCGGCGTATGGGTTCACTCGGAATCTGAGAACTTGTAAACCCTCGCGCGCAGAGCCGCTTGAAATCAGGAGATCTTTTGAAGTGCTTCGAAGATACACGACGAGAGCCACGGTCCATCACTGGACAGCCCGCTCGCACGCGGTTATGATGGTCCATCTGGATTCCGCTCGGTGTTTCGGAACCGCCGAGCAACGATGATGATACATAGAATAGGATTCTTTCACTTCGTTGCTGAAACGGCTCACCCTATAGATGCTTTGAAGAAAACGCTCACTCAGAGTGCGGCCGGCGTCAGTGATGCATTGATCGTACTCCCGGAGGCGTTTAATATCGCCGACGATTACTGGCGACCATTAGGCCCAAGGCTTCGCCAAGCCAATACAGAGAAAGTGATTTTGTTCGACCTTCGGAACATTTGCCAAAAATTCAGCGTTTGCTTCGTGGCCGGCTTGGTCGTGCGGGTGCCGAACGGCCCGGATCCGCCGCACAGTTCGGCGTGGCTGATCGATCCTAACGATTTCTGGCTGCTCAGCTTGAAACATAGCAACGACGGTACCGGCGTCGGTCCAGGCGGCCGTAAAGACTACACGCCTAATTACACACCGTGTTCGGAGGGTTGTGACGCCCGTAATGGAGTCTACTATCAAAACTTGTCGATAGCGGCACTCCTGTGCATGGATGCTTATCCAAAGGACGGAACATATGGAGAAGCGAATAGTAGACGCCACGAGCTGCTGCGAGCTAAATTAGCTGAATGCACTCCTCGTGGCGCTCATGGAGTCGTTTGCGTCCCGTCACACATGCAGGAAATAGGCCGTGAAGGTATCTATCCGTACTGGCCTGGCTGCTATGTCGTCCTTGCGAACTCCTGCGTTGGCGGGCCTGGCAGTTTCATAGCCAAGGTCAGCGAAGGGCAACCTCAGGGAACAGATGACTCGATTCTGATTAGTTGCACCAACGAGCACCGTAATAGGCTTGAAGTTATCGACCTCCCCGATCGCTAGATGCCGTCTCGACGCATTTCCTTGAGGTGACTTTTTTCAAAGCCACCGGAGCGCTCGAATTGCTCGAACTGCAATTACACGATTTATTGCTGAATTACAAGGCCTCTATGCGCTGCCACTACTGTGGGAGAAACTCCAAGAACTCCTTTGTCGTATGGCGTCGGACGGCGGCCAAGCGGATGAGGGCGAAGCTTCTGCTGTTGAAGCAGGAGTTGCGCCGGAAGATGCATGAGCCGGTGGGCGTCGTAGGCAAGTGGCTGAAGCGGGTCGTGGAAGGCTATTACCGCTATCACGCGGTGCCGGGAAACATTGTAGTGCTGGGACGATTTCGTGACCGTCTCTGTATGCTGTGGCGGCAGGCATTGCGCCGTCGCAGTCAGCGGCGGAAACCGGGATGGGACCGACTGCGACCGACCTTCGAACGGTGGATTCCTCGCCCGCAAATCTTGCATCCCTATCCCGACGTGCGATTTGACGCGACACATCCAAGGTAGGAGCCGTATGCGGTAATCCCGCTCGTACGGATCTGTGCGGGGGGCGGTCAGCGATGTGGGCGGTCAGCGATGGCCGTCCCTACCGCGACCGGGTGTATACTGCAAGTGTCCAGATAGGAACTCAAGTTCAAGGAATCCTATTAAGCGCCTTATTTGCGTTCGTCCATTCCACTATTCTCCCAACCGTAGCATTTGCTGGAGACAGCGCTTACAAGGTCGTTTATGATCGCGGGCCTGTCGCGGCGACGAGGGCCGGAACCGATTTGAAGATGTACATAGAGGTGAACCAAATTCGTGCAGGATAAACAGGACCTCTTAACGATTCCTGTCCCTTCTATCACGCAGATCAGCTACGGCCAAGATGTTCACATCGTGGCGCCTGACCAGCGCACTTCTGCATTGGCGACAGCGACCAGAAGCGGGACATTGAGGCGATGCCTGGAACCTGTCCGAGAGTGGAGACGAAGAAGAGTCGTGGAAACCAGGTGCCCAAAGTCTTCTTTCTCGGTGACGACAGACTCGGCAGGTGAAGGTTGGTCGAGACCTGCACTGGCAGGTTAGCTTGATTAATGAATTAAGGGGAGGAGAAAGCTGCACTTATGAAGCCATCCAGAGTGAGTGTAATCGTCTTGAGTATTTGTTCATTCGTTGCGCTCGCACAGCCAGACGCTCAATACGACTCGATGAAAATTGGCGAGTTTGTAAGACTCAATGATGCGGCCAAGACCGACAAGGCTTCTGAAGTGAGACTTGTGTCGTATCTGCGGGGTCTTGAGAACGGCGTGTTTTCGTCAGACACTTACGTGCGGACGGTCCTAAAGGCTGCAATATTCTGTCCCCCGGACGAGGCACCTTTTGACTGGCGCACCGTGAGGAACATGATCGTCCAGTGGATCGATGGGGAGATTCAGGCGGGCCGTAAACCCGGACCTAATACAACTGTGAGCGTGGTCTACATCAAGGCACTGTTGGCGAAGTATCCTTGCCGCGCTAATTGAGCCTGCTCCAGTGCCAAGATCATGCAGGGCCGCAGGGCTTCTGTTCGATCTCGACGTTCTCGCGCCCGCATTTGTCGCACTTCAGTTTGGAGGCCGTGGGGATAACCCGAGGTCGCAGGACACGGAACCCTTCGGTCACTTCGACATCCCAACGTTCCCGATCATCAGCTTTGTGGTGAAGCGTCCCCTTGTTAGCGCATTGGCGGCAGACAACCCGGAAGTACTCGTGTTGGGCGCTCATGAACGATCTCCGATGCCAACCAATAGAATCCTGGCCCCGCCGCCCGGCTCACAATCAGCACCGCCCAATATGCCACCGGAGCCAGCGCGGCGGATCGGCAGCGCCCGAGGATCCAATTTGGATGCCTGAGCATTCCCGTCGCGTCGCTGAGTCACCAACGCTGGACTTCGCGTAGATGTAGACCTACGTTTTGGTTGCCAATAGTCGCGACAGTGTCCAAGACGCCTTTGACGCGAACCTCCGTTGCCCCGATGAGCGGAGCTTCGCCGCCGGTTCGCACTTTGATCTCCCCGGAGTCGTCTCGAATCGAATAGATCTTCGTCGCAACAAACGGAATCTTGAGCACGTTAGTGACCCTCCCCCGAACACGGACTTCTTGCGCCGAATACTTCTGGGGATTCGCGAGGAGGTCTCCAATCTTCGTGAACCCAATCCCGAGTTGGCTGCAACTTGGCAGGAGGAGCACGGTTAACAAGGCTGCCAATGCCACTAGCCTCCACATCACCTTTATACCCATAATGTCCCTTGTCTACGTCCATAGCTTTGGGCGAGGTCATTTCAACGGTCCGGCTTGCCCGATCCGGCCGGGCTCTTCCAGAACGAAGACGTTCCTCGGAAATCGCAAGGCTCGTCGCCTCCTGCGTCTCGCTCCAGTACACAACTGGCACCGCGGTCAGATCCCAGGGCGCCAGATATCGCGCCTGCTCAGCTTCCTGCAACAGTGTAAACCCTTCTTCGATCCGGGGCCAAGTTCAAAAGACGGCCCCTAGCAGGAGTCTGTGGGACCCCACGCCAGTTGTGGGTTGGCCCCATGACCATAGCACAACTCGCCGACGGCCCACGGCAAGGGGAGGCGCGCCTCCTCGGGCGGGCCTCCCGCAACCGCGAACACGCTCGCAGGCGGCGAAGCATCATCTACCAGCGAATATGGATGGCTACGGTACCTGCGGTACCCCATTGACACGATGATTCGAGGTATGCTTGTCGTTCGCACTATTCTGGTGAAGAAACGGGCAAAGAGATGGGAAAGTGTGCATATCCCTCTTGTGATGCCGATGCCATACCAAGCGGCAATGGGGGGCACTGCGCGATCTGCGGTGGGCCAATGCAGGCGTGCAGCCGCTGTGGGGCGCTTAACCGGAGTTTGGCGCGGCAGTGCCGATCTTGTTGTGGGCCCTTCAAGTACCGGGACATCCTACCCGGGGTCTATTCTTCAGCCGTCAAGAAGTGGTCCACGCCAGACAAACGTCTATTTACCCAAGAGCGATTCTGGGTGACGCCGGTTGCGCTTGGCGGGTGGCTCTGGCTGCTTTCAGCTGAAGGACAGCTTTCGAGATACTCGCCTTTCTCGGGCTCGCTGGCACCCATAGTCCACCTCGGAGAGGAGTATGGGCGTGCCGCTCCCATGGGGTGTGGTGAGATGCCCGCCGGCGACAAGTGGTCGCAACCCGCTATCATCGCGCTTTCTCAACACGGCATCGTGGCAGTGGGAATGATTGACTCACGGGAACTCAAAATCGATCTGGAATCTGACGAAACAGCGGTGGCCGACTTCACCAAGGAACCTTGCGGGGTCGATAGCGGCGAAAAGGAGGCATATCTGCTCACTCGGCGGAATGCCCGCACGTATTTGGCCGTAGCGAGCCTTGTCTCGGGCAAAGTGGAGAGCAGAATCGAGTTGCCCGAAAAGCGCCTCGCCGGACCATTCCGTTGCGCAGGGTATATTTATACCTATTCAGAGACTCAACTGCATGTCGTCGCTGCCGGGCAGGTGCGGTCGTATCCCTTTCCGACAGGCTTCAAAGCCTCCGTGGAAACAAGAGACCAGACGTTGCACCAGGCTTTCGGCCGCCTTCCTTTCATGGTGAAGGGTTCATCCTTCTACATCCCCGGCAAGCAGGGCGAGCGCCCCGTGTTTTTCGCGCAAAAAGGGGGTCGTGGTACCTCCGGAGCGGCCATCATATTTGTCGCCGGTGAAGCCACCTATACTCAGGACGGCACAGGAAGACCTGTGCTTGCTCAAGAGTCCTCCATTTCGGTTCTTGAAGAAGCCGGGAGTCGGGTCGCCGAGGAGGATGAGCAACTGAGCGCGATGTACCCGGCGCTCGCGGTTGACGGCATAACCGTCGGAATGGCAGAACCTTCTTCATCGGCGCTCCGCCTCAGGATTTATCACGGTGCCACCCGTGCTGATTTCCTCGTGCAAAAAGAGAGTTTCCGTGAGAGCGTGGGTGTCTATGCCCTAGGGAGCTCGCTGACGTTCTGTTCGACTTTGAAGGACACGACCATCGGGATTTACTCATGGATCTGCTGAAGAGATGTCTAGCACTCGCACTGCTCGCTCCGGCCGCCTGGGCGGGCCCAAAGTCGGCACTACTCATCGATCGGTCAGGCAGCATGAAGCCCTACTACCAGGATCACGTCGTCCGACAATTGAGCGACACCATCCTCGCAGCTTTGCGGGGGCAGAGTGAGGATATTGCCGTATACGCGTTCAGCGCGTCGGCTCAGCGAGTGAAGGGGATAGAAAATGTCGAACAATTACCTTTCGGCGATAGCACAATGCTGGATAAAGCTCTGGATCGAGCAGTGAAGGACGGGGTCCAGATCGTCTGGATGATCACCGACAACATTCAAGATGACCCCGGCAGCGCCGACACCGGTGATACTGAGCAGTTCTACAAGAAATTGCGTAGCGATGTAATAGAGAAGGTGACCATCTTCCCACTGCGCCAGCCTGCTGGCCGTCCCGGTCTTGTGATCTATGCATTATTGAAGAAAGATGGCGACAGCGACCTGTACGAGAGGGAATTGGCGGGATTCCACAGCCGCGCGGAGGGAATCCTCCGCACGGGCGCCCTTCGGATGAAACCGTTAGACAGAGACACGGTTGGAATCAGTTGGGTCCGTGCTAACATCAATCCGCGCACCAGCCTGATTACCTACGACACGGGAAAGCCTGTTAAGGAAATCATTGAGGTCAAGTTCAAATCCAAGTTCGATCATATCGAGATCACAAACGCCTCGATTGATGTCGTCAAACGAGAGGCCTCCTTCGGCAAGGGTTCGCTCATCTATCCGGAGAAGAGTGACATCGATATAAGCCCTCGAACTGTGGAAAGGCTTGGACCCGGCGATGAGACGGAGCAGGTCTATAAGATCGACGTCGATCTCGGCAAGCTGAAGCTTCGGAACGATCCGGCTTCGTTGTGGAAAGCCGCGTGGGTAAAGTCGAGCGAAGACGCCACGCTAGAACTCAGCTTCGTCATTCAGGTCCCGCAGAAGAACTTTCGGCTGCGGCCAAGGTTCTTGCAGGAGTTCAACGGTGTGACATTGCAGGATGCCAAGAATACTGGCACGGTCTACGCTATCGATCGGCTTCCGAGCCTGATGAGCGGGGCCGTTACGGCGGTGCAAGTGACTACCCCCGTGGTCTTCCGTGTTCGATACCCGTCGTACCCGACATTCCTTTGGCTGGCCATGTTTGGACTTATCGGACTGACGATCATTGGTTTGTTTCTGGGCATCAAACGTGCCGCGGCCATGGCGCTACACCGCCGTTGGGATGTCGCGGCAGAGACGCAGGCAGGTGTATCGTTGGGCAGCGCCGTGGAGAATGGCAATGTGCTGGTCCAGCGTGAGATCGTCGGACGAGTGGAAGGTGATACTTTTGTGCCTGCGACCGGCACGCAAATCGTCCAACCGCCCGCGGCTGAGATTCACTTGAGCGATGGTCAAAAGGTCACTGTTGAAGCTAGGCGCAGGCTGGTCGTTCTGACGTTCAAGAAGAAAGGAACTGCGGCGAAAGCGGCTACTGCGGCCGCCGCGCTTCCTCCCAGAAGGAGATAGGTAACAATGCCCGCACAACAAGGCGTCAAAGATGTCAGGCCGCTCGTCGTAACGGTGTTTACGATATTCTGTCTGACAAACATCTTTTTGCTGGTTATCTCGCTGTTGATAGCCTTCAAGAACAGCAAATTGCAGGCCATTCCAGAAGATATCGGGCTCGGCGTTCGAGTTGTTATCTTTCTTATCGGAGCCGGCCTAAGTTGGGCACTTGGGCGCTGGCTCTACATGCGAATGGTTGAAGGCAATATTAAGGTGCCGGAAGCAGCCACCGCCGCACTCGTTTTGCTCTTTTATCTACTCCTGACCTTTGCCGGCCTAACGTTCCTGGGTGGATTCAGTTGGATTTGGCAAAGCGTGTTTCTGCTTGTGCTGATGCTCATGACTTTACTGGGCTTGAGTCGAGTGATCGGTACGAAGGCTGCCATTGTTGTTCTGGTCATCTGCGTAGTGCTGGGAATAGTGTTGTTCTTTCTGTTGGCCTAAAAGGAAAGGCAGATATGAATCCGACAAGCAAAACTCAACAGCCGATCCGGCCGACTTTGTATATCGGCCTCGGCGGCACTGGGAAAGAAGTGCTGTTGCGCCTCCGCCGAAGATTCTACGAGAGGTTCAGGGTACGCAGTTTGCCATGCACGCAGTTTCTCTGGATAGATACGGACATCCGGGATTGTGATGCACGCGGCGACAATCTTGATGCTGCGATGCTTGCTGTAGGCTTCGAAGACCAAGAAAAAGTCCCGTTGTTGAATGGAACAGTGGGCGAGGCCGCGATTGATATTTTTCGCAACCGGCAGAAGTGGAGCTATATCCACCGGTGGCTATATGAAGAGGTTGAGCGCTACGGGCGAGGGATCGCAGACGGAGCCGGGGGTGTCCGAGCTGTCGGGCGGCTGATGTTCATGGCGAATTTCACTAACATACAGGCGGCCCTGAAGCGCGCGATAATGCAGCTGCGCCAGTCCGAGATGCTTGTCAATACGAAGAACTTCTATAGAGATCGAGGATTGGGCGACGCGAACATGGACCCCACCGGCCTGCCGATGGTCTGCGTAGTTTCTTCGGTCGCTGGTGGTACAGGCGCTGGCACTCTCCTTGACCTAACGTTCCTACTGCGCCATCTGGAGGATACAGTCCAAAAGCTTCATGGCGTTGCCTCCTATGTCTTCCTCCCGAATGTTTACTATTCTGACCCCGACAATGGCGAGAGAGCTAGTCGTTCGTATGGCAATGCCTATGCCGCATTGAAGGAACTCGACCATTTCTGCCAGCGCGACGATAGTGGGGGCCAGGAGCAGGGCGGCGGAATCGGAATGGACCTCGATGTGACGTGGCAGGACAAAAAGCCCCTAACGATCATGGGGCCGCCCGTTGATGTGACTTACCTGTTGGAGATGCGCAATGCCGCTGGCATATCGCTGGCGCCCGGCAACCGCCGCGAGCTGTTCTCGATGTTGGCAGAGAGCCTGTACCTCGATCTCCTGCCTGGGGCGTTTGCCTCTGCGAAACGCTCTGACTACTCCAATATCGTGCTCTCTTTGGCCGGTGATGCAGGCGTAAATAGCACGACCGAAGAAGGGGTGAATCTTCCTCAGACTTTCTCACGCCGTTTTGCTGCTTGCGGATTGTCAAAGATCGAAGTACCTCAGGACATGATCCGTGCCGCGTGCGCTGCACAGTTGGGCGCAGATATTGTCGGAACGTATATTCTCAGAGATCTGCCGGACCCGAGTGTCGGAATGGACATTCGGAATGACATGGCTCGCGCTTCGCTCGACCGCGACGGTATTCCGTCCCTGTTCGGTACTGAATGGAGAGACGTGATTACCACAGCAGTCGAGGATGTTTTCCGCCGTTCTGCGATTAAGCAGGCCGCGGATGTTGACGAGATCGGCGGCAAGCTCGAGAACCTGGAAAGGAAACTCACGTACTCTCTTGGTGAAGACAAAGTCCGGTGGGGTGACGCGATCAAGCATCTGAGGACTCAAGGCGGCCCGGCGACCGAATCTGCCAGGAAGCGAGCAGACGAGCTCTTACGCGAGCGAGCTCTCGAGAACCCGGCACGCGGCGTGGGCACTTCCATGCGCGACGGGGGCTATTTGGATGAGTGTATCGCGGGCCTCCGGGCTCTTGGCGCGCCGGAGGAGGCGGGCACCCCAGCTGTATTCGGCGAGAGTCGGGCCGAATCGGCGACCGACGCGGAGAAGAACAAAGTTACGCGTCAGGACCTGCTGGATCAGTTGAAGGATGCCCTGTCTAGCCCAACCATCAAGGTGCTTGGCGTTTCGAATTGGACAATCAACATCCTTATTCAAAAGCTAAGAGAATCCGCGACACAGGTGCTTTTGTGTCAGGCTGAGTCCTGTCTCTTTGCAGAGGCAAACAAAACGGCCTTAGCGGTGGCTCAACACGTGGAGCACGTGAAGAAAGAGCTTGGAGCGTTCGTTGACTTCGCCAAAGATTATGCTGACAAGCGTGCTAGTAGCTCCGAAAGTCTCCAGCGAGTCGAGTCCACTACGCAAGTGCTGATTTTCCGCCTCTACGACAAAGCCCAGCATTGGAAAGATTTCTATTGCCTTGACCGCGACAAAGATAATGACAAGGCCCTTCCTGTAAATCCAGAGAAGGAGTATCGACGATTCGCCACCGGCGTCGGAGCAGGTGTTGGCATTCTCGAGCTTGCTGCGGCCCTCAACGTCGAGGGCCCACAGGCCCTGTCAAGAAAGTTCGACGAGTTTTCCGAAGAGCGTTTCGCGCAGGACTTCCGCGATAATCGCCGCGCCGTTGACGTTCTGGACCATCCGCTCATGAAGGAACGGCTGCAGGAGTACCTACAGTTGCTTGTCAACGCCGCACTGCCGATGCTCCGGCAGAACCAGAGGCTTGGGGTTACTACGGCGGAAATCGAACACAGCGTCTATCTCGGTGTGGCCAACAAGGATCTCCCGAAGTACGCCAGCCTCGCCACGGACATCGGCAAGCTGTTACAGGCAAGACTGGGGCCCGGCTACGTGATAGAGGCTCATTCGACCGATAACCCTTCGGAGATCTACCTTTATCTGTCGGATTATGCATTTCCACTGCCACTATTACCCATCGTGGAGCATGACGCGCACACGACGTATTGGGACTTCTATGACAAGATCAATCAAACTGGTGCAGGTAACGCACAGCAGCTGATTCCACTCCACCTCTCAAAACAATGGGAGGGTAAGTTCGAAGACCTTGTCGTATATAGCGATGAGCAAGCAAAAACCATAAGAGAGATTATTTCCATCGTACTCTTCGGCCACATGCTAAAGGTGTTGCTACTCAAAGAGCAGAAGGGGTCGCACTCCTACTACTACATGTTGGGGCAGCCGTTCAGCCGGCCGGAATCCATCGGGCCCAGACGCCAGGTTGCAGCGCGCCTACTGAAGGATTCCGAGCTGCGCAAAATGCTGAGCACAGGAATTCGAGAGAGGGAGAACAAGGTATTCGCAGACGATCAATTGTTAATTGCTTATCACCGAGTGGTCCAGGCGGCCTCGATTAGCCCGGAGCTTATACGGAACACCCCAGACGATATTATACTTAGCAAGAAATTGACCGAGATCCAAGGACAAGGTGGCGCCAGTCTCAAGCAGGATCTCGACAGGATAACCAATGTTGATCATACCCTGAGGTATGAGTATCTCCGCAAACTGGATAACTCGGGTATTGAGTGGGTACTTGACACGTATCCGACCGTCCGGGATGTCCCGGCGTGGGAGTCTCCCGTTGAAAACTAACAAAGGCGGTGCCTCAACGTAGGGCGATTCGCGCGAGCCAAGGGTTATGACTACGTGTCCAAATTGTTCTGTCTGGATGGTCAAGGATGGTGACAACTACTGCTCACTCTGCGGGCACAAGTTCTTTAGCCTGAATGTCTCCATCGAGCCCAAGCGGTTCCAGCACGAAGACCTACCTCCGCCGGCGGCGCTTGTCATCGAGAATCGTTCCACGCAGAACGAGGTCACAATTGAACGCATCGTCTCTCGACAGTCTTGGGTCTCGCTGGACCTGCGCTCGGTCGCTTTTCCTCTGGTGCTCAAACCCCTGCAGAAGAAAGTTATCGAGGTCACTGTTGAAACGCTCGATGCGGAAGACGAATACGCGGTGGGCACGATTGAAGTCGAATCCACCGCTGGAAGTGAGAAGGTCTCCGTCGAGGTTCTGCCAGCCCCAGACCTCGAGATCGACACGGGTGAATACGAAATCCTCCTGGATGAACTGAACCTGGAGGCGACCTTCGCCACGATCACTGTGAACACGGGTATGGTAACCGTCAAGCGGATAGTGGCGGAACCGGAAGAGTGGGTAAAAATCGACCTCGTCGATCACCTTTCATTTCCGATTCAGCTGGACGCACGGGGCCGCAAGACACTCGAAACTCGCCTGATCATGGACGAGCACAAACTTCGGCAGCTTTCACAGAGCTTCCCCGCAATACATGAAGGCGTCGTGCGCGTGATCTGCGATGAATTTGAACGCTCCGAGCCGTTCCGGGCCAAATGCTGGAAGCCAGCGGAACTTACTGTCTGGGAAGAGGGACATCAATTCGAGGTCCTGTTGGGAAGGCCGTCAAAGCTGACCCTAACTCTGCAGAACAAGGAGCCACGCGATGCGGCCGGCGGTAAGGGTAACGCCGCGTTGCTCATACAATCCATTCGCTGGGAAGCTCTCGACGGCCGGGCGGTCGACTGGATCCAGCCCGCCGCGGACCTAACCTATCCGATCAGGATTCAAGGTGGAGCGTTTTATCCGATCGACTTCACCGTTGAAACGACCTGCGCGGCCGGTTTACTGGAAGGTCGGCACAGCCTGCGCTGTGTCCTTGAGACGAACACTGTCAACGGGCGCGAACTTGCTCGCTGTGACATTAAGGCAAAGACTGTTTCTATCTATAACGGGGTCCTAGCGATTGATTTCGGGACCAGCAACACGTGTTGCGCGATCTTACACCGGGAGGCCAATGACTATGAGATGGTGCCTCTTGATCCGCACAACAGCGCTAAGCCCACTACTGCGCCGACGGTCTCGTACTACCTTTCGCAACACGCGAACGGTTCGCGGAACCTGAATATCGGAGTCTACGCCGACCATCTGACAGCTGAGCCCAAGGTGGTGCAGAGCACGGTCCGGTCGCCGAAGCGTCATCTCGGTAAGACCAAGGAGGAGCACCCTTTCGAAGTGCGGTTCTTCGAAACGCAGGATTACACTACCCTTTCCGCTCTGCAGGTTGTCACCGACTTCCTCTTTCAGGTGAAACACGCCGCCGAAGACAAGTCCCGCGCGATCTTTCGCCGGTTCATTATCACCCATCCAGCGCGGTTCCGAACAAGACAGTTGAAGGACTTGCAGGCGGCCGTCACCGCCGCATTTGGTCCGGACTGTGAGGTAACAACACTCCAAGAGCCCGTGGCTTCAGCGCTCGATTTCATTGTAAGCAAGAAGGCGACAGTCCGCGAGCGCTATGTCCTGGGCGTCTTTGACTTCGGAGGCGGCACAACCGACCTCAGTTTGTTGTCTGTCACGAATTCACGGATCGAAGACCTTCTTTCCATCGAAGTACAAGTAGTTGCATCCACTGGCAAGTGGTTCGGCGGCGAAGACCTAACCTACTTTATATTAGACAAAGCGCTCGGTAGGGCGAAAAAGCTCCTGCCCCAAATGAAGATACCGCAACCAGCTGAGTTGCTTTCAGACGAGCATCCGCTGATGGACCAAAGCATGGTGTTGATGGCTCGAACAAACCGGCTGCGTCTTTGGCAGTGGAGCGAGCTCGTCAAGCCGCCACTGCTTGATAGAGGCCAGGCTTTGACCGTAGAAGACCTACCCTTCAGGCTCGACCTCTTCCCGGAACTTAAGCTCCAAACGTTCACTCCGGCGGGCGCTGTCGAGGTTGGGTTTCCATTCGACATCCTTAAACCGAACACTTCCGAGGTACTTGCGTATCTCGATACCGAACTGCGCGCCCTGTGTGGCATGTTGAGGGGACTGCTGCAACGGAGCGGGCTGAACAAGCTCGACTGTCTGTTGATGTCTGGTAAGTCATCTGCGATTTCGAAGGTGGGCACTGTCCTTCAGGAGGAGTTTCCTGAGACGGAGATTATCCCATCGGAGGAACCCAAGGAATGTGTTGTTCGTGGCGCGTGCATTTTGGAGAAGATAGGATTCGCTGGCGAGGTGGCGCTCAGCATCATCGGCGGCAAGACAACCATCTCGCGCCTGGGCCTGGAGGGTAACCTCGAAGGTCAGAAGGTCTTTCGAGAGTGGATCCCGGCTGGAATGCCAATTCCGCCTGACGGTTTGACTGTGTCTCGCGCCCACTTCTTTAGCCGACAGCCGATCGAGATTCTGGAAAATGATAGCGATGAGGATTGGCGCAGCAGGATGAAGGCACAAAACCTGAACATCGAGACGCAAGGTATATACGAGTTGGTCGACCCACCGGAGTGGCTGGCCGCCGTCGGCCCTAAGAAGCCGGGGCGTTTGGATCTCAGCGTCTCACCCGATTACGAGGTGAGCCTAAGTGGCCATATCGAGGGGTTTCCGGAACCTCTCCGTTATCGACAGCAAAAGTGACCTCGCCAAAACGCAGGACCAAGCGATTATCGAGAAGCACAGGAGAAGAGTTATGAAGATAATTCGTAGCATATGCGTGGCCGCAGCGCTCCTGGTCTTAGCTGGAGGCATACTACGAGCCCAGGAGATTCTGTTCGGTTCAGAGCCGATACCTAGCGTTACTGATGCGCTGCAAAACATTCCTATCAAGGGTCACACATGGACGATCCATGTCTCCCGAAAGGGGGCGACGAGGCTCATCAGGATTAACGGTTTGGGTCCAGAGAAGAGCATCACGGCCGACCTGGTATGCTCCCAAGGCATTGAGCGAATGGATAATACGGTTTGGGCTATTGCTAAGGGTGACTGCCAACTGAGGTTCAAACCAGAAGGCGACGTGGGACCTGCATCAGTGACGCTAAAGGTGGAGGCAGCGGCATTGGAATCCTCCCGTATTTTCAGTTCCGCCGACAGTGAAAGAGCTCTCCACGAGCCCGTCGCGGCCACGATAATATTGGAGGGGGCAGAGCATTCCGGGTCGGATGCGAAGCGAAGCGACATCCCAGGTCGCGGATTCACCGACCGGAATCCCCTGACCTTTGTGATCTTCGGTATCATTTTGGCCGTGGTCGTCGTCATGATATGGCTCTTTCTCCAACACCGAAAGAATACAGCCTCCGCGACAGGCGCATCAGGGACGAAAGGATTCGATGAGCACGAAAAGGGCCATGGCCCCGGTCAGGTTCTCCCCTCCCTTGCCGCGATAGGGAAGATTCCGATTCAGGAAGTTGTCCGACATCAGGGGAGTGAGTTTCCGGTCGTGGCTTCCGTGCAGGAGAGAGCGGTTGAGAAGACGCTAACCGAACACTCGAATCTCCTTCTCGATCTCAGTTCGAAGGTTCAGAATTTGGAGGGGCTCGTTCAAGAGGTTGCCGACAACTTCGAGTCACGGTTGGGCCAGAACGCGCGGCAGGCGGAAGAGGTGCAATTTGGGAGTCGTAACGATACTACCCGGCTCCTGCATGAGATGGATAGCAGAATTGCGATGGTCGATCGAAAGTTGTCTGAGCACCTCGCGGCTCAGTCATCTCGGCTGCAGGATCTCTTTAGAGACCTCCCTGCACTGGCGGATTTGACTCCAATCGCGTCCGTCATCAACAAGTCGGAGTTGTCACGGCTTGAGGACGCCCTTGTAGCGGCTTCCAAGCAGAGTGCACTGCCAAATGAACGGCTGGAGGCATTGCAGGACGAGAGCAGCAGGCTAGTTGATGCGCTTCAGGAATTTGGTGGCACCGCCGAAAAGATCAGCAAAGACCAAGCGCGGAAACGTCTCGCGCGAGTTGCCCAACGTGCGACGGCGACAAATAGTGAGCTTCTTAGCTTAAGCCAACTAGCGGCTACGCAAATGCACGGCTTCTTTGTCGAGATGTCTTTGCTTGAAGAGAGCCACTTGGCTGACGATCTCGCTGCGGCGCTTACCAGAGAGGCGGCGAAGGTGGGTGACCCAGAGGGGTACTACGTGAAGCGGCTGAAAGCACTTGCGGCGCATGCATGCGCGGCCGGAATTGACTTTGCGGATCTGGATGTCGATGCCGAACGCAGGAACGCTGGACTGCAGCAAGCGCTCGGTAAACTGCTCCGAGCACTGGGGATGACACCAATAGATCCACACCAGAGTGACAAGCTCCAGGCGGCAGAGCACCAGGTGGTTCAGTTCGCCCGGCGAGTACCTGGTGTGCAGCCTGGTACGATCGCGCATACGATTGCCAGGGGCCTCCAGCGCGGCGACGAGGTGATGCGCAAGGCGTCAGTGTTGCTTTATGAGTAGCGGAAACGACTGTAGATGAATGTTTCGAACCTATGAAATGTGCTAAGTGCGGTAATGAGCCGCCCCCCGGAGGGCTTCGTTGCGTCAGTTGCGGTTCGGCAGTCAGCCATTTGTCTCCTGGCGAGATGGCACCGAGACTCCAGGAGACACGAATAGTCGAATTAGTCTCGAACGCGCCGCGAGGATTACTTTGGCTGGCAGAGAAAGGGAACAAACACGAGCGGGTTCTGATTGCGGAGTACGAGCCGAAGGGTGGGGGGAAGGCTGTTCTGCGGGACTTTAACCTTTGGTATCAGAAGCTAAAGGCCCTGCCGCCGGACCTATTGCCTGCCTTGGATAGTCGATATAGTCATGAGGAACACCTGTTCCTAGTTTTCGGTGCGCCAGCAGGGCAATCCGCGCGGCAAGTGATCGAATCGGGGCGAACGGCAATTGCCGGTTCTGAGTTTCTCCGCCGCCTGCTTCTCCTCACACAACATTTCGAGCAGGCCAGCGCAGGCTCCTCGCATGGGTGGATTAGGGCTGAGACAGTTACGGTGTCGGATGGCAAGCTTCTTCTGGGCCCGCCGGCCTTCGATCCGGGCGAGGCTGCCGACCCACAATCTGATCTCAAAGAATGTGCGGTGCTGTCAGCACAGTGGGCCAAGGTTCCATTGCAACCGTCGGATGCCGACGTAGAGCAACGCAACCAGCTTCTGAAGGTCGAAGACTGGACGTTGGCTGCGGCGATTGAGTGGATATTGTTGTGCAAAGACCGGGTTCCGCAGTCTGTCGGACAAGTAATCGAGTTCATCCAGGAAGCCCTGATTGTGCCGAAGGGTGATTTGGAGAAAGACCTTTCCGCAGCGCTAGATACCCTGAAGAGGCTCTACCAGCGATCGGGCTCCGAAATTGTCAAGCTCAAAGTCGAGCAGACCGAGGAACGACTTTCCAAGATGCGGAAGGCTAGCCCGTCTCGGCCCGAGGAAATAACGAAACCTGCCAGGGCACCGACACCCGAGTCTAAGACGGAGCCACAAGCAAGACCTGATCGGTCGGCTGGAGTTCAGCCCCAACCCATGCCGGCGCCCCCACCTAGGCCAGAACCCACTCCGGAGCCGCCGCCCAAGGTCGGGCCGGCTCCCCCTCCACCGCAGCCCCCCCCCAAGGTTGAGCCAGTTCTGCCTTCACGGCAGCCAGCCCCGAAGCCGGCCTGGCGCTGGAAGGTCGCGTTGGCTATCGGCGCGATCATCGGAATATTCATGATCTACTACGTTATTGGCGGACCTGTGCGGGAGTTCAATGACTACTTTGACAGACAGGTGATCGTCAATAGCAATGGGCCAAGCGCGTACTCGGTTTATCAGAAGACGCTCCGCGAGAAAGGCCCGGAGAGCAGCGCAATCAAGTCGATGAACGAAAAAGCGTTGCCTGTGCTTCAGAAAATCAGCAAAGAGGCCTTCGACTCCTGGTATAAGGACAGCGAGTTGAGCAAGTCGCCCGCCCAAAGAGCAGCGGGCGAGATGGCTTTGACGAACTGGGCCGAAATGGCCCAACTCCAAGAGTGGCTGTCGAGTATCGAGAAGAGCCCGGCCTCAAACGCCCGACTGGCTTACGCGCGGGGCATGGCAGCCCTGGACCGCCATGACTGGGAGGGAGCCCGCCAGCAGTTTGAAGAAGCTCTTAGCTTCCAGCCGAACTGGTCCCTCGGGTTGAATGGACTAGGTAAAGCCTACTTCGGTAAGAAGCAATACGACCTGAGCGAGAAATACTACCGGCAGGCCAGTGAGGCGGACCCATCCTGGTATTACCCGCACTCAAATCTGGGGACGTTGTACCGGGACGTCCTGAGGAACTTCCAGGGCTCTGTGCGCGAGTACCAAATGGCTATTCAACTGGACCCGAATCGCGCCTCATTCCATTTCAACCTCGGACTTCTGTATTACATGAACGGCAAGCAGTACTGGCCTTCAGCCTGTTCAGAGTTTCGGACGGCACTCCGTGCTACTGGCGGCAGTCTCTCGCCCTCCGAGGTGAACTTCGCTACTCAACGCGGCGATAGGGCTTGCCAGGGGCGATAGATTATGCCGGTACAAAGCCGATCACCGTCCGCAGCCAACCGATTCATCCAGCGCTACTTCTGGTGGATTCAGGGGCTGCTTTTCGTCTGTCTCCTGATCTCGTTGTTTCTGATTTGGCAGACGTTCAAGCCACCCTACGATCTAGTCATTCAAAATGCGCGGGTGTTCGACGGCGAGCGCTTCCTGCCCATGAACAGGGACATCGGAATTCGGGGCGGCAAGGTTGTGGCGGTCGGGTTCCTTTACGGCGTCTCGGCAAAAGAGACAATCAACGCGCGCGGACACGTCGCCGCGCCAGGTTTTATCGATACTCACGTGCATGTCGAAGCAAACATGATTTTGGGCCGGCCCTTTCGTGCCCCGAACTTCTTGCAGATGGGCGTCACCACGGTCGTTACAGGCAATTGCGGTACATCTCACCAGCGGTTGAGAGATATTCTTGATTCACTAGATAAGACGGGTGGCCACGTCAATATCTTGACTCTCGTGGGTCACAACACGATTCGGGAGCAGGTAATGGGGCAGGCCCCCGATAAGCCATCGCCCGCACAACTTCAAACCATGGAGGATCAGGTCGAGGATGCAATGCGTGCCGGCGCTTTTGGGCTTTCGACTGGTTTGCAGTACGCGCCGGGAATCTACTCAGACGAGGACGAAGTGGTTGCGCTCGCAAGAGTAGCTGCGAAGTATGACGGGGTTTACGCCACTCACGTTCGCGACGAAGGGAATGGACTGATGGATTCCCTGAAAGAAGCGGTTGATATCTGCGCGAGGGCGCAAATACGGCTGCATGTGTCGCATCTCAAATGCGCATCCAAGCGGGAGTGGGGGAAGATGCCGGACGTGCTCAAGTTTCTTAACGACGAGCGCCCTAATCTACCCGCCCTCACTCATGATGTTTACCCCTACACCGGCAGCTCCAGTTCGCTAGACCTTTTGCTGCCCCCGGACTTCCGGGGCATGCTGGCGCAGTCGCACAGAATTTTGAGCGATCCAGTGCAACGAAAGCGCTTGGTCCAAGGGATGCTGAATCAGTTGAAATCCGAGGGATTTACCGACTACCGATTCGCTCGGATCGCCTGGTTCCGCGATGAACAGTTCTGGGGCAAGAAGATCCCTGATCTTGAGGTGCCGGCCTCGTGGTACGACCAGACCGCCTGGGTTCGTGACATCGTCAAGGATGGGGTCCCACCGCAAGATGTCCAAAATGTGCTGTACGTCTTTGGACATGGTGGCGCCCAGATGATCTATGACGTGATGGACGAGTCCGACATGATTGCATCGCTGAACGACGCTTACGCTTGCGTCGGCAGCGATACCGGTGTTTGGACTGAGGAAAGGAGGACGTCCCACCCGCGCAGCATCGGCACTTTTCCGAAAATTATCGGAGAGTTGGTGAGAGAAAGAAAGATCAGTCTCGACGCGGCCCTGAAGAAAATGACATCGGAACCTGCCAAGATCTTCGGCCTCACAGATCGCGGAAGGCTGCAGGAAGGCATGCCGGCCGATCTCGTTGTATTCGACCCTGACGCGGTCTCTGGTCCTGCGGATTACAACCGGCTTGTAGAGCCCCTCGGAATTGATTATGTACTGGTGAACGGGACGGTCGTCGCCAGATATGGCAAAATCGAGGGGAAGTTTCCAGGAATACTCATCCGGAAAAGGAACGAAAGCCCACGCAAGATCGTTCAGGAGCCACCCGCCCTGGAAGAGAAATCGGACGTCAAGACCGCTCCGGCAGGTGCCAAGCATCACGATGTTGTTTCTGAAAGCAAGAAAATCAAGGTGAAGGCGCCGCACGCGACACGGAAGGCTGCGAAGCCCCTCCCCCGTTAAGCCCGGTGCGAATACAGGCCTTTGCCACGTGGTTTGAGGGAGAGGGATGCGATGTTTGAGATCCTCTGTTTCTGTGTATGATTCATGAAGCCGGAGCTGCGCGATGCAAACGCTACTTTGCGAAATAGACACGAACCTTGTAGGGCAGGCCCGCGGCGTCCTGCACATCAACAACTCGGTGGCCCACCTTGTTCAATCCAATCAGTTTCGCGAGCGACTCACTGACGGTGCTGAAGTCGTCAGGAAACAGGCCTTCGTAAAGCTGGTCGACAGTCTTTGCGTCGTTGCCCAGGACGACCAGCATTTTTTCAGCGGTCGCCTGTACGTGCTTGGAATGTTGTTGGTTTTGCCAGACTGTAACCGATGCTGTGGCAACAAAAGCCACGAAGCAGGTGACGAGAATGATCTTTAATTGTTTGGTCCGCGGCTTATCCGAGGGTAAGATGGCGGGGAGAAACCCGCCGAGCCCGAATACCATGCTGGCGAGAGCAATTACTGTTTCAACAGAGATCGGTGGGCCTCCTCTATTGCAGACGAGTTCTGTCTGTCTGAATCACAAACCCATAACCCAGTGGTTTACTGGACCACGTGTTCCACGGTTTTGATGGTCGCAGCGCCGTTGCCCCCGCCCAAATCCCAAACGCCCCAGGGATTCGGCCCTCCATGCACCGATATCTGCTTGGTCTTTTCGTGATCTTCTCCGAGAGTGATGACGAGCACGCGGCTCTTCTCGATTTTATACTCGCCGAGTATCCCGGACTGATCGTCAGCCGCAGCCTGGGCGGGAAGGAGTCTGACCACGACTTTTGACGCCGTCCCTCCGAGCAGTATTCGCAGTTTCTCACCCTTTGCGAAGTTGGTGGGCGCTTCAAGGTCAAGCCATCCAGAATTATAGCTCGCGGAAGAGCCGAGCTTGCCCGGAATCCTTTGCCAGCTCTCCCCACTGGCAGAGGGGGCTAGATTCAGCATCGCTAACAGGCAGAAGACAATCGATGAATGCTTCATTACTGTTATCCTTACTTAGATCTAGGAGTTCCCTCTAATTGGGGTCTTGGCACCCTTGATCCTGGTACAGGATAGCACAACGGTGAACACGACGTCTATCGGCTGAAGGCGATGAGCTGAAAGCGACGCGCCCCAAATGGGGCAACTGTCGTGCTCTCATTGGCTGGTCGCTCCTGGCAGAGGAGGGCCACTGTGATGAGCGCAGCTTTGGAGAACTTGTGGCGACGGCTGGTGCTGCACAAGAGGTGCGACCACTGGTCGTTGAGCAGCTCGCAGTGACGGTTGGTCAAGACCGGTGGCAGGCAGCTTGACGTAACTCAGCCTGTTTCCGGTCATTTCCTGACAGGCGCTAACAGGGTACGACCGCGAGCGGGAGGTCGAGCTGGCGTCGGCCAAAGCGCTATCGACAACGCAAGGTTACACGGGACAATGAACAAAAAGGTGGAGCCTACAGAGCAAACTGCAATCCGATGTACCAGGCATCTTCGTCGTTGCGGCGCACGGCCGGATCGAGCGATGCGGTCGATTCAAATTCGGGGAGTTGGAAGGACTACGTGCACATCCACGCCCTGTCGCCCCGTTGGTTCGACGCGCTCAAGGGATTGGCCCCCAAAGCGAACCGACCGGACCTTCGATCTGACCACGAGTCTTCGCGCCCTGCAGTTTCATGCTGACCGGACACTATATTGGGCCTCGCTCGCCATGCTGGGTGATCTGACCCGGTGGGCACAAACAGTTGATTTGGGCAAGGCACCTTCGTTGCATCCGCGACGCGGTCTCGGTACGGGAGGGCGGGAGCGATGAGCCTAACGACTCCGTATCCGGCTGACTTGCTGTTGGTCGCGCGGAAAGTGGTTTGGTATGAGAAGCCGGAGGAAACCCTTGCTAATCTGATGACGTTTCTGACGCACTTGATGGTTTACGGCTCCGCGGCGGACGTTTCATTGGTTGAGCGTTATGTGCCAACAGAAGAATTCCGAACAGCACTTGAGAATGCCCCGGCTGGAGTGTTTACGCGGGAGGCTTGGGAGAAATGGCATGAACGGTTTGGAATACAAGCGCCACCCTTACCACGGCGCCGTTTTCCAGATGGTTCGTCCGGTCCAGATGCTGGGCATTTCGTTGGTCGGTAGCAGTAGCCTGAGGAAATGAGGCAAGGCATTGCTACAGTTGGCCGCGACGCTGTGAGTGGTGGCTGCTTTGCTGTTCTTGCGAGGGCCATGTACTCCGGCGTCCAGTCAAGCCCACAGCAGCGAAGGGCGATCCGCGTGCTCCGTTTGTGCTCCGTTAAGAACTCCGTCAAGTGCACAGAATGAAAACTGGGTATTCTCAATCGCCAGAACGAGGTGCAGGAAACGCAATGTTCTTTGTTTCCAAATTTGCTGTCGTCTTCCCAAGCTGGACGTCGCCGATTTTTCCGTGACGACGGAAGACGACACTTGCGATGGTCATGCGGGCCGCATGTGGCCGCTTTCATGAAGCGATCTGTCGCAAGAATCGGATGATGGCGTTCTCGTCAGAGCACAACAATGCATCATGCGCCGGGTCGTGATCGGTGACGATACCACCAATCCTGAGCTGTGGCCCTTGCCGGAGTTCACCGACCGTTGTGCACCCTGCTTTGTCATACCAAACCATGGAGCCCGAGTAGCCACCAGGCAGCACAAGGCCCGGTAGGATTGGGTAGTCAATGGCGAACTGAAACGGCTGCAGGCCGAACCCGCTCGCGTCTACGACCGTGGCGGCCTGAAAATCCGCCAGCGCGAGATCCGTGACGATGCTGCCCATTTGCACCGCTTTTCCCGTGGCTTTCGGGTAGCCGCAGATGGCCACGGGTCTGCCAGGTCGCAACGGTACTGCCGCTTCATCCGGCATGTGGAAGAACGTAATCGGTGGCGGGTTCTGGAAGCATATCGCTGCGACGTCCGTCTGGTGGTCACCGATGAGCTGCGACGTCTCCCAGCGTTGGCTTCGAGGATACTTGCCATCTGCGAGTGACGACGAGAGTATGAAGCCTCCTCGTGGTGGCGGCAGGAACACTATATCCGTCGGTTGGTCGCCAGGTCTCTCGCTGACGAACGTGGGCCGCGGCAAGCAGGAGTTTCTCTCCTCTGAACGCGATGGGTGTACCGGTCGCGAAGGTCCAAGACTGCTGTGCGGCGCTGCGCTTCGTGAACACGCCAACCATGAATGGCGCCACGGCGGCGAGCACGATCTCTCGGGCTTCCATCTCCTCGGCGGTAATCTTCCACGAGTGTAGCAACGGCGAGTGCGGGATCGGTGCGGAAAACTCAGCGCGATCCACGGCTTCGCGAAGCCGGCCGTCGGGCAATATCGGGCAATGCTCCCCGGCAACGATGGCAATCCTGGTATCCACGGCATTCTCTTATCAGCAAGTTACAGGAGCACCACATCGCGACCGGAAGCGAATCCC
>CAZQDD010000045.1:0-28736 GCA_964591805.1 uncultured Acidobacteriaceae bacterium | reverse complement strand
TAAACAGCGTAGCGCCTTTGATTGCGAATCTGTCGCGGTAGGGCGAGCGGCCCAGCCGATACAGGAATCGTTCGATCGCATATCTACCAAGAACTCGCTGGTAGTCCTGGCCTCGGCTCTGGGCCAGAGCAAGCAGGCGTGCGCGGATGGAAGCTGCGGAATTCTTGGCTGGTTCGCTGGTCATAGTGCCTCCATGTAGGGACGGATGACGTTGCTCACCCGGCAGATTTTGGCATAGCGATAGATCTCATTGACGGTGGCTTTCTTCTGGCGGAGACAATCTTTCAGGGCCTCAATGGCAATATCCAGGCCGATCTTGTTGCGAAATTTGAAGCAGTCTGCCACCGTCTTCGCGGCAGAATAGACGCGCACCGTAACACCCTCAGCCGGATGCTTTTCGATGCCTTCGGAGAACGAAGGCTCTGTGAGGCGAACCACCCGGAGCGATGGCGACACGATGGCTGGCTTTCTGGCACCTTTGCCGAGAGCAATCCAGACAGAGGCTGGAGTTTGCGTCGTGATTTCATGGAAGGCCAGCGCCGAAAGTAGGCACAGGACCGCCCCGGGAACACGCTTTGCCACCTCCGCGTAGGAGTGGCGCTCCGTGACCGCCGCGTCCGGCAGGGTATAGATTCCGCGGCCCGTCCGCCCGAGTTTGCCTTGGCGGTGGAGGCGAAGGAGATATTCGCGCGGGACGCCAATGGCTTCGATCTCGCGGGGCCTCACGATTCCGTGCTCGCGAACATACTGCATGGTTCTCTCAATTGGCTTCGCTATGATCATGGCATCAATCCGTCATTAGTTAATCATTTGTAATGACGAATTGCAACAAGTATTCATGCTTTTACTGGACCACTGCCCATCGAGAAACGCGATACGTTTTGCGATACGCTGGTTCTCGGGGTTTTACGTGCTTACAAGAACTTAGGAAGCCACCGGGGTCTTGTAAGTTATTGAAAAGCCAAACGTTGGGTCAATGGCATGGAAGAGTTCGTAATCATAGTGCATCCCGTGGGATATCTGACGATCTGAATCGATCACATCGGAAGCCGCCTCTGGACACCCACAGGGCACGCAGAGGGAAGCTTAAATCGTATGTGCTTGATTGTATTGCGCCGAACATGGAGCAAGCCGTACGTGCAAGTTGCTTATTATACAACGGTTAACAATACTGTTAAGGCGTGGACCCTGGGTTCGAGTCCCAGCGCGCTCACCTGAATCTTACGACTTACGCCGAACCTGGTCTATTGGCAGAGGGGCTCTGGATTGTCCTTGGCTGCGAATCGAAGAACGGAACTGCGAACAACGAGAACTCTACGGCCAAGTCTTCGCGACTCAAGCTTCTTGTTTGTGATCAGGTAATCGATTGCCCGGACCGAGACGCCCAGGATCGAAGCACAGTCGGCCTTCGAGATGAGTATTGGAATAATTGTGCGTTCCGCTGAATCTCGTGACATAACAATCATAGTATCACTATCCTTGTTATGCTACAATGAATAGATGTTTAGTAGCCTGATTCCTCCGGTATCGGCCACGCGCTGAGGCATCTGTGGATCGCGCAGCATGAACTGCTCGACGAATCTTGAGCATTTTGCGGGTGGCATGAATATAGGCGGTGTATGAAAAAGCGTGCTCAATAACGAGGGCGGTTCGAATACCCTTATGGCACCTTTCATTAGAGGTTCGCTTCCATCTGAAAGACGTCCTTCAGAAAGCCTGCGCTCCGCCTCTGCTAGGCGAGGACCGCTCACTCATCGTCGCTTGCTCCATTGTTCTTGCAGATGCGACAACGCACTCGCAGTTTGGTGCCACGCGACTCGACAACGGCATTGTCAGAATCGAGGGTGTGTCCTTTGGGGCAGGTCCTCTTGAGAGGCTCCACTCTCCAAGATCTAACCACCCGCACATGGGCGGGGTTGCAACATGCCGGGCCAATGCATTTGCCTGGGCCAAGGTGGTGAATCAGCTTCCCGCCAGCAGGAATCTCAGCCACGTACTCTTGATAGAAGACGCGCGGGGCTTTCACTTCCCTGCCTCCAATGAACACCCGGCCGAAGCCCGCGTGGTCCTTGGCTCCAGTGAATTCCCAGCAACCCGTTTTGCGGTGCACGGCGACTTTGCTGCGCAACCACTCTCTGAAATCTTCGCTCATAAACGGCTCGTTTTAGTGGTATCGTACATGAATCGTACACGACCCGTGATTTCATTGTACGATTTGTGTACGGTCTGCGAATCTGGTGTCCGTTGTGGTGTCCGTTGGCGTTCGACGTCTATGCAGGAATGTGCGACTCAGTGCGACAAGGAACTATTATCTATCTTTCGTAATTACTATCAGTTGCGCAAGTTCGTGCGAGTCTGTGCAAAGTGCTGCAAATGAGGCAAAATCGCCCATGAAATCCGCAGGCCCAAGCAGTGACCAACTGCTCCTCCCGGCATGCTGGACGCAGGAGGGCCATGCCATTGGTCGGCGTGCGTAGCGTTCATGGTCCTTTTCGGCCCCAAGCGGTTCCACCCGCTTGCGAGTTCCTTCGCACTACTTCTTGTCGGGCTCTTTCTTGACGTGCGGACGCTCCTGGCCCAGGCCCTCTACCAGCAGCACAGCTTCGGCCACCTCGCGAATCGAGCGGCGCAACCGGCGGCTCTCCTCGCGGAGGCGCTGGTAGGCCTCATCTTCGCTCAGGTTGAAGCGCTGTTGCAGGATGCCTTTGGCGCGCTCCACTAGCTTGCGCTCTTCCAGCTGCTGGCGGACAAGCAGGGCCTCTTTCTTGAGCCTGGCATTGTGGTCAGAAAGCATGGAGTACGCGAGCGCTCCGCCCATCTGCTCGCCGAGAAAGCAGAGCACGCTGATCTCCTGCGGGGTGTGCTCGTGCGGCTCGCGATGGTGGATGTTGAGCACGCCGATGACCTCGCCGCCACGGACCAGCGGCACCGAGAGCAGTGCCTCATAGGTGTCTTCGATGAGGGTGGTGAAGTGCTTGAAACGCGGATCCGCAAAGGCGTGGTTGGTGAGCGCGACGGCAGATTTGTGCTGCGCTACCCAGCCAGCGATGCCTTCGCCCAGATTCAGGCGAACGGAGCCGATCTCGGTGTCATGGGGAAGCTGCGAGGCGCGCAGCACGATGTCTCCCGTCTCGTGGTCGGGCAAATAGACGAGGCAGGCATCACAGGCGCTGACCTCCACCGTTATGGCGATCAGTTCCTGCAGCATATCGCCAATGGCCAGCCCCGAGCTGACAATGCGGCTTGTCCGGTGCAGAATTGCGACCTGCCAATCTGCGGCATCGCTCTCCCTGTGCATAGTCGATCACAACTCTCCCCCGTCCCCACGCGGGATTTCAACCTGTGTGGCGAGAGTAACGGGTGGCAGATTACAGCGCCAATCGAAACTTCTTATCACTCCCATAAAGACGCGGCTTCGGTGGCAAGAAATGCGCGCCTCGCAGTCTTATGCAGGCAATAAAAAGAATCGATTGGACGGCCTGCTGGAACTGCCCTACTATCAAGTTCTACACAGAGGAGCATCACCCACGGACCTCGGCGTCTGGCAGGGTTGCTGCTTCTTCCAAGATCGACGCGGCGATGCAGCTCGCGTGCTGAGCACCATAGCTCCCTGATCGAGCCCATGTCCGAGCCCCATTTCGCGGGTCGGAGCAATTTCCCTGACAGACCTTTTCGCTGCGGCTCTGTGCCGCACAAACGAATACACATCCTTCACCTGGATGCCGCCCGGAGTCTATACACTCCGCGGCAACAGCCAACTCTTTATAAAGGAGCAAGGACATGGGACGACGCAGCATCGCAATCTACGGCAAAGGCGGTATTGGAAAGTCCACGACGACGCAGAACACGGTGGCGGCATTGGCCGAGGCGGGCAAGAAGATCATGGTCGTCGGTTGCGACCCCAAGGCGGACTCCACCCGCCTGCTGCTCGGCGGCCTGGCGCAAAAGACGGTGTTGGACACGCTGCGCGACGAGGGCGGCGATGAAGTGGACTTAAACGAAATCCTCCGCCCCGGATACGGCCAAGTGATGTGCACCGAGTCGGGCGGCCCCGAGCCGGGCGTTGGTTGCGCCGGCCGCGGCATCATCACCTCCATCAACCTGCTCGAACAGCTCGGCGCCTACGAGAATGAGCTCGACTACGTTTTCTACGACGTACTGGGCGACGTGGTCTGCGGCGGATTTGCGATGCCGATGCGCGAAGGCAAGGCGCAGGAGATCTACATTGTGTGCTCCGGCGAAATGATGGCGATGTATGCGGCCAACAACATCTCCAAGGGAATTGTGAAGTTTGCGCAGGCCGGCGGAGTGCGCCTGGGCGGCATCATCTGCAACAGCCGCAAGGTGGACAACGAGTTGGAGATGATCTCCGAATTTGCCCGTCAGTTGGGCACGCAGATGATTCACTTTGTTCCCCGCGACAACGACGTGCAGCGCGCCGAGATCAACCGCAAGACGGTGATCGAGTGGCGTCCGGACTGCGCCCAGGCGGACGAGTACCGGGCGCTGGCGCGGGCGATCGACCAGAACAGGCGGTTCGTGATCCCGACGCCGCTGGGGATGGACGACCTGGAAAAGCTGCTGATCGACTTCGGCCTTGTCGATGGCGTTGCCCCCGGCACGGAAGTGGTCGCCTAGCCGGAAGAGCACAGGAACCTAAGCGCCCGATGAGGGCCAGCCAGGCATTGGAGTGAGATATGTCCGCAGATCCCCGCGAATTAAAAGAAAAAATGCTTCAAATCTATCCGAAGAAGCTTCGCCAGAAGCGCTCCGAACAGATCGTCATCAATGAGCATCGCGAAGATGGTTCGGTTCCGGAGATCAAGGCGAACGTGCGCAGCAGCCCGGGTATCATCACCCAGCGCGGCTGCACATATGCCGGCTGCAAGGGCGTGGTTATCGGCCCCAGCCGCGACATTCTCAGCCTGGTGCATGGCCCCATCGGGTGCAGCTTCTACGCTTGGCTCACGCGCCGCAATCAGACGCGGCCGGGGTCTCCGGAGGCGCAGAACTTCATCAACTATTGCCTGTCCACCGACATGCAGGAGGAGAACATCGTCTTTGGCGGCGAGAAGAAGCTGAAGGAGGCCGTGCGCGAGGCCTTTCATCTCTTTCATCCCAAGGCCATCGCCATCTTCTCCACCTGCCCGGTCGGCCTCATCGGCGACGACGTGCACGCCGTGGCGCGCGAGATGAAGGCCGAGCTCGGCATCAACATCTTCGGCTTCAGCTGTGAGGGTTACCGCGGCGTCAGCCAGTCGGCCGGCCACCACATCGCCAACAATGGGCTTTTCAAGCACATCATCGGCAACAACGAGACCGAGCACACCGAGAAGTTCAAGGTAAACCTGCTCGGCGAGTACAACATCGGCGGCGATGGATTTGTGTTGGAAGACATCCTGTCGCGTTGCGGCGTCAAACAGATTTCGACCTTCAGTGGCAACTCGACCTATGACGGCATGGCGAACTCGCACACCGCCGACCTCAACCTCGTCATGTGCCACCGCTCCATTAACTATGTGGCCGAAATGATGGAAAAGCGCTTCGGCATTCCGTGGATGAAGGTGAACTTCATCGGTGCGACGGCGTCGGCAAAATCGCTGCGCAGAATCGGTGAGTACTTTGAAGATGAAGCATTGAAGGCGCGCATCGAAGAGGTGATCGCCGAGGAGATGGCCAAGGTGGAGGTTGTGCGTGAATTGGTGAGGTCGCGCTGCCAGGGCAAGACCGCCATGCTCTTCGTTGGCGGGTCGCGAGCCCACCACTATCAGCAGCTGTTTAGCGAAATCGGCATGAAGACCGTGGTTGCGGGCTATGAATTTGGCCACCGCGATGACTACGAAGGCCGCAAGGTTCTGCCGGGACTGAAGATCGATGCTGACAGCAAGAACATTGAGGAAGTCGACGTGGTGCCCGATCCCGAGCGCTACCGTCCGCGCCGGACTCCCGAGCAGATGGCGCGCCTGGAGGCGATGACCGAGCTTGAGTTCCAGGACTATGTCGGCATGATGCCGGAGATGGATTCCGACACCATGATCATCGACGACATCAGCCATCACGAGACCGAGCGGATCCTGGAAGCCTACCGGCCTGACATCTTCTGCGCCGGCATCAAGGAGAAGTTCGGCGTGCAGAAGATGGGCATTCCCTGCAAGCAGCTGCACAGCTACGACTATGGCGGGCCTTATGCGGGTTTTGCCGGCGCTATCAACTTCTTCAAGGACATCGATCGCCTGGTGAATATGAAGATTTGGCGCTACGCAGATCCGCCCTGGCAGCCGTCGGCAGCGCAGCCGGAAGAAGTGGCCGCCGACTAGGAAACATCAGCTAACGCCGCAGCACACCCTGCCCGTGCGGCAGAAAGGGATTGCTTTATTATGTTGTTACGCCACACTACGGATGAGGTTCTGGAGCGCACCTCGCTCACCATCAACCCAGCCAAGACCTGCCAGCCCGTGGGCGCCATGTACGCCGCCCTGGGGTTGCACAACTGCCTTCCGCACAGCCACGGCTCGCAGGGATGCTGCAGCTACCACCGCTCCGCGCTCACCAAGCATTACAAGGAACCGGTGATGGCGGCGACCAGCTCGTTCACCGAAGGCGCATCGGTCTTCGGCGGACAGGCGAACCTGCTGCAGGCGATCCAGACCATCTTCACTGTCTATAACCCGGACGTGATCGCCGTACACACTACCTGCCTGTCGGAGACGATCGGCGACGACCTGGTGCAGATCGTGGCCAAGGCCGTGGCCGAGGGCAAGGTGCCGGCGGGCAAGCACGTCATCCACGCCAGCACACCCAGCTATCAGGGCTCGCACGTTACCGGCTTCAGCAGCATGACCAAGTCGCTGGTCACCTCCTTTGCGGACCCGGCTGCCGAGAAGAGCAAGGCGGTCACGCTGATTCCCGGCTGGGTTGAACCCAGTGACATGCGCGAGTTGAAGAGTCTCGCGGCCAGGCTTGGGGTTGAGATCGTGATGTACCCGGATACCTCCGATGTGCTCGACACACCGCACACGGGCAAGCATGAGTTCTATCCCAAGGGCGGAGCCACGGTGGAGCAGATCAAGGCCAGCGGCGGCAGCCAGGCTGGAATTGGCCTGGGATACACGGCCTCGGCGGCCGCGCTGGAGGCCTTGCAGACGAAATGCACTGTGCCGGGCACGCTGCTGGAGCTTCCCATCGGCCTGCAGGCGACCGACCGCTTCATCGACACTCTGCGCACTGTGGCCGGCGTCGAGGTGCCGCAGTCGATCACCGATGAGCGCGGCCGGTTGCTCGACGTGATCAGCGACATGCACCAGTATCTGCACGGCAAGCGCGTCGCCATCTTTGGAGACCCCGACCAGCTGGTCTCGCTCGTTGAGTTCCTCAACCTGCTGGACATGAAGCCCGTGTACATCGTTACCGGCACGCCGGACAACAAGTTCGAAGGGCGCGTCCGCACCGCGCTGGGCGGCAACGTGCCGGAAGCCAAGATCAAGGCCGGCATGCAGGCTGACATGTACCTGCTGCACCAGTGGATCAAGCAGGAATCGGTCGACTTGCTGATCGGCAACACCTACGGCAAGTACATTGCGCGCGATGAGGACATTCCCTTCATCCGCCACGGCTTCCCGATCCTCGATCGCGTGGGACACAGCTACTTCCCCTCGGTTGGTTACGCGGGCGGCATGCGGCTGCTGGAGAAGATACTCAACGCGTTCCTGGACCGCCAGGATCGCGATGCACCGGAAGAGCGCTTTGAACTGACCATGTAGTAAACCGGACACCGTAGGGCGGGGGCGATGGGAGACATCCTTAGAGAGCGCGAGAGGCAGGTGTACCGGAAGGGCGCGGAGCAGCCCTTCCAGCTCGACTGCGAGAAGCAGAGCGTGGCCGGCTCGGTGAGCCAGCGCGCCTGCGTCTTCTGCGGCTCGCGCGTGGTTCTCTATCCCATCGCCGACGCCTTGCATATTGTGCACGGCCCGATTGGCTGCGCCAGCTACACGTGGGACATCCGCGGCGCGCTCTCCTCCGGGCCGGAGCTGCACCGGCTCAGCTTCTCCACCGACCTGCAGGAGATGGACGTGGTGCAGGGCGGCGAGAAGAAACTCTACGCCGGCCTCTGCGAGCTGATCGATGCCCACCAGCCGAAGGCCGCGTTCGTCTATGCCACCTGTATCGTCGGCGTAATTGGAGACGATGTGGAGGCGGTCTGCAAGCGCGTCAGCATGGAGAAAGGAATCCCGGTGCTACCGGTGCACTCCGAAGGATTCAAGGGAACGAAGAAGGACGGCTATCGCGCCGCTTGCGATGCGCTGCTCAAGCTGGCCGGCACCGGCCCAACCGAAGGCATCACGCCGCACAGCATCAACATTCTCGGCGACTTCAACCTCGCCGGAGAAACCTGGATGATCCGCGACTACTACAAACGCATGGGCGTGGAGGTAGTCAGCTGCATCACCGGCGACGGCCGCGTCGATGAGATTCGCTGCGCGCACGGCGCCGCGCTCAACGTGGTGCAGTGCTCGGGCTCCATGACGCACCTGGCCAAGACGCTGAAAGAAAAGTACGGCACGCCCTTCATTCGCGTCAGCTACTTTGGCGTGGAAGACATGTCCAAGTCGCTCTACGACGTGGCCCGCCACTTCAAAGACAAAGAGATGATGAAGCGCACCCAAGCGATGGTCCGCGAAGAACTGGAGCGCATCATGCCGCAGCTTGCCGACTACAAGCGCGCGCTCGAAGGCAAGCGCGCCGCCATCTATGTGGGCGGAGCCTTCAAGGCATTCTCGCTGGTCGCGGCGCTGCGCCATCTCGGCATGACGACGGTGATGGTCGGCTCGCAGACCGGCAACAAAGACGATTACGAGCAGCTGCGCGAGCTCTGCGACGAAGGAACGATCATTGCAGACGACTCCAACCCGCTCGAGCTTTCCAGTTTTCTGGAAGAGAAGGATGTGGACGTTTTCATCGGCGGCGTAAAGGAGCGGCCGATCGCCTACAAGCTCGGCATTGGTTTTTGCGACCACAACCACGAACGCAAGGAAGCGCTCGCCGGCTTTGAAGGCATGTTGAATTTTGCGAAAGAGGTTTACAGCAGTGTGCTGAGCCCGGTCTGGCGGCTGACCCCACGCAAGCGCGGCAATTCCCTGGAGGTGGTGAGATGAGTTCGCAGCCACGCGCTCCCAAGTCTCGCAGCCCCAAGGCTCCGCGTCCGAACTGGGTCTCCACCCGCAACCCATGCAAGGCCTGCGCTCCGCTCGGCGCTGCGCTCGTGATGCGCGGCATTGAAGGCGCATTGCCGTTTCTGCACGGCTCGCAGGGATGCGCCACCTACATGCGCCGCTATCTGATCAGCCACTTCCGTGAGCCGATGGACATCGCGACCTCGGGCTTCAGCGAGGCGACGACGATCTTCGGCGGCGAGGCCAACCTGCGCCAGGGCTTGGACAATGTGACCTCGCAGTATCATCCATCGCTGATCGGTATTGCCACCACCTGCCTCACCGAGACCATCGGCGAAGACATGCACGGCATGTTGCACGAGTATCGCGCGCTGCCCGGCGAGGAGAGCGATCCGCTGCTGGTGCATGTCTCCACCCCCAGCTACAGCGGCACGCACATCGATGGCTTCAACGATTCGGTTCGCGCCGTAGTGGAGCAGCTTGCGCAGGCCGGCGAAACGCCGAGCGCCTATCTCAATACGTTCGTCAATGTCTTCCCCGGCATGGTCTCCTCAGAGGACCTGCGCTGGGTCAAGGAAGTCTGCGCGGACTTCGGCCTGCCGGCCACGCTCTTTCCGGATTACTCGGAGACGCTCGACGGCCCGTCGATGGAGATCTACAAGAAGATTCCCGAGGGCGGCACGCCGCTCGCTGCGTTGCGCGCCACGCCCTCGGCAAAGGCCAGCATCGAGTTTGGCCGAACCATCCGCCACAAGCGCACCGCCGCGTCGTTTCTGCAGGAGCGCTTCGAGGTTCCCGCAAAGCGCATCGGCATGCCCATCGGGATTAACGAGAGCGACATCTTCTTCGCCGCGATGGAGAAAATCAGCGGCCGCAAGACTCCGGAGAAATACACACGCGAGCGCGGCCGCCTGGTGGATGCCTACGTGGACGGGCACAAGTACCTCTTCGGCAAGCGTGCGCTGGTGATTGGCGATGAAGACATGGCCGTTGGACTCGCGTCGTTCCTAGCCGAGACCGGAGTGCTGCCCGTGCTGTGCGCTTCCGGCGGCAAGAGCGGCGCATTCGCCCGCAGCATCGCCGAGGTCACCACGCACCTGCGTGAGCCGGCCATCGTCCGCGAGGGCGTGGACTTCATGACCATTGCCGAAGAACTCGCGCTGAAGGAGCTGAAGCCTGACTTTGTCATCGGCAGCAGCAAGGCCGCAAAACTGGCGCGCGAGCTCGGCGTGCCGCTGATTCGCGTCGGCTTTCCCATCCACGACCGCATTGGAGGGCAGCGCATTCTGCACCTCGGTTATCGCGGTGCGCAGCAATTGTTCGATCTCGTGGTGAACACCCTGCTCGAGGTGAAGCAGGACTCGAACCTAATTGGATACAGCTATTTGTAGAGGTGAAAGATGGCACTGGACCTGACGCAGCACCCTTGTTTCAACTCGGACAAACGCCACACCACCGGGCGCATACATTTGCCCGTGGCGCCCAAGTGCAACATCCAGTGCAACTACTGCGATCGCAAGTTCGACTGCATGAATGAGAGCCGCCCCGGCGTGACCAGCGCGGTGCTGCAGCCCCGCCAGGCGCTGGCGTATCTCGACAAGGTGATGGAGCGCGTGCCGCAGCTTCGCGTGGTCGGCATCGCCGGCCCGGGCGATCCATTTGCGAGCCCCGATGAGACGCTGGAGACCTTGCGCCTGGTTCGCGAGAAGTATCCCGAGATGCTGCTCTGCGTGGCCAGCAACGGATTGAACCTTGCTCCCTACGCAGAAGACCTCGCGCGCTTCCAGGTCAGCCATGTCACCGTCACGGTGAATACGATGGATCCGGCCATCGGCAGCAGGATTTACAGCTGGGTGCGCGACCACAAGACCATCTACCGCGGCGAGCAGGCTGCGCGGGTGCTGCTGGAGCGGCAGCTTGAAGCGATCAAGGCCGTCAAAGCCGCCGGCGTCACGCTCAAGATCAACACCATCATCGTCCCGGGTATCAATGACGAGCACGCCGGCGTGGTGGCCGAGGAGATGCGCTCGCTCGGCGCCGACGTGATGAACTGCATCCCGCTCTACCCGGTGGCCAACACTCCGTTCGCCGACTTCACGGAGATGCCGCTCTCCGAGGTGAAACAGATTCGCGGCAAGGTCGCGGAGATCATTCCGCAGATGGAGCACTGCACGCGCTGTCGCGCAGACGCCGTCGGCCTGCTCGGGCAGGACCAGTCCGCCGAGTTGGTCACGCTGCTGCGCGACTCCGCCGCCGGCCTGCTCGACGACCGCAGCACGCGGCCTTACGTCGCGGTGGCCAGCATGGAAGGCATCCTGATCAACCAGCACCTCGGCGAGGCCGACAGGGTGTGGATCTTCGAGTTCGACGAGATTGCTCCCAAGCTGGTCGCCATGCGCGATGCGCCCGAGGAGGGCGGCGGAAACTCACGCTGGCGCGAACTCGCCAAGTCGCTGGAGGATTGCCACACCATCCTCGTCAGCGGCGTCGGGCGCGCTCCGCGCTGGGTGCTGGAGAACAGCGGCATGCGCGTGATTGAGGCCGCCGGATTGATCTCAACGGCGATGGAGAGCCTGCACCTCAGCGGCGAGGTTCCGGTAGCGATGCAGAAGCAGTTCAAGTCCTGCGGAAGTTCCGGCTGCGCGGGTACCGGCACCGGCTGCGCATAATTGTTTCACGTAGACCAAGTTCATACCAACAAAGGAGAAGTGCAATGCAGAAACCGACGCACCACATTCTAGTCTGCGCCAGCTTCCGCACCGGCGGCGAGAGCAAAGGCATGTGCTTCAAGAAGGACTCCGCCTCGCTGTTGCCCTACATAGAAAATGAGCTGGGCGACCGCGGCATGGATGACATCATGGTCTCCAGCACGGGTTGCATGAACCGCTGCGAAAACGGACCGCTGATGGTGGTCTATCCCGCGGGCTCCTGGTACGGCGAGGTGAACGAGGAGAAGATTGACACCATCCTCGATGCGCTGGCCGAGGGCAAGGAAGCAGCGGAGCTGCTGCTTAACTAATCGAGGATGGCATGAGCGCACCCGTGCGGATCATCGACTGTACTCTGCGTGACGGTGAACAGGCGCCAGGCGTCGCTTTTACGCGCGCGGAAAAGCTCGCGCTGGCCCGCGCGCTGGACGCCGCCGGCGTCCTAGAGCTGGAGTGCGGCGTGGCCGCCATGGGTGAGGCCGAGCGTCAGGACATCCAAGCCCTGCGCGAGCTTGGCCTGCGCGCACGGCTTACCGGATGGAGCCGCGCCCGCATGACGGACGTGGACGCGACCGCTTCGTGCGGACTCGATGCCATTCACATCGCCTTTCCGCTCTCGGCGATCCAACTGGACTGCATCGGCAAGAACACAAGCTGGGTGACGCGAGAGCTGCACACGGTGGTGCCGTACGCGCGCCGGCATTTCACCTTCGTCTCCGTGGGGGCGCAGGATGCCTCGCGCAGCTCGCCGCTGGTTCTGCGCGAATTTGTCGCAGCGGCCTCGGCGCTGGGCGTGCACCGCATCCGCATTTCCGACACGGTCGGCATCTGGAATCCGTTGCAGACCGCTGAGGCGATCGCGGCGCTCTGTGAGGCCGCAGCTCCGGCGCACATCGAGTTCCACGGACACAACGATCTCGGCATGGCCACCGCCAACAGCATCGCCGCCCTGCACGCGGGAGCCACGGCCATCAGCGGCACCTTCACTGGCCTTGGCGAGCGCGCCGGCAATGCCGCTCTGGAACAGGTGGTGATGGCCGCCCGTCACTCGCTTGGCGTGGAGTGCGGCATTGAGAGCAGCGCGCTGCCGGCGCTCTGCGAGCTGGTGGCAAGGGCCGCGCAGCGAGCAATTCCACCCTCGCAGCCCATCACCGGCGAAGCTGCCTTCCAGCACGAGTCCGGTATTCACTGCCACGCGCTGCTCAGGGACCGACGCAGCTTTGAGCCGTTCTCCTCCGCCGAACTGGGCCGCGAGGTGAGCGCTCCGGTCATCGGCCGCCACTCCGGCACAGAGAGTGTGCTGCAGCATCTGCTGCGGCTGGGCGTGGAGGCCACGCGCATGGGGGTGGAGCGCATGATGCCGCAGATCCGCCGCCAGGCAGTGCAGAACAAGGGCGCAGTTTCACAGCAGGAGTTGCTCAGTATTCATGAGGCAGTCAGCCGTGAGCTGGGCCTCAACCTGCAATGCGGAAAGACCGGCACCGCGGGATAAAACGAACTACGGAACGCAAATTGAAGGAGCGAAGAGAATGTTCAATCTTGTTGCCATTAATCTTCCTGACGAAAATCACCGCTACGCCAGCCACTGTCACAAGGAAAAGTGCCACAACGAGGGACGCTACCAGAACTTTTCAGACATCGATGAGTCCGGGCTGCCCGACTGGGAGGGCGTTCCGATCTGCTCCTTCCACCTGGTGGAGGAGGCGCGGCGTCGTCCGGAGATCATCATGTCGCTGATCGACATGATGATTGACGCGATGGAGCGGCACAAGCTCTTTGCCGAGGCTCCGGCATCGGGAGCCTCGCGGCAGGTGCTTACCTTTCCGCGTGGCTAGCGAACGCTTTACTCCACGGCGAGAATGACGCTGGAGGCCTTGAAGGCGGCGCAGACGTGGTCTCCCACTTTGAGGCCGAGCGACTCGAGGCTGCCCTCGGTGATGATGCTGGTCAGCACATCGCCGCCCGGCAGGGTGATGGTGACCTCGGAGTTGACAGCACCATGATGAAGGCCGCTGAGGGTCCCGCAGAGAACATTGCGCGCGCTTAACTTGTGTGCGTGCAGGTCGGTTCCAAGGATCGTCCAGCTGGCCTTCACCAACGCGAACGCCGGCTTACCCACAGCCAGCCCAAGCGATTCCACGCTGATGTTGGTGACGATCGAAACGATCTTGCCGCCGCTTTTCGTGGTCAGCTCAACTTCGGCGTTTACCGCACCTTTGTTGATGTGGGAGATGCTTCCGGCAAACGTGTTTCGTGCACTGGTCTTCATCATTGCTGCTCCTGAGTAACCGCCCGTGTTCAGTATGGCACGTCTGCCGGAGCTCGCGGTTATGCGTTTTTTGAGTCGAAGCAATAAGTCACTTTGTTGGGGTGTTCTCATGATGGAATCGAGCACAAGTCAGCCGAACGCACTGCCGCCCGCCGGAGCTCCGTCGTCGACGGCCTACAATCATCCTCTGCTGCAGGCGCGGGCGGCGGTGCAGCCGGGCTGCAAGTGCCAGCGGCTGCTGTGGCCGCGGCGCATCCACGCGCTTCTCGGTCTTACCTTTACCCTCTTTCTGCTGCTGCACCTATGCATCGCCGCCATGGGAGTCGATCCGTCCTTCTATCAGCGAACGGTGGATTGGGCCGAGCACTTGCGAAGGCGGCTTCCGGGAGTGGAACTACTCTTCGTCTTTGCCCCCTTTGCGGCCCAGGCCGGAATCGGGCTCTATCTGCTGTGGCACGAGGGCATGAAGTACAACGTCAAGAAATGCAATCGCGGCGGCAAGCTCCGCTTCTTCTTGCAGCGCGTGAGCGCCCTGGTCATCCTCGCGTTTGTTCTCTTCCACGTTGCGACGATGCACCGTTGGGGAGGCGGCCTGTTTCAGCCGCAAGGCCATGCCTTCGAATCCACCGTCCTCGGGCTGGGACTGGCAACTTCCGCGCCCATGAGCCTGCTCCTGAGCGCCTTCACGCTGCTTGCGCTGTTGGCCACGGCATTCCACGCCGCCAACGGGGCCTGGAGCGGCGGCATCGTTTGGAAGCTTCCAGGAAAAACAATTCGAGAGCATCTCTGGGCTGCCCTCTGCGTCTGGATCGGGCTCAGCCTGGCATTGCTGGGGTGCATTGCCTTCTACGCATTCACGCTCTCGGCAAGGGCGGCAGCGATCCTGGCAAGATAAGCGACCGCATACTTATCGCCCCGGCCACGCGCAACGCAACCGGCACAAAGAAGAGTCTCCCTAACGCTATCCACGGACGATTATGCCAGCCTGAGGAACAGGCGAGGAATCAACCCTTGGTACCGGTCACACTCGAGCCGGCCGCGGAACGGGCTCTCGATTGAGCCCGCCCCGGGAACCATCAGAAGGCGAAACGACCACCGACTGTCGGAGCACAGTTGTTGTCGGATTTATAGGGGACGCCGGGGCCATGAGGAATGGCGATGGCCAGACCGCCCTTCACGTAGGAATACGCAATTCCGGCAAAGCCGTCGAAACGCTTGGTGAAGTGACGATCCACGTAGAGCGACTCCTCGTTGAGGGTGCCCGCGCAGGAAGCGCGCATATTACCGATACTGGGGTCGGTCGAGCAGGTCGAAGGAATACGGAAGTCGTTCTGCAGCTGATGATACCAAGACAGAGTGACGTCGGTTTTCTTGTCGATGGCGTATTTTCCACCCGTCCACCAGATCTGCACGTGCTTGGGAGAATCAAGGTTGTTGTCTTCGACGCCGCTCAGGATATAACCGGCCTGGTCCGAGGCGCCAATGCCCAACGGATTCTTTGGGTTTGCCTGCCGGATGTATTCGTAGCCGGCAAACAACTTGAACCGGTCCCACGTATACTTGGCAGCCAACATAATGGCGCGGTTGTCGGTCACGATGCCATACAAGGTGTTGGTTGTGTCGATCAGATTGTTCCCGGTGATGGGATTTGTATTGATGCTGTTGGTGGTCGACTGATATGGCGCCGCCAGACTCTGCGGCCCCAGCAGGGGGTTCAATACACTGATCGCCTGGTTGTAACGTTGGTAGACGACGTCGGCGGAGAACTTGCCGAAGCCTCCGCCAAGGTCGAATCCATAGGCGTTGTTATGCGCCGATTCGGCCGTACAGGTAGCGGCAGTAAAGGTTGCGGAGGCGGAGTAACAGCCGCCAGAACCATCGGCGAACTTATACATCGCGCCGAAATGGACCGGGCCATAGGTGAGGCGATACTTCACGGCGTCGTTCCAACGGGTGTCCTCGGTGTCGCCGCCACCGGCCATCGTGCCGTTATACCCAATGTACGAAAAGGCATAGGCGCCGCTTGCGGGGTCGTAAACGAGCATCGCATCGGTCCCGAGAGCGCGCTGACGTCCGAAGGTCAGCGTGCCGAAAGTCTTGGACGATATACCGGCATAGGCTTCGTCATTGAAGATCTGGCCCGCGCGCGCGCCGTCGATGGCTATCGAATAGCTGCTCCTGGGAAGGCCGTTGTTCATGATGTCGGTAGCTGACGCGTTGGCGAACTCGCCGGAATGGGGATTGATGCCAGTTGAAGCGTTGAAAACGACGGACCAGCCAGGGAGAAACTCTTCCTTGCCCCGGATGCCCAACCCCGTCTGCGACAGGTTGTTCGGTGCGACGAGGAACCGATGTTGATAGCCGTTTCGGTTCACCAGAGATTCGCCTTCATAGTTGGCGCCGTTTTCCGGTAAGCCGTGGCTAACATAGCCGGCGCCGATGTCATACGCGCCGTAGAGCGTGATGCCGTGCCAGGTCAGCGCGCAATCGGTGGTGGCGAACTCTTTGCCGCTCGCGCAGGCGTCGGGGGCCGCTCCCGTTTGGGCCCACACCGGTAACGCCATGGACGCGGTGAGAAGAACAATTGCGATCACCAGAAACTTCTTTGAATTCCGCATGCTGCCTCCAGCAGAGTTGATTTTGCCACTGTTTCATAAAGCGTACTTGCAATACTGTTGTGCATCAAATACCAATATGCTTTTATACGATTGAAAATTTTTATGGTGGCTATGGATTGACCTTGCGATGCGGGCGGGTTAGCATTTCGTCCCAATGAAGAGAACAGGAAAAGCACCGGCCAAAGAAGAGACACTGCTACGGTTGCGCGACGCGGCGGTGCAGCTGGGCATCAGCTATCCGACCATCAAGCAGTGGATCTACAAGAAGAGATTACACAGCGTGCAGACCGCCGGCGGCCATCATCGCATTCCGCAGAGCGAGCTGGACCGGCTGCTGTTCAGGACTCTTGGCAAAACGGAGAAAGAGCGCAGCCAGCAAAAGCATCGCGTCAGCGGACGCAATCAGCTCGTGGGGCGGATTGATTCCCTGCGGATAAGCGGATTGATGGCGGAAGTTGTGATCTCGGTGGGGAGCCAGCACGTCACATCGATCATCACGGCGCGCTCCGTACGCGAAATGGAGCTCAAGCCAGGACAAACCGTTGCCGCGCTCATTAAATCAACCGAAGTGATGATCATGCGCCCATGAACCTCAGTCGGATGACTTCCTTAGATCCGCTCAGCCTTGAGGATGATTTCGTATTCAGGAGACGCGGGCGGAGATGTCGAAGGTCTCGCCTGGGAAAAATGGAGGAAAGCGGGAATCGGGCAGCCTTGTAACCGGCCAATTGCGGCAGTTCAACAGTAGATGGTCTTGTGTCTGTCAAGGTTCTCGATCTTCGAGGACTCCAAAAGCAGGGTAGCATATGGGAGACTCTGGCCGGATGACGGGCAACCGGTCAATTACCAGTTAGGGCAAAAACATACTTGGCTCATCAAGCCTCTTCCATCACCTCCACAAACACAAAGCCGTCTCATGCTACTTCAGGTAGAGTTCCGGCTCGGACAGTTTGGCGCGGTCCGACGGCAGTTCCAGGTCAAGGTAAAGAGCCTGCTCTCCCAACTCCTCCGCCAAAGCCAAGGCAAGCGTTGTCTTGCCCACCTGTCGCGGCCCGAGGATAGCCACGGCAGGAAACTGACCGAGGAGCCGGGCCACATGCGGCTGTATATGGCGCTCGATAAACATACTGCGATTATGCCGCGCTATCTCATTATTGCAATACAGAAGGCGGGGTTCTCGTGTCCGTTGTGGTGTCCGTTGGCGTTCGACTTCCATGCAACACCCTGCGGCTCAGCGCAACATAAGAATGATGACTAATTTTTGTCTACAGCATGTTATGCGACACTGTGCAGGTCCGTGCGGAGTCCTGCAATTTGGGCGAATTCGTCCTTAAAATCCGCAGGCTCTAACGAGCTGTGGGGGTTCAAGTCCCCCTCCCGGTACCATAAAGCTCTCAGAATGTGTAATTTGTAAATTCCGGAATCGTCATTTAGGCACGGCTCGTTTTCTCCTTATACGGCTGGTGTCCGTTGGTGATTTCTGTCCCTTTTTCTTCAAAAGAGATTCAACCGCTGCGTGGAGCGAACTCGGTGCAAGATGGGAGTACCGAGCAGTCTTTGCACTTTGAGATGCACCTGGGGGCAACGGCAGATTGCCCGCAGTAGCTGCCTGAGCTTCCGATTGATGCGGTGAGCGTACAATCCTAAGGCGGAGTGGAAGAGGCGAGGTTTGCATGAACCGTCATCTACCTATTCTTGCTTTGCTGGTTCTGTCGCTTACCGTCCCTGGATACGCGCAAACGCTTGCGGAAGCCTCCCGGCAGGCTCGTGCGGAAGCGCAGATGAGTACGGGGCCGCGCACGAGGGTGATCACCAACGAGGACATTGCAGAGGCAGCTCCGGCTCAGGAGATTGATGCCTCCGAGGGCGCGCCAGCGCGGGACGCCGCGACCAGGAACGGCGTGGCGGGCGCGACGCCCTCCACCGCCGCTACAGAGGCACAGGGACTGGGAACCCAACCGGCCCCCGGGAAGATCAACAAGCTTTACGTGGACCGAATTGCGAGCTTGCGCGGCCAGATCAATCGCGCACAACTGGAACTGGGGCAGTTGGAGGTAGACCGGCTAGAGGCCAGCAGCGAATTCGCGCGTACTCCCCCCAATTTTGTCCGCTACGAAGCGCAGATGTACTCCTTCAACGATCGGATTGAGACGCAGCGCGGCTTGATCGCCAGCCTGAAAGCGAAATTGAACGACGCCCGGGAAGCGGCGCGCCGGGCGGGCGTTCCGCACCCGGTTGCGAATGCCGCAGAGAGTGAGAACGCTGCGTCCGGTGCGAGTGCCCGAACGGACTCCGCCGAAGAATGGGAAGCGCAGCAACTCGAAATGCAACGGCGTACGGCCGAGATCAACCAAAGTTACCTGGACCGCATTGCTACCTTGCGGGCGCAGATCACAACCGCGCAACAGCAATTGGCAAGGCTGCAGGGAAAACCGGTCGAGGGAGCCACTGATTTCGGGCGGACTGGCGCCGCCGTTCCCTTCTGGGAAATGCAGGTAACGGCGGGCGACCTGAGCGACAAGATTGAGTCTCAGCGCAGCTTGATCGCCAGCTTGAAAACGCAGTTGGAAGAAGCCCGGGAGGCGGCGCGGCACGCAGGCGTTCCGCACGCGACGGATTAAACGGGAAAACCAGACGGCCTGCTGCTGCGGTCGGTTCGGCATCTACCGCAAAGTTGGAGCAGCCCGATTCAAGTAACTGAAGCTTGGGTGGGCCGCCCGCCGCAGACTTCACTCAGGCTGCATGTTTTCGGAGGAGCGACACCGTCGTCTCTGTGAGCGTTCTAACGAAGTATCCAATGAAGAGAACCATGTCCATTGCGGTTCCCAGATCTCTCCTTTTCGATCCGTAACAGTTCTCCACCGCATCGCCCGCCACGAACAGAATCCATTGCTCGGAAGAGTTCGGAAGCTCTGATCTTGCACGAGCGAAGGCACCGTCGTATCCAGCGAACCGTTTTAAATAACGATTTACCAGTGCCTCAGCGACGAGTGGAGTTGTCCCTTGCAGCACAAAACTTTGACGATAAATCTCAAGAGCGTGGAACGTGACTGCCAGTACCGTCGCGTTAGAAATCGTGAGTTTTCGGAGGACCAGAACCGCTGAGTAAAAAGCCACTTGCTCCAACTCGGCTTCCGCGAGCGCACGGTCGCCAGGGGATAAGCTTCGATGGATAATAGCCAAGAAATTGGATTCCTCAATTACCGACTGTTTCTTGTACAACCGTCGCACCGCAAACGCTATATCTTGCGCTATTGCCTTCACTTTTATGGCGTCTTTCGCGCTCAGGGCGGCTCCGCACTTTTGGCAGAGTCGCGCCGTATCGTCACAAATCGCGGGGCAACTGAAGCACACCCTGACCTCACGTTCAATTTCACAACGACACAGGCCACAGATCGCATGCTCGTCTTCCGACGTGAATTCCTTGCGGCAGCGCATACACCGTATACGCCCCGTATCAGTGATATTCTTCGAGTAATAATCTTGCTCCGCAATGGGCTCCGCACAGATCGCCAGTGCGACGGGGTCGTACGGCACTTTCATTCCTGTAGTAATTGTGTGGCTGAACTTGCGCAATTCGTCTGGTGGAAAGTTGTGACCTGAAAGCATCAGACTCTTTGCTCGGTCTAAGAGCGTTGTAGGCGCGAGACCGCATCTATTGCATGAGGTAAGTGCTCCGAATTTCTCTGCGCCACAAAACATGCAAATCGCAAGAGTCATTATCGTTCCTTTCACAAGGCGCTGCCTTCCGCACACTGGCGCTCTTACCGGGACGATAATTTGAAATCCACGCGCGAGAGATCAGACCAAGCGGAGCCCTTTGCAACGTCTGCGAGAGTCCGGGCAGAGCAAGCCGTCTTCGGCGACAAACAAACCCGTTGCCACTAGCGCGTCGATGACGCTCGGGACAGCCTGCATCGTATCTTGGTAACAGCTGCGTTGCCGAAGCCAGTAATCAAGAGAGTGTTGCTTACGGTGGTTCGCCAACGTAACCTTCGATGCCCCTCCGACGATGTAGTTGCGAGGTGGGTTAGATGTTCGAATGAAGTCCACGAGATCAAGTTCGTTGATCCGAGCACCACCGCCATGGGGTAGATCGACCACGAGCCGATTATTACTCCCCGTTGGGACAGAAAAACAGAAGCGCGGGCAAAAAACCCGCCTAAGTTCCGAAACGGTATCGGCTAGAGAGCCGTTATCTCGGTGGCCGTGCAACTCGATGGCTGCGAAAACAGGGCATCTATCCATCGATTCCCGGATGGGCGGTTACTGCGGGGTGTTGGAGCGGAGGTCGTAGTTGACGCCGTCCATCTCGCCGGTATGGGGGATGGGCAGGAGGATGCGGACGATGGTTCCGGCGCCGGTGCGGCTTTCCACCTCGACGCGCGCGGCATCGCTGAACAGCACCTGGAGGCGCTCGCTTACGTTGGCCATGCCGATTCCGGCGCCACGCTGCGGCGCGTTCCACTCGCTGGCGTCGGAGCCGGGCTCGACGATGCCTACGCCGTCGTCTTCCACCTCGATGACGAGCATGGCATCGACGATGCGGCTGCGCAGGTAAATTGTGCCGCCATCGATTTTGGGCGAGAGACCGTGCTTGATGGAATTCTCCACGATGGGCTGGATGAGCATGGTGGGTACGACAACGTCCAGGCTGGCCGGGTCCAGTTCCTTGACCACCTTCAGCTTGTCGCGGCCAAAGCGGATGACTTCAATGTCCAGGTAGTCGTCAATGAATTCGAACTCCTCGCGCAATTCCACGAAGGAGTCGCCCTTCTTGAGCAGGCGGCGGAGAATCTTGGCGAGCTTGAGAATCATCTCGCGGGCAGTGTCGGGATCGAAGCGCACCAGCGAGGCCACGGAGTTCAAGGTATTGAAGAGGAAGTGGGGATTGATCTGGCTCTGCAGGGCTTCCATGCGGGCCTGCAAGAGAAGGCGTTCCTGCTCCTCCAGCTTCATTTCAATGCGGGTGTTGTTGAGCACCTTGAGGCCGATGGCGACGGTCATCACGCTGGTGATGTAGATGGCGCAACGCACCAGCCAGTTGGTGGAATCCAGAGCCCAGGTATGGCGCGGAAAAAACTCCCGGGTCTCAAGACGCACGAATTGCAGGGCGAGGATCATGAAGAAAAACGAGGTTTGCCAGTCGATGAGCGACTTGACGATGCTGCGGCGAACCCAGCGGTAGATGTTGAGATCGAACAGCGGGCTGAACGACCAGATGGCCTCGCGGTCGGTGGCCAGTTCGCGCAGGAATCCGGCGCTGAGTCCGGCCACCACGTTGAGCGGCAGGTTCATGTACTGGTGCATGAACAGGTAAGGCAGAGAGAGCAGGATTCCGCCGCAGACGCCGGCGGTTCGTCCGGCAATGACACCGAGAAGGATGGCGGCTTCGAAGGAGACGTCGGCGGCGAGAAAGTTCTTGACCGTGCCGCGCGCCAGCACGCCGAGCATGAAGGGTCCGCCGATGAACAGGACCATCTCCAGCTTTTCCCAGATGTCGCGATCCTCGTGAAAGAGCAGAACGCGGAAGCGCCTTGAGCGCGCCAGCACGCTGCTGACCGCGGCGGAGACGCCGAGCTGGATCAGCAGGGTGATGAGGATGAGCGGCTGAGGAATCATGGCACGGTCATTTCTGGCCGCCCAATTTGGCGCGAGCCAGTTGCAGGGCACGGGCGAGCAGGGAGGGAATCAGATCCGCCGCGGGCACGCCGCCCTGGGCCAGATCGCGCGTGCCGCCACCGCGCCCACCGGCGGAGGCGACAATGGCTTTGAGTTCGGCGCCGGCATCGAACGGGCCGCCGGGAGACTGGGCAAAGACCAGCGCGGGAGTTCCCTGCCCCGCGCCCACCAGGGCGATGATGTTGGGTTCGGCGGCCACCAGCTTTTGGGCGTAGAGCTTGACGAAGGCGAGGTCGCGGCCGGCGAAATACTCGGCGACGATTTTCCGTCCGCCCTGGATGGGAGTGCGCGCCAGCGCCTGCTCGGCGCTGAGCCAGGCGATCTCCTCCTGCAACTTCTGCTGCTGCTTCTGCGCGGCTTTGCCGGAGTCGAGCAGCTTCTGAGTCTGCGCGGGGACCTCCCAAAGATGGGAGGAGTAGAGCGCGGCGGCCTCGCTGAGGACCTGGAAATCTTTACGCGCGACGCGCAGGGCGCGGACGCCGCAGACGAACTCGACGCGCACTCCCTGCTTGACCTTTTCCACCTTGCGTAGCTGGATGTTGCCGATCTGTCCGGTGGTGAGGACGTGGGTACCGCCGCAGGCGCAGAGGTCGACGCCGCGGATTTCGATGAGGCGCAGGGTGTCATGGGCGACTTCGGGAATCTTGCGGACTCCGACTTTGCGCGCCTGCTCGGGCGTAGCCTCATGGATCAGGACCTGGCGATCGTCCCAGACAAGCTGGTTGGCGTGGCGCTCCGCCTGCACCAGTTGGGCGGGACCGAGGTTGTCGATTTCCAGATCGATGGTGGAGGTTTCATCGCCCAGGTGGAAGCTGACGGTGGGCGCATCGAACAGTTTGAGGAAGGCAGCCGAGAGTACGTGCTGTCCGGAGTGCTGCTGCATGTGATCCTGGCGGCGGTCCACGTCGATGAAGCCGCGCACGCCGAGCGGTAGCGGCAGGGGCTCGTCGAGATGCTCGACAACGTGCAGAATGGCGCCATCGGATTCGTCCTCGAGGACCTCGGAGACGGCGAGCTTCGCCAGCGGCGCGGGCTCTCCGGATTCAGCCGAGACGAACTCGACCCAGCCGGTATCGAAAGTCTGGCCGCCGCTGGTGGGATAGAACGCGGTGCGGTCCAGCAGCAAGGCGTGACGGCCGTCGGCAAGTTCGCGGATGCCGGCGACGGCGGCGGTGAAGTCGAAGAGAAACGAGTTCTGGTAGTAGAGGCGCTCGGTCATATACGTAATCTGGAATGATACCGCCTTTGCGTGTTGGGACGAAAACGTGCGCGTTCCGGAATTGACTGCGTCGTCCGGACCCCGGGATTCTGTGGTTGACATGCCTCTAATCGTAGCTACACTTAGACCATATGAAGAAGCGGCAAAATCCTGAGCCGATCGAAAACGAAAATCCTGAATGGACGGAAGCTGACTTCAAGCGGGCGGTTCCGCTCTCCGCATTGCGGGACGGCGTGCAGAAGGCGATATCCGCCAGGAAGCGCGGTCCGCAGAAGAGTCCAACGAAACAGCTTGTTTCCCTGCGTCTTTCTCCGGAAGTGGTTTCTCACTTCAAGGCCGAAGGCCGGGGCTGGCAGACGCGGATTGATGACACCTTGAAGTCGGCCATTCGTAAGACGGGATAGTCACATTTACAGCCTGCGCAACAAGGCGGCGTTGCGGCGGAATAGTTTGCGCTCGCGGCGGCGCTGGAAGCCGGGCATTCCGGCGTGCTTGTCCTTGATGCGCAGGGCTTGCTGGCGGGCCTCCTCGGGGTGTCCGGTTTCGGCGAGGAACTCGGTGTGGTGGAGCTGGGTCTCGGTGAGGGTTGAAGTGCGCAGAACCTCGGTAAAGAGGCGCTGCGCGCGGTCGAGGTTCCCGGTCTTCCAGTCGGCCAGGGCCAGCAGTCCGGCGGCGCGCTGGAAGTCATAACCGGCATCGGCGGTCACCACGCGCTCCAGGTCGGCGCGGGCGGCGGGGAAATCGCCGAGCTCGACCTCGGCGAGGCCGCGGCGGTAGAAGGGGTCGAGCGAATCGGTACGCTGCGCCAGGGCACGGTCGAAACAGGCGCGGGCATCGGCCCAGTCGCCCTTGTCGAGGCGCAGCAGTCCGAGTTCTTCGTAGTTTCCCGCCGACGGGTTCTGCCGGATGGCGGACTCGACCTCGCGGGCGCGACGGCCGCGCTCGACGAAGCGGAAGGCGCCGGGGTCGAACAGCTCAGGAAGAGCCTCAACCGCCAGGTAGATCAGCGCGCCCAGCGGCCCAAGAAAGAGGATGAGATAAATCCAATAGATGCTGGGCTGGCGGCGGACAAAGTGAACCACGGCCATCGCCATCAGCAGAACGCCGAATATGCCCCAGGAAAAAAAGTGGGAAATCATCAGGAGAATCCTAGCATCCCGGCGACCCCGGCATCCGGTGCGGGGGCGCGGAAGTTGTAAAATCGGAAGCAATGTCTCCAGTCCGCCTGATTGCCATCGATATTGACGGAACTTTGCTGGATTCCAAATTCCAGGTGAGCGAGCCGAACCTTGCCGCGTTGCGGCGGGCCCACGCGCTGGGCGTAGAGATTGCGTTGGCGACCGGACGCCGCCACAGTTTTGCGCTTCCGGTGGCGCGGTTGCTGGGCTTTGAGGTTGCCATGATCAGCTCCAACGGCGCGGTGACCAGGCAGAGCGACGGAACCCTGTTCCACCGCGACCCACTGCCGCTGGGAGCGGCGCTGGAACTGGTGGAGCACATGACCGGCTTCCGGCGGCACCTGGTGATTACCTTTGACGAAGAGGGCGAAAAGCCGCTCCTGCTGGAAACCCTGGAGACGCTGAACGAGTCGATCAAGCGATGGCTGGAAACAAACTCGCAGCACATTCGCGTTGTCACTCCCATTGAGCGGGGACTGACCCGCGATCCGATCCAGGCAATGTACTGTGGAACCGTGGAGCTGATGATGGCCGCCGAGGCGCAGCTCATGAAAAATAATGCCCTGCTGACCCGCATCACCCTGTTGAAAACCCAGTACGACGCGCGCGACCTGTGCATGCTGGACATCCTCAACAAGGGATGCACCAAGGGCGCGGCGCTGGGCCGCTGGGCAAGCTCGCGTGGCTACGCGCCCGCCGAGGTAATGGCAATCGGAGATAACTACAACGACATTGAGATGTTGGAATTCGCCGGACATCCCTGCATCATGGGAAACGCCACCGCGGAATTGCGTGGCCGGGGCTGGCCGACGACCCTTGACAATAACGAAGATGGCGTCGCCGCGGCCGTGGACGCGGCGCTGGAAGGGCTAGAATAGCGACATGAGAGCTGCGCGCACGATTGCGACCCTGCTGCTGCTGATCAGCACCGCGTTTGCGGTCGAGATCGCCGAGCTGCGCAACGGATTCACCATCCGCCACCGCACCCGCGAGTTGCGCGAGGGATCGGTGCGGCTCTATATGGACGACGAGAAGAAAACTTTTGTAGACATACCCGCCGCGGAAATCCAGAGCTACTCGAGCGAACCCGACCCCGCCACGCCGCCCGAAGCTGCCATGCCCGCCAAGAGCACCAGCCAGATCGTCGGCGAAGCGTCGCTTGAGCACGGGGTGGATTCGGACTTCATCCGCAGCGTGATCCGGCAGGAGAGCGCGGGCAATTCGCAGGCGGTCTCCGTGGCAGGCGCGCGCGGGCTGATGCAGCTGATGCCGGCGACGGCGCTGGACCTGGGAGTGAGTGACAGCTTTAGCCCCGAACAAAATGTGCACGGAGGTACGCGCTACCTGCGCGAATTGCTGGAGCGCTACAACGGCGACGCCATCAAGGCGCTGGCAGCCTATAACGCTGGCCCCGGAGCGGTGGACCACTACAAGGGAGTTCCGCCTTACCGCGAGACACGGAATTACGTGGCGAGGGTGGTCCGCGACTACAACCGGAGCAAGCAGGGCGCGGGAAAATCCGGCGGCGGTTCGGGCGGGACTTCGAGCGCAACCCACACCACAACCCCAGGCGCGGCTACAAAACCTGCCAACAGCAGCGCCGATACGGTGCAGCGGGCTGCGAAGTAGAGTGTTCGGACCTGTGCGGGGTGTCGCGCCGTGCACGAAGGTTGTCGCCATCCTGGCCGCGCGCTGCCCGCAGCGGGCGGCAATTTAGTAGAATTAAAGATGGCATCCGCGGAAACAGGCTCCCAATCGGCAATCAGCTTGCAGAGGCACTGAGTTTGCCTGCCGCATAACGTTATGCTTGAAAGGCGCAGGCGATCTCCAGCTCCGGCTCGCTCCCACTATGAAGAAGAAACAGATTATTTCCCTGCTTGTGGTGACGGCCATCCTTGCCGCGCTGGTGTATTTCCAGTTTCGTTCGTGGCGCAGCTTCGACTGGGCAAAGTTCCGGCAGTACACGGGTGGGGTGAGCCTGTGGCACATCGGCGCGGGGGTGGCGCTGATCTATTTGGCCTACGTGCTGCGCGCGGTGCGCTGGGCCATCTTTCTGCGGCCCACGGCGCCCACCAGTTTCCGGCGGCTGATTGCGCCGCAGATCATTGGCTTTGCCGCCCTGGGATTGTTTGGGCGCGCCGGCGAGTTTGCCCGGCCCTACCTGATCGCACGCAAGGAAAAGCTCAGCTTCACCTCGCAACTGGCGGTCTGGACGGTGGAACGCTTCTTTGACCTGGGCGCCGTGCTGGTGCTGATGGCGGGATTTCTGGCCCTGAAGGGCGGGATACTAGCACAGGTCCTGTGGCAGGGCGTCGGCAGCGGGCTTCGAGTTGCGGCGCGCAATGCCGGACACAAGCTTCCCCTGGTGATTGCTGGACTGGCGGTGGCCGCCGTGCTGGCGTTTGTCCTCAGAAAGACCACGGGCCGGGCGGCAGAGGTGGTGCGGGCGCGACTGCTCTCGTTCAAGCAGGGCTTCAACACCATTCACGACGCCAAGTCGTTCGTGCAGCTGGTGCTGGTTTCGCTGGCCATGTGGCTGATGATTGCCGGGGCCTACATTGAAGTTCTGCACGCCTATCCGCAGATTCGGGTGGTGGCGCAGGGCGAGCCGCGGGTGGCGCGCATGAACACCATGAAGCTGGAGGATGTGCTGCTGGTGATGGGCTCCAGCATGCTGGGTTCGGTGGTGCAGTTGCCCGGAGGGGTTGGCGGCTCGCAACTGGCGGTCATCGGGGTGCTGCAATCCAACCTGTTTGCCAGTGAGCCGTATAACATTACGCGCGAGCTGGCCGTAAGCTGCGGAATCATGCTCTGGCTGGTGACCTTCATGTCGGTGATTCCGGCCGGAGTTCTGCTGGCGCGCTTCGAGAAGATTTCCTTCCTGCGGCTGTCCGAAGAGAGCTCGCTGGAAGAGCAGGAAGCCGAGGCCCCGGCAGTTCCTGCACACCCGGAGCGCAGCTGCTGATACAATCCCGCTGATACAATCATTCAGCTCAACCGGCAACCAGCCGGGTTTGCCGAGAAAGGCTGCGCCGCCCTGGAAGATGGCGGCAACACGCCATGAAATGCCCCTTTTGCGGATTTGATCAGGACAAGGTGGTGGACTCGCGCGAGAGCAAGGAAGGCGAATCGATTCGCCGCCGGCGCGAGTGCCTGCGCTGCGAAAAGCGCTACACCACCTACGAGCGCATTGACGAAATCCCATACATGGTGGTGAAGAAGGACGGACGCCGGGAAAAGTTCGAGCGCCAGAAGGTGCTTAGCGGATTGCTCCGCGCCTGCGAAAAACGCCCGGTTCCCATCAGCCAGCTGGAACAGATCGTGAACGAGGCCGAGAGCTTTGTGATTGACAGTCCGGAGCGCGAACGCAAGACGGGCGAAGTCGGCGAGCTGATCATGAACCGGCTGCGTAACCTGGACAAGGTCGCGTACGTGCGCTTTGCCAGCGTTTATCTGGACTTCAAGGACGTGCACGAATTCCTGTCAGAGCTGCAGGATCTGCTGCGCTCCAAGGACGTGCGCGAGGCCAAAACGGCGCTGGCGTCCAGCGAGCGCGGCAAACGCCCGGCGAAACAGTAGCCGCCGGAGGATGGGCGGCCATCGAGGCAGGGACGAATGACACATAGAGTTACGTTGATTCCGGGCGACGGAATCGGTCCTGAAGTTACGGCCGCGGCGGTTCGCGTTCTGGAGGCGACCGGAGTCGGGTTCGAGTGGGAAAGCTTCGCGGCCGGGGCCGACGCGTATGCCCGGTATCACGAGTACATTCCGAAAGAGCTGACCGAATCGATCGAGCGCACCCGGGTCGCCTTGAAAGGCCCGGTCACCACGCCCATTGGCGGCGGATTCAGCAGCATCAACGTGCAACTGCGCAAGCAGTTTGAGCTGTTCT
>CAZQDD010000044.1:0-29038 GCA_964591805.1 uncultured Acidobacteriaceae bacterium | reverse complement strand
GTTCGGGCAACCTGACCGGCAGCCCAGCCCTGGCGCAGGACGGCGGCAAGGCGCACGGGGAGATCAGCAAACAGCTTCCGGCGGACAAGTACGTCGAGATTACCAAGGAGTTCTTCCTGTCCTGAGCCGCGTCCGGCACGGAGCGCGGGCGAGGACCGGAGTCCGGAGCATCTGACCCGGGGAGCGGCAAGCTTCCCGGGATTTTTTGCGCCCTGTAAACAGGTTGACCGATCAAACACACCTCGGGCGGGAGGTTTTTGGCGGGAAAAACAATGAGGTTTCAGCGGATTGAATAAAGCTCGGGTGAAGGGAGCAGCCTGAAAAAAGCTGCGGGGAATGCGGAAAATACGCCCGGTGTTATTGCCCTTGTCTCAGTAGATGTTCAGTGACCCTGGAAAGTTCCGCGTCTTTGCCGAATATTGAAAAAATAAATGGGTTTGCCGGCATGGGATGCGCGAAACGGTGCCGTGGGGAAGCGGGCGCCGCGTCCGCCTGGGAGTTGCCAAAATGACCAATCATGATCGAAAGTGAGCAATATTGAACAGTCTACCCAGGGAGTCTCCGCTAAGCTCAGCCACACGCGAAGGGCTGATCCATTTGCGAAGGGATGCGATGACGACAAGAACCGAAAATGCGGGGCAACCCAGGATTCTGTTGGTCGACGATGACGAGGGGATTCGTGATTCGTTGAGGGATGTGCTGGAGTCCAAACAGTTTCGGGTCACCACGGCGGCGACCGTCAGCGAGGCTCTGCATAACATCGACACGGATTCTTTTGACGTGCTGCTCAGCGACCTGCACATGCCCGGAGCGGCTGACGGTTTTACCGTGGCGAGTGCGATGCGGCACTCGAATCCGAAGGCGGTCACGCTGCTGTTTACTGGATACCCAGCGCTGGAAGAGGCGATGAATGCCATCCGACTGCAAGCGGACCAAATCCTGCTGAAACCGATGGCCATCGAAGCGCTGGTCACCACCATTCGCGAGAATTTGGAGAAAACCGAGACGCGAAAGACAAGAAATACGGAGCGGGTCGCTTCCATCCTGGAACGTGACGCCCTGGAAACCATTGCCGACTGGCTGGCGAGGGTTGAGGGCGACAGCGAGCTGACGTGCGTGCCCCTGAGCAGGGAACAGCGCACCGGGCATCTTCCGAAGCTGCTTGAGGAACTGATCCACCGTTTGCGGGTGCCGAGAAGTCTGGGGACGAAACAGGTGTCGGCGGCAGCCGTTGAGCACGGCAAGGTCCGCCAATTGCAGGGGTATTCGATTCCGATGATCGTGGAGGAATCCCGCAGCCTGCAGGTGAGCATCTTCAAGACCTTGCAGGACAACCTGGGCACCGTGGATTTCAGCCTGCTGCTGATCGATGTAATGACCATCGCCGATGAATGCGATTCGCAACTGAAACAGACGGTGAGCAGCTTTATGGAACAGGCGGCACGGACTTCCGCTTAGGCGCCGCAGGGGGGCTGCTTGCGCTGCGAATGACGCCAGCGGAAGGCCTTGGCGGTTGAGTCCGGGGCTTGCCTTCAAGAGCCAGGGCACGGGCTATCGCCATTGGTTCGAGACCTGCAACACGGCCCGGTTGCCGACAATCCCAACCCTCAAAATTGGAACGGCCCGACGCTGCGAGGGCAGTGGCCGGCAACACGGATGGCGATGTGTCCTTATGCGCCTGGCGGCGGGCGCGTTCCATGCCTGCTCTGAAATCTGCGCGGGTTTCGCCGTTCTCCGCCAAAAAACCGTCTAAATTGAATGGCCTGGTACATTACGAAAGTACCGCAACCATCACGCGGCAGGGTGACACCTATCACTTGTTTCCCACCCGCCGCCGTGGATAATCCCGCCATGCGCAAATCACTTGCTCGAACAGGTTAACGCCTGCTTTGCCGCTCTATGCGGTAGGACCGGTGGAACCGTGCGGCAGAGATGGAATCGCCCATTGGGTGCGCTGTTGCCAGGCCTCTTTGCTACGGTTTCCATTTGTCCGGCTCCGGTGCGCCCTGGTGCAGGGCTTGCAGTCAGACGACACATCCGCCGGGCAGTTTCATGGTTCCGTGCCGGGTTCTGTCATGCAGCAGGTGCGCGATGAAGCGTGCGAGCAAGAGGCGGGAGGCGCTGTGAAGGCGCTCATGCTCGCCTTGCAGCCGCTGTTTTCCGTGCCCCTCCGTTCGAACTTTTTACTCCCTAACGGATTTTTGATTGGATGCACCTGGAGGTAACACATGCGCCGAAGTGCAGGTTTCACGGTCCTAATTCTTCTTGTTGTCCTGGTCTCGGTCGGAACTGCATCGCAACTATGGGCCCAGGTGACGGCTTCACCCTCGCCGGTAACGTTCGCCCCGGTTGCGGTTGGATTGCCGGGCGGCAACACCCAGAGCGTGTCCTTCACGATTTCCGGGGTCACGCTGGGAGGGGTAGCGGCGGTGACCGAGGGTGCGGCGAATCTCGATTTCAGCATCACGGGCGGCACTTGCACGGGTGGAAGCACGGGAGACTGCACGGTGGTGGTTCAGTTTGTCCCAAGCACGGTCGGCCCACGGCTGGGCGCGCTGGTACTGACCGACCAAAGTACCCCTCCCAACACGCTGATCACCGTTCCCCTGTATGGCGCAGGTACGGGGCCGCTGGTGGCCTTTGGTCCGGGGACGATTGCGACCATGGCGGGCGGGAACGGCGGTGGCTACGGCGGTGACTCCGGCCCTGCCACCGGGGCGCAACTGAACAATCCCAATGGCGTTGCCGTGGACGAAGCCGGCAACGTGTACATCGCGGACTCCACCAACAACGCAATTCGCAAAGTTACTCCCGGAGGAATCATCTCGACCGTGGCGAGCGGCTTTCACTATCCAGCCACGGTGCGAGTGGATGGAGCCGGCAACCTCTACGTCGCGGACTATTACAACAATGTGATCCGCATGGTAACGCCGGGCGGGGTGAACACGATTTTTGCGGGCGGCGGCTCCGGATGTGCACAACAGACGGACGGCCTGGGCGATGGCTGCCCCGCCACCAGCGCTCTCCTGAACGGACCGTGGGGAACGATAGCGGATGGCACCGGCAATCTCTACATTGGAGACGCGGGCGACAACGTCATTCGCAAGGTTGGCCCGGATGGAACGATTACCACGATCGCCGGCACCGGCGTGGCCGGTTACAGCGGCGATGGGCTGGCTGCCACGGCGGCGCAATTGAACGCCCCGCAACTGGGCGCGATGGATGGGGCAGGCAATCTCTACTTTGCCGACTATTACAATAACGTGATTCGTGAGATTACACCGGGCGGCATCATTACAACGGTTGCGGGCGATAACGCAAAAGGACCAGGCTACAGCGGAGACGGCGGCCCGGCCACGCTGGCGCAGTTCTACTACCCGCAAGAGGTTGCGGTGGATGCGGCCGGCGATCTCTACATCGCAGACTCGGGCAACATCAGCTATGTAGGCCAGGGGTACGGACTCATTCGCAAGGTTACGCCGGGCGGGATTGTTTCCACGGTCGCGGGCAATGGCACGCAGGGTTACAGCGGCGACGGAGGGCCGGCCACGAGCGCCCAACTGTATGGCCCGTGGGACATTGCGGTGGATGGGTTGGGCAATCTTTACATTGCGGACGCTTACAACAACGCAATTCGCAAGGTGGATGTTTCCGGTGCGCCTGCGCTGGGTTTTGCCAACACCTATTACGGCACGGTCAGCGCGGCGCAAGACGTTGCGGTGCTGAACCTGGGCAATGCTCCGCTGACGATCAACACGATCAGCGCCGCTTTAAACTTCTCTCTGGGCGGCCCCGATACCTCGTGCAGTTCCAGCGACCAGGCGCTGAACCCGGCGGCAAGCTGTGTTCTCGGCATCGAGTTCAGCCCGGCCACGGTCGGCGGCATCAACGGCAGCGTGAAGCTGACCGATAACAGTTTGAATGCAACCACGGCGACCCAGTCGATTGCGTTGTCGGGAACCGGGTTGCAGGCTGCGCAGACGATCACCTTCCGAGGCCCGGGCAACCAGACCTACGGCGTGGCTCCGATCACGCTGACGGCGACGGCCAGCTCGACGCTTCCGGTGAGCTTCGTGTACGTCTCCGGTCCGGCAACCTTGAGTGGCAACGCGCTCACCATTACCGGCGCCGGAGCCGTGACCGTGCAGGCAACCCAGCTTGGTAACGCGGACTACGCGGCAGCGGCCCCGGTGAATGGGACCTTCACGGTGGCGCAGGCTCCGCTGACGGTGACGGTTGCGCCCAGCAGTTACTCGCGGGCGGTGGGTGCGGCGAATCCGGCCTTTACTGGAACGGTGGTGGGTGTGGTCAATAATGACCTCGCCAAGGGCAACCTGGTCATCACCTACTCCTCCACGGCTGGCGCCGCCAGCCCGATTGGCAGCTACCCGGTCACGGCCACGCTCGGCGGAGCGGCGGCCGCAAGTTACAACCTGACGGTCATTCCCGGAACCCTCAGCGTGTGGGGGCAGGGTGTGGACCTGGTCGAGAGCGCTGTTTCCGGCCCGGCCTCGGGCGCCTCCGGCGGTACTGTCCAGGTAACGGATACGGTGAAAAATCAAGGCATCCTGAGCGCCGGAGGATCGACCACCGGCTTCTATATTTCGACGGACGGGGTTACCAAGGGAACGTACCTGGGCTATCGCTACGTGGGCACGCTGAGCGTGGGTGCAAGCGCCGGGCCGGTGACCACCACGCTGACGTTGCCGCTAAACCTGAACGGTACTTACTACGTAATGGCCTGCGCCAACTACAACGGTGGCATCGTGGAGAGCAACACGACGAACAACTGCACGCCCACGGCTGCGTTTGCCGTGGCGGGCGCGGACCTGGTGGAGAGCGGCGTCAGCCTGCTGACGACGGCTCCCGTATCGGGTGGCAGCGTGCAGGTCAGCGACACGGTGCTGAACCAGGGCGGCGGGACGGCGGCGGCATCGACCACCGGTTTCTACCTCTCGACCAACGGTACAACGAAGTCAACCTACCTGGGCTATCGCTACGTGGGAGGGCTCGGTGCGAACGCGACTTCGGCGGCAACAACGACGCTGACATTGCCCTCAAATCTGGCTGGCAGTTACTACCTGATGGCCTGCGCCAACTACAACGGTGGCATCGTCGAGAGCAACACGGCCAACGATTGCACGCCCACGGCGGCCTTCACGGTAGCGGGCGCGGACCTGGTGGAGAGCAGCGTCAGCCTGCTGACGACGGCTCCCGTATCGGGTGGCGCCATACAGGTCAGCGACACGGTGCTGAACCAGGGCGGCGGGACGGCGGCGGCATCGACCACCGGTTTCTACCTCTCGACCAACGGTACGACGAAGGGAACCTATCTCGGCTACCGCTACGTGGGAGGGCTGGGTACGAACGCAACTTCGGCGGCGACGACGACGCTGACGTTGCCCACAAACCTGGGCGGTACTTACTATGTGATTGCTTGCGCGAACTATAACAATGGAATCGTGGAGAGCAACACGGCCAACAACTGCACCGCGTCGCCAGCGTTCGCGATCCTCGGCGCGGACCTCACGGTGACATCTGTCGGCACCAACCCGTCCGCGGTTTTACCCGGCGGAACGCTTGCGATTACCGACACTACGGCCGACGCATTCGTGAACGCCAATGCTTCCACCACTCGCTACTACCTGTCCACCTCTACGAACCTGGTAAAGACAGGGTCAGGCGCGGCGGTGATACTGGGAACCCGTTCGGTTCCGGCGCTGGCTGCCTCCACAAGTTCCACGGGCACCGTTAACACAACGGTTCCGGCATCGAGTGCGGCGGGAACGTACTACGTGTTTGCGTGCGCCAACGACACCAACTCGGTTGCGGAAAGTAACGTAAACAATAACTGCACGGCGACGCCGGGTGCAGTGTACACGGCTGCCAATACCGTGTTCGTGGATCAGGCGAACGCCAATGCGTCCAACACCAAGTGCGGCACCTCTGCCATTCCGTGCATCACCATCACGGAAGGACTTGCGGCCGCCAAGGCAGGACAAACCGTGCTGGTGAATACCGGTACGTACAGCGAGCAGCTCACAATCACCCAGAACGTTACTCTTGCCTCCACGTTGAAGAACACGGCGGTTGTGCAGGCTCCCCCGGTTCTGGCGGCTGACGCCAACGGACTGACTACGCTGCTGGAAGTTGGTGGCGGCGCGAGCAGTGTAGCCATCGTCAACATGGGTGTGCGCGGGCCTGGTCCGGTGGGCGGCTTGCTCAACTATGGCGTGTATGTGACCAGCGCCAACGCTACCGTCGTGGGTAACCAGGTGCAGTCGATCCGCGATGCTACCTACAGCGGCGGCCAGCACGGCATTGCGATCCGCTTCGGCTCGCAAGCTTCCGGCTTTGTGGGACACGCCGGCACCATCGCTTACAACGCGGTCGGTGATTACCAGAAGGGCGGCATTGTGGTGGATGGCGCGGGCACGAACGTAAATGTCCTCGGCAACCTTGTCACCGGGCAGAACCAGGCCCTCATCAACGGTCAGAATGGCATTCAGATAAGCCGTGGCGCCCTGGGCCTGGTGAATAACAACACGGTCAGCAACAACCTCTACGCCAACCCCGCTACGCCGCTCAATGTGAGTGCGGACGGGATCCTACTTTACGACATCACGAGCGGCGTTACCGTGAGCAATAACACGGTCACGGGGAACGATGAAGGGATCGGCATTTACAGCGACGCCACCGCCGCCACGAATGCGGTCATCGAAAACAACACCGCCAACAAGAATGCCGTGTTGGGAATTCACGTGGATGCGAATTCGGGCACCAACACCATCTGGACGAACACGGCCGAAGGCAATGGCGCATACGATCTGGCAGACGAACATCCGGACTTGACTTACAACAATTGGGGCTTACCTCCGGAGCCGCCGAGCGACAGCAATACCTATGGGGCTAGCTACTTTAACCAGGGCCCGTTCTAAACTCGATCCAGGTAACCCTGTGGGCGGAAACTCAAGCCGCCCACAGACTGCTTACGAACCCCACCTTTCCGGTGGGGTTCGATCGTTGCGGACTGTAGTTTTGGAGCGCGTCGCCGGAAAGGCATCGACGGCTTCGATGGGCATAAAACAAACGGACCGACGCGCGAGCCAGGAATCATCCTCCAACCGGGCGAGGCTGGCGGTTATGGCGGAATCGGTCGCCAGCGAGAAAGTATTACAGCCGCGGGCGGTGTTCAATCTCCGTTTGGATATGGTAGCGTACTTGCGTAATTGCTGTTGAGGGTGAAGGAGTACCACCTTGAACCGCTGCCTCTGCATTGCCTGGCAGATGATGACTCCTGAATTGGTTTGATCCAGGTCGCGGAGTCATGTTGCCGGCAATTTCCAAGTGCGCTTCCCAGTTCCTCTCGAAGGCCTGCGCGGCCGGTGGAGTTGCGCCCACGTGTTGCGCCGGCCTGGCGGAGAAATAGGATGCCGGATGCGGACAGCGTTGATTCCCGGGCGTACGCGTTCGCCTACGTGATTCGCAGTCCGCAGGACATTCCAGCAGACTTTGCCGGGGTGGTTGCGCCAAGTTTCTCGATTGGACTGTTTCTGCCGCAAGAGTTGGCGGGACGATTCAACACGGCACGATACGCGGCCCGCGTCCTGCTGTTTGTGGACGACGAGATTCTGCTCTACACCCATCCTTCCGCCAACGCCGGGGTGGTGGTGATTCCCATGGCGCACGTTCTGGCGATGGAGACGGAAAGGTTTCTCCTCGATTGCCGGGCGCGATTGGTGCTTGCGGACGCCGAACATGAAGTCCCATACAGTGCCCGCGACGACAAGTTTGCCAGCGAATTTCTGGAGCGCCTGCGGCGGCGGTTTCTGGGGCAGCAACCCGCTGGCGTGACTCACCGGGCAATGCACCTGGGTGATCCGCTTGATCTTGCCTTCCGCAATTTTTCGCGGCGGGAGCAGATGCCGGACGAACTCCCCTGGGCGCGTCTTTTCATCGCTTCCCAGAGGCAGACCAGGACACGGTGGCTGGGAGCGAGTGCAATCTGGTCGCCCTCTGATTATGTTGCCCTGACAAATTACCGTCTGCTCTGGATGACCAACCGCCGGGGAAAATACCGGCAGCAATTCGGGGTGCGTTGCTCCTATTGCGCATTGGCGAAGGTCACGAGTGTAAGAATGGCGGGCGGTGAGGAATTGAACATTTCCATAGGGGACACACTGACATGGCGCATCCATGTCCCGGCAGCCCAGCAGGCCGCCGCTGGGACCTTTGCCGAGCAGGCAACCCGCCTGCTGGCGCGCGTCCACCCAAAACGCAGCATTTTGAGTTGAGGAGGAGTCAGCCATGAAGATTGTTGTCATCTCCGATTTGCACGGCAACTTTGACGCACTCTCCGCTCTGCCCGAGTTGGGCGATGAGCTTTGGGTGCTTGGCGACCTGGTGAACTATGGTCCGATGCCGGTAGAAGTTGTCGGCTTTGTTCGCTCGCACAGCGAGGTTGTGATTCGCGGCAATCATGACAACGCGGTTGGATTCGATGTGGACCCGCGCTGCACCCCGCGCTACGCGGCCATGGCGGACGCAACCATGCAGTATTCAAAGTCCTGCCTTGACGGCGATGCGGTTGCTTACCTGCGTGGCCTGCCTTTAACGCAAGTGCTGGAGCGCGACGGCCGGAAATTTTTCCTCTGTCATGCCATTCCTTCCAATCCTCTCTATGGGTACTGTCCGGAAGATTCGGACCGGTGGCCGAAGGAGCTTGAACAGGTCGATGCCGGCTTTCTGCTGGTGGGACACACCCATACACCTTTTGTCAGGCAGATCGGCGGCAAAACGATTGTGAATCCCGGAAGCCTTGGCCAACCCAAGACCGGCAAGGCAGACGCGTGCTACGCCGTCTGGGAAGACGGAGAGTTTCAATTGAAACAATTTGCCTATCCGGTGCAACGGGCGGAAGAGCGGATTGGACACCTGCCCGTGGCCGAGGAAATCCGGCGCGATCTTGCCAAGGTGCTGCGCACAGGTTCGGTGTAATCAACTACGGAGAACGCGGCGCCCTCGATGCACCGGGGAGCAGGTCGAGCCCGCAGGCAAGCGCCCGTTTCCAGGAGGCGATTACCGGGCGGTTCCCGTTCGCGGCGGCGGAAGTCCGATCCAGCTCCATAGGAGGGCAAGGTCAAGGGAGTTGCGCACGTGTGCGGCAAGGCGGTCCAGGCGCGCCTCCCGCTCTCTGGCCACGAATGCATGGGCGGCGGCGGCCTCCAGTCCGCAGGCCGCGCGGGCGGCATCCACAAAGGCATGGCGGAAGCTGTCGGCATCGAAGAGTCCGTGAACGTAGGTGCCAGCCACGCGTCCATTGCTGCTCATGGCCCCGTCCGGGACCGCGCCGCCGATGCCTTCGCGGGTGATCTCGGCAAAGGGTTCGGCGCCGGGGCCGTAGAGGGTTTCGCCAACGTGAATCTCATAGCCCTGGAATGCCGGCCCTGGTTGCGGCTGGCCGAAGATCGCGGTTCTGCAATTTCCTTGCACCTGGCGCGTCGTTTTGGTGGCGTTGAGTAAGGTTTGGATGGGGAGCAACCCGAGGCCCTCGCAGGTGGCCGGAGTGCCTCCGCTTTCCATTCCCTGGGGATCCTCAATGCGGGTGCCGAGCATCTGGAATCCGCCGCAGATTCCCATCAGGATGCGCCCCTGGCGGTGCATCTGCCCAAGCGCATGGCCGAATCCGCGATGGCGCAACCACCCCAGGTCATCGATGGTCTGCTTGCTGCCGGGAAGGATGACCAGGTCGGCGTTCGCCAGCTCATCCTGCCATTCCACATAGGCCAGCGACACGGAAGGCTCGGCCGCCAGCGGATCGAAGTCCGTGAAGTTGGAGAGATGCGGCAGGGCGACCACGGCGATGCGCAAAGGCCGCGCCGGACCCGAGCCGGTATCGATGTCTTTCCACACCCGGGCGGCGGTTTGCCTTTCTTCAATGGCGACGCCATCCTCTTCGTCGAGTCCCAGGTCGTGCAGGTACGGCACCACGCCGGCACAGGGAACGCCCAATCTTGGTTCCATCATGCGGATGCCCGGCTGGAGCAGCGAAACGTCTCCGCGAAATTTATTGATGGCGTAGCCGCGAACCAGGCGGCGCTCTTCGGGCTCCAGAAGCTGGAGCGTGCCCAGCACCGAAGCGAACACGCCGCCACGGTCGATATCGCCCACCAGAAGGCAGGCCGCGTTGGCTGCCTGCGCCATGCGCATGTTGACAATGTCATGCTCGCGCAGGTTGATTTCGGCGGGAGAGCCGGCTCCTTCCAGGACCATGACGTCATGCTGCGCGGCCAGCTTTTGATAACTTTCCAGCACGGTTGGAAACAGCTCTTCGACGCGATGCAGGTGATAGTCGGACGCCGTCACCTGGGCCCAGACCCGGCCCAGCACGATCACCTGCGATCCCGTGTCTGAGGAGGGCTTGATGAGCACGGGATTCATTTCCGCGCACGAGGGGATACGGCATGCTTCCGCCTGCAAAGCCTGGGCGCGGCCAATCTCCCGCCCATCCGGCGTGGCCGCTGAATTCAGCGACATGTTCTGCGCCTTGAACGGGGCCACGCGGTAACCATCATCGGACAGGATGCGTCCCAAGGCGGCCGTCAGGATCGACTTTCCAACATGCGAACCTGTGCCAAGCACCATCAGCGCAGGGGTGGAGCAGCCCGGTCCAGCCTGGGGCATCACGAACCTCACTTTCGCCTCTGCCCGGCGATCTCACCCATGCAGCGCTTGGTGAAATCCCGGTTCAGGGCTTGCAGAATGCTTCCCTGGCTGCACTCCAGGTTACGGAAAAATGCCAGAAAACCTTCGTCCTGCCACGGTGGCTCCAGGACTTGGAGCACTCGCTCCAGGCGAATCGTCAGGCGCGCGCCATTCCAATCGATGGGGCCAGGCGCGCCGCGTTCTAGTCTGGATTGTCAAACACAATGTAGTTCAATTGGCCGCCGCGCTCGATGCTGATGACCACCGGATCGCCGGGCTTCAATTCAGCCAGCGCCTTGCGCAGGGTCTCGAGCGAATCCAGCCGGGTACGGTTCAGCAGGTGCATCACGTCTCCGGGTTGCAGTCCGAAGATGGTGGCGTTGCCTCCGGCGGTCAGCGCCGTGACCAGGATTCCACCCGGACTCCGGGTGGGCGGAATCAACTGCGCCACCGAATCCGTAATCTGGATGCCAACGATGCCAAGCTTGGGGATGATGTTGCCGGCCGATTGGGTGGGGTCGAGAATGCTCTCGGGATCGCCTTCGCGCTCGGTCACCGGCACATTCACGTTCAGGGCCTGGGCGCCGCGCTGCACCTTGAAGACGATCACATCGCCGATCCTCTTCTGGAACAGCAACACCGACAGGGCTCGCGGATCGGCAAAGAACTTGCCGTCAACGGCGAGCAGAATGTCTCCCGGGCGCAAGCCCGAGCGATCGGCGGAGGAATTCGGCACAACATCTTCCAGAATGATTCCGGACTGCACCGGGAGACCAAGCCCGTTGGCCAGGGTTGGCGTGATTTTGTTGGCAATAATGCCGATGAATCCGCGGCGCACGTGGCCGTGCCGGCGCAACTGGTCGTAGACATGGCTGACGGTGTTGGAGGGAATCGAAAAGCCGACGCCCTCGCTGCCGCCGGATTGCGAGGCAATCAGGGTGTTCATGCCGATCACCTCGCCGCGGATATCGACCAGTGGTCCGCCGGAGTTGCCGGGATTGATAGCCGCATCGGTTTGCAGATAAACCACGGGAGTGGAGCTGTTGAGCTGGCGCTGGGTCGAGCTGATTACGCCCATGGTGACCGTGTTTTCAAGGCCCAGCGGGCTGCCAAAGGCCAGGGCGAGCTGGCCGACATGGACCTGGTCCGAGTCCGCCAGCTTGAGCGACGGCAGGTCGCTGGCCTCTACCTTCAGCAGGGCCAGATCGGTCATCGCGTCGCGCCCCACAATGGTTGCGGTGAACAGTTCCGCATCCTCAATGCCGCCAACCTGCTGGTTGCGGTGGCGGAATACCCGGACCGAAACGGAGGTCGCATGTTCGACCACGTGGGCATTGGTCAGAATGTATCCCGTGGGATCGACTACGATGCCGGAGCCGAGCCCGGTTTCCTTGGCGATGTAGGTCGTCTGGCGGGTGCCGGGGTCCTGCACCGTGGTCAGTCCGCTGACCTCGATGGTCACCACCGCCGGCCCCACCCGTTCGGCCAGTGCCTGGAGATCTTCATCCAGCACCAAAAGTCCGCGCCGGGCATTGGTCACGGCAGGCTTTTCCGGCGAAGGGCTGACCTGGCCGGCCGCCAACACCGCGCCCAGAAGAACGGCAACAAGAACCGGAGAACCGGCGGAATCAATGCGGCGCACGGAAACCTCTCTCTGCAATCGATGTTCAATCCTACCAATGTTTGGCGGGAAATTCCCTTTGCCAGCGCGGAAATGTGCAGCTTGCACGAACGCCCGGCGGGCGGGGATGGGGCACGGCGCGGTTGCCAACGCTGGGAGGGTTGGGTGTTGCAGCGGCCGTCCCGGTTCCGCCGGCGAACGATGCTTGGCTCAAGCCCACATGGAGATGGGCGCGGCAGAGTTCTGATCGCCGGTCCGCTTCTTCTTCAGGGCGGGACGTTGCCCGCTGTCCTGGCGCTGGCCGGAGTTTTCGTTTGCCCCCTGATCATCCATGGAGACTCGCCTGGCGTTGGCTTCGCCCTCCAGCTTGGAGGCGTTGCGGATGAGTTTCTTGCGGACCTCGGAGGCGCGCCGGGCGGCGGCAGCTTTCTCCGCCGCGGCGGCGGCGTACAGGCCTGCATCGGGGATCATGCGGCTGCCATGAATGTGCATCTTGCGCTCCTCGACATCTGCAGGCAATCGTCATACCAACATGCGGCCGCGAGATTAGAAAGAACTGAACCTGCCGCGCCGTCCGGCGCATCTGAATTCCACTGCGGAGCGGGAGGCGTCCTTAATTTTGCACAGGAGTGGATGAACAGCCGGCGCTTCTTTCCGGAGCAACCGCGAGTCAACCGGGCCCGCCAGCAAAATTTTTTTCCACCGCGGGCCAGGGACCGGCAAATGACATATGCTATGCGAGAGCGGGTTACTATCATTGCGGGAATGCTGGAGCGGCGATCTTGATTCCAGCCGGGGTTGGGGGATTGCAGACATCTACGGATCGCGAACGAACAGCTCGCCGCGCCTGGTATAGCCTTGGCGTGCTCCTGCCTGCGACTTTGATTCCTTTTGCCGTCAGCTTGGTTGTCTTCAAAGCGCTCCAGGCGGGCAGCTATGGCTCCTCCGACACCGCCTTCTTCGTTGCCCTGGTTCCGGTGCTGACCCTGGTGCCGATGGTTCTGTTCGGCGCCTCGCAGTTCCGCCGCCTGGAGCGCGAGCGCGCCCAGAGCGAGCAGGAGCTTCGCATCAGTACGCAGCGGTTTTCCAGCGTCGTGGCCTCGGCGATGGATGCCATCATCACCTTGGACGAGAGTCAGCGCGTCATTGTTTTCAACAAGGCCGCCGAGGACATGTTTGGCTGTCCCTCGTGGGAAGTGCTGGGCAAGCCGCTGGACCGCTTCCTCCCCTCACAATACCGTGAGCACCACCAGGAGCACGTGCAACGCTTCGGCGAGGCGGGCATCACCACCCGTTCCATGCTTACTCCCGGCGTCCTGTCCGGGCTGCGGGCCAACGGCGAGGAATTTCCCATCGAAGCCACCATCTCCCAGGTACAGGTGGCGGGACAGAAGCTCTACACGGTGATTTTGCGTGACATTACCAGGCGCATGCGCGGCGAGGAAACCCTGCGCCAGAGCGAAGCCCGCTTTCGCTCCATCTACGAGCAGGCCGCCGTCGGCATCTCGCAGATCGCCCTGGATGGCCGCCTGCTGATGGTGAATGCGGCGCTCTGCAATATGCTGGGATACGACGAGAGTGAGTTGCTCGGCAGGAAAATCACCGACATCACCCAACCCGAAGACCACGCCCGGGAAACCGTGTTGCTCAACGCCATGCTGATCGAGCACCGGCGTTCCTACGAACTTGAGAAGCGCTACCGTCACCGTGACGGTTCCACGGTCTGGGTCCATGTCACCTCCTCCATGGTGAGCGGCCCGGCGGCGGAGCCGCTCTATCGGATCTCGGTCATCCAGAACCTCACCGGGCGTAAGCATGCCGAAGAACTGTTGAAGCAGGCGCAGAAGATGGAGGCGATCGGACGGCTGGCCGGAGGCGTGGCGCACGACTTCAACACCCTGCTCAACGTGATGCTCGGCTACTCGGAATTATTGCTCACCGAATTGCCGGAAGGGGATGAGCGCCGCGAACGGGTGCTGCAGATCAAGAACTCCGCCGATGCCGGAGCCATGCTCACCCGGCAGTTGCTCGCCTTTAGCCGCAAACAGGCCAGCGCCGAAGAGGTGCTGGACCTGCGCGAAGTCGCCGCCAAGATGACCCCGATTCTGGAACGCCTGCTGCGCGACGACATTGAGCTGACGGTGAAGTGCAGCGCGCAATCCTGCCTGGTCAAAGTGGACCCAGGCCAGATCCAGCAACTGGTGCTCAACCTGGCCGCAAATGCCGGCGATGCGATGCCCAGCGGCGGCCAGCTCAACATTGAAGTCAGGCCGGTCGAGCTGGATGAAACCTATATCCGGCAGCATCCTACGCTGACCGTTGGGCGCTATGCCATGCTGGCCATCAGCGATTCGGGCACCGGCATGGACGCTGAAACCGTGGCCCACATCTTCGAGCCGTTCTTCACCACCAAGGACGCGGGAAAAGGCACCGGGCTGGGCCTGGCAACCGTCTACGGCATTGCCAAGCGCAACGGCGGAGACATCTGGGTCTATAGCGAGTTGGGGGTGGGCACAATCTTCAAAGTGCTGCTTCCACTCAGCATGGAGGCAATGCAGAAACCGGAGCCGGCGGCACAGCGGCGCCGTAGCGACTCCGGTGGCGGCGAGACCATTCTGCTGGTGGAAGACTCGGCGGCGCTACGCGAGTTGACCAAGGTCATCCTGCAGCGCGATGGCTACAACGTTCTGGAGGCCGAGGACGGAATCGCCGCGCTGGAGATGTCCAGGCTTTATCCGGATCCCATTCACCTGGTGTTGACCGATGTGGTGATGCCGCGGATGCGCGGGCCCCAACTGGCGGCGGAGATCGTGACCCACCGCCCGTCGATTGCCGTGGTGTTTTTGTCCGGCTACACCGAGGAGGCTGTGGCGCAGACGGACGGAATCGCAGGATGCGCCCTGGTGGAAAAACCTTACACGGCGGATGCGCTCCTGCACTCGATCCGGCGCGCGCTCGACAATCGTTTGCCCGAAGACTCCCTGCACGCTTCCTAGCCGCTTCCCGAACCCCTCCGTTCCGGGCTTTGGCCGTGCCGGGCGCCACCTCCGCCAGGGTACGAAAAGGCTGCCTTGGGCAAGATTTCCAGCGCATAAGCAGAGTCCATAGCATCCATAAGATTTTTTGATTTCCATCCCGGCCCGCAAACCACTATCTATGAAGGATTGTTTGCTGGAGATCTCCCTTGAACCTATTACCGCGCAAGTTCTATCCCTCCTATCGGGGCGCCGGATGGTATTGCCTCGTCCCATTGTTGTTCTGTAGTTTGGCGGCCAGCGCTCAAACCGTTTCTCCGCAGCAGATTGCGGACCTTCAAAGCCAGGTGACCGCGGCCCGCGGCAACGCCGATAACGCGTGGATGCTGGTCTGTTCGGCGCTGGTCCTGCTGATGACCGGGCCCGGGCTGGCGCTGTTCTACGGCGGCCTGGTGCGCCGGAAAAACGTATTGTCCACCATGATGCAGAGCTTCGCCATGATGGCCATTGTCACCGTCATCTGGGGCATTGCCGGTTTCAGCCTCGCCTTCGGTCCCGGCAACAGCTTCATCGGAAGTTTTCAGTACCTGTTCCTGCACGGCGTCGGCGCGGCGCCGGATCCCGACTATGCCGCGACCATTCCGCTGCAAACCTTCATGGTCTACCAGCTTATGTTCGCCATCATCACGCCCGCGCTGATTACCGGAGCCTTTGCCGAACGCATGAAGTTCAGCGGCATGGCGGTGTTTCTCTCGCTCTGGTCGCTGGTGATTTACGCTCCGATGGCGCACATGGTCTGGGGCAAGGGCGGCCTGCTGAACGCTTCGCTGGGAGGGCGTTTCCCCTGCCTGGATTTTGCCGGCGGCACGGTGGTGCACATAACCTCGGGCGTTTCCGCCCTGGTGTGCGCGCTTTATATCGGTAAACGCCAGCACTATCCCAAGGAGCAACTGCCGCCGCACAGCGTGGTGCTGTCGTTTGTCGGCGCCTGCATGCTGTGGGTGGGCTGGTTCGGTTTCAACGCCGGCAGCGCGCTTTCAGCGGGGAGCCTTGCGACCAGCGCATTTGTGGCGACCCACTTTGCCGCAGCCGCCGCGGCGCTCGGCTGGATGGGGGCGGAATGGGTTGTGGCCGGACATCCCAGTGCCCTGGGCGGAATCTCCGGGGCGGTTGCCGGACTGGTGGCCATCACTCCGGCGGCGGGCTTTGTCTCTCCCATGCCGGCGCTGGCGATCGGTCTGGGTGCCGGCTTGTTCTGCTATTTCATGGTGGCCAAGGTCAAGGCCTACTTCGGCTACGACGATTCGCTTGACGCGTTTGGCGTGCATGGCGCCGGCGGCACCCTGGGAGCGATTCTGACCGGGGTATTCGCCAGCCGTTACGTCAATCCGATCTTCAAGGATGCGCAGGGCAACGTGACCGCCTCCGGGCTGTTCGACGGCAATGCTCACCAGTTGCTCAACCAGGCCACAGGAGTTCTAATTGCATGGGTCCTGGCGGCGGTGGGAACACTGGTCCTGCTCAAACTGGTGGACTCGACGGTTGGTTTGCGCGTCAGCACCGAGCAGGAAGTGCAGGGCCTCGACCTGACGCAACATGGCGAAGAAGGATATTCCCTGGATTCATAGGGGCGGCCCGGTGAGCGATCGCCCAGCACGCCCGGAAGAGACGAGAAGACCATGACGAAACTCGAAGCGGTGATTCAACCTTCCAAGCTCGATGCCGTGAAAGAAGCTCTTCTGGCCATCGGCATTGACGGACTGACAGTACTGGAAGTGCGCGGCCACGGCCGCCAGAAAGGTCATACGGAGTTCTATCGCGGCCGCGAATACAGCGTGGACCTGCTGCCCAAAATCAAGCTGGAGATCGTGCTTCGCGACGAGACCGTCGATGACGTCGTCAAGGCGATCCTCGGCGCATCCCAGACCGGCAAGATCGGCGATGGAAAAATATTTCTCTCCCGAATTGACGAGGCCATCCGGATTCGCAACGAAGAACGCGGCACGGACGCGCTATAGCCATATGAGGGGTTCATGATGACGCCAGGGATCGCGCAGAGTCTGAAAGCCGAGTACCTAGCAGGCTCGGAGCGATTGCGGCTTGAGTTTGAGCAGACGCGCTCGGGCCGCGCCGTGCACCAAGGGCGCACGGCGCTGATCGATTCGCTGGTACATCAGCTCTGGCGTCATCACATCAATTCCGACCTGTCGGCCCCGGCCGGACTTGCCCTGGTTGCCATTGGCGGCTACGGCAGGGGTGTGCTGTCTCCATACTCGGATGTGGACCTGCTGTTTCTCACCGACGGACCGGTGCCGGCGGCAGCGGCCAAGGACGCCATCCGCGCCATCTGCCAGGACCTCTGGGACCTGCGCCTGAGGTTGAGTCCCACGACCCGTCCCCTGGAGGATTGCGACCGGCTGCACCGTGACAATCCGGAGTTCAACATCTCCCTGCTGGATAGCCGCATCCTGGCCGGAGATTACGTTCTCTTCCGCCGCCTGCACGATCAGATTATCCCGCGCTCCGTGCTGCGCGACTGGCAGGAACTGGTGCTGTTGCTGGCCGAGGTCAACGAGGCGCGCCACCACCAGGCCGGCGACACCATTTTCCACCTCGAACCCAATATCAAGGACTCGCCCGGCGGGCTGCGCGACTACAACGTTTCCTGCTGGCTGGCCTTGCTCAACGGCTTCTCCCGCACCCAGGGCTGGAGCAACGCCTTTGATTTTTTCCCCGCCTCGCTGCGCGATCGCGCCCAGGAGGCAAAGGATTTCCTGGTCTCGGTGCGTTGCTTTCTGCACTACCGCGCCGGACGCGACGACAACCAGTTGAGCTGGGAGGCGCAGCAGGCCGCCGCCGAAGCTCATATCGGCTACGATGGCGGCGCCGCCGACGCCGCCGAGTGGATGCGCTACTACTACCGCCAGGCAAGGGTCCTCAACCGTCTGTTCACCACCATGGTGGATGAAGTGGTGCCCGCCCGTTCGTCGCTCTTCCAGCAGTTTCAGAATTGGCGCGCGCGTCTTTCCACGGATGAATTTTCCTGTGTCAACGGGCGCGTCTTTCTGCAGCAGCCTTCGGCGCTGGTTTCGCCGGAGAACTTTTTCAACTGCTTTGAGTTTGTGGCCCAGCACGGCCTCAAGCTTGCCGCCAGCACCGATATGCGCATCGAGCAGGCGCTGCCCTCGATTGCCGCGCTGCATCTTTCCGGGGCGCAACGCTGGGCCGCGCTGCGCCGGGTTCTCGTGCGTCCCCACGCCGCCCACTCGCTGCGCATCATGCAGGAGTTGGGCGCGCTCGGTTTGCTGCTTCCGGAATTCCGCGCCGTCGAGTCGCTGGTCATCCGCGATTACTACCATCGCTACACGGTCGACGAGCATACTTTCCGCGCCATCGATTCCATCCATGCTCTGCATCCGGAAAAGAAGGAGGGCAATCGCGGACTGGGCAACCTGAAAGAGGAAATCGAGCGGCTCGATCTGCTGATGCTTGCCATTCTGCTGCACGATGTGGGCAAGGCCGGAAACAGCGAGGATCACGTCAGCACCAGCCTGGAAATCGCCATGAAGGTGTGCCGCGAATTCGATCTGCCGCCCGAAGACGCGGAAATGGTCTGCTTCCTGGTGGCCTACCACATGGATCTTTCCGCAGCCATGCGCCGCGATATTTTTGACCCGGAGACCATCCATGGTCTGGCCCGGCGGGTCGGCAGCCAGGAGCGGCTCAAGATGCTGGCGCTGGTCACCTACGCCGACATTGGCGCGGTCAATCCGACGGCGCTTTCGCCGTGGAAGGCTGAAAACCTCTGGCGTGTGTACTTTCTCACCGCCAACTATCTGAATCGCAGCGTGGATGACGAGCGCCTGCGTTCGGCGGCCGAAGATGAGCAGGTCGCCCGCATTCGCCTGCTCAAACCGCAGCTCGGCCGCCGCCTGCGGGATTTCCTCGAAGGGCTGCCGCAGCGCTACCTCCGCGTCCACGCCGCCGATGAGATCATTCAGCACGTGGAGATGGCTTCGCAACTCGGCTCCAACACCGCGCAGATCCACCTCAAGCGCCTGCGCGGCGATTTCTCTCTCACCGTCATCACCCAGGACCGTCCCGCCCTGTTCGCCACCCTGGCCGGAGTGCTGGCCAGTTGGCGCATGAACATCCTGAAGGCGGACGCTTTTTCCAATGACTCAGGGTTGGTCGTGGACAGCTTTATCTTCACCGATCACTTCCACACCCTGGAGATGAACCTGCAGGAGTGGGAGCGCTTTCAGGCGAGCTTCAACGACGTTCTCAATGGCGTGGTTCCACTGGAAAAACTCGCCCGCAAACGCGCCGCCGGCAGCAGCAAGTCTCCCAAGGTAAAGGTCGAGACCAGCATCGCCTTTGACCGTGAAGCGTCGAGCCACAGCACCATCTTTGAGATTGTGGCCCAGGATCGTCCGGGCCTGCTGCATCGCATTGCCGCCGTCATTGCCGAGTGCGGCTGCAACATCGAGGTCGCGCTGATCGATACCGAAGGCGAGACGGCAATCGATACCTTCTATCTCCGCATCGCCGGACGCAAGCTGGCCAGCGAGGAGTGCGCGCAACTGAAGGCCGCGCTGGAAATGGAACTGGACTCCTGATCCCCACTCCCGCGCCGCTGTGCGTCGCATCGATTGCGCATTAGACTATCCTGCAAGGCCGATGGACACTCCCAACTCCAATCCCGGCAAGTCCGGTCATCGAACCGACGCTGACGACGCGCTGAGTCTGTTTCATCCCGCCGTGCGCCAGTGGTTTGCCGCCACGTTTCCCGCTCCCACCCTGGCGCAGCAGTTGGGCTGGAGGGCGATTGCGCGCGGCGAATCCACCCTGCTGCTGGCGCCCACGGGAAGCGGCAAGACCCTCGCCGCGTTTCTCTGGTGCCTCCATCGCGCCATGTTTTCGCCGCCGCCGCCCAAGGCCACGCGCTGCCGCGCCCTGTACGTCTCGCCCCTCAAGGCGCTGGCTGTCGACGTGGAGCGGAATCTGCGCGTCCCCCTGGAGGGGATTGCCCAGATGGCCGCCGCGCGCGGCGACAGCTTCCATCGGCCCACGCTTTTCGTGCGTACCGGAGACACGCCGCCGGTCGAGCGCAGCCGCTTCCAGCGCCAGCCCGCCGACATCCTCATCACCACCCCGGAATCTCTCTACCTGATGCTCACCTCCAACGCGCGCGAAGCCCTGCGCTCGGTGGAGACCGTCATCGTCGATGAGATTCACGCCCTGGTGCCAAGCAAGCGCGGCGCGCATCTGGCGCTCTCGCTGGAGCGCCTGGAGCGGCTCTGTGGACGCCGCCTGCAGCGCATCGGTCTTTCGGCAACCCAGCGTCCACTGGAAGAGATCGCGCGTTTCCTCGGCGGAGTGGAAAGCTTCGCCGGGCCGCACCAAGCGGAAGATTCCGCTTGCCAGGAAAGCGCGGAGCCCGAGCCGGGGGTGCGCTACCGTCCGGTCACCGTGTTGGACGCCAGCTCGCCCAAGCGCCTGGAGTTGAGCGTGCACGTGCCGGTCGAGGACATGTCCAAAGCGGGCGAAGCTTCGCCAACGGGTTTACCCGGCGGGCAATCCATCTGGACCTCGATCCATCCCGAGTTGCTGGCCCTGGTGCGCGCCCATCGCTCCACCCTCATCTTCGTCAACAGCCGCCGCCTTGCCGAGCGCATCTCCGGCGCGCTCAACGACCTTGCCGGCGAATTGCTGGTGCTGGCGCACCACGGCAGCGTGGCTCCGGCGCAGCGCAAGGAAATTGAAGAGCGGTTGAAGAACGGCGAGATCAAGGGACTGGTTGCAACCTCGTCGCTCGAACTTGGCATTGACATGGGAGCCATTGACCTGGTTGTCCAGATCGAGGCGCCGCCTTCGGTTTCCAGCGGAATGCAGCGCATCGGCCGCTCCGGCCACCACGTGGGTGCCGTCAGCAACGGCATCATCTTCCCCAAGTTTCGCGCCGACCTGCTGGCCTGTGCGGCGGCTACGCGCGCCATGCGCCGAGGGCTGGTGGAGGCCGTGCGCTATCCGCGCAATCCGCTCGACGTGCTGGCGCAGCAGGTGGTCGCCTGCGTTGCCATGGAGCCGATGACGACGGTGGAGTTGTTCGAGTTGCTGCGCTGCGCCGCGCCCTTTGCCGGGCTCACAGGCGAGTCCTTTGCCGGCGTGCTCGATCTGCTTTCCGGCCGTTACCCCTCGGATGATTTCGCCGAGTTGCGCCCGCGCATTACCTGGGATCGCGCCACCGGCCGGTTGACGCCGCGCGAGTCGGCCAAGCGCATTGCCATCGTCAACGGCGGCACCATTCCCGATCGCGGCCTCTACGGGGTCTATCTGGCCGGCGCCAAAAAGCCGACCCGCCTGGGCGAACTCGACGAGGAGATGGTCTTTGAGAGCAAGCCTGGGGAAACCATCATCCTGGGTGCCAGCACCTGGCGCATCGATGAAATCACCCACGACCGCGTCCTCGTCTCGCCTGCTCCCGGAGAGCCCGGGAAAATGCCATTCTGGAGGGGCGACAGCCTTGGGCGGCCCGCGGAATTCGGCCAGCACATTGGTGAACTCACCCGCGAACTGCTGTCCATGCCGGCTCCGGCGGCCTATGCGAAACTGCTCGACGATCACGCCCTGGAGCCGAACGCGGCGGAAAACCTGCTGCGCTTTCTAGGCGATCAGCAGACGGCAACCGTGCGGGTTCCCTCCGATGAAGAAATACTCATCGAACGCTGCCGCGATGAGCTTGGCGACTGGCGCATCTGTGTTCTTTCGCCCTATGGCCGGGCTGTCCACGCGCCCTGGTGCATGGCCGTGGCCGCGTCCCTGCGCGAGGAGCTGGGCCTGGAGCCGGAGTCGATGTGGGCCGATGACGGCTTTGTCATTCGTCTGCCGGAGAGCGACCGTCCGCCGGACTCCGCGCGGTTGTTGCCGTCCTCGGCTTCCATCCACGACCGGGTGACGCGTCAGCTCGGCTCCACGGCGCTGTTTGCGGCCCGCTTCCGTGAGAACGCCGCGCGCGCCCTGCTGTTGCCGCGCCGCCGTCCCGGCATCCGCACCGCACTGTGGCAGCAGCGCAAGCGTTCCGCCGACCTGCTCAACGTCGCCTCGCGCTATCCCTCCTTCGCCATCCTGCTGGAAACCTACCGCGAGTGCATTCGCGACATTTTCGACCTGCCCGCGCTCGCCGCCATCCTCGCCCGCATCGAGAGCGGAGCCATCCGGGTGACCACGGTGGACTCGGCGCGGCCTTCGCCTTTTGCGGCCACGCTGCTGTTCGGCTACGTCGCCAACTACCTCTACGATGGCGATGCGCCGCTGGCCGAGCGCCGGGCGCAGGCGTTGTCGATCGATCAGTCGCAACTCCAGGACCTGTTGGGCGATGCCGATTATCGCGAACTTCTCGATGTCCGGGTGCTAGGCGAGTTGGAGCGGCAGTTGCAATGGCTCGGCGCTGCCCAGGTGGCGCGCAACGCCGACGGCATCCACGATCTGCTGCTGCGCCTGGGCGACCTGAATCCCGAAGAACTGCGGCTTCGCTGCCAGGGCGCGGAGGTGTTCGCCGAAGTCGAGACTCTCCGGCAATCGCGCCGGGTGCTGCTGTTGGAGGTAGCCGGCGAGCGGCGCTACGTCGCCGTGGAACACGCCTCGCAGCTTCGCGACGCGCTCGGCGTTGCTTTGCCCGCGGATCTCGCCGCCACCTGGCGGCAACCGCATCCCGAGCCGCTGCTGGAGTTGCTGGGCCGCTATGCGCGCACCCGTGGACCGTTCACCCTCGACGATCTCCGGCGCCGCTATGGGATGGCGAAGACCGTTGCGGAAGCTGCTCTGGCCGAGTTGGTCCGCCGGGGAAGGCTGCTGGAAGGCGGCTTCCGCCCTGGCGGCGCACATCGCGAGTGGGTGCATCCGGATGTGTTGCAGCAGCTCCGGCGCCGGACCCTGGCGCGCTCGCGGCACGAAGTGGAGCCGCTGGACGGGCGCGTGCTGGGAATGTTTCTGCCGCGCTGGCAGGGCGTGGGCAGCAAGCGCGGCGGCGGGCTTGCGAAAGGGGTTGCGCAGGGCGGCGGGCAACTCGACCGGCTGCTGGATGCCATCCAGACCCTGCAAGGCGTGGCGCTGCCGCTCTCCGACTGGGAGCGCGAGATTCTGCCCGCGCGCATCAAGGATTACAATCCCGCCTCGCTGGATGCGCTGATGGCCGCCGGCGAGGTGGTGTGGGTTGGCCGCGGTGCGCTGGGCGAGCGCGATGGACGCCTGGCCCTGTACCTGGCCGATAGCCTGTCCGCGCTGCTGCCGCCCGTGGAGTTGCAAGCGGCGCCATCGCTGGAGGGCCGCGCCCAGCGCATCGCGGAATTTCTGGCCGTCCAGGGCGCGTCGTTTTTTGCCGCCGTGCACGCGGCCGCGGGCGGAGGATTCCCCGGCGAAACCAGCGGCGCACTGTGGCAGCTTGCCTGGCAGGGCATCGTCACCAATGACACGTTTCTTTCCTTGCGAGGCTTCCTCTATCGCCAGCGTGAAGGCCAGAGCCGCGGTGGCAATGAGTTTGCGCGCCCCGGTTCGGTGGAGTTTCTCAAGCAGTTCCGTTCCCGCTCCCGCGCCGGAGCCATCGCGCAGGGCCGCTGGTCGCTGGTCCGCTCGCGCATCCAGGACCCGCCCAACCCAACCCAGTGGAGCGCCGCCGTGGCCCAGCAATTGCTGCTTCGCTACGGAGTGGTGATGCGCGAGAGCGCGGCCGCCGAAGAACTGCCCGGAGGCTTCAGCGCCATCTATCCCGCGCTGCGCCAGATGGAGGAGCGCGGCTGGGTTCGCCGTGGCATGTTCATCGCGGGTTTGGGCGGATCGCAATTTGCCCTGGCTGCCGCCGTCGAGTCGTTGCGCGCGCTGCGCTCTCCGGCCAGGCTCACGGCCATCACGCTCGCCGCCGTGGACCCGGCCAATCCCTATGGCAATCTGCTGCCGTGGCCCAGGCTGCCGGAAGCCGAGGATTCCATGCAGAGCGCGCACGGCATGGCGCGAACCAGCGGCGCCAGCGTGGTGCTGGTGGATGGCGACCTGGTTGCGTATCTGCGGCGCGGCAATCCCTCGCTCAAACTGTTTCTTCCCGCCGCGCAGCCCGAGCGCGATGAGCACGCCCATGAAGCCGCCCGCCAGCTTGCCCGCCTTGCCCTCGGGCGCCAGTCCACGCGCTCGGGAGTGCTCATCGCGGAGATCAATGCCCGGCCGGCGCGCGAGCACGACTTCGGAAAATTCCTGGAGGAATCTGGATTTGTGCTCACGCCTCTGGGTTACCTGATGCGCGATCCGGTGGATCACGGCCGGAACCTCGAGCCGCAGCCCGGGAACGTATCCGAAGAGGATACGGATTCAGGCCAAGCCGATCACGATGGCGAAGCGAATTAACCGGCGCTTCGCCGCAGATTGCGAAGCACCATCGCTTAGTACAAAAGGTCGAAGTTGTTGGTCGCGTCGTCCACAAAGTAGACCGAATCGTGAACGACTATCAACCCGAACAACACTCCCGCGCCCGCGTTGACATGCATGTGATTGACGGTAAAAACGAACGGTTCATCGAGGAGCGGGATCCAAAATGTCCGCGGCTTGAATCCTCGCGGGCGCTTTCGTAATCTTTTACTTAGGGTGAACAGCTGTAATTGTCCCCGCCGAATCCGCGATCGTTTCTCGCAACGGGAGAGCGAATGTCTGCAACCGTCTTTGCTACCAAGCTGGCGCAGTTCGGTGTGATTGGCCTCGGCGTGATGGGCCAGAATCTTGCCCTGAACATTGAGGATCACGGGCAGAGCGTCGCGGTGTGGAATCTTGAACCCGAGTGGGTGGGGCGTTTTGTCGCCGCCAATCAAGGCAGGCAGATCGTCGGCAACGCCGATCTCGCGCAGTTTGTCCGCTCCCTGGAAAGACCCCGCCGCATGTTGATGATGATCAAGGCGGGCGAGCCGGTAGACCAGATGCTGGAGCGGATTGCGCCCCTGCTCGAGGAAGGCGACATTCTCATCGATGGCGGAAACTCCTTCTTCAAGGACACGCAGCGGCGCGAGGCCGCCATGCGCACGCGCGGGCTGAACTTCTTCGGCATGGGCGTCTCCGGCGGCGAGGAAGGCGCGCGCCACGGTCCTTCGCTCATGCCCGGCGGCGACCCGAAGGCCTACCGGCACGTGCAGACAACGCTTGAGTCCATCGCCGCAAAAACCTCTTCGGGAGCTTGCGTCACCTATGTCGGCGCCGACGGCGCCGGTCACTTCGTCAAGATGGTCCACAACGGAATCGAGTATGGCGACATGCAGTTGATCGCCGAGGCCTACGATCTGCTGCGGCATTCGCTCGGTCTCCCGGCCCAGGAGATCGCCGAGGTCTTTGCCCAGTGGAATCGCGGACCGCTGGCTTCCTATCTCATCGAGATCAGTGCCGGGATTTTGACCGCGATCGACCCGGAAACCCGCAAGCCGCTGGTCGATCTGGTTCTGGACAAAGCCGGACAGAAGGGAACCGGCAAGTGGACGGCGCAGATTGCGCTCGACCTTGGGGTTCCGGTTCCGACCATTTCAGCCGCGCTCGATGCCCGCGCGCTCTCCAGCATGAGGGACGAACGGCTGCTGGCCAGTGCGCAGTACAAGCGCACTCCCTTGCGCGCGGCGGGGGACCGCACCGAACTCATTGCCGCCATCGGCGACGCGCTTTACGCCAGCAAGATCTGCTGCTACGCCCAGGGCATGAGCCTGATTGCGGCCGGCGCGCGCGAGTGGAACTGGAAGATCAACCTGCGCGAGATGGCGCGCATCTGGACCGGTGGGTGCATCATTCGCGCGCTTCTTCTGGATACGATCATGCAAGCCTTCGAACGCCAGCCCGCGCTGGGGAACCTGCTGCTCGACTGCGATATTCAGTCGCGCATTACGGCTGCGATTCCAGCCTGGCGCAAGGTTGCCGGCTTGGCTGCCTCGCTGGGAATTCCCGCGCCTGCCTTCTCCGCATCGCTCGCCTACTTTGACGCCAGCACCGCCGCCCAGTTGCCGCAGAATCTCACCCAGGCGCAGCGTGACTTCTTTGGCGCTCACACCTATCAACGCACGGACCGGCCCCAGGCTGGCTTTGTCCACTCGGACTGGAGCGCGCTGATTCCCCGGAGTAACCGATGACGACCATCATTGAAGCCCAGGCCGGGCAGAAGCTGAACCGTCCTGCTCTGCCCGAGGGCGACCCCTGCACCCTGGTGATCTTTGGCGCCAGCGGAGACCTTACCCGGCGCAAGTTGATTCCTGCGCTCTACGATCTGTGCGGCGTGGGCTGCATGCATGCTCGTTTTGAAGTGGTTGGCACCGGCCGGACCCGCATGACCGATGAGCAATTCCGCGAATCCATGCATGAAGCCGCCAGGGTCTCCAAGGACGCTCGCGGATTCAACGAAGAGAAATGGGAGCAGTTTGCCAGGCGTCTGCGCTACATCAGCGGCGATCCGGCGGCCACCGGATTTTACGCCGAACTGCGCGTATTTCTGGAAGAGATGCAGCGCAACGGCTCCAGTCCGAACGTGCTCTTCTACCTCTCCACGCCCGCGTCGTTCGCCGGAGAAATTATCTCCGGGCTGCATTCCGCCGGGCTCGACCGGCGCGAACACGGCTGGTCGCGCATCATCCTCGAGAAGCCATTCGGACGCGACCTGGAATCCGCCCGCGTCCTCAACGAAACCGTACTGAAGGTCTTCGACGAGGCGAGCGTCTACCGCATCGATCACTACCTGGGCAAGGAGACGGTACAGAACATCCTGGTCTTCCGCTTCGCCAACTCCATCTTTGAGCCGGTGTGGAATCGCAACTACGTCGAGTACGTTGAAATCACCGCGGCTGAAACCCTCGGGGTAGAACGCCGCGCAGCCTTCTACGAAGAGACCGGCGCGCTGCGCGACATGGTAGCCAACCACCTGCTTCAACTCGTTGCCCTCACCGCCATGGAGCCGCCGGTGGCGTTTGACGCGGATTCGGTGCGTGAACAGAAGGTGCAAGTCTTTCGCAGCATCCGTCCCATGACCACCCAGGAGGTGGCGGCCAGCACCGTGCGCGGCCAATACGGGCCGGGACGCATCGGCGATCTTGTGGTTCCCGGCTATCGCCAGGAACCGGGCGTCAAGGCGGACTCAAACACCGAGACCTTCGCCGCCGTCCGCCTCCAGGTGGATAACTGGCGCTGGGCCGGAGTTCCGTTCTATCTCCGCACCGGCAAACGGCTGGCCCACAATGTTACCGAGATCAAGGTACACTTCAAGCGCACGCCGCAGGCGCTGTTTGCCGGCACGGACACGGGCAGCTTTGGCCCCAACGTGGTCAGCCTGCGCATCCAGCCCGACGAAGGCATCTCGTTCACCTTCGGCGCCAAGCGCCCGGGCACTCATATGGACACCCTTCCCGTGATGGCCCGGTTCTCCTACTCGGAGGCCTTCGGCGGCAACACCCCGGTTGCCTATGAAACCCTGATCCTGGACGCCATGCGCGGCGACGCCACCCTGTTCACTCGCCGCGACGAGGTGGAGTCGGAGTGGAAAATCATCACCCCCATCGAGCAGGCCTGGGCTGAGCTTCCGCCGCCGGCGTTCCCCAACTATGAGGCCGGCACCCAGGGCCCGGAGCAGGCTACGGAGTTGTTGAACAGTGCGGGGCATCGCTGGATGGCGATGCAGGAACAGGAACCTGCCGATGCCGACTGAGCGCTTCCATCTGGGCGGAGCCGAAATCCTCGTCGGCGCCGATGTCGGAGAGGCGCTGCGTATCGCTGCCGGGCAGTTTGCCGCGCTGGCGCGCAAGATTGCCTCCCAAGGCGACTCCGTGTACGCGGTTCTTTCCGGGGGCAACACCCCGCGTGGCCTGTTTCAATTGCTCGCCGCCGAGCCTTTTGCCGGGATCATCCCATGGCAGGACATCCACTTCTTCTGGGCGGACGAGCGCAACGTGCCGCCCGGCGATCCGGACAGCAACTATGGGGTAGCCCGGCAGTTGCTTCTTTCGCGCGTTCCCGTTCCGCCCGCCAACATCCATCGCATCCCCACCGGCGGCGGCACTGCCATCGAAGCCGCCGATCTCTACCAGCGAACCTTGCGTGAAATTCTGCCCCTGGCAAACGGACTGCCTCGCTTCGACTACGCTCTGCTGGGCCTGGGCGCCAACGGACACACCGCTTCATTGTTTCCTCATCGCCCAACCCTGCGCGAGCGCCAGCGCCTGGTGGTGGCTGACCATGTTGAAGAGGTCAACTCCTGGAGGGTTACGCTGACCGCGCCGCTCCTGAACAACGCCGCTCAACTCACCTTCCTGGTTACTGGAGAGGAAAAAGCCGCGGTGGTGCGCCAGGTCATCGCGGGCGAGCGCGACCCTGAAGCCACGCCGGCGCAACTCATCGCCCCCGGCAACGGAACGCTGACATGGATTCTGGACTCTGCCGCCGCCGGTTGCCTGGTTCGTCCCGAGTGAAACCACCGGGCGCCGGGGACTGGAAATGAGGCAATCAACTGGCTCGCCCCGCATCTGGGACTCATCGGGTGCCCGAATCCTCCGTTCCCGTTTCAACAGAGGGCGGCGCCAGCCGGGATTCCATAACTTTCCTGCCGCCAGTGTTTGACGTTGGCGTTCATGGCTGGTTACAATCTCTGTGTGGCTCACTAGCAGGCGCGCCAACGCCGCCATATTCCTCAGTAGCTCAATGGCAGAGCATTCGGCTGTTAACCGAAGGGTTGTAGGTT
>CAZQDD010000043.1:0-29383 GCA_964591805.1 uncultured Acidobacteriaceae bacterium | reverse complement strand
CGCTCATGGTGGTAATATAACACAAGGGGTGTGAAATGGAAAATCCAACAGCATATGACCTGCTCCCAAATGGAGCTTCGAAAACTGAAATCAGATTCCGCTCCGTTGCCGATCTCTGTGCGGGTTGCGGAATGGCGCACAAGGTTACTGGTGAGATTTTTTGCTGGCACTGTTGCGAAGAGCGAGACAACGAGCTGATGCGGATTCAGTGGAAGGCGTGGGGTATCGCGGCGTGAACGAACCAAACCGGCTTCAATTCGAGATTCCCATGTTGCCGCCGAGCGTGAATCACTACGTGCAGCACAAGGCGCAGGGTGTACATGTGAAGACAGCGCAAGCAAAAGCCTTTGAGCGCGATTTCCCTTTGTTCTCACGCGGCGGCTTTGTGATCGGAGAGCAGTTTTCAGTGGTGTTTCATTTTGTGCCGGGGCCCGGCGACAAGGGTGATGTAGACAACCGCAACAAGTGCCTGCTGGATTGCATAGCCAAGGCGGGGATGCTGCGCAACCGCAAAGGCAAGGAACTTTCTGACGCTTGGGTAAAGCGGATGGTGGTGGAGATTCACGACTCAGCCGAGGAGCGCCGCACCGGGCCGCGAACTGTGGTGCAGATCGAGGCGCTGGTATGGCAATAGCGGAATTTGATGAAGTGAAAACGGAAGACTTGAACGAGATCAACGGCGAAGTATCTGGTGCGGTTTATCGGGATGGCGTATTACAGCCTGGATGCCTGATGTGCGGGGCGACGATTCCTGAGAAGCAGGCGCGGTTTCGCAGCAAGGTTTGCTCCCAGCCATGCCGGAACGCTTACCGGCGCTGGCGCGGCCTGCCGCCAGCGGAGCGAGTCACCAATCCGCTGCGCTGCCAGGTGTGTCGTGGAGTGATCCAGTGCCGGCCAAACATCGCTTGGGTTGAGGTATGCAGCACCGGATGCCGCAATACCATGCGGCGCTATCGGTTCCAGATTCTGCAAAACCAGAAATGTCCGCACTGCTACCACCCCAGTTCAGAGGAAGAGCGTGAGCAGTTCCGTCAGTGGCGCGCGGGGCGCGGACCAATGCAGGAGTTTTTCCGGGAGGCGCAGGGCCGGGGCAACCTTGCATGGCAGCGGGAGAAGATATTGCGCGCGGCGCTCAGGGAAGCTGTGAGCGCTTTGCGGGTCGAGCGAGAGGCATTCTGCCAAGAACGTGGCATTGAATCAATGGAAGGGCTGAAATGGCGCGCAGTTATAGACGCTATCGGCCAGGAAGGACTCGACCTGAGAACCGAGAGGATCGAGCGGTTCGAGGAGCTATTGGCGCCCAGGAAAAAGAAAGTTGACATGAGGGAAGTTGAAGATAGTACACTACCTGCGAGCGGATCAACCGCTCAAGAGGAGGAATCTTATGGCACTCAGCCGTAGACCGTATGGCCCAAGCCCGGCCAACGTCAGCGGGCAAAACGTATTTGCCCAGAATGTGCAGGCCACGCTGAATCAGGGCGTTCTGCCAGCCTTGCAGAGTATCACCGTGGCAACCGAGGTTGTTTTAACCAACCCGCTCAACTCCGCGCAATTGCTGGGTGTGCCTCTGCCTCCGAAGATAGGGAATGAGCAGATCCCCATCGATGTGAACTGGTCCGGGTACATCAAGACCCTCGCCAGCAGCAACGTGACCCTCAAACTCTACAGCGGCGTATCGGCAACCGTCGGCAGTGACACCGCCCTCGCGACGAGCGGATCTGTAGCGGTGAATACTACCAGTTGCCCATTCTTCCTGCACATCAAAGGAATCTATGATTCCGTGAGCGGGAAGTTCCAGGGATACTACGATGGGCAGTTGAATGCCACCGTGATCTCCCCGACAACCTTGACCGCAGTTCCGACGGGCGTCACCGACGCCGGTACTGGAACACCGCCGCAATATGTGTTGAGCTTCCTGGCCAGCGTCACGTCCAGTGGTTCTACGACGGTTTATCCGACGACCGTGAACACGCAGGACTTTAGCGCGGGTTGATTTCTAACGAGTGAGCGAACGGCCAGAAAAGCTAGCAGCTTATGTCGCATGGCCGACGGCATAAGACGTGATTGCAGCGCGACATAAGGAAAACGGGGGCATCCCACACTGCAATTGCCTCCACCAAAAAAGATTGGAGCGGCGATGGCGAAGGAAGTGGAAGAGAAGGAATCAAAGAAGACGCGGGAACGCGAGGGCGGGAAGAAGGACGGAGAGGGCGAGCGCGAAGAGGGCGGGAAAAAGGAAAAGGCCCACAAGCACTTGCATTCGATCCGCACCGAGGCTGTGGTGGATCACAAAGGAAAGACCACTGGCTACATCAGCCATCACACCTACAAAGCCAAGGCGACTGACCACCACTCCGAGCCGGAAAAGCCGATGGCGACGCACGACAGCGCCGAGGAAGCTGGGCAGCACGTGGCCGAGCAGATGGGCGCGCAGGAAGGCGGCGGCGGCCAGGAGCCGGAAGAGGAAGCCCAGGCGCAACCGGCCCAGGCGGGCGGCGGCGCGGGCGAACCCGAGCCGGGAATGTAATCAAATTTGCGCGGGCACCTGTGCGCACAGGCATCTATGCTGATCGTCTAATGGCAGGATAGTGGTCACCACAAGATATGGGTTCGAGTCCCGTTCAGTATGTGGCCCGCGCAATTCAACTGGGCAAGTTTGCGCAGGAAGCGTAGCTCAATGGTTAGAGTGGCGGCCGGGGGCCGCTAGATGCTGGTTCGAATCCAGTCGCTGCCTGCGCAATTCAAGTTTGCAGATCGAGCAGAAATCGTCCTCTTTGCCGGTACAAGGCGCGCGCCGAGTGATGGACCTCGATCTGCAATTCAACTGGTGAAAGATGATTCTCGACACGGACAAGATCGATCAGGATGGCGCATACCGAGAGGAACTGCGCCATCGCTTTTTGACCGATCATTTCTTTGCCGCGGAGTGTATGGGATTTGACCAGTTCAACCGGCGGCTGCATCAACCGGCCGTCGATCTCTTCTTCCCAAAGAATCCCAACGTCAGCATCGAAGACCAAGACCCGATCAAGTTCAGGATGCACCTGGACCCGCGCAAGACGTTCAAGACGACGCTGGGGCTGGTGGACACGGCGCAGTGGCTGGCCGCCTGGGCGGTGAGGCTAACCCTCCTCTACGAGACGGCGACCCAACCGCTGGCAGCAAGCATGATGAATGTGACCGTGCAGCACTTTGAGCGTAGCTGGCTGCATAAGCTCTTCCCGGAAGTGCAGTTCACCAAGCGGAAGAAGGAAGACTGCTGGGACTGCGATCTGCGGATGGAGCCGAGCATTGACCCGACGGTGGGATACACCAGCCCGCAGAGCGCCCAGGCCGGATGGCATCCTTTCCTGATGAACGTGGACGACGCGGTGGACGCGGTGAACAGCGGGATCGGCGCGACCGACGAGATCCGCAACAAGCTGAAATCGACCCACCAGACGAACAAGAATCTGCTGCGCGCCGGCGGGTACATGAACATTCGTGGGACGCGCTACCATCCTTTCGACCTCTACGGCAGTGAGCTGGAGACGATGAACCCCGCCAAGTGGAAGTGCCTGGTGCGGGGCAGTCTGACGCTGAAGAGCGGCGAACGGCTGGTGGCGGGCGAGTTTCCGCGCGAAGACGAGATGACGGTGGACTTCGGCGAGCTGCGCGAGATGGATTATGAGAGCCTGCGCGATCTGTTCTATGCCGACTATGAAACCTTCATGTGCCAGCAGATGAATGACCCGATGGGCGGGGCGGTGGTGACGTTCACAGAGGCGATGTGGGCGGCGGCGCAGATGGATGAGGAGCGGATTCCGCCGGTAGGCGAGACGCTGCTTTACTGGCGCGCGCCATATGGCGGCAAGCCGGTGATGGCCACCTACGACGAAGGCGCGATGGTGCGGGTGGTGAACGGCAAGCTGTTTGTGCTGGACGCCTGGAAGGGCATCTACTCGCCGACGGCGCGGGCGACAAAGATTGTGCAGGCGATGAAGGAGCACGAGGCCGACGCGCTGGTGATCGAGGCCGCGCCGGGCACGGAGTTCATCGGCGCCGACTTGCGCAATGAGGGATTGCGGCAGAACCGCAGTGTGCGGGTGCAGTGGGTTCCATTTGAGGAAGACGATCATGTGCGGCTGGGGCGGATGAAGAAGGCCGAGCCGCTGATGAAGGCGGGGATGCTGCTATTCAGCACGCGCATGAAGCACCTGGCGGACTGCCGACGCCAGTTTCTGAATTTCGGTCTCCTCCAAGAAAACGGCATCGTTGATTGCATTTCGCGGGCGACGGACCTGGTGCCCAGTAGCTTGTGGCGCGCGGAGATGACGGAAGAGGAGCTGGAGTATCAGCGGCGCAAGCGGGAAGACCAACAGTGGTCACAAATTTTTGGGCAAATGGGGATGAATCAAGTGGGCGAGGAAGCGCAGCGGCAGGCGCTGGCCACAATGATGGCTCTGGAGAACGTGAAGATGGCGACGGGCGGCGTTGCTCCTCTGCCAGGGGGTTTGGATGGCTAGTGCCTGCGCTATAAACGACGGCTTGACTATGATTGAGCGGTTTCACCAGACCGGAAGCTTTTTGCCACGCGGTGTGAAGTTCGTCATCAACGGAAAGCCTGTTACTTATGCACAACTAAAAGCCGAGCGAATCAAGAGACAACGCGAACACTTACGTCAAGTTTTGACTGTAGATTATCCATTGCGCCGAGCTGCTTATCTTTGGTGCTTCTATCAGCCCGGACTTTTCGGATTTGCCTACGCGGGATGGTGGGCCTATCTGCGGATTTGTGGAGAACGAGAGGACCATCAGCTACGATGGGATATCGTTGGTGCTGAAGACAAACTCGTGCAGCGCTGTATGGAACTTTTTCCTTGTGGGGTCTTGCCGATCCGCGAAAACTATGAAACATGGAAAGAAGAATTTGGGCGTCAATATCGCAGACCGGGACGATTCAAAGATCAAGGGTTGGTCCCGATCTGGGTTAAATTCAATGGAAGACATATCGAGATCGAACCGGCGGTGAGCAATGGCTAGCGAGTACGATGTGGAAAACACGGGCACGGTGATTGGCGCGGACACTGGCGGCGCGGCGGGATCGGGAGCGGATGCGCTGATGCCGGTGGGGCAGCGCGAGATTGGCGAGATCCGGCGCGAGGATGTGGAAGTCTCGACAGACGGCAAAGCGGAGCCGGTCTTCAGCGATGACGCCGTGGCGGAGCTGGTGTGGCGGAACTACCAGAACTCGAAGACCTACCTCGAACAGAACTCATGGCTGCTGGACTGGCAGGCGGCGGATTACTACTACCAGAACCAGAACAATGACCGCTGGATGCGGCCGGCGGATGGGCGGCCGGTGCGGATTGCGCGCTACATCATCGCCAAGAACGCGAACACGATGGACAACCAGGTGCATCGCGGCATCTGGGGAAACCAGAAGCCCTTTGCGCTGCAACCGGAGGGCGGGACCAGCGAACTGCTGCTCGAGGCGTGGACTCAGTTGCTGTGGACGCTGATGAAGCGCGCTAAGACGGAGTACAACTTTGGGCTGGCCGGCGAGCAGTCGCGGATCTTTGGGACCGGCATCTTGCAGGCGGGATGGGAAGAACGCACAGTCGTCAAGAAACGGCGCAAGCGGAAGACGCCAGAACCCACGGCGACACTGCCGATCGGCGGCGAGCAGAGCATCGCGACCAAGGAAAGCGACGACTTCGAAATAGTGAAAGAGGGAGTGAAGGAATGTTGGCCCTTTTTGAACTTTCGGCGATTGGGCTTTACATTCTTCGACGAGAACTGGTCGACGCCAAACGCGCCCGAAGAGAGCGCGAGCTATGTGATCGACTGCGATTACGTGAACTTCCAAGACTTGCAGCAGTTGCGGGCTCTGGACTGCTACAAGCAGATTCCCGACGACGAGACGCTGATCAACTATTTCATCCAGAATCCCATGACGGGAACGGCGGCGCCCTCGACTGTGGCGGAAGGGTTGGCGGATAGCCAAAGCAGCCTTGCGATGCACGCGGCGGGCGAGTGGAAGAACCGCGGCGTGAATCCCTTTGAGACGAAGCTGATGCTGCTGACGATGTGGACTGGCGAGCGGGCGCAGGCGATTCTCTGCTACGACGGGCGCAAGTTGACCATCCGCAATGATGAGCACGAGATGGGAGACCATGCGCTGCACTACACCTTCAACTGGTGGAATGTGCCGAGCAGCGGATATGGCATGGGAATCGGCAAGCTCAACATGGACGATCAGCGCATGGAAACCGGCGTGCTGAACGAAGTGTTGAAGATGATTGGGATGTGGTTCAACACGCCGCTGCTGATCCGGAGGGGTGAGAATGCGCCGACGCAGAACATTGTGGCCGGACTTGGGACTTTCATGCAGGTTGATCCGGGGCCGGATGGTGATGTTCGGAAGGCGGCGACATATCTGGAGAAGCCGCAGATTCCTGCCGAGGCGTGGAAGTTGATGGACATGGCGCTGCATGGCGGCGAGGACCTGGTGGGGGCTAATTCAACTACCGTCCAGGGGAACCTGGGCGGTCCGGGCAGCTCTGCGATGCGGACGGCGACGGGCGTGAACCGCGTGGGCGGCAAGGCGGACGAGAGCGTGGCCAAGCCGGTGCTCTATGAGAGCTGGGCGCTGGAGCGCTGGATATACTTCCTGATCGACATGGTGCGATTGAAGATGCCGCTGGAAGAGATCCGGCAGATTCTACGCAAGAAGTACTCGGACGCGATCATCAAGAGCATCGATTTCGACGCTTTTTTGAATGCGGAGTTTACGGTGGATGTGCTGGCCGGGCAGCGGATGATGGCCAAACAGGCGATCCAGCAGTTGATTCCATTCATTCTGCAAATCTTGCAGCAGCCGCAGATTCAGGCGTTCTATAACCAGATCGGCATGGTGCTGGACTACCAGGCTCTCTTTGGGATTCTTATCCGGATGAGCGAGCTGGACGGCAACATCGATAACATCTTCCGCGCGATGACGCCGGAGGAAAAGAAGACCTTCGCACAGAACAGCCCTGGAGCGCAGAAGGTGCAGGGGCAGCTCGCGGTGGAGCAGGCGCGCGGGCAGAACAAGTTGCAGGAGACGCAGGCCAAGGGGCAAGTGGACATGACGACCAAATTGGCAACGATTGCGGCGGAGCACGCGGCTGGAAGTGTACCGATGGAGCGGGCCGAAGGGTTGCTGGAACGGAAGACGGACGAGCGCGAGCTGGAGCAGGGCGTGCCGGGGATGAACGGATAGGGGGATCGAAATGCCTCGTCTTGAGGACTTCCAAAACGGGGTGCCGCTGAATGAGGAGTTGCGGCGGATCAGGGCCGGGGTGATGGACGAGCCGGAGGCCTTGGCGGAAATTGCCGAGGCGTGGTCGCCAGATAACCCAGACCGGCCGCTGACGGACGCCGAGCGCGAGGATCTGGCGCGGCTGACGATGGAGCCGGGCTGGCGGGTGCTGAAGCGGCTTAGAAATCGCACTTTACACCGAATGGAGCAGGCGAGTATTATCGCTTCGAAGAGTAATCCACTGGAGCGGGAGCGGGAGATTGCGCTGGGATGGGCGAATCTGGCGATGTTTCAGGAGCAGATGAGGCTGGACCAGGCGGCGGTGGAGCAGGAGATTGCGGCGCTGAAGCGTAGTCAGGGATCAGGGGTCAGGGATCAGGGGTCAGAATGAACGCTTATTGGACGACGACGAAGACGGATGGGACGCCGATCACCGACGGGCGGCTGTGCCGGGTGGTAGACCCGGAGGACGGATCGACGCCGATCCGCGTGTATGGACGCACCGAGGCGGAGATCTTCTCGAAGATCGAGCGCACGATGATGACGGCGCAGGCCACGCTGGCGCGTGGCAGGGATCAGGGGTCAGTGGTCAGGGATCAAGGACCGACGCAGAGGCCGCCCGCACCAACCGCGCCGAATCCGGCGATCTTGACTCCGGACGAGACGATGCGGCTGACGCAGGATTTGCAGAACCCGGCCAAGAGCGCGGACGCGGCCTACCGGCTGGCGGAGAGCGAGCGGGCCAAGCGCGCCGATGCGCAGGAGAGCTACCTGGCGATCTGCCGGCAGTGGAGCGCGAATCACCCTGAATTTTACGGGCACCAGTTCAATCGCAATCTGTTGATCACATCGGCTCTGCTTTCGGTGGGCAACGATATTACGCGGATCACGCTGGAAGTGCTCGACAATACCTACCGATACCTTGAAGGACGCGGCGACCTCCTGACGGAGAGCGACGTTACGCCCAAGGCCTCGGCGAATGATAACCATCAAACCTCAACAGCGCAGCCAGGGGGAACCCTGGAAGTTGTACCGGAGAGGCCAACAAACGGCGTTGTGAGCGCGAGCAGCCACAGAAGCAACCGGCTGGGCGCACCGCAGCAGCCACAATGGAAGCCGAAGTACAGCCTTGAGGAGATCAGTAAGCTCACGACCAAGGAGACCGCGGCGCTGAATCAGCCGGGGCATCCGCGCCACAAAGAGTATGTGGAGGCGTGCGAATACTGGTACTCCGGAGCGCAGGCGATTGCCTGAGCGGGAGATGGAACCATGAAGGAGCAAACGCAGTACAAGATTTCCCACGCTATGGCGTGGACGCTTTATACCGTGATGCAGATCATTGCATCCATCGGCGGAGCTATCGCGGTGACCGGGAGTTTGATGTTGAACATGGCCTCCCAGGCTGCGCATTGCTCCGTGTTCTGTGACGGCGCCAGCCCGGCGAGCCAACAGACCGGCAATATGCCACAGGCCTCGCTGACGGTTCACTACAACAAAGCCTTTATGAAATGGCTGGCGGCCAATCTGTTTATGTACCGGATGTGCACGCACATGACGCAGCCGGCGAAGTCGGGTATGACCTTCCGCAACTTCATGCTGACGGTGCTGGGCGCGAGTATGCCGCAGCAGACGCAGGGAACGATTGGCTCTCCGGTGACCGTGAGCTGCAACTCCCGCGACATTCAGCTGGGACAGTGGGCCAACTACCTCAACTTCAGCGATTTCACGTTCATGACTTCGATCTCCGACGACCTGATGAACTATCGCAAGATGCTGGCCTATGTGCTGGGGCAAACCTACGACGACCTGATCATGGCCAACTTCGATTATCTGCGGACGCTGGACACCAACACCACAAATCAGGACTCGACTATCGGGCCGCTCTATGCCTTTACCAAGCAGATCATCGAGCAGATACCCGCCAGTCTCTTCCAGGCCAAGGTGCTTCCGATGCCGTCAGCGGGACGGTTTATCGGCAAGATTCTGCCCGCGTTGATCGGCGACATGACGGCGCTGGACAACACCAATAACAGCATCGTGGATATGCTGAAGCACACCGGTGAGGGCCAAACCAAGCTGGAAGAGCTGACCGACGAGGACGAGGGCGAGAAGAGTGTCGGCATTCTGCGGCTGTTTGGCGGCGACTGGTTCCCGAGCACCAACTGCACCGCGACGACCAACTGGCAGGGCAGCGGCTTGACCGGCTACTCGACCTATTTGGCCGGCGAAGACGCGATGGTGCGGGTGACGCTGGAGAGCGCGCGGCACACCAACCCCGGCGTGAACTGGAAGAACCTGGACCTGTGGGCCGGCGAGTACGCGCGCAGCGCCTACGACGGCGCCGGCGTGATTGCGGCTGGGACCAGCTACAACATGATCAGCGGCATTGGACCCAGCCCGGATAACACCAGCCGTGCGAGGATTGCAATTGCTGTTCCTCAAACCACGTAAAGGAATCTCAAACAGGAGTCGGGAAGACAACGCGAGGATAGAGAGCATGCCTTAGCCGTCCCCTTCAAAACAGCGAAGGACAGGCGGGCACGGACTTCCAGCCTATGCCATAGCAAGCTGGACCTGTACGGTACGCGCTACCGAACGCAACATTGGCAAATCGCGTTGCCGCTTTTCCTGATTCCGCCCCTGATGAAAGACTGGACGCTGAGAGCGCGGAGGGCGTCCAGAAAAATTGGAGCGAACCATGGCTGACCCTAAGAAACTGACGATCGAAGAGAAGCAGGCGCTGCTGCTGGATGCGCAGTTCGAGCGCGAGATGATGATGCTGGACCGGACCAAGAAGGAATCCGCCGTTTATAAGGAGACCGAAGAGGATCGGAAACGCAAGCGCGAGCAGGCGCAGATGCAAGCCAAGGCTGCGATTGACGACCAGGCGAAGCGCGAGCGTAAGTGCAAGCATCAGGCAGGCGTGCAGCCGGGCAACGTGATGGGCAAGGGCGTAGGGGGAAGCTGCCTGAGCGCCAGCCGCATCGGCTTCAGTTGGATGTGGCTGATTCAGTGCGTATGGTGCGGGATGAAGAATCTGACGCCCAACCCAAACCGCAAGAGCAGCAAGCCGCAGGAAGTGAAGGTTGACGGCGTGCTCAGACTGGAGACCGCCAGCGAAGTACGCACGCGTGTGCAGCAGTACCAGGAAGACCTGGAGCGGCACAACGAGCTGAAAGAGGATGCGCTGGGCACCGGTTTGCCACCGATGGTGGGACCGGCATGGGACTTCACCGACGAGGATGGAAGCCCTGTGATTCCGGCGATGCGATAGCAATGTCAGCCTGTAGCTGACACGACGGCATTTTGAGAGAGCGAGGAGAGACAATGCCATTTGCGACGATTACCAAGGGACCGCTGAACGCCACTGGAGTCAACGGTGCGGCGGCACCGAACGGATTCAGCTTCGACCAGCAGAACAATGTGGTGAACACCGTGGGCTCGGCGGCCCAGGAGTCGGCATTGCAGACAGCCTTGACCGTCATCAATGCGCAGACAGCTTTGACGGCCATCACCACCGCACAGAACCTGATCAGCAAAGCTCTGAACGCGGGATTCCTGAATCGTGCGGGGAGAACTTTGCTGATCACTGGATACGGCATTTTTACCACGCCAGCCGCAACGCCAAACCTGACTTTCGCTTTGACGCTGGGAGGCGTGACGCTGGCCTCGATTACCACCGCCAACACGGCGGGCAGCGGAACCAATATTCCGTTCCAGATCTCGTTTGAGATGACTGTAGCCTCAACGGGAACCGCGGGAACAATCGAGTCGCACGGCATGGTTTCCGCAGGAATTACGGCTGTAGCCGCAGCGGCTATAGCCGCCTACACGGACACCAACGTGGCGGTTTCGAGCGCGGTAAACCTGACCACGGCGCTGACCCTGCTAGTAACAATTGCGGCCAGTTCGACGGTGACCAGCGCGCAGTTGCGGCTGGCAACTATCGAGGTTGTCGCCTAAGCGTGGATGTATTCTTTTGATCGCCGGGAGAACGGCGGAGAGAGTAGGATTTGAACATTTGCGGAGGAGTCATGCGGCATGAAGAGATAGAAGTCGAAAATCACAGGCTGCTGAAAGACATCGTTCGGCTGCTCCGCAAGCTCGTCAAGGAAGAAGAACCGGCAACTCTCACCAACATCAAAATCAAGTTCCAAGGAGTTTCCATGGCAACAGCAGGACCAGTTACCCTCACCTCCGCCGGCCAGCAGGTCACAGCCTCAGTTCTGGGCTATGACCAGTTCGGCCAACCGTTCACAGGCGCCATGCCGGCCGCTACGTTGAGTTCCGACGACACGGCCAGCGCCATTGTGACTTTCGATCCCGCAACCGGCCTGACGACCGCAGTCGCCAACGGCGTGGCAAACATCACCGCGACGCTGACCACAGCCGAAGGGCTGTCTTTGACCGATACGGAAGCGGTGACGGTCGCTATTCCCGTCGTTCCTCCGCCCACGCCGGTGCTTTCGAGCATCAAGGTAGCCTTCCAGTAATCCAGGAAGGCGTACAAGACGCGGGATAGGCTGTCCATTCCAGCCGGTCGCGCGAGTGGCAACGTGCAGTTTCCGATCCCCAGATCCACACTGCACGTTGCCCGCAAAACAGCCAGATTCCTCCGGCCTTTTTGCCAACGGCGGGATGGGTTGCGAGGATGTTGAAGAGGTTGGCGGTTGAAGGGATTATAACGCGATGGGAAACAGTACGCTCAGCATCGAGACCATCCTGGATGAGCAAGCCGCCAGAGGAATCTACGATCCGCGCACCGCGCCCAGCGGTTTCAACCTCGATCTGATTCTTGGCCTGGCGAACGATACCATGGCTGATCTGATCGCGGAGCGCTTCAACTGGAAGTTCAACCGCGCCTTTGCCGCGCCCTTCCTGACCAATACCTTTCAGCAGGACTATCCGCAATTGGCGCAGAGTGCCGGGCCAATCGGCTGGGGCGATGACTGCGACAAGATCGACATTAACAATACAATGATTCCCAAGCCGGTGAATGTACCAAGCTCGCCGAAGTGGAAGCGGCAACTGAGCCGGGTAAGCGCGCAGTTTGGCGGCGTGCTGGGCGGCCCGACGGCGATCTGCTGGATGTACAACAGCGATCTGAGCTACGGAAGTTGGCCGGGGGCGGGCGTGACATATTCGCCGCTGATCACGATTGGAGCGGTGGCGCCGAATCCGATCATGAACTTCATCGACGCCAACGGGAATTACCTGATTCTGACGACGTTTGGGACCACCGGCCTAACGCAGCCAACGGCGGTAGCCGGAGCCGCGGAAGGTGTCACGGTGACGGATGGAAGCTGCGTATGGACGGTTGTAAGTGGGACGAGCCAGGGATTCAGGATCTGGCCGTTGCCGAACCAGGCGGGGCCGGTGTACCAGATGATTCCGAGCTACCAGATGGAGCCGCCCAAGATCACTTCGATCAAGACGATGATCAATCCGATTCCGGACAGCTATGCGCGCCACTTCCGCAGGGCATTCGCATACCAATGTAAGGGCGCGAGCAGCAACCCCGCCGACCGCAAGGAATTTTTGCAGGAGTACCCGATCTGGCTGGCGGGATTGAAGGATGCAGCCAAGCAGGCGGACAAGGAACCGAACGCCTACGGGCTGCTGCCCGCCACAAGCCCGGTAGACAATATCTGGCCAGGAAACTACCGCTATACCGCGGATATGCCTGTTTGATTGATGGAAGGGATGAGAAGTGCAGAAAACAGGGAACAGGGAACAGGGAACAGTAAAACCCGTCTGCATCGACCTCTATTGCGGCCTTGGCGGAGATTGGTTTGGTTCTGGAGAGAACTGCTCAGAGCAAAGGAAGCATGGAAGCAAGTCCAGCTCCCGCAAGGCCGCAAGCGCCATGATCGCAAAAATACCGTTCGCGCTGGCGCAACACATCGCGCGAACCTTCAAACCACAGGGGGCCTTTTCTGTTCCCTGTTCCCTGATCCCTGATCCCTGTTCACAGGCGGTGAACTAATGGCTTGCACCAAGACAATTCAGGACTCAGTGAACTGGGTGGCGACGATCCTGAAGCAGCAGCCGTTGAATGTCTCAAACTGGGAGCCGGGTCTGACCTTTGCGAACCTGGTGCTGGGGCGCGTGCTGGGGCCGCCGATGAAATGGCGGTTCAATCGCGGAAACCTGAATTTTCCGATTACGACGGCTGGCGGAACGGATTACAGCGCGGTGGTGGGCGACCTGGGATGGATAGAAAAGCTGTGGCTCATGGACGCGAGCGGCAAGATTCACGCGCTGGAAGGCGCAGAGGCGCTGGCCAAGACGACGGTTAGTTACCGGCCAAAGACCATGGCGCCGGTGTACGACGACAATGCCGGGAACATCACCTTCCGCTTCGACGCCATACCCACAGACAACGATACGGTGTACATCGATTATCAGCGCAAAGCGCCGGTGGCGAGCAGTTTTGGAAGCACCTGGGCGCCGCTTCCGGATGAGTACGGCTATATCTACAATCAGCTCTTTCTGGCGCTGGCGGGCAACCTGGTAAGCGATCCGAGAACGCCATTCTGGAGCCAGCTTGGAGTGAGCGCGCTGCTGGGTGCGCAGACCGGGCTGAGCGTGCAGGCGATTGCGATCTTCGCGGGCGAGTGGGACCGGCTGATGCAGACGCTGGCTAAGAGCCAGGACGCGGTGAAGTCGGGCATGGCGGGGCTGGCAAAATAAACAGTTGACTGCGTAACGCGGTATGATGGTAATTTAATTCTATTATCGATCAACCTGTTTGAATGATGGAATGGATGAGAAAGGGGATCAGAATGGACTTAAACGATTATGCAAAGCAATCTCATGCGGCTAATTTGAAGTGGTGGCAGAACCCAGCTACCGGAGAGCCGATCAATCGAAACTTCGGAGAACTTATCGCTCTCTGCCATTCAGAACTATCGGAAGCACTGGAAGGGCACCGTAGAAATCTCGACGACGACAAACTTCCGCATCGAAAAATGGTGGAAGTCGAGCTTGCTGATTGCTTGATTCGGATCTTTGATCTAGCGGCCCGATTTAACTTCGATTTAGAAGGCGCCTATCAAGAAAAAACGGCGTTCAATGCGGTGCGAGAAGATCACAAACATGAGGCGCGGTTAGCTGCCAACGGTAAAAAATACTGACCACTGACAACTAACCACTGACCACTGGAGAGGCGCGACCCATGGCTGGACCTTTTGAATCGGCAGGAGCGATTCACGACCCAACGCGCTATGCCGCGCTGACGCCGAGCGCGGAGCAGTTTGCCGGGTTGCGCACGCAAAGAAGTCCCTACAGCGACGGCATCAGCTCTTATCTGATGCGGAGATTCTATTCCGGTATTCACTTCGATCAGATGCTGGACGGGTTGAACCGTGAGATCTCAGTAAACCTGACTGACAAGCGGCGACCGGGAACGGCGGTTTACAACGCCGCAACCTTTCCACCGACGCTGAGCTTTTTCAGCTTCAAAAGCATCCAGGATGGCATTGAATCGGTGCGCGTGTTGCTGGACGGGACCGACGGGAATATCTGGGACGCAACCGCGGGAACCAATGCCAATATCTTTACCAAATCGGCGGGCGCGGGACCGATGTGCTTCATGAATGTGAATACGGAACTGTTCATGGGCGACGGCGTGGATCAGAAGAAGTGGCTGAACAATGCCGGATGGCAGGCGAGCACAAATGTGCTGCCGGGAACGCTGATCAACGTGGGCACGGAACCTGGCAATATGCAGATGGCGCTGGGCGGCATCACATTGCCGATTGTTGCCACGCAAAATCTCTCCACGAGTGGAATTTTGATCTATTTCGATCTGAATAGTATTCCCGATCAATTTGCCAACCTGCTAGGCGCGAGCATCACTTTCTCAGGGCTGACCAACTATACATCGCTGAACGGACAGACGAAGACGATCCAATCTATATCATCCTCCACGCTAGGGTGTGTAGAGGTGCCAGGACTGTTACATGCGGCTGGACCGGTTACCCCAGATACCGGCCAGGCGACGACTGGAAACGGGATAACAGGAGCAACCCCGCCGAGCTTCAGCGGAACGCAGTATGCGGTAACAGCCGATGGAGGCCAGCAGTGGAAGTGCTATGGGACGGCAGTTGAGAATTGGGGGCTCCCTCAACCCACGCAACCGACAGTGACGCCGTATAACGGCTCTCGGTTCTGGCAAGCGAATGCAACGCTTGGAGCCTACTACAGCGTGCTGGACCCTAATCAGAATCTGCACGTGATCATGAACTACACAGGTGGTCTTCCTGCATATACAACAGGTCTATCTTATCCAAAATGGAATCCTCAGACTTCAACAAACGGTTTTGCAATAACGATTGATGGTAATGCTATCTGGTGGAATTTTGGGATTGTAGGCGTCTGGTCGCCAGTAACAGCCTTTGGACTTCCGGGTTCAGTTCAAACCTGTGCGATTCTCGATTCAAATCAGAATTTACAAGTTGTGACTAACGGAACTGGTGGAAATTCCGGAGGATCGCCGCCAACAACCTGGGCAACGACCATTGGAACAACCACTAGCGATGGAGCTTTGACCTGGACATGCGTAGGACCGGGCGTGGTGTGGACGACAGCAAGTATCAGCTACTCTTTTTCAACTCATGCCATTGATGGTTCGGTTTCGACAGCATCTTTGCCTGTGACGATTCAAGGAGGAATCCTAGGGAAAGCCAGTTCGTCATACCTCTCTCTAAACGGTACATTTCAACCGGATACCCAGATCGATCAGATATGGATCTGGCGCACGCCACAGGGCGAAAGCACGTTGATTCTCGAAGACCAGTACCCGATCGACCTCTACCTCTACGGGGCTTCGAGTTTCACTTATGCCGAGCAAGGGATACCCGACACGTCAACGAACGGCGCAAGGGCGCTGAACGCTTTTATCGCCGCGCCGGTGGCGAGCGCGAATAATCCGCCGCCGGCCGGGATTACAGGCATGGCTAATCACTTGCAGCGGACGTGGGGATTTGTCGGCAACCTGGTTTACTACTCCGGAGGGCCGGACACGCTGGTGGGCAACGGAAACACAGCGTGGCCGCCGCTGAATTTTATTGCCTTCATCGGCAAGGTGATCAAGCTGCGTCCGATCACGGTGCAGAACGGCGGCATACTGGTTTACACAACCAGCGGGATCTGGATCATCCTGGGAATCGGCACATCGAGCAATCCGTTCTATACCACAAAATATGCCGACAAGATCATCCTGGGCGGCTACAACGTGGAAGACGTGCTGGGCACGGAAATCAACCTGATGGAGTCAAATGGGCGGGTAAGCTCGCTGACTGTGACCTATCCCTTCAACCCGCAGAGCGGCTACAACGAAGTGGGGCTGCCGATTGGAGATCAGTTTTTGAAGGTGACCACGGGAGGCATCAGCGCGGCGCTCTACAATCCGGCGACAAGTTATTTGAGTTGGAATATCGCCAACACGCGCGATGTGGGAATGTATGTGGCGGATGGGGCTGTGGGCTGGTTCAGAATGGGCGCGGTAAGCCCGCCGGAGAGCGGACTGGTATGGAGTCCGCGGGCGGCGATTGCGGGCGGCACTAGCGCAGTGCAGAGCGTGGAAGTAAGCCCCGGAGTCTTCCACTTGCTGATTGGACCTCCAACGGGCGGAGGGCCGATCTTGATGCGCGATGTGACGCAGACAGCTTGGGCGGACAATGGGAATGCTTACCCGGCATGGGACACGAAGGGCGTCATTCCGCTGTGCTCGACTGGCGCGGTGAGCGAGGTGGCATGGATTGCCGCGAAGAGCGCGGCGGTGGGTTCAAGGCCGGTGGTGAGCGTGCTGATGGGTGAGATCGCGGCAACCGCCAATACGCCATGGACCGTGTTGCAGCCAACGGCGCCTGACCCGGCGGATCAGCCGCCGAGCCAGACTGTGTACAGCGATCGATACAGTGGGCAACAGGGCGCAGCAGTGATGAAGAGCGATTCAATTCTGCTGAAGTTTGATTACGGTTCGCAGGCGGCGGCTGACGAGCTGCTGGAGTTTGCGATTTACGGGGCGAAGGAAGAGGAGCGTAAACAGCAATGAAAATCGCTCTGATCTTACTTTTGGCTGCCCCACTTTATGCTCAGTGGCCGGAAGCCCCCAAGCCACAACAGATTGACCATGTAGAGTGGGGTCTGCTGGCAACTGATGCGGGAGTACGGGGCCTGGACGTGTATTCAACACACCATATGCTCCAGAACGGCAACCGGGAACTATTTCTGCCCTCCGCCATCGCAGACCACGTTCCGGCAATGGCAGCGTACTCTGCCGGGACAGTGGTGGTGGACTGGTATTTTTCCCGGATGCTCACCAGGCATCATCACCGGAGGTGGGCGCATCTCCTGACCTCCGTGGATATCAGCACAACAGCGCCATGGGCAGTCCACAATTTGTATTTGTCGAACCGAATGATCACTAAACCCAGTACACCAGCGCCGGGAGGCGTAAAACAATGACTTTCATCGAAGCGATTGCGCGTGAGGAAGGGTTTGAGGTTGCCGGTTCGCTGGCGCAGCGGCGCAACAATCCCGGCAATATCGAGGAAGGCGAGTTTGCCCGGACTCATGGAGCGCTGCACACAGATGGCAACCGATTTGCTCACTGGGCCACGCCGGAGGCAGGGTTTCAAGCCATGCGAGAGTTGCTCCAGATTGGGTATAACGGCTTGACGGTGGCGGAAGCTCTCAACAAGTGGGCACCCCCAGTTGAGAATCAGACGGAATCCTACATCGCGAATGTCTGCAAGTGGACGGGACTGACGCCGGATTCTGTGCTCACCAACGAAGTGATCGGCTAGGGGCGAGCATGACAGCACTTTCCACTTTGCGATTCTCAGCCTACACACTGCGGCCAGCGTGGGAAGAGGACCGCATGCTGGCTGAGCAATGGACAGCACGGGACGAGGACCATGCGGGCAAGATCGATCCCGCATTCTGGCTGGAGCAGCAACCGGGGATAGATTCCGTGGTGGTGGAGGATAGCCAGGGGCCGGTGTTTTTCTTCAAGACGCGCCTTATGATCGTAAAGATAATCGATCAGAACCCGCTCCCAATACAACTTGTGGGTCTAAGCCAGGAGACGATTGAAGAAGTGAGACCGCCGGTAATGAAGATCATCGCCGAGGTGTTTATCCAGTTCATGCCATGCGCGACGGAGGAGGACCGGGAGCGGACCCGGCAGGCGCTGATGGAGGGAACGGCTTGGCTGGCGCCGGTGCTCGAGCAGAGTGGAGCGGAGGAAATGTTCTTTGACAGCCGGCAGCCGAAACTAATTGCTTTCTGCCAGAAGCGTTTAGGGTTTATAGTGGACGGGACAGAGTTGCAAAACGGCTATATAAGGCTGCGTAGGGTGTTGCATCCTGAGAAGCGAGCCGAAAAGATGGAAGGGGTGTAATATGTGTGCTTCTGGCGCTCAAGACACGATTCAGCAGGAAGACATACAGACCATGCAGGAATATAACCAGCAGCAAGCGCAGCAGTACGCCCGCCAGACGGCGCTCTATGCTCAGGTGAAGTCTGTGCTGGACCCGATATTGAATGCGGGACCGAATCAGCAGGGAATGAGCCCCGCGGAGCTGAATACTCTGAATGCGCAGGCGGTGGAAGGCACAGCCGAGAATTACAGCGCGGCTGGCAAGGCGGTTGGCGAGAATCTGGCGGCCGAGGGCGGCGGCGACAATCCGCTTCCGAGTGGGGCGCAGACGCAATTGAAGCAACAGGTAGCTAACAGCGCCGCGGAGCAGGAAAGTTCGGAAGAGACGCAGATCCAGAGCGCGAACTACCAGACAGGCCGGGAAAACTTCACCAATGCGGAGCAGGGCGAGATGGCGATTGCGGCGGGAGAAAACCCGATCGCATATTCGAGCGCGGAGATCAACTCGGAGAGCGCCGCGGGAAGCGAAGCCAACACGATTGCCCAGGAAAACAATAGCTGGATGAATGCGGCAATAGGAGCGGCAGGAAGTGTTGCAGGCATAGCTTTAATGGGATAGGTGAGCGATGGACGATCCGACACAAGGCGGCGCAACAGCGATGGCAACACCGGCACCGGCGGCATCGACGCCGAGCGCGCCGCCGCCCAGCGGGGACATGGGCAGCGGCGACAAGAGCTGGCAGCAGGCAGCCGCGACGGCAGGAACAAGCGCGAGCGCTTCACCGGCTCAACCAACTGCCTCGACTCCTAACGCCGCCCCAGTGCCTCCGCCGGCAGTTACGGCTGTGGCCGCGCCGCCGGCGGAGGCGAAGCCGGTTTATGCTCCGGGGCTGCGCGGGTTCATGGACAAGATGATTGACTCGCTGGCCGGAACGCCGACCAGCAAGGTGCGCCAGGCAGCGGACGGCAGCGTTTATCTGGAGCATGAGCCGGTACGCGGGCAGCCGGGATTCTCAAATGGAAAGCAATGGCTGCGAATTGGCGCGGAGGCGCTGCTGGGCGCGGCGGCGGGAATGTCGCAACGCGGAGCCGGCAGCGAAGGAGCGGCGCTGGGCGCGGGCGTGCAGGCCGGAGAGAAGCTTCAGCAGCAGCGGCAGGAAGCGCCAACGCAGGAGTTGGTGCAGTTGGCGAATATCTCAGCATTGAATCACCAGACGGCTGCCAACGCCTTGGAACTGACGCGCAAAGGCATCGAGGGTCAGCAACACGACATCGAGTTCAGCGAAAAACAGGCGGACCGGCTGACAGCCGCGGGAGCAACCCAAGTTGGACACGCCGCGAACTTGCAGGAATTGACCAAGTTCATGCGCGACACTCCGCAGTTCAACCAGGATCAGGCGAAGATGGCGATATACACGCCGGTTGCCACTTACGGGGCAGACGGCAAGCCGAACGGGTTTGATATTTACAAGAAAGTGCCCGGCAGCGACGAAGAGATGCTGCCGGCAGGCACGGAAGTTCCTTTTTTCAATCCGGTCAAGAATGATATTGAATACCAGAAGAGCGCTGGGCCGATGAAGCAGGGCGATGTGAACGCGCTGTATGCCGCGGCGGGGAATGCCCGGCAAAAGTATCAGCTTGACCAGAGCGTGATTGACGAGCACAAAGCCGCCGCGCAAGAGAAGCTGCATCCAGTGGCGAAGCCGCTTTCCCCAGAAGAGTCTGCACACCTAAAAGCGGAGACAGCGGATGCCTGGGCCGGGGCACATGAAAAGCAAGCTAAAGCTGACGACGAGGCGGCGAAGAATAAGGAAACCAGCGGTCCGCTGGTAGACATGATGGGAACAGGGCAGATGCCGGTAGGACGCATGGCTTATCTAGCAGCCAGAAATCCGGCATTGCTGGAGGCTGTTTCTGCGAAGTATCCGGGCTTCGATGGTGGGAAAATTGACGCCTATGTGGCTGCTGAAAAGGAGTTCACATCGGGTGACGTTGGGAGACAACTTAACTCTGGCGGAACAGTGCTGGCTCATCTGAATCAACTGCGCAAGCTCAATACCCCCGCGAGCCACATTTACGGAACTCCCGCCTATACCGCCTACCACAATCAACTCAACACGTTAGCTCCGGAGTTGAATAAATTTTACGGAGATCAGAACATCCCCGCCGCCGAGCGCGTCTTGGCGACACTTGGATCCACACTGCCGGGGAACCGAGATGCCGCAATCAAAACGCAGGTTGCGTCGATGAAAGAAAAATTCAACTCTTTCAGGCAGCAGTGGAAGAACGCAGCTCCGAGTGAAGCCTATGAAGCAAAATTCCCGTGGATTTCTCCGGAAGGACAGCAGGCATGGAATGAATTAGACAAAGCTTATAACCCGAAAAGCGCGGCAACTTCTTCCGCACCCGCGCTGACTAACCTGCACACCAATCCGCAGACTGGACAGACGATTGGCTGGAACGGACAGCAGTATGTGGACACGAAGACAGGTCAGGCGGTGAAGTAGATGGACCCGCAAGCTCAGAATGGCACTCCGCAACCGCCTCCTCCTCCTCCGGGATTCGTCCCGATGAATCAGGACACTTCTCAGGCCGGTAACGCGCCGCCACCGCCGCCGGGATTTGTGCCGATAAACGCCAGTGGTTCAGGCGCGCAACCGGCGCAGACGGCACAACCAGCCAACCCAGCGAACCCAAACAATGAAGGGTTGTACGCGATGCTCTCTCCGGATGGGCGAGCGGTGCAGATTCCTTATAGCAAAGTCCAGACATTGATTCAGAACGGCTATCTCTTTGCCGACAAGGGAACGCTGCAAAAATATGCGCGCGACCATGCCGCCGATCCGCTGAGCGAAGGACGCGTGGAGCAGTATCTGGACCAGCATCCATGGATTGCCGCGCCGGTGAATGCGCTTGTTGGAGTCGGAACCGGAGTGGACAAGACGGTGACCGGACTGGACAGGACGCCGAGGACTCGCTTTGAAACGGAATTGCAATTAGCGGCCGCCAAGCCTACAAAGGGGGCGGTACAAGGAGTAGGAGAGGCCTCAGAAAACGTGGCCGAGTATTTCACTGGCGAAGAACTGCTTAGCTTGCTGGGGAAAGGCGCGGAGGGGCTGGCGCTTGCCGAGAAGCTGAAAAACATGACTGGTTTGGCCCAGATGCTGGGAAAGTATCCAATGCTGGCGAAGGTGCTGAAGATCGGTTCGACCGTTGTGAAGCAGGGAACGATTGCGGGCGCGCAGACATACGCCAAGACCGGAGGCGATGCCGGGGCGGCGGCGACGGCGGCGGGTGAGACGGGGCTGTTGAGCGGGGGATTGAGCACACTGGGAGCGGGGGGAGCGGCGATCAAGACGGCGCGGGCGGGAACTGCGGCAGCAAGAGTACAAACCGCAACCGAGAGCGCAGCAGCGGCGAATCGCGCAACGGAAGAAGCGCGGGCAGCGGACAGCGCAACTTATAGCGATGTGGCGCGCGGCGCGGCTAAGCCGCACATGGAAGCTATCAACGCGGCGCGCGGAAACGCTCAGCCTATGCTGGCTTCGGGAGCGAAAGTTATCGATGTGGATCATATTTTGAATACCACACACGACTTTACTGGGGCAGCGGATCGTCTGACTGAAGTAAACGATGAGGCCTACGACGCGCTCGACAAAGCTACAGATGGAAGGTTCCGCGACCTGAACAAGGAAGTTGCCAAAGCACAGAAAGCCGCGTGGAAGGGCGGGAACGATGAAAAGGGCGCTTATATCGAAAAATTGAATGAGATGGAGGATCTACTCAACGGCCACATGGGCGAAGCGGGGATGGAAGAGTTGCCCGCCGTGAAGGCCAGTTGGACGCAAAGCTACATCTTGCGTGATATAGGCAACACATTAGACAGGAATTTGCGCGGGCTGCCTGGAGCGAGCGAAGTAAGCAACGCGCAACGCGGCATCAATGGAAAGGGACTGCACAACGATCTATTGCGTCTAGTGAAGGATTACACGCGTCCAAAACTCGAACAGGTTCTAGGGCCGGGAAGACTGGACACGCTGGAGCAAATTGCCGAGAGGAACATGACCGACAAACAGCGGCAAGTGTTCAATGGAGGAGTGCGGACAGTGGCGCAGGAGTTGGAGAGGATGGAGCAGGCAGCACCAACCGCAAAGCCGCCAGCGCAAAGAATGATCGGCCTCGGGAAGCGAGCAGGGGTGGTGGCAATTGGAGGTTTAGCAGCCCACGCGGCAGGAATGACTCCATATTGGGGAATGGCCGCAGGAGAGGCTGGCTACGAGGCCACACACGCGGTGATGAACGCGATCAAGGCGAACCCGAAGATTGCGCAGAACTTCATGTTTGCGCTGGAGAGCGGGGCTACGGCGAAACGCTACGGGCCGTTTATCGCGGAGATGATTCAAAAGAACCAGACGGACGCCAGCCGGGAACAACAGGCGGAAGAGGCACCAAAGGAAGAAGGGGGATCGGAGCAATGAGGGAAGACAGGGATCAGGGATCAGAGATCAGGGATCAGAAACGGATCACTGACGAGCAACTGAAGGGGCTGCATGATGTGGCTGTGGCGCGGTCGAAGAAGGGCTGGCCGCAGATCCGCAAAAGCTGGGCGGATGTGGGCAAGGCGCTGCAAGAGTTGATCGAACTGCGGAAGGCGAGCAGCATCCCGCTGGAAGGGACGGTGGAGGGATGATTTCCACCGAGCGGCTGGAAGAGATGAGGCTGGCGGAACTCCGGATTGTTCAGTTTCCGGAGCAGCATCCTAAAGTGAAGCGCATCAGCGAAGAATTAGCCGAGGCGCTGGGCGAACTGATCGAGCGCCGTGTGGATCCAAACAACCCGGCATGGCAATCGACGAGATATGAAGCGGTTGCGGTGGCCACGCGGGGTTTTACGGTGGAAGATGAATGGAAATGATAGCGCTGACGGTGGAAGAGGGCGTTTCTCTGCAGTTGGAGATCTGGGGTGAACGATGAGCGAAACGGTTGACAAGATGCCCGCGATTCACATTGACCGCAGGCACCAGAGCGCGCCCAAGGAGACGGACGGCGACAAGGCGGTGCGGCTGGCGGCGGACGAGATCGAGGGCGGCCGGTGGAAGCTGAGCCGGGAGCAGGAGACCGAGCTGGACGCCGTGCCTGGGTTGGCGCTACGTGACGGCGTTACACCTGATGTAAAGCCCTGGAGCCAGGAGGACTTTGACCGGACGGATCAGAGCTTGGTGATTGGGCAGCATCCGCGCGTGGTGGAGGCGCTGGCGCGGATGGAGGCGGAGAAGAGCGAAGCCAAAGTCAACGGCCAGAAGTATGCCGAACTGGCCGCGATGATGCATGAGACAGTGGAAGAGAGCCGGAGGCTGCAACGCTGGGACGGGCAGGAACGCTGGAGCGAGGATGACGCGCTCGAAGCGCGCAAGGGAAAGATTCTGACGCCGCTGGATTTTTACACGCGCCTGGTGACGATGGGCCTGCTGCAACCGGCGCGGATCGGCAATGTGCACGATTACCCGGTAAAGCAGATGGAATGGGTGGAAGGCGTGCTGGTGGACAATCAGTATTATGTGCGAACGATCGGCAGCGGGAGAATTCTGATTGCGCGGGATGTGAAGAAGATGCACCGTGAGGACAAGGCCGGACGGGTGAGCCTGCTGGTGATGGCGCACAGCGACCAGCCGATTCTGATGCCGGGGCAGAAGGCGGCGGCGGAAGAGCCGGTACAGGTGGCCACGCTGCAATGGCCGTTTGGGACGGAATGGATGGTGATGAGGTTCGACGAATTCGGCGTTCCGCGCACGCCGCGCTTCATCGGATGGCGCACCGCGCTGCTGGCGCTGGTGCGCAATGGCGCGATCACGGTGGCCGAGGCGCACAGGGCTTTCCCGGTGGGCACGGGGCCGCAGGCGAGCTGGTACAAACAACAGATGTTTCAATTTCAAGGAAGAAGGTAAGCGGATGAAAGCAATTGGCATACCGTTAGCTCGAGATCGATGGTGGGAACATTGCACCGATGAAAACGGCGATCCTGTACACATTCTCACACTTGAAGATGTGGGCAGAATTCAAATACCCATCCTTGAGCCGTTGGCCGCTAGGTTATCTGAAAAGCTGAAACAAACAATTAACGAAGTATTTGCGGGGAGGAAGTAAAATTGCAGGAAACAGGGAACAGGGAACAGGGAACAGGCGAGGGCGAACAAGGACCAGAGACCATGGCGCTTGAGGCCGCAAAGATGGAAGGGCTGGCACCGCTCGTGCGAGGGCAGCGCATACGCGCCGAGGAAGTGCATCTGACGACGGTGATGGAACTGCCGAAACCGGAGCCAATCCGGCGAGCAGCTCAGACATTTACACCGCTGATGGGCCAGGTGCTGGTGAGGATGTGCACCAAGGAAGAGATGGACGAAAGCGGAACGCTCTACATTCCTGCCACGGCGCAGGAAAAGCCGATGGAGGGGATTGTGGTGGCGGCCAGCGCGGGGCGGTTCGATTTGCTGGGGCGCTGGGTTCCAAGCGAAGTGGAAGCAGGCGACCGGGTGTTGTATGGGAAGTACTCCGGCGCCGCAATTGTGCTGCGCGGGGAAGAGATGCGGCTCATGAGCGAGGGGGAGCTGCTGGGGATCATTCGGTAAAGGAGCCTGCTGCAGCATTTCCGAACTAAACATGCTTGCTAATTATCTTGTGAAAGAGACGGGCATTCGATGACACTCAACGATCTACAGAGGGCGGCGGCGGTGTTGTTTGCGGCGCGCGAGGCTGGGCCGGAGGGGAGCCTGGACCAGATGCGCGCCATTTGCCATGTGATCCGCAACCGCGTACAGGCGCAGTGGTACGAGGATTATCTGGCGGCGGTGGAAGGATCTTGGATCAGACGGCGCACGGAGGACGCGGCAGAGAAACAGGCTCCTCTGCAACTGAGCGACCGGCGGCTGGCGACACTGGCCAAGGAGATTGAGGGGATTGTCTACGGGCAGGCGCACGACGAGATCGCCAAACTCTGCGGACGGCAGGACGAGAAGAATGGCCCGCTGCTTTACTGGTGCTGGATTGACCGTCCGGCAACGCCCTGGTTCGAGCAAAACATCGTGCGCAAGCCAGAAGAGCATCGCCAGCGGGCACAGGTGGGGAATAATATGTACCTGTACGAGTGAGGAAAGGCTGAGCGATGGCGGGAACCCCGAACATCACGCTGACGGCTACGCTGCTGGATTACAGCGGCAACACCATCGGAACGAATACGCAGCCGGCATGGCTGCGCATTGCGCTGTGCGGGTTTTACGGCGTGTTGCCAGTGATTGCGGGAGTCGGGAATATCACCAAGATTTCGAGCTGGTTCGTAGATATTCCCTTCACCGGCACGGAGCTGAGCGTGAAGCTGTGGGGAAACGACCAGATCAGCCCCAGCGGAACCTATTACGCGATCAGCGTACTGGACACGCAGAAAAACGTGCTTCAGACGGGCATGTACCAGTTTTTTGGCACGCAGACGATCGACCTGAGCAGCGCGGCGCAGATTGTGCAGACGCCAGTTCCGCAGATTTTCAACCTGGTGATGCTGCCCACGGCAGGAACCGTGCCGGGAGATGTGTTTACCGTGTCGACGCCGATCTGGGGAAACAGCCTGCTGGCGGTCTTCTATAAAGGCGTATTCTATCCACCGATGAAAGGGTCAACGTTGAACTGGACCTTGTCCGGGCAGACATTGACAACGAATTTTGTATGCACGGAGGTGCCTTTTGCGCTTTACATCCAAGCTCTTGCTTAATTTTCCGCTGCTGTTTGCGTTGATCCCCGCCTGGGGGCAAGTTGCGAATATCGATCCAACATCTCAGATCCAGTGGAATCTGATGACCGGGACGACGGCTCCCACGGCGACCTGTACGCAAGTAGGGCAATATACGAACTTTCCTTATGGGGCGCAGTGGGGTCAGTCTTACCTGAACACAGCAACGGGAACGTACTACATTTGCGGCAGCAGCGGGTGGGCATCCGTTGGCGGCGGCGGCGGCTCGATGACCTGGCCGGGCGCGGCGGGTATCGCGGTTTACGCAGGCAGCAGCGCCTGGGGAACATCGCTGACGGCTCCGGCAAGCGCGATTGTCGGCATCAGCGATACGCAGACGCTGACGAATAAATCGATCAATGCCTCCGAGGTGAACAGCGGCACTCTGCCGCACGCGCAGTTGCCTGCGCTGTTGAGCGGCGACATTCCAAGCAATGCGGCCAATACGACGGGAACGGCGGCGAACATTACGGCCACTTCTAACAGCACATTGACCACGCTCAGTGCGCTGTCACTTCCTTATTCGCAGCTCACCAGCACCCCTACGATTCCGACTTCAGCGAGCTGGCCCAATGCGGGATCATGCACGGGAAGCCAGTACGTCAACGCGATCACGAACGGAACGACTCCCACCTGCGCCCAGGTCACATACGCGCAGCTTGGGGGCACCGTGCCGACATGGAATCAAAACACGACTGGAACGGCGGCGAACATTACGGCCACTTCAAACAGCACATTGACCACGCTCAGTGCGCTGTCACTTCCCTATGCGCAACTTGGTGGCACTGTGCCGACGTGGAATCAAAACACGACGGGATCCGCCGCGAGCCTCAGCGCGACTTTGAACACAAGCGCCGTGCCTGCTTTCACGGGTGACATGACCAATACGGCGGGATCGCTGACAACGACTGTGAAGGGAATCAACGGCACTTTACTTTCGGGGTTGGGAACCGGCTTGCTGAAAAACACAACCGGCACCGGCGTACCATCGATCGCAGTGGCGGGCACCGATTACGCCCCTGTCTCTTCACCGTCTTTGAGTGGTACAGCCACTTTCGGCAATGATTGGAATCCCGCCACGAGCAGCAACACCGCGCCATTGGCCTATGGCACGCTGCCCTGGACTGGAACCAATGACATTGAAGTGATCGACAGCTACACGAACGGCACCGTGGATTCCCTGATCGAGAACGAGTCTCTGGGAAATTTTGCTGGTGCGGAAACGCAGTATTTAGGGCCGAATGCCAGTGAATTTCTGTCTGTTGGTATCAACGGTCCGAACTTCTTTCAGAATCAGGGTATACCTTTCGTCGGCAATACTCCCGGCACAGTCTGGGGGCCGGGCATGGCTTATGTATTTGCCGATGGCTCCAGCCTGGGCGGCCTGGTGATTGGCGCGACGCATGGGATGATTTGTCTCTCTCCGCCTCCGAATGCCGACACCTGGTGCACGGTGCGGCTCGACAGTACAGGAGCGCATTTTCAGGCGAGTATTCCTACGATCGCTCCGGCGCTTTCGCTCACGCAAGCTATCAAGCAATCTTCTCTTACTTTCACAGCTCCGGCGACTTTAACATCGATCACCGGCACCGCACCAACGATGACGGTCAACGGAACCTTCTCAGGCGGCGGTTCGAATGCTTACGCTAACTGGGGCTTCCACTTCATCAACATGACGCATCCCGGTAACGTGGGCACGTTCATCTGTTCGGGCAGCTCCACGACACAGCTTACCGGTTGCACAATGCCGAATGGTGTGGCAGAGAGTATGCCTGGGGCTGTTATAACTTCATTTACCGGCTACACCTGCACAGCAGCGCCCTGCGTGCTTACTTTCACAAACTCCGGCACGAATAACTTCGTGACTGGCAGCCCGGTTACCTTTACTGGATTCTCTGGTGGAGCGGGGGCGCTGAATAATATCACCGGCGGTGTCTTGGCGGCGGGTTTGACGAGTACAACTTTTGAAGTTTCGGTGCCCGTAGTGACCACGGCCAGCAGCTCCGGCACAGCATCGAGCGCAAAGATATTCAGTCTGGGCGAGACGACGTATCTCGGAACGATCACCGGTGGCGCGAATAATGCATACGTGAATGCTGGGGTGACTACCTCAGGATTTACAAACGGAGGCAATAATGTGGGTACTTCTGTCTGGGCCTCGACTGCTAGCGCGATAATGACCGCGAGTGGAACGGGCGTCAACGAGACCAACGCCGGCAGCGTGATCAGCTCGAATGTTGTCAACTCGACGCCGATCACTGAGGACGCCACTTACAACACCGGGAGCGGCACGGCGAAGGACTCCTACACTTGCAAAAACATCATCGGTAGTTTAACGGCCAATCCTTCAGCGCTTGCGACCTGCACGCATACCGGCACCACTGGAGTGACGGGCGAGGTCAAGAACTACCAGATCATCACGGCCAACACAACCGTGCTTACCGCCAACCAGACTACGACCTCGGCCACGCTGGCCAACCTGAACCTGTCCCTGCCCACGGTGCCGATCAGCACAACGCGTAAGGGAAATTGCAAACTGATCTTTGAGTCGAGCGCGACGGGCGACACGGTGATTCTCGGCCTCAACACAAGTGCCGCACCGACGAACTTCCAGATCATCGGATCGACTTACTTTCCATCGACCTCGACCGTGCAGAATTTCCTTCCGCCGGCGGCTGTCAGCTCCGCTACGACGACGGCCTTCACGGCAGCGATGACTGTGGCCGCAGCTTCGACGGAGTACGAAGTGAGTGTCGATTTCAGCCTGCAAACCGGCGCGACAAGCCCGGTTACGATCGGCGTGTATGGAGACATTACGTCAGGAGGAACTCTAACGCTGCTCAACGGCAGTACGTGCGAGTGGGCGCCGTAACATAAGAACAGCATCAACCGGCAGGAAAAGCGAAAAAGGAGAAACAAAGATGGCTTATATGACA